>NZ_CP143297.1:725000-1432500 GCF_045689975.1 Dietzia kunjamensis | reverse complement strand
CACCACGGGGCGGGTCACCTGCGGGGCCCGTGGGCTGCGTCGGTACGCGGAGACCTCCCGTGCGCCGGCCACCCAGAACCGCCACGGGCGGTCGGCCTCACGGGAGACCCCGACCCTCGGACCGGACCTGATGTGGTGGCCGGGGAGCGGGTCCGGGCGGAAGTGGACCGACGACGACGAGTCGAGCACGTCGATGCCCCTCATCGTGAGGTCGATGCCCAGGGTCCTGCCGAGATTGCCGGGTCCGCGGGCGGCCCGCTCGGCCGGGATGCCGGGCCGGCGGGAGTCCACGACCTCGTGGCCGCCGGCGATGCGGGCCGCCCGGAGCAGAACACCCCCGCCCTCCCCGGCGGGCCGGCACGTGATGTTCACACACTGGTGGATCCCGTGGCTCAGGTAGACGTACAGATGACCGGCGTCCCCGAACATGACCTCGTTCCGGGGGGTGGGGCCCGGCCAGGTGTGAGCGGCCGCGTCGGGAAAGCGGGATTCCGGTGGCCCGCCGTAGGCCTCGACCTCCATGATCCTCACCGAGACCGCGCCGTGGGACAGGATCCCTCCGAGCAGAGCCCGGGCCGCGGTGTCAGGCGATGACTCCCGCAGCAGCGTCCGGAACCGATCGGTATCGGTGCCGACGGCGGGGCCTGTCCGGTCGTCCGGGGGACTCACCCCTCGGTGCCTCCACCTGCCAGGGCGACCAGCTCCGCGTGCTCGGCGTCGTCCACCTGCCGGGATTCGTCGACCAACAGCACGGGGATGCCGTCGTCGATCCGGTAGGCCCGGCGCAGACGCGGGTTGTACAGCGTCTCCGATCCCGCGAGCAGGAGCGGGCCCTTGTCCTCGGGGCAGGCGAGGATCTCGAGCAGACGTGCGTCGATGACGGACATGGCGCTCACCCTACCCAGCCCGCGAACTCGTCGCGGATCTCGCCCAGCCGCCTGCGCTGCGCGGCCACCGCCTCGCCCGCGGTGCCACCCCGGGCGTTCCTCGACGCGATCGAACCGGTGACGGTGAGGACCTCGCGTACCTCGGGCGTCAGCGCGGGGTCCACGGCCGCCAACTCGTCGTCGTCCAACTCGTCGAGCCCGACGCCGCGGTTCTCGGCCACACGGACGCACTCCCCCGCCGCCTCGTGGGCGACCCGGAACGGGACGCCCTGCCGGACCATCCACTCCGCGATGTCGGTGGCCAGGGTGAACCCGGCGGGAGCGAGCTCGGCGAGCCGCTCCGGATGGAACTCCAGGGTGGCCACGAGACCGGCCATGGCCGGCAGCAACAGATCCAGCTGCGCCACCGAGTCGAAGACCGGTTCCTTGTCCTCCTGCAGATCGCGGTTGTAGGCCAGCGGTTGCGCCTTGAGGGTCGCCAGCAGGCCGGTCAGGTTACCAATCAGTCGACCGGTCTTCCCGCGCATCAACTCCGCCACGTCCGGGTTCTTCTTCTGCGGCATGATCGAGCTGCCCGTCGACCACTCGTCCGCCAGCGTCACGTACCCAAACTCGGGCGTGGACCAGGCGATGATCTCCTCCGCCAGGCGGGACAGGTCGACCGCGATCTGCGCCAGCACGTACGACGCCTCGGCGGCGAAGTCGCGGGAGCTCGTGGCGTCGATCGAGTTGTCGGCCGCCCGGTCGAAACCGAGCTCGGCGGCGATCGCGTCCGGGTCCAACCCCAACGACGACCCGGCCAGCGCACCCGATCCGTACGGCGACACCGCCAGACGGCGGTCGAGGTCACGGATCCGGTCCAGATCGCGCAGCAACGGCTGGGCGTGCGCGAGCAACTGGTGGGCGAGCAGGACCGGCTGCGCGGCCTGGAAGTGCGTCTTGCCCGGCATCACCGTCTCGGGGTGGGCGTCCGCCTGGCCGACGAGCGCGTCGACCACATCGAGGACCCCCGCCGCGACCGCCCGCACGGCGTCGCGGAGCCACATGCGGAACAGGGTGGCCACCTGGTCGTTGCGCGACCGGCCCGCTCGCAGCCGACCCCCCACCTCGGGCCCCACCCGCTCGATCAGGCCGCGCTCGAGGGCACCGTGCACGTCCTCGTCGGACTCCGCCGGGACGAACGCCCCCGAATCGACGTCCGCGGCGAGGCGGTCCAACCCGTCGAGCATGGCGTCCAGGTCGGGACCGGTGAGCAGACCCGCGCGGTGCAGAACCCGGGCGTGGGCCTTGGACGCGCGGATGTCGTACGGGGCCAGCTCCCAGTCGAAGTGGGTGGACTTGCTCAGCGCGGCCATGGCCTCCGACGGCCCGCCGGAGAACCGACCACCCCACAGCGAGCCCGTGTTGGTGCCGTGGCGCCCGGAGTCGCCCTGCTCCGCACTCACAGGCCGAGGTCCCGCTTGGCGGCGATCTTGGAGCTCAGGCCGTGCAGGTTGACGAAGCCCTTCGCGTAGCTCTGGTCGAACGAGTCGCCCTCGTCGTAGGTGGCGAGGTTGAAGTCGTAGAGCGAGGAGTCGGAACGACGGCCGTTGACGGTGATCGAGCCGCCGTGCAGGACCATCCGGATGTCGCCCGACACGTGCTGCTGCGTGTTGTCGATGAAGGCGTCCAGGGCGTACTTGAGCGGCGAGAACCACAGACCGTCGTAGACCGCGTTGGACCAGGTGTCGGACACGCCGGACTTGTACCGGGCGAGCTCACGCTCGAGGGTGACGTCCTCGAGCGCCTTGTGGGCGGTGATGAGGATCATGGCGCCCGGCGCCTCGTAGACCTCGCGGCTCTTGATGCCCACCAGGCGGTCCTCGACCATGTCGAGGCGCCCGACGCCCTGCGCGCCACCACGACGGTTGAGCTCCTCGATCGCCTCGAGCACGCTCACCTTGCGGCCGTCGATCGCGACCGGCACGCCCTCGGAGAAGGTCACCGTGACCTCGTCGGGCGCGGCGAAGTTGATAGTGGGGTCCTCGGTGTAGTCGTAGACGTCCTTGGTCGGGGCGTTCCACAGATCCTCCAGGAAGCCCGTTTCCACCGCACGGCCCCAGACGTTCTGGTCGATGGAGAACGGCGACTTCTTGGTGACGTTGATCGGGATCTCGTTCCGCTCGGCGAACTCGATGGCCTTCTCACGGGTCCAGGCGTAGTCACGGACCGGCGCGATCACGTCGAGGTCCGGCGCGAGCGCACCGAAACCGACCTCGAAGCGGACCTGGTCGTTGCCCTTACCCGTGCAACCGTGCGCCACGGAGGTCCCGCCGTGCATCTTGGCCGCGGTGACCAGGTGCTTGACGATGAGCGGACGGGAGATCGCCGAGACCAGCGGGTACTCGCGCATGTACAGGCCGTTGGCCTTGATCGTGGGGGCGCAGTAATCATCGGCGAACTCGTCGCGGGCGTCCACGACCACCGACTCGACGGCTCCGCAGTCCAGTGCGCGCTGCCGGATGACGTCCATGTCCTCACCACCCTGACCGAGGTCGATGGCGACGGCGACGACCTCGGCACCGGTCTCCTGACCGATCCAGCTGATGGCGACGGAGGTATCGAGTCCGCCGGAGTAGGCGAGGACGACGCGATCGGACATGGTGTTCTCCTTGATGTGTGGGGTCTGTTCAGGGGTGTGCGGGGCCGGTCAGATCTGGCGTCGTGCCAGTCCGGCCAGCCGGTCGGCGAGTTCGGCTCCGGTGACGGGTTCACGGGCCATCACGAATATGGTGTCATCCCCCGCGATGGTCCCGACGACGTCGTCCAGATTGGCCCGGTCGAGGGCGCTGGCGAGGAAGTTTGCCGCCCCGGGAGGAGTTCGCAGGACCGCGATGTTGGCACTGTGGTCGGCGGACACGAGCAGGTCCGCGATCAGCCTGCCCAGCCGGTCCGTCCCGCCGGGGATTCCCGGCACGTGGCTGCCGTCCTCGGGGATCACGTAGCGCCCGGCGCCTCCGTCGGCGGCGCGGAGCTTCACGGCGCCGAGTTCGTCCAGGTCCCGGCTGAGGGTGGCCACCGCCACGGCGATACCCTCCTGCGCCAACGCCTCGGCGAGCTCGGTCTGACTGCGCACCGGTCGGCGACGCAGGATCTCCGTGATCCGGGCGTGCCGGGCCGTCCGGCTGACGGTGCCGACGGCGGTCACGATCGCTCCAGTAGCCAGACCAGCAGCGCCTTCTGGGCGTGGAGTCGGTTCTCGGCCTCGTCGAAGACCCGACTGCGGGGGCCGTCGATCACCTCGGCGGAGATCTCCTTGTCCCGGTAGGCGGGCAGGCAGTGCAGGACGATGACATCGTCCGAGGCCCTGGCCACCGACGCCCGGTCCAGCTGGTAGTCGGCGAGGTCCCGCAGTCGCTGCGTGGCCGAGTCCTCCATGCCCATCGAGACCCAGGTGTCGGTGATGAGGACGTCGGCGCCGTCGACAGCCCGGTCGACGTCCGTCGTGATGGTCACCGAACCACCGGTCTCCGCGGCGATCCGCTCGGCGTCGGCGACCACCTGACCGGTGGGCTGATACCCCTCGGGGGCCGCGATGGTGATGTGCATACCCGCGGTCGCGAACCCGAGCAGATAGGAGTGGCCCATATTGTTGGCCCCGTCCCCCAGGTACACCGCCCGGAGTCCCTCGGTGCGGCCGAAGTTCTCCCGGATGGTGAGGAGGTCGGCCAGGATCTGGCACGGATGGAACTCGTCGCTCAGGGCGTTGACGACGGGGACGTCCGCGTGGGCGGCGAGTTCTACGAGGCCGTCCTGGGAGTAGGTGCGCCACACGATCGCCTCGACGTAGCGCGACATCACCCGGGCGGTGTCGGAGAGGGTCTCCCCCTTGCCCATCTGGGTGGAGCCGGACTCGACGACGATGGCGTTCCCGCCCAGTTCCGCGATCCCGGCGTCGAACGAGAACCGGGTGCGGGTGGATGTCTTGTCGAAGATGACCGCGACAGACCGCGGGCCCTCCAGGGGTCGGGCGGAGAACGGCTCGGCCTTGAGCTTCAACCCGAGGTCCAGGACTTCGGCCTGCTCGGCGGGGCTGAGGTCGTCGTCGCGGAGGAAGTGACGGACCGCAGGGGTCGAGGTCGCGGTCGACGCGGCCGCGGCGGTCGATGAGCTGACGGTCGGGCCGGTCATGACGAGGACTCCTTCTGGGCTGCGATGGTGGACGACGCGGTGTCGAGGATCCCGGGCAGCGCGGACACGAACTCGGCGACCTGCTGTTCGGCGAGGATGAGCGGTGGTGCGAGACGGACCACGTCCGCCGTGGTGGCGCCCACCAGGTACCCGGCTCCGCGCGCCGCCTCCTCCACCGCTTTGGCGGCCGGCGCGGTGAGCACGATCCCGAGCAGGAGGCCCCGTCCACGCACGTGGTCGACCAGTGGGTGGTCGAGGCACTCGATCTCGGCGGCGATGATCTTTCCGAGGCGGTCGACGTGCGCCACGAGGTCATCGGACTCGATCGTGTCGAGTACGGCGAGAGCGGCGGCGCACGAGATCGGGTTACCGCCGAAGGTGGTGCCGTGCTGCCCGGCGGTGAGTAGTTCGCCCGCGGCGCCGACGCCGAGGCACGCGCCGATCGGCAGGCCACCACCGAGTCCCTTCGCGAGGGTGATCACGTCGGGCACGACCCCGGCCTTGCGGCAGGCGAACATCGCACCGGTACGGGCGATCCCCGTCTGGACCTCGTCCACGATCATGAGGACGCCGTGCTCGGTGCACAGGGCGCGCACGTCGGCGAGGAACCCCTCGGGAGGCTCGACGACGCCGCCCTCGCCCTGGAGCGGTTCGATGATGACGGCGGCCGTCTCGCCCGGAGCCTGCTCCACCAGCGTGGTCAGGGCTTCGATGTCGCCGTAGGGGAAGAACTCGACCCCGGGGGGCATCGGCTCGAACGGCGCGCGCTTGGCGGGCTGGCCCGTCATCGCCAACGCCCCCATCGTCCGTCCGTGGAATCCGTTCTCCGCTGCCAGGATGCGGGACCGGCCCGTCCGGCGGGCGATCTTGAACGCGGCCTCGTTGGCCTCGGCTCCCGAGTTGCAGAAGAAGGCACGCACCGGCTGGTCCACCGCCAAGAGGGACTCGAGACGCTCGGCCAGCTCGACCACCCTGGGGTGGACGTACAGATTGGAGATGTGCCCGAGTTCGGCGACCTGGCGACTGACCGCGTCGACCACGGCCGGGTGTCCGTGTCCGAGGGAGTTCACGGCGATCCCGCCGAGCAGGTCGACGTACCTACGACCGTCGGCGCCCGTGAGCGTCGCGCCACTGCCCGAGACCAGCTCGAGCGGCGGGGTGCCGTAGTTGCGCATCAGCGCGTCGTCCCACCGCGCGGTGAGGGTCGGGGTGTCGGTGACGGTGTGCGTGTCGTTCATTTCTCGACTCCTGCCGGCGACCTGGTTTCGTGGTGGCCCTCGGTGACCATCGTCCCGATGCCCCCTTCGGTGAGGATCTCGAGCAACACCGAGTGTTCGACGCGGCCGTCGATGACATGGGCTGCGTGCACCCCGCCCCGGACCGCCCGCAGACAGGCCTCCATCTTGGGAACCATCCCGCTCTCGAGGGACGGGAGGAGCCGCTCGAGTGGTTCGGTACCGAGATGCGTCACGAGGGACGAGCGGTCCGGCCAGTCGGTGTACAGCCCCTCGACGTCGGTGAGGACGATCAGCTTCTCCGCACCCAGGGCCGCTGCGAGCGCCCCGGCCGCGGAGTCGGCGTTGATGTTGTGCACGGTTCCGTCGGAGTCGGGCGCGATGGTCGACACGACGGGGATCCTGCCCGCTTCGATGAGGTCGAGGACGGCCCGCGGGTCGACGGACTGCACATCGCCGACCAGGCCGATGTCGGTGGGTTCCCCGTCGACCATCGCTGTCCGGCGAACCGCGGTGAACAGTCCCGCGTCCTCTCCGGATATCCCGACCGCGTAGGGGCCGTGGGCGTTGATCAGACCGACGAGCTCGCGTCCGACCTGGCCGAACAGCACCATGCGGACGATGTCCATGACCTCGGGGGTGGTGACCCGGAACCCGCCGCGGAACTCGCCCTCCATGCCCAGACGACCGAGCATGGAGGTGATCTGCGGCCCGCCCCCGTGGACCACCACGGGCTTGAGCCCGCAGGTGCGCAGGAACACCATATCCGCCGCGAAAGCTGCTTTGAGGTCGTCGTCCACCATGGCGTTACCGCCGTACTTGACCACGACGATCTTGTCGTGGAACTTCTGCAGCCACGGCAGCGCCTCGGCGAGCACGTGCGCGCGGACGAACGGCGTCAGCTGCGTGGAGCCGTCGTTCATCTCGGTGGTCATGTCAGGCCTCTCCGGGCTGGTCGGGAATGGTCAGGGCGAGTCGGACGTCCGCGCCACCGCGGTGTCGGAAACGGAACTCGGCTCCGTCCGCCGTCGGTGCGGGTTCCGGCCACGGCGCGTGATCGGTGTCGGGCCGGAAGACGAGCACCTCGATCGGGCCGGCCTCGACACCCGATCTCGTGCTGACGAACCGGGCGACGTTCTCGGCGACCTCGTGCGCGGCCGTGAAGTCCGCGCCGGGGTCTCCGACGCCGGGGCCGTCGAGCAGGACGACCGCGCGGGTGGACGGGATCTCGGCGCTCAGGGTGCTCCACCGCAGTTCCACCGCGTCCGCCCCGTCACCGTGGACGTGGAGGATGCCGGTCGAGCCGGCGGGGGCGACCCAGAACATCGCATGGGTTCCCTCCGGGGCCCACCACATCTCGAGACCGTGGACCCGGCCTCTGGAGGTGGCGCCCGCCAGGGCGTCTGCGGTCACGGGGCCAGGCCGACGGTGCTGAGTCCGGCGGTCTCGGGGAGTCCGAGCGCGAGGTTCATCGACTGGATCGCGCCCCCGGCGGTGCCCTTGGCGAGGTTGTCGATCGCCGCCGTGAACACCGCGCGGCCGGCGCGCTCGTCGACCTCGATGCCGAGTTGCACCGCATTGGATCCGAGCACGGAGGCGGTCATGGGCTGCACGCCCGCGGGCAGGACGTGGACGAACGGCTCGTCTCCGAACGCCTCGGCGTACACCGCCCGGAGCTCCTCGGCGGTCGCGGTCGTGGGCGCCACCGCGGTGGTGAGGATGCCGCGGGCCATGGGGGCGAGAACCGGGGTGAAGCTCACCGACACCTCCGCGTCGGTGACCGCACGAAGGTTCTGGGTGATCTCGGGCGTGTGCCGGTGGGTGGTCACGCCGTACGCCTTGGCCGAGCCCATGACCTCCGCGGCGAGCATCGGGACCTTGGCGGCCTTGCCTGCGCCCGACGCTCCGGTCACGGAGACGATCGTGATGGCGGAGGCGTCGACGAGGCCGGCCGCGACGGCCGGGAACAGCGCGAGCGTGGCGCCCGTGGGGAAGCACCCCGGGACCGCGACGCGGCGGGTGGACCGCAGCGCCTCACGCGCCCCGGGGAGCTCCGGGAGACCGTACGGCCAGGTACCGGAGTGCTCGGAGCCGTAGTACGCCGTCCAGTCCTCTGCGTCCACCAGTCGGAAGTCCGCCCCGAGGTCGACGACGAGGACGTCCGGCCCCAGTTGCTCGGCGATCGCCGCGGAATGCCCGTGGGGCAGCCCCAGCACCACGACGTCGTGGCCTTCGAGCGTCTCCGCCTCGGTCTCCGCGAGGACGCGGTCGGCGAGGGGCAGCAGGTGCGGGTGGTGCTCCCCGAGCGTCTGTCCGGCGCTCGACCCGGCGGCGAGCGTGCCGATCTTTAACTCCCCCGCCGCATAGGACGGGTGCCCGAGTAGGAGTCGGAGGAATTCCCCGCCCGCGTAACCCGAAGCACCTGCGACCGCCACCGTGATTGCCATACGCACGAGTATGCACCACTTTGCAATGTTTTGCATCTCCCCCGGCGAGCCCCGCCCCCCGCCGTCCGACGCCCCGCCGTCCGACGCCCCGCCGCCCGGCGCCCCGCGTGCGGGGTCAGGCCCCGATCTGCCGGCGGCCGCCCGTGAAGCGGCGCTGGCCGAGATCCACCGAGCCACCGACCCGACGCCCCTCCTCGATCCCGGACGTACCGACCCGCCTGCGGGCACCGCGGACGGCGGTCGGGAAGCGCCGACGGAGTTCGGTCTCCGCCCGCTGCGAGTCGGACCGCAGGACGAGCCCGGCGCCCGCGGCGTCCCGGCTCTCGGCCACCGCGCCCCGCTCGGCGGCCTCCAGTCTCCGCCCCACCTCGAAGGCGAAACCGGTCATGAACGACTTGCGGTGGGTGACCGCGGAGACACCCGGGGAGGGCCGCTGTCTGGCCGCTGCGGCGAGCATGACCCCGGTGAGGGCCCCGGCGAGCATGCCCACCCGCTCGACGTGGCGGCGAACCCCCACGATGTGCACGACCCGGGTGCCGTCGCCGCGGGCGGACGTGACGGCCCGGCAGTGCATCGCGGCGGCGAGGGCGGCCACCAGTCCCACCTGGTCGGGTTGATAGCTCCCGGAGATCACGTGGTCGATGACCGCCACCTCGGCGGCGGTATCCGGACCGGTCCGCGCGAGCGCCTCGTCGACGCCGTACTTGGCGAGCAGGGCGTAGGCACGCTCGAGCAGGACCTCGGCCTCGGGCGTGCCCGCCACGCTCTCGGCTTTGGCGAAGAGTTTGCGGACCCTGTCCAACGCCTTCTCTGACGAGGGGGGCCCGGCGCCCTCGTGCCCGTCCTGCGATCGGGTCTGCGAGGTGCCCTGCGAGGTGTTGTGGGAGGTGTTGTGGGAGGTGTTCACTGTCTGCTCCTGATCGTCTCGGCCGTTCGGCGGAACCGATACTCGCACAGGTGTACGACACAGTCGGTGCGGACGGCCGCGCCGTCCCAGGTCAGCGGTGCAGGAACCAAGTGTGGTCCAGCGGGCCGGAACCGCGGCCGACCTCCAGGGTGAGACCGCCGTGGAGGGCCCCGTCGATCCACGGGCGGACGCGGCGGTAGGCCGCCTCCCAGTCCCTCTCCCCCACCCGCGCGGTGGCCAGCGCCGAGGACAACGAACACCCGGTGCCGTGCGTGTGCGGGGTGTCGACGCGGACGAACGGCAGACGCAGCGTCGTGCGTCGGTCCCCCTCGGACTCCACCAGCACGTCCTCCGCACTGCCGTCGTCCAGATCGCCCGTGGTGGCGAGCACCGCGCAGCCGGTCTGCTCGTGCACGAGCTCGGCCTGCCCGACGATCGTCTCGATGTGCTCCGCGGGCTCGCCGCCACACAGCACCGCGAGTTCGGGGACATTGGGCGTCACCAGGTCCGCCAGCGGGACGAGGTCCCGCAGCATCCGCGCCGCGTCCTCACTGGCCAGCCGGCCTCCGGTGGTGGCCACCATCACCGGGTCGAGGACGACGTGGGCTGGACGACGACGACGAAGCCAGTCGCCGACCGCCTCCACCAGAGCGGCCTCACCGAGCATGCCGATCTTGACGGCGTCGATCGTCACGTCATTGGCGACGGCGTCGAGCTGGGCAATCACGTCGTCGACGGGCACGGCGTGCACCCCGGTCACCCCGACGGTGTTCTGGATCGTGACCGCGGTGACGGCACCCATTCCGTACCCGCCCATCGCGGCGACGGCCTTGGTGTCGGCGAGCAGCCCGGCGCCGCCGGACGGGTCCGTGCCCGCGATGCACAGGACCCGCGGCACCCGTGCACCGGCGGGGCGTCGGCCGTCAGCCACGCAGGCTCGCCCCCACGGCCTTCTCCGCCGCCTCGACGGCGGCCGTGCGCCATGCGCTCGCCTCGTCCTCCGTGAGGGTGCGGTCGTCGGCACGGAACGTCAACGCGTAGGCGAGGGACTTACGCCCGTCCCCGAGCTGGGCGCCGGTGTAGACGTCGAACAGTCGCGCGCTCTCGAGCAGCTCCCCGCCTCCCGAGCGGAGTGCAGCCTCGACCTGCGCAGCGGGCACGGCCACGTCCACGACGAGCGCCACATCCTGGTTCACGGGCGGGAACGGCGAGATGGTCGGGGCCGGCAGCACCTCCCGGGCGCCGATCGCGGTGAGGTCCAGTTCGACCGCGCACGTGCGCGCCGGGAGCCCGAGCCGCTCGCACGCCGCGGGGTGTAGCTCACCGGCGTGACCGACCACCACGATCTCACCCGGCCCGGCGTCGCGGTCGCCACCATCGACCAGGACCTCCACGCAGCGACCCGGGTGCCACGGTGCGCGCTCGGCCGCCCGCACCTCGACCTCGGCCCCGAGGGCTCGCCCGACGATCCTCGCCGCCTCCACCGCGTCGAGGGCGTCGGCCTCCCGGCCGGGGCCGAAGTGCCCGCCCGGCTCGCGCCTACCGGTGTAGAGGGCTGCCACGTGGAGCGGCTGGTCGGGCAGCGATGCCGCCAGGCTGTCCCGCTCCTGCGGAGTCGGCTCGCGATCGACCGGCAGCATGTCGACCCCGGATGTCGTCGGCGTCCGGAAGGACACCTGCGCAACCGAGAACAGCGCCAGGTCGCGGGCCCCGCGCGTGATGTTGCGGCGGGCGATCTCGGCCAGCGAGGGCAGCAGCGTGGTGGCCAGATGCGCCTTGTCGCTCTCGAGGGGATTGACCACGGCCATGGTGCTGCGGCGCTCGTCGTCGTCGTCCAGTCCCATGGCGTCGAACACCGACGGGTCACAGAACGGCGACGTGAGCACCTCGACGTGCCCGGCCGCCGCCAGGGCGTGCCCCACGGCACGGCGGCCGCGCTGGAACGCGGTGAGTCCGCGACCGGCGGGCGCGGTGGGCAGCACCGACGGGATGTTCTCCAGTCCCTCCAGGCGAAGCACCTCCTCGACCAGATCCGCGGGCAGGGTCAGGTCGGGACGCCAGGCCGGGGCGGTCACCTCCAGCAACACCGCGTCATCGCCGGCGACGGCGCACCCGATCTGCTCCAGACGGCGACGGGTGGTCCCCACCGGATACTCGACCCCCGCCACCCGCGAGGGCCGCTCGGGGTCGAACGCGATCGTCGGCATCGCGGGCGCCGAACCGACGTCCGTGAGAGAGGCCTCCACGGTGCCGCCGGTGATCTCGGCGAGCAGGGTGGCCGCGCGGTCCAACGCCGCGATCGACGCGGCGGCGTCGACCCCACGCTCGTAACGCTTGCCCGCCTCGCTGGGGAGCTTGTGGCGGCGGATGGTCCGGAACACCGCGAGGGTGTCCCACACGGCGGCCTCGAGCAGGACGTCGGTCGTGTCGTCGGAGACCTCCGTGCTCGCACCGCCCATGACGCCCGCCAACGAGATCGGGCCGCGGTCGTCGCAGATGACGACGTCCTCGGGATCGAGCGTGCGCTCGACATCGTCGAGGGTCGTGAGGGCCTCCCCCGCGCGAGCCCGACGGACGACGAGCCCGCCCTGCAGGCGCCCCGCGTCGAACGCGTGCATGGGATGACCCAGCTCGAGCATGACGTAGTTGGTGACGTCGACGGCCGGGGAGATCGGCCGCACGCCCGAGAGCAGCAGGCGGCGCGCCATCCACCACGGGGTCCGCGCGGACGGGTCGACTCCGGTGACCCGGCGCAGGGCGAACCGCTGGGCACCGGACTCGGCGGTCACCTCGAGCGGCCAGGCCTCCTTCTCCGACGGCAGCCCGAGCTCGACCGCCGGGTCGGCGAAATCCAGGTCGAACCCGCACGCCAGCTCGCGGGCCAGACCACGGGCCGACAGGCAGTAGCCACGGTCCGGCGTCACGTTGAGTTCGATCACGGTGTCCCGCTCGCCGGCACCCGCGGCCAACACCGGGCCGGCGGGGTCCCCGGGCTCGGCGGTGCCCTCGGCGAGGACGATGATCCCGCTGTGGTCGGAGCCGATCCCCAGCTCGGAGGCCGAACAGATCATGCCCTCACTCGGCTTGCCGTAGGTCTTGCGCTTGCCGATCTCGAACCCGCCCGGCAGGACGGTGCCCGGTAGGGCGACGACGACCAGGTCGCCTTCCGCGAAGTTGCGGGCGCCGCACACGATCTGCTGCGGCTCGTCACCGCCCACGTCGACCAGACAGAAGCGGATGGGCTTCTTGAAGCCCTCCAGCTCCTCGATGGTGCTGACACGGCCGATGGTGAGCGGGCCGTCGACCTCGGGCAACTGCTCCGGTTCGCCCTCCACCTCGAGTCCGACGCGCACGAAACCGGCGTCGAGCTCGGCCGGGCTGACGGACCAGCCGTCGTTGGCCCGCTGCAGGATCTCGGTCAGCCAGGACTGCGCAATTCGCACTGTGGGGTCCTTCGTCTTCAGGGGTGGGGGGTGGATGCGGCGGGTCAGGAGCGGATGCCGAACGGCAGGGAGAAGCGAACGTCGCCCTCCACCATGTCGCGCATGTCGGACAGGCCGTTGCGGAACTGCAGGGTGCGCTCCAGGCCCATGCCGAACGCGAAGCCCGAGTACTCCTCGGGGTCGATGCCGCAGGCCGTCAGCACGTTGGGGTGCACCATTCCGCAGCCGCCCCACTCGACCCAGCCGGCGCCGCCCTTCTTGCGCGGGAACCACACGTCGACCTCGGCGGAGGGCTCGGTGAACGGGAAGTAGTTGGGCCGCATCCGGGTGCGGGTCTCCGGACCGAACAGGGCGCGGGCGAACGCGTCGAGCGCGCCGCGCAGGTGCGCCATGGTCAGCCCCTTGTCGATCGCCAGGCCCTCGACCTGGTGGAACACCGGGGTGTGGGTGGCGTCGAGTTCATCGGTGCGGAACGTGCGGCCCGGGCAGGCCACGTAGATCGGCGGTTCCCGGTCGAGCATGGTGCGGATCTGCACCGGCGAGGTGTGGGTGCGCAACACCTGCCGGCTGCCCTCGGGCGCGATGTGGAAGGTGTCCTGGAGGGTGCGCGCCGGGTGGTCGGGAAGGAAGTTGAGCGCATCGAAGTTGTAGTGCTCCGCCTCGACCTCGGGCCCCTCCGTGATCTCCCACCCCATGGCCACGAACACATCCGCGACCTGCTCGGTGATGATGGTGATGGGGTGCTGCGCGCCCACCGGCGCGCGCCCCGACGGGACCGTCAGGTCGAGCGTCTCGGCCACGAGGACGGCGGCGTCCCGCTCGGCCTGCAGTTCGGCCAGACGGGAGTCATACGCCTGCTGGACCCGGGTCCGCGCCACGTTGACGGCCTTGCCCGCGGACGCCTTCTGCTCCTTGGGGAGAGAGCCGAGGGTACGACGACCCAGCGCGATGGGGCTGCGGTCACCGAGGTGCGCCGTCTTGGCGGCGGCCAGCGCCTCGAGGTCCGCCGCGGCGGCGAACGCGGCCTCGGCGTCCGCGGAGTACCGCGCCAGCGACTCCTCGTCGATCCGGACCTCGCCTGTGTCTTCGCTCACCGGTGCCCTCGTCCTCCCCGTCACGGCGGACTTCCGTCGACCGCCCCGCATCGGGGCCAAGACTAGTCGATCCCCGGTCCCGCCCCCGCTCCCCCCGGCGATGGCCGGGGGGAGCCCCGTCAGCGTCGTTCCCGCACCGAGCCCGCATCCACCAGCAGTTCGCGGGTCGCGCGGAAGGCGTCCCGCATCCGCCGGTCGTGGGTGATGAGCAGGACCGTGCCGCCGAACGCGTCCACGGCTTGTTCCAGTTGCTCGATCGCCGGCAGGTCCAGATGATTGGTCGGCTCGTCCAGCACCAGCAGGTTCACCCCGCGCTGCTGAAGGAGGGCCAACGCGGCACGGGTCCGCTCCCCCGGTGACAGTGACGCGCAGCCGCGGGCGACGTGTTCTCCACCGAGCCCGAACTTGGCGAGCAGGGTGCGCGCCTCGGTGGGGTCGAGGCCGGCCGGGTCGGCGGCGACGCAGAACGTGTCCAGCAGCGGGTCCGGCCCGCCGAACTCCGACCGTGCCTGGTCCACCCTCCCGGGCTGGACCCCCGACCCGACGGTCGCGCGGCCCGAGTCGACCGCCCGCTCCCCGGTGATCGCGGCGAGCAGCGTGGTCTTGCCCGAGCCGTTGGAGCCGCTGATGAGGATCCGGTCCCCGGCGTCGACCTGCAGGGTCACCGGGCCGAGGACGAAGTCGCCGCGGCGCACGACAGCCTCGGCGAGCACGGCCACCACGGAACCGGAACGGGGCGCCGTCGCGATCTCCATCTGGAGCTCCCACTCCTTGCGCGGCTCGGCGACCACCTCGAGGCGTTCCATCGCCCGCTCGGACTGGGAGATCTTGGCGGCCTGCTTCTCGGAGCGCTGGCCCGCCCGGTTCCGGATGTGCTTGTCGCGCTCCGCGTCCTTTCCGCCGGTCTTGCGCATCGTGTTGCGCACGCCCTTGTCCAGCCAGGACTTCTGCGTCTGCACGCGGTCCTTCAGCTGATCGACCCGGCCAGCGTACTCCTCGTAGGCGTCGCGGGCCCGTTGACGTGCCAGCGCCCGTTCGGCGAGGTACGCCTCGTAGCCACCGTCGAAGACGGTGATCTGCTGCTGGGCCGAGTCCAGTTCGACGATCCCGGTGACGCACCTGGCCAGGAATTCGCGGTCATGGCTGACCACCACTATCGGGCGCCGTTCGGCCTGCATGAACTCCTCAAGGACGGCCAACCCGGCCAGGTCGAGGTCGTTGGTGGGCTCGTCCAGCAGCAGGATGCCGTACTGGCTGAGCAGCACGGCGCCGAGGTTCACGCGGGCGGCCTGCCCTCCCGACAGCGCCGCCATCGGCAGGTCCAGGACCGTGTCGTCGAGCCCCAACCGGGCTGCGGTGACGGGGATACGCTCGTCGAGGTCGCCGCCGCCGAGGGCCAGCCAGCGCTCCAGGGCGTCCCCGTAGGCGTCGGCGGCTGAGTCGGAATCCGCCATCTGCCCAGCCAGCGCGTTCATCCGCTCGAGCGCGTCCGCGACCCCGGTGATGCGGTGCAGGAAGTCGCGGACCACCTCGTCGTCGTCGCGCTCCACCTCCTGTCGGAGGAGCCCGACCGTGGCGTCCGGCGGGCTGAGGGTGAGCTGCCCCGTCATCTCGGCGACGGGGTCGCCGGCCAGCGCGTGGAGGAGAGTGGACTTTCCGGCGCCGTTGGGTCCGGTGAGACCCCAGACGTCTCCGGGTGCGACGACGAGGTCAAGCCCGTCGAACAGGGTCCGCGCCCCGCGGGTGGCGCCGAATCCGCGGGCGGTGAGGGTCGCGGTCATGATCCCGCCAGCAGCCGGGCGCTCGTGTGGAGGCAGATGGAGGCGGCGGTGACGATGTTCAGGCTCTCGGCCCTTCCACGGATGGGGATGCGGACGCGGAGATCCGCGCGCGCGGCGAGGTGCTCGGGCACCCCGTGGGCCTCGTTGCCGAAGATCCACGCGGTCGGCTCGGCGAGGGCCTCGTCCGCCCGCTCGACGTCCACTTCGCCGTGGGCATCGGCGACCGCCACCTGCAGTCCCGCCCGGTGCGCCCGGTCGATCAGGTGGTCCTCGGCGATCCCCCGCACGACCGGGAGATAAAACAGGCTACCGGCGGACGCCCGGACCGCCTTGGGGTTCTCCGGGTCGGCCGCCCCCTCGGTGAGCCAGACCGCGTCGGCCCCGAGCGCGTCCGCGACGCGGACCAGGGAGCCGACGTTGCCGGGTTCGGACAGCGCCTGGCCGACGGCGACCAACCGGGGCAGCGGTTCGGTCCCGGCCGCGGGCCCGCCGCCGACCGGGTCCGCGGTCGCCGTGCGCACCACGGTGCGGCACAGCGCGACGATGCCCGTGGGGGTGACCGTGTCCGACAGTCCCTTCAGGGCCCGGTCGGTCGCAACGGACACCGGGATCCCGGCGGAACGGGCTGCGTCGACCAGGCCGGCGAACCGGTCGAGTGCGTCGGCGGTGCAGAAGATCTCGACCGCGACGCCGGTGGCCACCGCCGCCTCGACCGAGTTGGTCCCCTCGGCGAGGAACCGTCCGGCCTTACGCCTGGCGGCGGCGCGGTGGAGCTTGGATGCGGAAACGACCCGCGGGGTCCGTTCGGTGAACGGATCCGCGGGTCGTCCCGTGCCCTCTGCGGGCGGAGTGTTCGTCAATTCGCGGGTGTCAGGCAGCCGGCGCGTTGACGTCGGCCGGCAGCGCCTTGCGCGCGACCTCGACCAGCGCCGTGAAAGCGGCCGGGTCGGTGACGGCGAGGTCCGCGAGGACCTTGCGGTCGACCTCGACGCCCGCGAGCTTGAGGCCCTGGACGAAGCGGTTGTACGTCATGTCGTTGGCGCGGGCCGCGGCGTTGATGCGGGAGATCCACAGCTTGCGGAAGTCGCCCTTGCGCGCACGACGATCGCGGTAGCTGTAGGTCATCGAGTGGAGCATCTGCTCCTTGGCCTTGCGGTACAGCCGCGAACGCTGTCCGCGGTAGCCCTTGGTGGACTCGAGTACGGTCCGACGCTTCTTCTGGGCGTTGACTGCCCTCTTCACGCGTGCCACTGATCAATCCTCACTGGTTTGGGCCGGTCGCTCGTGGGCGACCGGAAGTCTCTTCGGTGGTGGGAGGGCTCAGAGCCCGAGAAGCCGCTTGATGCGGGGGACGTCGGCCGGGGCGACATCCGTACGGCCGTCGAGGCGACGGGTGCGCTTGGTGGGCTTCTTCTCCATGATGTGGCGACGGTTGGCCTGCTGGCGGACCAGCTTGCCGGTTCCGGTCTTCCGGAAGCGCTTGGCGGTGCCCTTGTGGGTCTTCATCTTCGGCATGATCGGTCTTCCTCACATGGTTCGTCCCGGAAGGCCCGGTGGGACCTCGGGTGTGCGGACGTCGGGCGTCCGTGGTCTGGGCGGCGGAGGGCCTATTCGGAAGCGGGGTCCGTGACCTTGGACTCCTGCGCCTTGGCGCGGGTCTTGGCGCCCTTGTGGGGGGCGACGACCATGGTCATGTTGCGGCCGTCCTGCTTGGCGCTGGTCTCCACGTATCCGTACTCGGTGATGTCGTCCGCCAGGCGCTGGAGCAGACGGAAGCCCAGCTCGGGGCGGGACTGCTCACGTCCGCGGAACATGATCGTGACCTTGACCTTCGAGCCCTTCTCCAGGAAACGGACGACGTTCCCCTTCTTGGTCTCGTAGTCGTGGGTATCGATCTTCGGACGGAGCTTCTGCTCCTTGACCACGGTCTGCTGCTGGTTCTTCCGCGACTCGCGCTCTTTCTGCGCCGCCTCGTACTTGAACTTTCCGTAGTCCATGATCTTGCAGACCGGCGGGCGCGCGGTGGGCGCGACCTCGACGAGGTCCAGATCGGCCTCCAGGGCCAGACGAAGTGCATCCTCGACGCGAACGATCCCCACCTGCTCGCCCCCGGGGCCGACGAGTCGGACTTCGGGGACACGGATTCGTTCGTTGATACGTGCTTCGGCGCTGATGGGCCCTCCTCGGTAGATGGTGCTCTGTCACGACCACTGGCGCGGTCGCGCATCCGCCCTCGAGGGACCCCGGGCCACACCGGGTACGCCGGTGAAACCGAGAAGGCCCCACGGCAGGGATGCCGGGGGCCTCTCACTCCTCACCCGTCGACGACGAGACGTCCGCGATCACTCGCGGCCCCTCGTCGGGGTGGTGACCATCAAACTGCCTTCAGGCGTCGGATGGTGGGAGATCGGGCTCCTCTTGGACGATGGAACCCACTACGTAGCGGGTTCCCACAGTCGGGAGTTGACTGTACCAGTCGTCGGCGTTGCCCCCAAACCGGTGGCTGGCGACACGATATCGACCGGTCCGTGGGACAGTGTTCGGCATGACCACCGACCAGCCCGCCTCCACCGACCAGGCCGCCGCCGAGAACCTGCTCGAGGGGCACCTCGACGCCCGCGAGGTCGAGGTCGTCGATCTGGCGGACGTCTCCGCACAGGAGATCATCTTCCGTTCGATCGTCGTCCTCATGAGTGCCGCTGCCGAGAAACTGGGGCTCTCCGACGACGACCCCTCTGCCAGCCCGCGGTTGGATCTCGACGAGTCCCGCAAACTCATCACGGCCCTCGCCGGCCTGGTGGCCGGGTCGGCCGAACACCTGGGGCCGCAGGCCCGGGTCGTCAAGGACGGCCTACAGGGGCTGCAGCGCGCGTTCCGCGAGGCCAGCGCGTACCCCGATGAGCCCGGCGAGGGCCCCGGCGAGAAGTTCACCGGCCCTGTCTACTGACCGCGCCGCCTCCTGACCGCGCCGCCCACTGACCGCGCCGCGCTGACCCGACGGGCCCCGGTCCGGGGCCATCCGTCCCGGACCGGGAAGCCGTCAGCGTAGGGCGCGCGCCTTACGTGCTGCCTTCGCAGCGGTCTTCTTGGCCGTCGCGGACGCCGCTGACTCCGCCTCGGCGGTCTTCTCGGCCTGCTTCTTCGAGGACTGGTTCGTCATGGCGACAGCCTTCTTCGTCGGTGACTTCCTCGCCGACGCCTTCTTCCCCGTCGTCTGCTCGGTGACCACGGACTCCCTCGCGTCCTCGTGCTCCCCGTCGGCCACCCCGGGGAGCACTTCGGCAAGGAAACGGCCGGTGTGGCTCCCGGGTACGGTCGCCACCTGCTCCGGGGTGCCTTCGGCCACGACCGAGCCGCCCCCGGCACCGCCCTCGGGCCCCATGTCGATGACCCAGTCGGCGCTCTTGATCACGTCGAGGTTGTGCTCGATCACGATGACCGTGTTGCCCTTGTCCACTAACCCCTGGATGACCAACAGCAGTTTGGTGATGTCCTCGAAGTGCAGACCGGTGGTCGGCTCGTCGAGGATGTACACCGTCCGCCCGCTCGACCGCTTCTGCAGTTCGGCGGCCAGTTTGACGCGCTGGGCCTCACCACCCGAGAGGGTCGGGGCGGGCTGACCCAACCGCACGTATCCGAGCCCCACCTCGGTGAGGGTCTGGAGGTAGCGATGGATCGAGGTGATCGGTTCGAAGAACTCGCTCGCCTCCTCGATGGGCATGTCCAGAACCTCGGCGATGGTCTTGCCCTTGTAGTGCACTTCCAGGGTCTCGCGGTTGTACCGCGCCCCGTGGCACACCTCGCACGGCACGTAGACGTCCGGCAGGAAGTTCATCTCGATCTTCAACGTCCCGTCACCCTGGCAGGCCTCGCAGCGCCCACCCTTGACATTGAACGAGAACCGGCCCTGCTTGTACCCGCGGACCTTGGCCTCGGTGGTGGCGGCGAAGAGGGTGCGGATCTTGTCGAACACGCCGGTGTAGGTGGCGGGGTTGGAGCGCGGGGTACGACCGATCGGCGACTGGTCCACCTGGACGAGCTTGTCGAACCCGTCCACGCCGTCGATCCGGGAGTGCCGGCCGGGCACCTGTCGGGCCCGGTTGAGCTGATTGGCCAGCGAGGTCGCGAGGATGTCGTTGACCAGGGTGGACTTGCCCGAGCCGGAGACGCCGGTGACCGCGCACAGCACGCCGCCGGGGAAGACCACGTCGACGTTCTTGAGGTTGTTCTCCCGGGCGCCCTTCACGTGCAGACGCTTGTCGGGGCTCGGCGCGCGCCGCTTGTCCGGGATGGCGATCTGACGACGCCCGGCGAGGTAGTCGCCGGTCAGCGATTCGGAGTTGGCCAGCAACCCCTTGTAGTCGCCCGAGTGCACGACCCGGCCCCCGTGCTCACCGGCGAGCGGCCCGATGTCGACGATCCAGTCCGCCGAACGGATGGTGTCCTCGTCGTGCTCCACCACCAGCAGCGTGTTTCCGAGGTCGCGCAGCCGGACGAGGGTGTCGATCAGTCGTCGGTTGTCCCGCTGGTGCAGGCCGATGGACGGTTCGTCCAGGACGTAGAGGACGCCCGCGAGACCCGATCCGATCTGCGTGGCCAGGCGGATTCGCTGGGCCTCGCCACCGGACAGGCTGCCGGCGACGCGGTCGAGCGACAGGTAGTCCAGCCCCACGTCGAGCAGGAAGCCCATCCGTGCCTGGATCTCCTTGAGGACACGACCGGCGATCATCGCCTGGCGCGGGTCGAGTTCGAGCCCGTCCAGGAACGCAGCGCAGTCCTCCACGGACATGCGGCTGATGTCGGCGATCGAGCGCTCCGTGCCCCCGGGTCCCGCGAGGGTGACGGCGAGGATCTCCGGCTTGAGCCTCGTGCCGTCGCATCCCGGGCACGGCACCTCGCGCATGTAGCCCTGGTAGCGCTCCTTCTGCGATTCCGATTCGGTCTGGTCCAGGCGACGCTTGAGGAACGACATCACGCCCTCGAACTTCGCGTCGTAGGTCCGGACGCGGCCGAACCGGTTGCGGTACTGCACCCGGACCTTGGTGGGGGCGCCCCCCATCACGGCCTTGCGCACCTTCGCGGGCAGGTCCTGCCACGGGGTGCGGAGGTCGAAGCCCATGTCCCCGGCCAGGCCGGTCAGCAACTGCTGGAAGTAGTCGGCGCTCTGGCCACCCGACCATGGTGCGATCGCGCCGTCGGCGAGCGACCGCTCGGGGTCCGGGACGACCAGGTCCGGATCCACCTCGAGGTGGGAACCGAGACCGTCGCACACGGGGCAGGCCCCGTAGGGGTTGTTGAACGAGAACGCGCGGGGCTCCATGTCGTCCAGCGCGATCGGGTGCCCGTTCGGGCAGGCCATGTGCTCGGAGAACCTGCGGTGCCGGGCGGGGTCGGAGTCGTCGAGGTCGACGTACTCGATCACGATCACGCCGTCCGCCAGCCCCAGGGCGGTCTCCACGGAGTCGGTGAGCCGCTGCCGTGAGGACGGCTTCGCCGCGAGCCGGTCCACGACCACCTCGATGTCGTGCTTCTCCTGCTTCTTCAGGACGGGCGGCTCGGCGAGCGTGTGCAGCTCGCCGTCCACCCGCACGCGGCTGTAACCGTCGGCGGCGAGCTGGGCGAAGAGGTCGACGAACTCACCCTTGCGTGTCCGGACGACGGGGGCGAGCACCTGGAACCGTGCACCCTCCTCGCCCTCCAGGATCTGGTCGACGATCTGCTGAGGGGTCTGTCGGGAGATCACCTCCCCGCAGGTGGGACAGTGCGGGACCCCGGCGCGGGCGTAGAGCAGGCGCAGATAGTCGTGCACCTCGGTGATGGTGCCGACGGTCGAGCGGGGATTGCGGTTGGTCGACTTCTGGTCGATCGACACGGCCGGGGACAGTCCCTCGATGAAGTCGACGTCGGGCTTGTCCATCTGCCCGAGGAACATCCTGGCGTAGGAGGACAGCGACTCCACGTAGCGGCGCTGGCCCTCGGCGAAGATGGTGTCGAACGCCAGCGAGGACTTGCCGGACCCTGACAGTCCGGTGAACACGATCAGCGAGTCGCGGGGGACGTCGATGTCCACGCCCTTGAGGTTGTGCTCCCGTGCGCCGCGGACGACCAGACGGTCCACCATGGGTTCTCCTTCCGAGTCGGGAGGCCGCCACGTCTCCGTGGCGAAAGCCGCACCTGCCGCATGGCTGCCGTTCCCGCAGACGAAGGTACCAACGTAGTACGACACGCTTCCGGCCACCGACCGCGCCCGACGTCGGTAGCCTGCCGTTATGTCGAATCCCACCGAGTCACTACCCGACCGCATCACCCTCACCGAGGGCTACTCCGGCCGTACCGGAGGCCGACTGACCGGCGAGCGCTGGACCGTGGGCCCCGCCCGACTGACCAAGATCTCGGTCGGCGAGATGGACAACAACGTCTACGTGATCGAGTCGACCGCGACGGGCGATGTACTGCTCGTCGACGCCGCCAACGACGCGCCGCAGCTGATCTCCCATCTGAGGGACCGCGCACCCGGGGTCAAGGAGGTGCTCACCACGCACCTCCACGCCGATCACTGGATCGGTCTCGCCGAGACGGTCGCCGCCCTCGGCCTGACCACCATCGCCTCCCCCGGCGACGCCGGGGGCATCGACGTGCCCACCGACCGCCACGTCGCGCACGGCGACGAGCTCGTGGTCGGCGACCTCCGGTTGGAGGTGATCGGCCTGCGGGGTCACACTCCGGACGGCGTCGCACTCGTGCTGCGCACCGACGCGGGCACCCACCTGTTCTCCGGGGACTCCCTCTTCCCGGGCGGGCCCGGGAAGACGGGCTCGGCAGCCGAGTTCGCCTCGCTGATGGACGACCTCGAGGCGCGGGTCTTCGACGTCCTCGACGACGACGTCGTGGTCCATCCCGGCCACGGGGACGACACCACCATCGGCGCCGAGCGGCCACATCTGGGCGAGTGGCGGGAGCGCGGGTGGTGACGGCGACGGGGGCCCTGGCCCCGTCGCCCTGTGGGCCGACATCCAATCGTTATCAAACCGCCACCGTGTGCGATCGCCGCAGCACACTCCCCCGGTGACCGTCCGTCCACCGGCCGCCCCGTCTCGCGACCGGAGGCGCCCTCACCGGGTTCGGACTAGGTTCGACCACGCACTCCCACCTATCCAGGAGGAACGATGATCCGACGACTCGCACGACCCATGCTCGCCACGGTGTTCGTCATCGACGGCGTTGAGACGCTTCGCAATCCGCAGGCCCATGTCGCCGACGCGGCGCCGCTCGTCGACAAGGCCACCCCGCTGGTGGAGAAGGGCGAGCAGGCGGTGAACGAGGCGGTCTCCGCATCGGTGCCGCCCGTCCCCAAGGACACCGAGACGCTCGTCAAGGCGCTCGCCGGGGTCAAGATCGGCGCGGGCGTCCTGTTCGCGCTGGGCAAGGCCCCCCGCCTGTCGGCGCTCGCGCTCACCGCCGCCCACGTGCCCTCGACCGTCAGCCGCCACGCGTTCTGGATGGAGTCCGACAAGGACGCCCGCAGTCGCAAGACCACCGGTCTGGCGACCGACGTGGCGCTCCTCGGCGGGCTCATTCTCGCCTCGGTCGACACCGCCGGACAGCCCGGGGTGGCCTGGCGCGCCCGGAAGGCCGGCGACAAGGTGGTCGCGAAGCTGCCCGGGGCGAAGGCCGAGTCCGCGGCCGCCGGTGCGGCGCTCGCCGGTGTCGCACACACCGTGGCCGATCAGGCGCGTGGCGCGGCGGACGTCGTGCGCGACAAGGCTCCCGAGGTGGCCGACACCGTGCGGGCGAAGGCCCCGGAGGTCGCCGATCAGGTGCGAGACCAGGCGTCCGGCTTCGCCGGGGTCGTGCGTGACACCGCGCCGGTGGTCGCCGCTCGCGTGCGGGATCGCGCGGCCACCGCCCGGGAGCAGGCCGCCCCGATCGCTGCCCAGGTCCGCGAGCAGGCGGGCGCCGTGGCCCACGCAGCGGCCGACGAGGCCCGGCCCTACACCGCGCAGGTCCGCGACCAGGCCGGTGTCGCCACCCGACTCGCCGCGGTCCGGGCCGAGGAGGCCCGCAAGGCCGCACAGGCCAAGAAGAAGGACGCGCAGAAGGACGCCCGCAAGAAGGCGGCCCGCGCCGGCAAGGACGCCAGGAAGAAGTCCGCCCGGTTCGAGAAGGAGGCCGGCAAGAAGGCCTCCGAGGCCAAGAAGATGACGGACGAGGTCCGCGCGAAGGCCGCCGACGTCATCCGTCCCTGACGACCGGGGCGGGCCACCGCCCCCGGACTACCGCCGGCGGCCACACCGCCTCCCGACGACCCTGCCCCCACCCGGGCGGGGTCGTCGTCGTCAGAGCACCCGTCGCGGTTCCCGGTAGCCTGGTCATCCTGCCCGAACCGACCACGCAGACCCCGGAAGGAGCGCCCGTGACGGGACACGACGCCGTCGACGAGGAACAACGTCACCTCGGCCGCCTCCTCGACCGCCTCGAGGAGTTGCGGGCGGACACGCGTGCGCGCCTGGACGCCGTCCTGCGCGGGTCGGGCGGCACCCCGCAGGCGCGGTCGGAACGGGAGTCGTTCGCCCGGCTCTACACCTCGGAGCTCGCGGCGTTCAGCGCCGCCAACCTGGGCCTGTACTTCGGCCGGTTGGACATGGGGGACGGCGAGGTGCGCCGGATCGGGCGCGTGGGTCTCCGCGACGACGACGACGACCTCACGACGCTGCTCCTCGACTGGCGCGCCGACCACAGCCGGCCCTTCTACCTGGCGACGACCGCCCGGCCGGAGGGCGCTCACCGGCGCCGCCACCTGCGGACGATCGGTCGCCGGGTGATCGGGATCCACGACGAGTACCTCACGGCTCCGGAAGACGGTGAGCTCCCCGAGGACCACGACGACGTGGTGGGCGAGTCCGCCCTGCTCGAGGCGCTGGACACCGCCCGTTCCGCCCACATGACGGACATCGTGGCCACCATCCAGCGGGAGCAGGACGAGATCATCCGGAACCCGCACTCCGGCGTCCTGGTGGTCCAGGGCGGCCCGGGCACCGGGAAGACCGCCGTGGCGCTGCACCGCGCCGCCTACCTCCTCTACACGCACCGGCAACGGTTGGACCGCAGCGGAGTGCTCATCGTCGGACCCAATGCGCGGTTCCTCGACTACATCGCGCGCGTGCTGCCGTCCCTCGGCGAGTCGGGGGTGGTCCTGCGCACGCTCGCCGATCTCTATCCGGGCGTCCGGGCGACCGGACCGGAGACCCTGCGCGGCGAGGAGGTCAAGGGCTCCGGCGAGATGGTGGGAATCCTCAAGGCCGCGGTGCGGGCCCGCCAGCTCGCTCCGGAGACCGACGTCGTGGTGCGGGTCGAGGGACACGATCTGACACTGACCCCGGCGACGGTGCGGGCGGCGCGGGGGCGGGGACGGATGACCCGGCGACCCCACAACCAGTCCCGCGACGCGTTCGCGACGCGGATCATCGACGCCCTCACCGAGCAGTACGTCTCCGCGCTCACGGACCCGGTCGGCCGGGCGGAGGACGAGGCGTGGTCACCGGACGGCGACGGTGTCGGCGATCTCGGCGACCCCGCCCGCCCCCTGTTGGACGCGGATGACCGGGCGGAACTCCGCCGTGAGGTCGAGGCTTCCCGCGAGGTCGCCGAGGCGATCGACGGGTGGTGGCCGGTGCTACGGCCCGAGCAGCTCCTCGCCGACCTGCTGTCGAGCCGCGACCGGATCGCCGAGGCGGCGGGTGACTACGTCGCGGAGGACCAGGATGCGCTCTTCCGGGAGAACGGCGCCGCGTTCTCGGTGGCGGATGTCCCGCTGCTGGACGAGCTCGCCGAACTGCTCGGCGAGGACCCGACCGCCGATGGCAGTGAGGCGGACCGCGCGTGGGCGGAGCAGGTCCGACAGGCGGAGGAGGCTCTCGAGATCCTCACGGGTTCGGCCGTGCAGGACATCGAGGACGACCTCGATCCGGAGGTGCTCATGGCCTACGACGTCGTCGACGCCGAGTCCCTGGCACGCCGCCACAGCGAGGACTCCGATCTCACCGTGGCCGACCGGGCCGGCGCGGACCGGACGTGGGCGTTCGGGCACGTGATCGTCGACGAGGCGCAGGAACTGTCCACCATGGCGTGGCGGGTGCTCATGCGCCGCTCCCCCAACCGGTGGATGACGCTCGTCGGTGACGTCGCCCAGACCTCGAGCCCGGCGGGCATCGACTCGTGGGCCGATGCCCTGTCGCCGTACGTGGACGACCGGTGGGTGCTGTCCGAGCTGACCGTGAACTACCGCACCCCGGAGACCATCTCCGCCGTGGCCGAGCTGCTGCTCGCCGAGATCGACCCGGCCGCGTCGTCGCCGCGGACGGTGCGCGCGGGGCGACGGCCGGTCGCGTGGCTCGAGCCGGACGGTCGTTCGGTGGCGCAGGCGGTCGCCGAGGAGGTCGCGGCGGTGCCGTCGGAGCGGGCGGTGGCGGTGCTGCTGCCCGACCCCGGCGGCGACGAGGACTCCCGAGGAGACGACGACGACGAACTCGCCGGCGCCGGTTATCCCGCGGTCCACGAGGCCGCCGAACTGGCCCGGCCGGGCACGTCGGTGTTGCCGCTGGCGTTGGCCAAGGGGCTGGAGTTCGACGTGGTCGTGGTGGTGGACCCCGAACGCGTCCTGGCGCGCTCGCCCCAGGGGATGCAGGACCTGTACGTCGGCGCCACCCGGGCGACACAGGAACTCATCCTGGTCCAGCCCGGCGGCTTCGGCCCGCTACTCTCGGGTATACGGGACCGTCTCGACGACAGCGCACAGGAGCTCACCGCATGACCCACACCCGATCCCGCGTGCTGGCGGCCTCGGCCCTCATCGCGGTCGCGGCGGCCGGCGGGTGCGGCACCCGGGCGGAGGCCCCGGTCGACAGTGTGTCCTCCGTCGCCGAGCCCCGACCCGTGACCTCCGCACAGACCGAGGCCCGGGACAGGCCCGACCCGCGCACCGACGACGAGCAGGAGTACCTCGCAGAACTGTCCGGATTCGGTCTCCCCACCGAGATGACCGCCGTCACCACCATCGAGGTGGGCGCCGGCATCTGCGGGGGGATCGCCGACGGCGCGGACGACGAGACGATCCTCGAACGAATCCGCCCGCTCACCAGCGCGATCGCGGCCCAGGACCCGGACCTCGACACCGCCGAGGTGGGTCGGGCGATCGTCGATGCGAGCCGGACCCACCTCTGCCACTGACCCCGGCGGCCGGGTGGGGCGCCGGGTTCGGCGCGCGGTCTAGGTGGTGTGGACGATGAGCACGTCGCAGGTCGCGCGCCGAGCGGCGTCGGCGGGCACGGACCCGAGCAGCCGACCCGTCAGGGAGTTGAGTCCCTTGTTGCCCACCACGAGGAGGTCGGCCCCCACGTCGTCGGCCAACTTGATGAGCGATTCGACGGGCGCCCCCTTCACGGTGCGCGCCTCGATCTTGGTCGCTCCGGCCTTCTGGGCCCGGTCCCTGGCGCCGCGGACGATGTCCTCGGCAGGATTGTCCCCGCGGATCTGGTAGGCGTCGTCACCGAGCTGATCCGCGGCCTGGCTGACCGAACGCGGATCGGCGGGCACGTAGGCGCAGGCGATCACCAGGTCCGCCGAGGCGTCGGCGGCCAGCTGCGCGGCGCGATCGACGGCACGGTAGGACGACTCGGAACCGTCGGTTCCCACCACCACTCTGGTGTAGGCGCTCATTTGCTTCCTCTCCTCGGGAACACGTTTCACCCAGAGTAGTCCGAGGACGCCGCCGACGGGCGGGGTAAACGCGGGAGAAAGCGGCCCGGGTCAGTCGACCCCGGCCTCACGCATCCCCTTGAGTTCCTTGCGCAGTTCGGCGATCTCGTCCCGGAGCCTCCCCGCGAGCTCGAATCTCAGGTCGGTGGCCGCGGACATCATCTGCTCGGTCATCTCCTCGATGAGCTTCTCCAGCTCCTTGCGGGGTCGCGCCGACCCGTCGGCAGCCCGGGCGCCCACGAGCTCCGGTCGGTCCTGGGGTTCCGCGTCGTCCCCGCGTTCCTCTCCGACCCGGTCGAGGATGTCGGCGATCTTCCTGCGGAGCGGCTGCGGGTCGATGCCGTGCTCGGTGTTGTACGCGACCTGCTTCTCACGCCTGCGATCGGTCTCGTCGATGGCCTGCCGCATGGCCTCGGTGACCGAGTCCGCGTACATGTGGACCTCACCGGAGACGTTGCGGGCCGCACGGCCGATTGTCTGGATGAGCGAGGTGGCCGAGCGGAGGAAACCCTGCTTGTCGGCGTCCAGGATCGCCACGAGCGAGACCTCCGGCAGGTCCAGTCCCTCCCGGAGCAGGTTGATGCCGACCAGGACGTCGTACTCCCCGCGCCGCAGATCCCGGAGTAGTTCCACCCGCTGGAGAGTGTCGATCTCCGAGTGGAGGTACCGAACCCGTATCCCCAACTCGAGCAGGTAGTCCGTGAGGTCCTCCGACATCTTCTTGGTCAGCGTGGTCACCAACACCCGCTCGTCGCGTTCGGCGCGCTGACGGATCTCCCCGATCAGGTCGTCGATCTGCCCCTTGGTGGGCTTGACCACGATCTTCGGGTCGACGAGCCCGGTCGGCCGGATGACCTGTTCGACGAACTCCCCACCGGCGCGCCCCATCTCGTAGGGGCCGGGCGTGGCGGAGAGGTAGACGGTCTGACCCACCCGGCCGGAGAACTCCTCCCAGGTCAGGGGACGGTTGTCCAGGGCGGACGGCAGGCGGAACCCGAAGTCGACGAGATTGCGTTTGCGGGAGGCGTCGCCCTCGTACATGGCGCCGATCTGCGGCACGGTCACGTGGGACTCGTCGATCACCGTGAGGAAGTCCTCGGGGAAGTAGTCGATGAGCGTGGCCGGCGAACTGCCCGCCGGCCGACCGTCGATGTGCCGCGAGTAGTTCTCGATACCGGAGCAGAAGCCCACCTGCTGCATCATCTCGATGTCGTAGGACGTCCTCATGCGCAGCCGCTGCGCCTCGAGCAGTTTGCCCTGGTTCTCCAGCTCCGCCAGGCGCTCCTCCAGCTCGGCCTCGATGGAGGCGATCGCCTTGGCCATCCTCTCGGGACCGGCGACGTAGTGGGTGGCCGGGAAGATCCGCACCTCGTCGACCCTGCGCACGACGTCACCGGTCAGCGGGTGGATGTAGTACAGCGCGTCGATCTCGTCCCCGAAGAACTCGATGCGAACGGCGAGTTCCTCGTAGGTGGGGATGATGTCGACGGTGTCGCCCTTCGCCCGGAACGTGCCCCGGGTCATGGACACGTCGTTGCGCTCGTACTGGACATCCACGAGCAGCCGGAGCAACTGGTCGCGGTCGACCTCCTGCCCGACGGCCAGCGCCACCGACCTGTCGAGGTAGGACTGGGGTGTGCCGAGACCGTAGATGCACGAGACCGAACTGACGACGACGACGTCGCGCCTGGACAACAGGGACGACGTCGCGGAGTGCCGGAGCCTCTCCACGTCGTCGTTGATGGACGAGTCCTTCTCGATGAAGGTGTCCGTCTGGGCGATGTACGCCTCCGGTTGGTAGTAGTCGTAGTAGGAGACGAAGTACTCGACCGCGTTGTTGGGCAGCATCTCGCGCAACTCGTTGGCCAGCTGCGCGGCGAGCGTCTTGTTGGGCGCCATCACCAGGGTCGGCCGCTGCACCTTCTCGATGAGCCAGGCGGTGGTCGCCGACTTGCCGGTGCCGGTCGCACCGAGCAGTACGACGTCGCGCTCCCCGCGTGCGAGGCGTTCGGTCAGTTCCGCGATCGCCGTGGGCTGGTCGCCCGACGGGGTGAACTCACTGACGACCTCGAAGCGGGTCGCACTTCGTTCGACATCGCCGATCGGTCGGAACTCCGAGTACGAGAGCACTGTCGGGTCGGCGGGGACCCCGTCGTCGGGGATCTCTGTCGCGAAAGCCATACCACCAGCGTACGAGCAGCCGTTCACCCCCGCCCAACGGTGTCGCCGCAGCGGATGTCAGGGGTGCCGACTACCGTAGCTGTGAGCAACCCCTCACCGTCCCTGTCATGTCGTCTGGAGAACCCCGTGGCCCTCAGCCCACTTCGTCGTCGTACCGCCCGCCCCCACGGCGTACGTCGGCCGATCACGGCGGTCACCGCCGCCTCACTCGCGGCGGGGGCCCTCACCCTCCTCGCGCCGGTCGCCACGGGCGCACCGTGTGACCCGTGGCCCCCGGCCGGCGGCACCGCGGGAGGGTCGGGCTCCCTCTCCGGCTCGCTGGGGGCGCCCGCGTCCGCCCCTGCCACCCCGTGGGCCGACGGCGGGAACGGGTACATCCCGGTCCTCCGGGGCCGGACCACCACGGTCGAGTTGCTGACGGGACCCACCAGCCCCAACGACACGGTCGACAGATTCGGCATCTCCGGCACCGACCTGGGAATCCTCTGGGACAACGGCGACGCCTCGGATCCGCAGATGATGATGGCCCTCGGGGACACGATGGGCGACTGTGACGCGCCCGGTGACCAGTGGCGCAGCAACATCCTCTTCCGATCCGGCGACCGCACGCTGGCCGACGGGATGCGCATCACCGACGCGCCGATGGAGCGGCCCGGGATGGCGAAGTCGATCCTCCCCCGCACCGGCCACCCCGACGAGACCACGGTGATCCCCACCGCCGGCGTCGAGGTGGGCGGCACCCAGTACCTGCGGTACATGTCCGTCGAACGGTGGGGCTCGCCCGGCGAGTGGACCACCAACTACTCCGCTCTCGCCCGGTCGACGGACAACGGCGAGAACTGGGTCCCCGTACGCGATACCGCCCGGCGGGGTACCGCACCGATGCCCCTCCCGGTCGACCTGGGCCCGGAGTCCACCACCCACACCGCCGGGCAGATGAGCGCGTTCCTCAAGCACGACGGGTTCGTCTACGAGTACCTCACACCGTCGGGTCGTAGCGGGTCCGCACGGCTCGCGCGGGTCCCCGAGAACCGGATCGAGGAGATGGCGGCCTACCGCTTCTGGGACGGCGGCGACTGGGTCGTCGATCACCGCGACGCCGTGCCGGTGCTCGGCGCTCCGACGGTCAACTCGGCCGTGAGCGAGTTGTCGGTGTCCTGGAGTGAGCACCTGGGTCGCTTCATCGCGTTGTACAACAACCGCGCCAACAACATCGTCATGGCCCAGTCCGCCACCCCCTGGGGCCCGTGGTCGGGTGAGGACATCCTGCTCTCGTACCAGCACGTCCCGACCCTCTACGGCGCCTTCGTCCACCCGTGGAGCCCCGCCGTGGAGACTCGCGGCGAGGACCTGTATTTCACCATGTCCACCTGGGACGCCTACAACGTCTTCCTCATGAGGACCGACCTCACCCAGATCCCGCCGCGGACCCTTCCCGACGCCCGAGCGCGGATGCGGACGACCGACGACAGCTGGACCCGCAACACCCCGGACCCGGCGGACACCGGCGAGACCGTCCTGGTCGAGCGTCGGTCCATCCCGGAGGCGTGACATGACCCGACATCTCCCCCGCCGCCTGAGCTCGGTCGTCGTCGCGTCGATCACGGCCGCCGCGTCGGTCGTGACCCTCGGCACGGTCGGAGCCGGAACCGCCGCGGCCGGCCCGTGCAGCGAGATGTTCGGCAACTTCGGTTCCCTGCTGGAGAACCGGACCGGGGCCGGTATGGGCACCGGTTCCCTCGGTTCGCTCGGGTCCTCCGGTGACTCCGGGTCGCTGGGCTCCGCCTCCCGCGCGCTGGGCTCCGCCGACCGTTCGGGATCGCTGGTCCAGCAGTTGGAGACCGGCTCCCTGGGCAACGGACTGTCCGGCTCGCTCGATCCGATGATCGGTTCGGTCTACGGGATGCCACCGTGGATCACCGGAGAGGAGGGCACGGTCCCCGTCCTGCGTGGACCCACCCGGTTCGAGCAGCTCGTCACCGGGCCCACGAGTCCCGGCGATTCCATCAACCGGTTCGGAGTGGCCGGAACGGACCTGGGCATCATGTGGGACAACGGTGATCCCGCCGACCCACAGGTCCTGATGGCGTTCGGCGACACCATGGGCGACTGCACGGTGCCCGGCAACCAGTGGCGTTCCAACGTCCTGTTCCGCTCCGCCGACACCGATCTGACCGACGGAATCACCATCGATTCCGCCGCCATGGGGACCGACGGTCTCGCCAAGTCGCTGGTCCCGCGATCCGGGCTGCCCGGTGAGGTCACGATCATCCCGACCTCGGGCATCTCCGTCGACGGTGTCCAGTACCTGCGGTTCATGTCCGTGGCCCACTGGGGCCAACCCGGATCGTGGACCACCAACTACTCGGGGATGGCGTACTCGACGGACAACGGCGAGAACTGGGCCGTCGTCCCCTCACTAGCCCGCCCCATCACCGACACGGTCCCCCTCGGCGCCGGAGCCCCGGCCGTGGATCCTGCGTGGCGCGGCTCCCAGATGAGCTCGTTCCTCAAGACGGACACGCACCTGTACGAGTACCTCACCCCCTCCGGGCGACAGGGCGGGGCGGTCGTCGCACGCGTTCCGCTCGCCGGTTCCCCGACCGCGGACGAGCTCGACGGATCCGCCACCCCGCCCGCCGCGGGCGTCCTCGACCCCGAGGCGTACGAATACTGGAACGGCTCGGCATGGGTGTCCGATGTCGGCGCCGCCGAGCGGGTCCTGCCCGCCCCGGCGAGCGAGATATCGACCATGTACAACGAGTACCTCGGGAAGTACACGGCGATGTACTCACAGGGGTACGACTCGGTGGTCCTCCGCACCGCCGACCGCCCCGAGGGGCCGTGGAGTTCCGCCACCACGCTGGTGGACTACTCGGTGCTGCCCGGTGTCTACGGGGCGTTCATGCACCCGTGGGCGCAGGGCGAGGACCTCTACTACCTCGTCACCACCTGGAACGCCTACAACGTCTTCCTCGTGCGCACCCGGCTATCGGAGGTGTTCCCCGACCCGAACCTGCGCCGGGCCAGCTCTCAGCCGGCGCCGACCGAGGTCGTGCGGCAGGTGCCGGTCTCCGAGCTGGTCGACGGGGTGGTCCCGACCGAGTGAGACCCGGCCGGGGGCGGGGCTGCGGACCCGCCCCCGGCCGGCGCTACCGCCCCCGCAGCACGGCCTCGCTCAGGGTGCGCTCCCACTGACGCGTCTCCTCGCGGTCCGCGCGACGCAGGATCTCCGCGTACTCGGCCCGTGCGCCGGGGTCCGCGCCGATCACCTCGGCCATGAGTAGCGAGAACTCGTGCTCGGGGTCGTCCTCTGCCAAAATCGACACCTCCAGCGGCCTGGCGGGGTCGCACCAGTGCAGCAACGGCCGTTCGCTCGACCGATCACGCACGTATCCCGCCTCGGTGAGCGTGCGCAGGGCGACCTCGACCGCTGCCGCGTCCCGCACCGTCACCTGCAGATCGATGACGTCGGGCGCGTCCAGACCCTCGACCGCGGTCGGACCGACGTGGTCGATCCGGGTGGCGATCTTCCCCACCACGTGGCGTAGGCGCGCGCACGCCCGCTCCGCCTCCCCGGCCCACTCGGGCCGGAACGGGACGACGGTGCGGTCGCCCACCACCGGGGTCGCGGTGCGCAGGTTGTGCTCGAACGGGCGGAGACGGATATCGACCAGGGCGTTGGCGAGGTCCACGGCAGTCTGTCGGTCCCCGGAGTTGTCGATCACCACGTCCGCGGCGGCCCGGCGGGCCTCATCGGTGGCCTGCCTCGACATGCGGGCGCGGGCATCGTCCTCCGGCATCCCCCGGAACTCCACCAACCGCTGCAACCGGATCTCCGCCGGGGTGTCGACGACGATCACCAGGTGGTAGCCGGGTGTCATCCCGCCCTCCACGAGGAGCGGCATGTCGTGCACGACGATCGCGTCCTCCGGCGCCGAGCCGAACAGCTCGGCGGTCCGCTCCCCGATCAGCGGATGGGTGATGGCGTTGAGGGCCGCGGTCCGCTCCGCGTCGACGAAGGCGCGGGCGGCGAGGGCGGCGCGGTCGAGTGCACCGTCCGGCCCCAGGATGTCCTCGCCGAATTCGGCGACGAGCATCGCCAACCCGGGGGAACCCGGTTCGACGACCTCGCGGGCGATGAGGTCCGCGTCCACGATCACCGCCCCCGCCTCCGCGAGCACCGCCGTCACCGTCGACTTGCCGGCACCGATCCCACCGGTCAGACCCACCATCAGCATGACGTGGAGTCTAGGTGACCGAAAGGCGTGCCGGTCCGAGCGACGTAGGTAAGGTCTCACGTGTGAACCGGATTAACTCTGTGCCACGTCTGCTCTCTGCGTTGCCTCTCGTTGTAGCACTGGCGATCACGGTGGCTCCCGCCCACGCAGCCGCCCAGTCCGCAGACTCCACGGGTTCCACCAGTTCCACCGGTTCCTCCGGGTCGACCGGATCGACCGGGTCCTCGGGCTCGGCAGGCTCACTGCTCGGCGAGAGCGGTCCGTGCAACAGCTTCTTCGGGAACATCCCCCCGGGTTCCCTCGGCCCCTTCCCCGTCACCGGATCGCTCGCGAACGCGACCAACTCGGTGCTCGACGCCACCGCATCCTCGGTTCGCCGATTCCCACGATGGGTCACCGGGGCCGACGGCACCATCCCGGTCCTCAAGGGCGCCACGTCCGTACGCCAGCTGGTTACCGGGCCGACCAGCCCCGCGAAGACCGACGAGCTGTACGACATCCACGGCACAGACCTCGGGATCACCTTCACCCACGATGGCGAGACCATGGCCCTGTTCGGCGACACCTTCGGAGACTGCACTCCCACAGACAACCAGTGGCGCTCCAACGTCATGCTCGCCACCGCCGGCGGGAGCCCCGAGAACGGGATGGATGTCCTCAGGGCGGTCCCCTCCGATCCACAAGGGAAGGCCACGGCACTCGTTCAGGGTGCGCACCAGTCCAACGGGGCCGGCGAGGTCACCGTAATCCCGACCGCCGCGATCAGCACCGGTGATGACATGTACATGCGGGTCATGTCCGTGCGGGACTGGAACGCGCCTGGCGGCTGGAACACCAACTACTCCGCACTGGTGAAGTCCACGGACGACGGCGAATCGTGGACGGTGCTCACCGAGACGATGCGGCGCGTCACGGATTTCACCGGATGGAACCCGACAGTTCAGTTCGAACCCGCTCCGGACAGCGAGACCCTGCCGCCGGTGGACGGAGACCGCTGGTACGGGGCGCAGATGAGTGCGTTCCTCCTCGACGCTGGTCATCTCTATGAGTACGTGACCCCGTCCGGTCGTCAGGGTCCTGCGATGCTCACTCGGGTTCCGATCGGGCAGATCGAGGACCCCGCCGCGTACGAGTGGTACGCGGGTCCGGGCGCGGGCTGGACCGACGAGCCGACCGGGTACGACGTCATCCCGGCACGCGTCGAGGAACTCTCGGTGCAGTACAACGAGCACCTGGACAAGTACATAGCCGTGACGCCCTCGCCGACGGGCGTCGTCTCCATGCGGGTGTCGGAGAGCCCCTGGGGACCGTGGTCCGAGCCCCAGACCATCGTCGATCGAAGCATGTTCCCGAACGGCTACGCCCCGATGATCCATCCCTTCACCACGGACAACGACAGCCGGTACCTGTACTACACGCTCTCCACCTGGGACGCGTACAACGTCTTCCTACTTCGCACCGACCTCGACGAGTTCGACTTCGCCGCTCCGGACGCGGACCCCCGGACCACCGTGGAGTCCCGTGTCACGGTCAGTACCGCGGCGGAGTCCGGAGCCATCGACGACCGCGGTGTGATCGACGAGGAGCGCCTCGAGGAGATCGCGGAGGTCGAGCCCGCCGTCGCCGAGCCGATCGTCGAACCGCCCGGTCGTTGACCGATCGCTGCGCGCCACTCCCGCGTGTCGGGCACACCCCCGCCGACGCCCGTGAGTCCTCGGGGATGCGAGGCAGGGTGGTCACCGCCCCGATCTCACCCGCTCCGACATCCACCGCGATGACCCCGGGAGCGGGACGGTCGGTGCGGGCGGCCTCCTCGCCCCCCGGTATGACGCGTCACCAGCCAAACCCGGGAGCTCGCATCGCCAAGGGTGCTCACCCGTCCGGCGCGCAAGGCGGCACTTCCGCACTGCGCACGTCACAGACCGGACACCGCCACCGGAGCGCACCGGGGATAGACGGAGCGGCCCCGCACCGGATACCGGTGCGGGGCCGCTCTCAGGTGCCTACTGTGCGATCACTCGCCTCCGGCGAGCTTCGCGCGCAGGGCGGCCAGCTGCTCGTCCGAGGCCAGCGAACCGCCGGTGGACTCGGCCGGAGCGGCCTCCGCCGCAGCCGGACGCGACGACGGGGTGGACTCCGACGAGTAGTTGGTCGGGGCGGCCTCGGCGGCCTCCGCAGCAGCGGCCCGACCCTTCTCGATCTGGGCCGTGTGCATCTTGTGGCGACGCTCGGCCTCCGCGTAGCGGTTCTCCCACTCCTCGCGCTGCTTCTCGAAGCCCTCGAGCCACTCGTTGGTCTCGGGATCGAAGCCCTCGGGGAAGATGTAGTTTCCGGCCTCGTCGTAGCTGTCGGCCATGCCGTACTTCGACGGGTCGAACTCCTCGGCATAGTCCTCGTCCGCCTGCTTGAGCGAGAGCGAGATACGACGACGGTCGAGGTCGATGTCGATGACCTTGACCATGGCGTCGTCGTTGACCGTGACGACCTGGTCCGGGACCTCGACGTGGCGCTCGGCCAGCTCCGAGATGTGGACCAGGCCCTCGATGCCCTCGTCGACACGCACGAAGGCGCCGAACGGCACGAGCTTGGTGACCTTGCCCGGGACGATCTGACCGATCGCGTGGGTCCGGGCGAAGTGCCGCCACGGATCCTCCTGCGTGGCCTTGAGCGACAGCGAGACGCGCTCGCGGTCCAGGTCGACGTCGAGGACCTCGACGGTGACCTCCTGGCCCACCTCGACGACCTCGGACGGGTGATCGATGTGCTTCCAGGACAGCTCGGAGACGTGGACGAGACCGTCGACCCCGCCGAGGTCCACGAAGGCACCGAAGTTGACGATCGAGGACACGACGCCCTTGCGGACCTGGCCCTTCTGCAGCTGGTGCAGGAACTCGGAGCGCACGGCCGACTGGGTCTGCTCGAGCCATGCACGGCGCGAGAGCACCACGTTGTTGCGGTTCTTGTCCAGCTCGATGATCTTGGCCTCGAGCTCCTGACCCACATAGGGCAGGAGGTCACGGACGCGGCGCATCTCCACCAGCGAGGCGGGGAGGAACCCACGGAGACCGATGTCGAGGATGAGGCCACCCTTGACGACCTCGATGACGGTGCCCTTGACGGCCTCGTCCTTCTCCTTGAGCTCCTCGATCGTGCCCCAGGCGCGCTCGTACTGTGCGCGCTTCTTGGACAGGATCAGGCGGCCGTCCTTGTCCTCCTTGGTCAGGACCAGGGCCTCGACCTCATCGCCCACCTCGACGACCTCACCCGGGTCGACATCGTGCTTGATGGAGAGCTCGCGCGAGGGGATGACGCCCTCGGTCTTGTAGCCGATGTCGAGCAGGACCTCGTCACGATCGACCTTGACGATCGTGCCCTCGACGATGTCACCATCGTTGAAGTACTTGATCGTGGCGTCGATGGCGGCGAGGAAGTCCTCAGCGGAGCCGATGTCGTTGACGGCTACCTGCGGGGACGTGGTGTTGGTGGTCATATGGTGGGGTGCTCCGGAGTGGATAGGAATCGTAGCGGACGGGAAGAAAGCGAGCGCGTACGCACGCGACCGTCAACTGTACGCTTCACACGTGACGTCCACAAACCCCCCAGGACACGGAGAGTCGGTCCGAGCCTCACGCATGTGGTGGGACTCGGAGGCGGCGGATTACCACCATCACCACGGCGACTTCCTCGGCGCCCACTCCGCCGACGGCGAGTTCGTCTGGTGCCCCGAGGGCCTGCACGAAGGTGACTGGCACCTGCTCGGTGACGTGGAGGGCCGCGACGTGCTCGAGATCGGGTCGGGGTCGGCGCCGTGCTCCCGGTGGATCGCCGGCCGGGGCGCCCGCGCGGTGGCCGTGGACCTCTCGGCCGGGATGCTCCGTGTGGGGGCTGAGGCTGCGAGCCGGGCGACGGGCCCGGCGGCGAACGTACCCCTGGTCCAGGCCGACGCCGGCAGGTTGCCGTTCGCGGACGGCAGCTTCGATGTCGCGTTCTCGGCGTTCGGAGCCATCCCGTTCGTCGCGGACTCCGCGGGCGTGATGGCGGAGGCGGCGCGCGTCCTGCGACCGGGCGGCCGGTTCGTCTTCTCGGTCAACCACCCCATGCGGTGGATCTTCCGCGACGATCCGGGCCCGGACGGTCTACTGGCCGTGTTCCCCTACTTCGACCGCTCGCCGTACACCGAGTACGACGAGGATGGCCAGCTCACCTATGTCGAGCACCACAGGACGGTGGGCGACCGGATCCGCGAACTGGTCGCCGCCGGGTTCGTGGTGCAGGACCTCATCGAGCCGGAGTGGCCGGAGTGGCTGGACCGGGAGTGGGGGCAGTGGAGCCCGCTGCGTGGCGGGATCTTCCCCGGCACGGCGATCTTCGTCGCCACACTCTCCTGACCCGCCCGCGCCGGCCCCGCCCCGACGTCACAGGATCTTGGACAGGAAGTCCTTGGTCCGTTGGTGCGACGGCGACCTGAGCACGTCCGCGGGTGTGCCGGACTCCACCACGACACCGTCGTCCATGAACGCCACCGTGTCGGCGACCTCCCGGGCGAACCCCATCTCGTGGGTGACCACGACCATGGTCATCCCCGCGTCCGCGAGATCGCGCATCACGCCGAGGACCTCCCCGACCAGCTCGGGGTCGAGGGCCGAGGTCGGCTCGTCGAACAGCATCAGTTTGGGGTCCATGGCCAGGGCTCGGGCGATCGCCACGCGCTGCTGCTGCCCGCCGGACAACTGGGCCGGGTAGGTGTCGGCCTTGGCGGCGAGACCCACCTTCGCGAGCAGGTCGCGGGCCCGCTCGGTGGCCTCCCCACGCGACTGGCCCTTCACCAACATCGGCGCCTCGATGACGTTCTCGAGGGCGGTGCGGTGGAGGAACAGGTTGAAGTGCTGGAACACCATGCCGATGTCCCGGCGCTGGCGTGCGGCCTGCTTCGGGGAGATCTCGTAGAGCTTGTCACCCTTCTCCCGGTAGCCCACCAGCTCATCGTCGACGTAGAGCCTGCCGGCGTCGACCCGCTCCAGGTGGTTGATACACCGGAGGAAGGTGGACTTGCCCGATCCGGAGGGCCCCACCAGGCACAGCACCTCACCGGCGGCGACCTCGAGGTCGATCCCCTTGAGAACGCGCAGCGACCCGAAGTTCTTGCAGACCTGCTCGGCCCTGACCATCGACGTCATGCCATCCCTCCCGACTGATCGGTGCCCTTGACCGCTGCGAGGGCGGACGGGGTGAGCCCGTCCGCATCGGCGAGTGCGCGAAGTTGCCGGCCGGTGAGCCTCCGGGTGGCGCCGCGGGAGAAGCGCTTCTCGAGGTAGTGCTGACCCACCATGAGCACGCTGGTGATGACCAGGTACCACGTGGCGGCCACCAACAGCAGCGGGATGGGCTGGAAGTTGACACCGGAGATGTCGCGCGCCTGCCCGTAGAGCTCACCGGAGAACGGGATCGCCACGACGAGTGAGGTGGTCTTGAGCATCGAGATGAACTCGTTGCCCGTCGGCGGGATGATGACCCGCATCGCCTGCGGCAGGATGGTCCGCCGCATCGTCTGGCCCCACGTCATCCCCAGTGCGGTCGAGGCTTCGGCCTGCCCCTCGGGAACCGACGAGATGCCCGCGCGGACGATCTCCGCCATGTACGCGGCCTCGTTCATGGCCAGGCCCACCACGGCCAGCCAGAACGCCGAGTACAGGACCATCGTGTCGTCGAACCGGACGAACTGGAGGTCGGTGAACGGGATCCCGAACTGGACCTGGCGGTACAGGGTGAAGATCAGGCCCCAGAACAGCAGCTGCACGTAGATCGGCGTCCCGCGGAAGATCCACAGGTACACCCAGGCGACTGCCTTCAGCACGGGGTTGCTGCTCATCCTCATCACCGAGAGGATGACGCCGAGGACCACGGCGAGGATCATCGACAGCAGCGTCAGCGCGATGGTGTAGAACACCGCCATGCCGAACCTGGTGTCGAACAGGTAGCGGGCGTAGGTGTCCCACCCGTAGGCCGGGTTGGTCGCCGCGCCCCAGATGAACAGGAACACGAGGACCAGTACGACGGTCGCCGACACCCAACGCCACGGGTGCCGGAGAGGCACCGCCCGGATCGGTTCCGGGGCCTCCGCCGCGGGGGCGTCCGCCCCCTTCTGCGCGGTACTCACCTACCGGTCACTCAGCCCTTCCGGATCTCGGCGTCATCGATGAGTCCGGCCTCGAGGCCCCAGTTCTGGGCGATCGTCTCGAACTCGCCGGTCTCGATGAGCTTGTCGGCGGCAGCCTCGAGGGCGGCGGCGAGTTCCGAGTCCTTGCGGACGGGCCAGCCGTAGGGGGCGGAGTCGAACACGTCGCCGACGAGCTGCATCTTGCCCTCGGACTGCTTGACCGCGTAGGCGGAGATGGGCGAGTCGGCGGACATCGCGTCGACCTTGCCGAGCGCAACGGCGGTCGAGGCCTCGTCCTGGGAGTCGAACTGGACCTTCTCGATCGCGGGCTTCCCGGCCGCGACGCAGGCCTCGCTGCGGGCGGGCACGTCCTCCTGGTCGGAGACCGTGGTCCGCTGGACGGCGACGTTCAGGCCGCAGGCGTCATCGGGGTCGATGTCGTTGCCGGCGGCGGCGGCCCACTGGATGCCGGCCTCGAAGTAGGTGACGAAGTCGACGGTCTGGAGCCGCTCGTCGTTGACAGTGAACGACGAGGCACCCATGTCCATGGTGCCGCCCTCGATCGCCGGGATGATCTTCTCGAAATCGGACTCGCGGAACTCCGCGCGGAGCCCCATCAGCTGGGCGGCGGCGGTCATCACGTCGATGTCGAAGCCGACGATCTCGCCACTCTCGTTCTTGAACTCGTTGGGCGCGTACGGCGGATTGGTGCCGATCACGATGACGCCCTTGTCACGGATCTCGGCCGGGACGAGTGCGGCGATCTCCTCATCGGTCTCGAGAGACACCTCGTCACGAGGCTCCCCGGAGTCCTGCGGCCCCTCGGTGTTGGTGGTGCAACCGGTCAGCGCGAGGGCCGCGGTGGCGGTCAGGGCCATGGCGGCGCGCAGGCCGCGCCGGGAGGTGATCGTCATGGGGTGCCCTTTCAGGCGTCGTGGAGCCGAATCTGAAATGAACTTAGGGTACAGGTCGGCTGCCGCCCGGCAGGGCAACGGGACGCTCAGTGCGCCGCCGAGTCCCAATCCGGACCGGTTCCGGTCGAGACGTCCAGCGGGACGTCGAGCTCGATAGCCGAGTACATGCGGTCCACGACCAGGCCCCGGACCTCGTCGAGTTCGCCCTCCGCCACCTCGAGCACGAGTTCGTCGTGGACCTGGAGTAGAAGGCGGCTCTTCAGCCCCCGTTCGGTGAGGTCCGCGTCGACCTTGAGCATGGCCGCCTTGATGATGTCGGCGGCCGTGCCCTGGATGGGTGCGTTGAGCGCGGCACGTTCGGCGTTCTCCCGCTTGAGCCGGTTGTCCGAGTTGAGCTCGGGCAGGTAGCGACGCCGCCCGAACAGTGTCTCCGTGTAGCCGTCTCGGCGGGCCTGTTCGACCACTGCGCGCAGGTAGTCGCGCACGCCGCCGAAGCGAGAGAAGTAGGCCTCCATCTGCTCTTTCGCCTCACCCTGGCTGATCCCGAGCTGGGCGGCGAGGCCGAACGCGCTGAGCCCGTAGGCCAGCCCGTAGCTCATGGCCTTGACCCGGCGACGGAGCTCCGGGGTGACCTCGTCGATCGGCACGCCGAACGCGCGCGAGCCGACGAACGAGTGGAGATCCTCCCCCGTCCGGAACGCCTCGATGAGCCCTGCGTCGCCGGACAGGTGTGCCATCACCCGCATCTCGATCTGGCTGTAGTCGGCGGTGAGAAGACAGTCGTAACCCTCACCCACGACGAACGACTCGCGGATGCGTCGACCGTCCTCGGTGCGCACGGGGATGTTCTGCAGATTGGGGTCCGTCGAGGACAGCCGGCCGGTCGCGGCCACGGTCTGGTTGAACGTGGTGTGGATACGCCCGTCGTCACCGATGGTCTTGATGAGCCCCTCGACCGTGGTCCGCATCTTGGTGGTCTCGCGGTGCAGCAGTAGTGCCTCGAGGAACGCCCGTCCCGGGGTGTCGCCCGTCTCCTTGGTGAGCAGTTCCTCCAGCGCCTTGGCGTCGGTGGTGTACCCGGTCTTGGTCTTCTTGGTCTTGGGCATGCCGAGGGTCTCGAACAGCACGACCTGCAACTGCTTGGGCGAGCCGAGGTTGATCTGTTCGCCGCCGATCGCGGCGTAGGCGGCGTCGGCCGCCTGCCGCCCGCGGTCGGCGAAGTCGTCCCGCAATCCCTCCAGGGCGCCGCCGTCCACCGCGATCCCGAGCGACTCCATCCGCGCCAGCACCGGCACGAGCGGAAGTTCCATCTCCGCCATCAGGCGCGCCCCGTGCACCTGCTCAAGCTCCACGTCCAGCCGCTCCGCGAGATCGACCACCGCGCGGGCGCGGGTCGCGGCGGCGTCGGCGTTCTTCTGCTCAGTCTCGGCGTCATCGACATCGTCGAGCAGGGACAGTTGCTTGTCCCCCACCTCCGCCTCGGGCAGTTCGCGCTGCAGATGGCGTTGGAACAGCTCCGCCAGTCCGTAGCTGCGTTGTCCGGGTCGCACCAGGTAGGCGGCCAGGGCCACGTCCATGGTCACCCCGCCCAACCGGAGCCCGCGCCCCGTCAGTGCGTGCGTGGCGGCCTTGGCGTCGTGGACCGCCTTGGATACCGCGTCGTCGGCCAGCCAGGCGCGCAGCGCCTGCTCGTCGTCCGGCCCGATGGCCGCGAGATCGAGGTGTCCGGAGGCCCCGCCGGCGGCGGCGATGGTGATGGTCTGTGCGTCGCCCGCCCCGGGCCGGGAGGGTCCGACGACGACGAGGCCGTGCCGCTGCCCGGCCGGCGCGTGGGCGGCGAGCCAGTCGGAGACCTCGCCCGCGTGCAGCACCGAGGCCTGCTCGAGCTCCACCTCGGCGGCGGGCTGGGGGGCGCCCTCCGGCAGGAAGGCGGAGAGGAAGCGGTCGCGCGCCTGGGGCCCGAATTCCAACCGGTCGAACAGTGCGTTGACGTCGGCACGCTCCGGGGTCGCGCGGACGAGGTCCCTGATCTCGACGCCGAGGTCCAGGTCACGCGTGAGCTCGGTGATCCGCCGGTTGAGCTGCACCTGGGGCAGGTGCTCACGGAAGCTTTCACCGACCTTGCCCTTGACCTCGTCCGCGTGCGCGATGAGCTCCGAGAGGGTGCCGTACTGGGTGATCCACTTGGCTGCGGTCTTGTCGCCGACCTTGGGCACGCCCGGGAGGTTGTCGGAGGTGTCACCGCGCAGAGCGGCCACGTCCGGGTATTGGGCGGGCGTCACCCCGTACTTCGCCTCGACCGCGGCGGGTGTGAATCGGGCGAGTTCGGAGACCCCCTTGACCGGGTAGAGGACGGTGACCTCGTCGGACACCAGCTGCAGAGCGTCACGGTCCCCTGTACAGATCAGCGTCTCGGCGCCGCCCGAGTGTGTGGCGAGGGTGGCGATGATGTCGTCGGCCTCGTGGCCCTCCAGAGACAGCGTCCGCACCCCCAACGCCACCAGCGCCTCCTGGATGAGTTCGACCTGCCCCTTGAACTCCTCGGGCGCGGCCGACCGGGTGGACTTGTACTCGGGGTACTCCGCCGTGCGGTGCAGCGTCGCACGGGAGACGTCGAACGCCACGGCCAGGTGCGTGGGCTCCTCCTCGGTCACCAGGTTGGCGACCATCGACAGGAATCCGTACACGGCGTTCGTGTGCTGGCCGGACGCCGTGGAGAAGTTCTCGGCCGGCAGCGCGTAGAACGCACGGAACGCGAGTGAGTGCCCGTCCAGGAGCAGCAGTCGGGTGGGCCCCTCCCCCGCTGGGGCGCCGGAGGAGGCGCCCGAACCGAGGGCGGTGTTGGCTTCTGCGGTCTGACTCGTGGTGCTCACACGGCCACTCTAGGGCGGGCGTCGGACAGACGCTCATCGGTCGTCGGTTAGACTTCCGGACCAGCGGTTCACCGCGTTCGCCCCCGTAGCCCAATTGGCAGAGGCAACGGATTCAAAACCCGTCCAGTGTCGGTTCGAGTCCGACCGGGGGCACCACCGCTCGAGCGAGGTCAGACCCGCTCGCATTCCTCTCATCAGCCCATCATTTCATCACCTCATCACCGCCTCCGCCCTCTCCACCCGCGCGCCACCCAGTGGCGCGGTGGTCCGCTACGCGCGTAATGTTTGCTTGTTGCAAGCAATCGTTTCGAGGAGTGGATATGGCGATAGACGCGGAACGCGGCGGCCGGTTGGTGGTGGACCTGTCGCGGGTGGTCAAACTCCTGCGCGCGGTCAACCTCTCGGTGCCCCGCTACGACGAGGCCGTCGAGCCGTCCGCGCATCCACTGTTGTTCGCCATCCATGACGGCCCGGCCCGGGTCACCGACCTGGCCTCGCGGGTCCACACCGATGTCTCGGTGGTGAGTCGCCAGGTCCGCCAACTCGAGACCCGCGGGCTCATCGCAAAGGTCCCCGATCCCGATGACGGACGCGCCAGCCTCGTCACACTCACCGCCGAGGGCACCGATCTCGTCAGTCAGGTGTTCGAGCGCAGTGGTGACTGGATGGCCGGCCTCCTCGAGGACTGGACGCCGGACCGGGCGGACGCCTTCATCGCGGACCTCGCCGGACTCGCCGACTCCCTCCACGCCGAACTCTGCTCTCTCACATCCGCCGAGGAGAACCGATGACCGCCCCCAAGACATCCTCGGTCCACGCAGGCGAGGACGGTGAGTTCACGCACCGCCAGATCCTCGTCATCCTGGCCGGCCTCATGTCCGCCATGTTCCTGGCCAGCCTCGACCAGACCATCGTGAGCACGGCGATCCGCACCATCGCCGACGACCTGCAGGGCCTGGACGCCCAGGCGTGGGTCACCACCGCCTATCTCATGACGTCGACCATCTCGACGCCCCTGTACGGCAAGCTCTCCGACATCTACGGGCGCAAGCCGTTCTTCGTCATCGGCATCGTCATCTTCGTGTTCGGCTCTCTGCTCTGCACGCTCGCCACCTCGATGTACATGCTCGCCGTCTTCCGCGGCATCCAGGGTCTGGGTGCCGGCGCCCTGATGTCCCTGGCGCTCGCGATCATCGGCGACATCATCCCGCCGCGCGACCGCGCCAAGTACCAGGGCTACATGCTGGCGGTGTTCGCGTCCTCGTCGGTCCTCGGGCCGGTCATCGGCGGGTTCTTCGCAAGCGCCGACACGATCTTCGGCATCGACGGGTGGCGCTGGATCTTCCTCATCAACGTCCCCATCGGCGCGGCGGCTCTGACCCTCGTGATGATCACGCTCAACGTGAAGAACGTCCGGGTCGACCATCGCGTCGACTGGGCGGGCGCGGCCGCGATCGTCGTAGGACTCGTGCCGCTCCTGTTGGTGGCCGAGCAGGGCAACACCTGGGGGTGGGGATCCCCTGCCGCCCTCGGGTGCTACGTCGTCGGACTGGCCGGTATCGGTCTCTTCCTCATCGTGGAGGCCCGCGCCGGCGACCAGGCCCTCATCCCGCTCCGCCTGTTCCGCGATCGCACCTTCGCGATCGTCACCGCCGGCGGCGTGATCGTGGGCATGGCCATGTTCGGCGGCATGATGACCCTGCCGCTGTACATGCAGATCGTGCACGGCGCCGATCCCATGGAGTCCGGGCTCATGATGCTCCCGCTGGTGGCGGGGATGATGGGTGCCTCGATCGTGTCGGGCCAGCTCATCTCGAGGACAGGCCGGGTGCGCGAGTTCCCGATCTTCGGCACGGCGGTGGCCGCGGTCGGACTGTTCCTGCTGTGGACCATCGACGCCGACACGTCGCTGACACTGGTGATGGTCTACATGCTGGTGCTGGGCATCGGGCTCGGCAACTGCATGCAGCCGCTCACCCTGATCGTCCAGAACGCCGTGAGTCCGCGGGAGATCGGCGTGGCCACCGCGTCGGCCACCTTCTTCCGCCAGCTCGGCGGCACCGCCGGCGTCGCGGTGTTCCTGTCAATTCTCTTCAGCCGCGTCGGTGGCTCCATTTCCAGCGAACTCGAGCAGGCCGCCGCCGACGGGAGTCTCGCCCGCGGCGTACGGGAGGGCCTCGCCGACCCTGTCCTGCGGCAGGACCCCGACGCGTACGGGATCGTCCGGGCGCTCGCCGACCCCACCACCGGCGCGGGCGCTCTGGAGACGGTCACCAAGGACTCCTCCGTGATCAACCGGCTCCCCGAACTGGTCGCCCACCCCTTCGAGCAGGGTTACGCACTGAGCATGTCCGAGATCTACCTGGTGGCCGGCGTCCTCGCCGTGCTCGCCTCCGTGCTCCTCGCGTTCATGCCGCACATCGTGCTCCGGACCGGTTCGGCGCAGGCCGAGGCCGCGCGTGAGGCGGCCGCGGCTGCCGCGCCCACGGGGACGGACGTCGAGGCGGCCGAGTCCGCCACCACGACGACGAGTAGCGCCCCGACGGACCGATCCCGCTCGGCCGACCGGCCGAACTGAACCCGGTCGGACTGTGCACGGCCGGGCTGAACCCGGTCGGACTGTGCACGGTCGGACTGGGGCCGGTCTGCTATCCCTCGAGGTCGTCCTTGAGGTTGGACAGCAGGGCGTGTTGGATGCGCTTGAGCCCGGCCGGCGCGAAGGTCCGCTCGAAGAAGCCGCCCACTCCCCCGGCGCCGTCCCACGAGGTGGTCATCTCGACCAGCGAGCCCCCGGTCGCTTCACGCACCGTGAAGGTGGTGGCCATGGACGAGTTCTCGTCCTTCTCCACCAGCGACCAGTGCGCGGCGGCGTCATCGACCGTGACGTTGGCCTTGACGTCCCGGCTGCGTTTCTTGGTGGCCTGGAGGTTCCACGCCGCGACGGTGCCGTCCCCCTGCCCACCCTCGATCAGGCGGTAGGCGCTGAACTGCTCGGGCTGGATGCGGGGACGCACCTGCGCGTAGTCGGCGATCGCCGCGCTCACGGCCTCGACAGGCGCCTCGATGACGATGGTGTTGCTGGCGGTGACCCTGGCCATGGTGATGACTCCTCCTCGTCGGTCCGACCGTGTCGCGCCCGCTACCTGACGCGGTGGTGGCGGCGCCCTCGGGTGGGCGCGTCAGACCACGTCCATCCTGCCCGACCCGCCGGTCCGTCGCGTACGCCATCTCGCGCCGGCCTTGCGGAACTCCTCCAGCCAGAGGATCGACGACCCCACCGCGGTGGCCAGCAGCCATTCGTCGGCGCGGAGCGAGGTGGTGTCGAAGACGCTTTGCAGGAACGGCACCTGGACCACCGCGATCAGCAGCAGCGGCACCGCGCCCAGCGCGACCCAGATCGGGGCGTTGTGCGCCATGTCGCGGGAGAACACCGAGCCGTGGTCGGATCGGACATTCATCAGGTTGAACACCTGGAAGAAGACGAACGTCGCGTACGCCAACGTGGTGGCGAACAGCGGTTCCCCTGCTCGATCGGGGAACACCGCCTCGGCGGACGCCAGCACGAGCAGGGTACCCACGGCCATCACCACACCCAGCCAGAGGATCCGCACCAATCGCGCCGGAGTGAGGATCTGTTCGCCGGCCGGCCGCGGAGGCCTGCGCATGGCATCCTTCTCCACAGGCTCGACGCCCAGGGCCATCGCCGGCGGGCCGTCCATGACGATGTTGACCAACAAAACCTGCAGCGCGGTGAACGGCACCGTCGCCAGCCCCAACAGACCACTCGCCAGGAAGACGATCACGAACGCCCACGCGGTGGTGAGCTGGAACTTCACGAACTTGACGATGTTGTCGTAGATCCCCCGCCCCTGGCGCACCGCGGAGACGATCGTCGAGAAGTTGTCGTCGGTGAGCACCATGTCCGCCGCGCCCTTGGACACGTCGGTACCGGTGATCCCCATGGCGATCCCGATGTCGGCCTGGCGCAGGGCGGGCGCATCGTTCACACCGTCTCCCGTCATCGCCACCACGTCCCCGTCAGCCTGGAGGGCCCGCACCATCCGAATCTTGTGCTCGGGGGTCACGCGGGCCAGCACTCCGAGGCGAGCGGCCCGGGCGGACAGCTCCTCGGCGTCGATGCGGTCCAGATCGACACCGCTCACCGCCTCCCCGCCGATACCGAGGTCGCGGGCGATGGCCGAGGCCGTGACCAGATGGTCACCGGTGATCATGTGCACCGAGATGCCCGCCTGGTGTGCGATGCGTATCGACTCGGCCGCACGTGGCCGCGGTGGGTCGACGATCCCCAGCACCGCGAGCACGGTCAGGTCGCGGACCTCGCCGAGCAGAGAGTCCTCGTCGGGTTGTCCGTCACCGTCGCCGAAAGGCCGGGCAGCCACGAGCAGCGTGCGCAGGCCGGACGCGGCGAGCCCCTCCGTGTCCGCGCGCAACGCTCCACGCCGCTCGTCGTCGAGCTCCACCGCCGTCGCCCCGTCCCAGACGTGCGTGGCGCGAGGCAGAACGGCACCGGTGGCACCCTTGACGTGGAGGACGAGGTCTCCACCCGGTGCGCGGTTGACCGTCGCCATGAACTTGTACGCCGAGTCGAACGGGACCTGGGCCACCCGCGGACGGGCGGCGCGCAGCCCCTCGACGTCGATCCCGCACTTGGTCGCCGCCACCAACAGTGCGCCCTCGGTCGGATCTCCGACCAGTCGCCCGTCGGCGACGATCGCGTCGTTGCACAACGCCATGGCCACCGCGGCCCGTCTCAGGTCCGGTACGACGTCCGGGTCGGACGACAGGACGGTCCCGGCCCCGTCGTATCCGGTCCCGGTCACGGAGTACGACCCGCCGCCCGCGACGATCCGCGTGACGGTCATCTCGTTGAGAGTGAGGGTCCCGGTCTTGTCCGTCGCGATGTGGCTCGTCGAACCGAGTGTCTCGACGGCGGCGAGGTTCTTGATGATCGCGCCCTCGCGGGCCAGGCGCGAGGCACCCATCGCGAGCGTGAACGCCACGACCGCCGTGAGCCCCTCCGGGATCGTGGCCACCGCCAGGGAGACCGCGGACAGGAGCATGTCCTCCCAGGGCTGACCGCGCACGAGCCCGATCACGAGGACCAGTCCCACCACGGTCAGCGCGATCCCGGTGAGGACGCGGGCGAGCGTACCGATCCGTTTCTGCAGCGGCGTCGGACCGGCGCCCGCACCGCCCAGCAGGTCCGCGATAGCGCCCATCTCGGTGTGTTCACCGGTACCGGTCACCACGATGCGCGCCCGGCCCCGGGTGACCTCCGTGTTCATGAAGACCATGCCAGCGCGGTCTCCGAGAGGCGCGTCGACGCCCTGTACCGCTCCCGCGGCCTTGTCCACCGGGGCCGACTCCCCGGTCAACGTCGCCTCGGCCACCTGCAACCGGGATCCGGAGAGCACCCGGCCGTCGGCGGGGACCCTGTCTCCGGACTCCACCACCACGATGTCGCCCGGGACGAGCCCACTGCTGTCGATCTCGGCCTCCACGCCGTCCCGCACCACCCGGCTGTGCGGGACCGACATATCGCGTAGGGCTGCGAGACCGGCCTCGGCACGGGTCTCCTGGACGTAGTTGAGGATCGTGTTCAGTGCGACCACCAGCAGGATGACCACGGGGGTCTCCCATTCCCGGGACACCCCCGCGCTCACCGCAGCCGCGACCGCGAGCACGAGGATCATCGGATCCGCCAACAGCCTCGCCACCCGCCGCCACCCGGGAACCCGCTCGGCCTCGGGCAAGGTGTTGGGCCCGTGCCGGACGAGACGGGCGCCCGCCTCGGCGCTGGTGAGCCCGTCCGGGCCCGCACCGAGGCGGGACAACACCTCCGCGGGCGCGAGGGTGTGCCACGGAGTGGGAGGACCGGACTCTGCGGGCGTCCTCGTCGTCGTCATCTCCCCGGCCCCTCCCCCGCGTCAGTCCTCCCCGCGCCCACGGCGGCGGTCTCAGTGCCCTCGGGCGATCCATTCCTCGAGGTGCGGGGATTCGTCCCCGACCTTCGTGCCGTCACCGTGACCGGTGTGCACCAGCGTCTCCGCGGGCAGCGTGAGGATGCGCTCGCGGATGGAGGTGATGATGGTCGGGAAATCCGAGTACGAGCGGCCCGTGGCCCCCGGTCCGCCGGAGAACAGGGTGTCGCCAGAGAACAACACGCCCGCCTCGGGAACGTGGAACACGCACGATCCCGGTGAGTGCCCGGGCGTGTTCATCACGTCGATGCGGGTACCCGCGATCTCCAGACGCTGCCCGTCGGAGAGCTCGCCGTGGGAGACGGTGGGATGGGTCTCGTCCCACAGCATCTGGTCACCCGGGTGCACCAGGATCGGCGCATCCAGCTTCTCCGACAGTTCCGGCGCCACAGTGATGTGGTCGTTGTGGGCGTGCGAACACAGGATGCCCTTGACCCGGCGGCCCGCCACCGCGTCGATGATCGGCTGGGCGGTGTGGGCGGCGTCGATCACGTACACCTCGGAGTCGTCCCCGAGGATCCAGATGTTGTTGTCGACCTCCCACTCGCCGCCGTCGAGCGCGAAGATGCCGCTCGTGACGACCTTCTCGATACGCAGACCGCCGGCGTGCCCGGCGCTGGTGTGGATCTCGCTCACATCGTCACCACCGATCGGAGGACGGAACCGGACTTCATCGCGTCGAACGCCGCCTCGACGGCGTCGATGCCGATCCGCTCGGAGACGAACTTCTCGAGCGGGAGCCGACCCTGCAGATGCAGATCCACGAGCATCGGGAAATCGCGCTCGGGCAGACAGTCGCCGTACCAGGACGACTTGAGCGAGCCACCACGACCGAAGAAGTCCAGCAGCGGCAACTCCAACCGCATCTCCGGCGTGGGCACGCCCACCAGGACCACGGTCCCGGCGAGGTCGCGGGCGTAGAAGGCCTGTTCGTACGTCTCCGGCCGACCGACGGCGTCGATCACGACGTCGGCGCCGAAGCCGTCCGTGAGCTCCCGGATCGCGGCCACCGGATCGGTCGAGGTCGAATTGACCGCGTGGGTCGCACCGAAGTCCTTGGCCCACTCGAGCTTGGTGTCGTCGATATCGACCGCGATGATCGTCGAGGCGCCCGCGAGTCGGGCGCCCACGACCGCGGCGACACCGACTCCACCGCACCCGATGACGGCGACGGACTGCCCACGGCTGACCTGGCCGGTGTTGACGGCCGCGCCGATGCCGGCCATGACACCGCATCCGAGTAGTCCGGCGACCGCCGGGTCCGCCGCCGGGTCGACCTTGGTGCACTGCCCCTCGTGGACGAGGGTCTTGTCGATGAACGCGCCGATGCCGAGCGCGGGGGTGAGCTCGGTGCCGTCGCTCAGCGTCATCTTCTTGGACGCGTTGTGGGTGGCGAAGCAGTACTGCTGCTGGCCCCTCTTGCAGGCCCGGCACTCACCGCACACCGCGCGCCAGTTGAGGACGACGTAGTCGCCCTCGGCGACATGGGTGACCCGGTCACCGACGGTCTCGACGATGCCCGCGGCCTCGTGGCCCAACAGGAACGGGTACTCGTCGTTGATCCCGCCGTCCCGGTACGCCAGGTCCGTGTGGCAGACGCCGCACGCCTGCACCCGCACGATGACATCGTTCGGTCCGGGATCGGGGACGACGACGTCGACCAACTCGACCTCGGCCCCCTTGCTACGGGCAATGACGCCCTTGACGGTCTGCGACATGGATCGCCTCTCGACTGGTGGTGGACTCTCTCGCCCCACTGTGTCAGAAAGGCCCGACACGTGGCCCGTCAACGCGGTCGCGCCCCGCCTCCTCGAGGGGAGACGGGGCGCGACGGGTGCGTGTCGGGGGCGTCGATCGATCAGACGGCGACGCCGTTGGCGCGGAGCCACGGCACCGGGTCGATCCACTGGCCGGCCGGGTTGCGCACGCCGAAGTGCAGGTGCGGCCCGGTGGAGTAGCCGCGGTTTCCGACCGTTCCGATGACCTGCCCGGCGTTGACCCGCTGGCCGACCGAGACGTGGTTCTGGTCGTTGTGTCCGTACTCGAGCAGGTGGCCGTCGTCGGTCTGGATCCGGATCCACAGTCCGTACCCGGAGGCCGGGCCGGCAGCCACGACGGTGCCGGACTTGGCGGCGAACATCGGGGTCCCGATCGGTGCACCGAAGTCCGTGCCGTTGTGGAACGTTCCCCAACGGGGGCCGAAGCCGGAGGTGATCGGACCGTAGGTCGGGGCGTGGGCGCCACCGACGGAGGGGACACCGAGCGAGCCGAACACAGCCGGGTCGATCGCGTACTCCCGAAGCTGGTCCTCGGTGAGGCCGATGCCCTGGATGACGCCCTGCGCCATCTCGGTCAGCTGGTCGGCGTTGATCTCGGCGGACTGGGCGGAGGCTGCAGGGGCCGCGGCAATGGCCATGCCGCCGGAGAGGGCGGCGCCGGCGACGGTGCCGGCCACGAGGCGGCCCATGTTGGACGAGCGGGCGGCGCGGTGGCGCCCGGCGGTCGCGCCGGTGCCCTCGACGCCGAGTCGATCGGCGAGCTCGGCGTAGGAAATGCGAGTGGCGTCGGACATCAGGGAACCTCGGAGACTGGAGCGGGTGAAGCAGGGACGTGACCGGCTTCCCCGGTCGACTCCAAGAAGGTAACAGAAGTGTCTCGACTCTGTCACGTCAAAGGCACGAACACAGACGAAAGCGCCGGTGAGCGGCTTGCTCACCGGCGCCTGTCGGTTGTTATCCGATGGTGATCAGTGGTCGACCTCGCCCATCCGGTGGACGAGGATGAAGTTGGTCGACCCCTCGACGCCCGGCACGTTCCCCGCGACGAGCACGATCAGGTCGTCCTCGTTGTACCCGTCGAGCGGGAGCAGCATCTCGTCGGTGACCTTGACGATCTCCGCCGTGTCGTTGACGCGGTCGGTGAGGAAGGTCTCGGTCCCCCACGTCAGCGCCAGCTGGCTGCGGATGCGGGGGTCGCTGGTGATGGCGATGAGCGGCAGGTGGCTGTGCAGACGGGCGAGCCGCCGCACCGTATCCCCCGTCGAGGTGACCGCGACGAGCGCCTTCGCCCCCAGCCGCTCACCGATCTCGCGGGCGGAGTAGGAGATGACACCGCGCTTGGTCCGTGGGATGTGCACCAGATCCGGCGCGGCCGTGGAGTCCGACTCCACCGCGAGTGCGATGGACGACATCGTGCGTACGGTCTCGATCGGGTACTTGCCGACGGAGGTCTCCCCCGAGAGCATCACCGCGTCCGCCCCGTCGAGGACGGCGTTCGCCACGTCGGACGCCTCGGCCCGGGTGGGCCGGGAGTTCGTGATCATCGACTCGAGCATCTGGGTGGCCACGATGACGGGCTTGGCGTTCTCGCGCGCGATCTGGATGGCACGCTTCTGGACCAGCGGCACCTCCTGCAGCGGCAACTCCACGCCGAGGTCGCCCCGGGCCACCATGATGGCGTCGAATGCCAGGACGATGGACTCGAGATTCTTGACGGCTTCCGGCTTCTCGAGCTTGGCGATGATGGGAACGTGGATGCCCACCTCGTCCATCACCTCGTGCACGAGGTCGACGTCCGCCGGCGACCGCACGAACGACAGCGCGATGAAGTCCACCCCCAGGCCGAGGGCGAACCGGAGGTCGGCGATGTCCTTCTCGCTCAACGCGGGGACCGAGACGTTCATGCCCGGCAGGGACACGCCCTTGTTGTTGGAGACGGTCCCGCCCTCGGTCACCACGCAGTGGACGTCGTCCCCGTCAACCTGCTCGACGGTCAGTCCGATATTGCCGTCGTCGACGAGGAGGCGGTCACCCGGGCGGGCGTCGTTCGCCAGCCCCTTGTAGGTGGTCGAGACGCGATCCTTGGTGCCCTCCACCTCCGCGACGGTGATGACGACACGGTCGCCCTCCGCCCACTCGTGCCGGCCCTCGATGAAGCGGCCGAGCCGGATCTTGGGGCCCTGCAGATCCGCGAGGACACCGACGGCCCGGCCGGACTCGTCGGAGGCTTTGCGGACCCATCGGTAGTTGGCCTCGTGGTCGGCGTGCTCTCCGTGGCTGAAGTTGAGGCGGGCGACATCCATCCCCGCGTCGACCAGCTCTCGGATGCCTTCCTCCGACGCGACGGCGGGACCCAGGGTGCAGACGATCTTGGTACGACGATTCACTCGTACCAATCTAGTCCCCTCGACCGGCCACCCGGTTAACCCGAGGTCAACGACCAGCCAACGGGGGTGCGTCGCCCGCGGGACCACCCTCCGCCGGGTCGTCCCCGACGTCGTCCGGCGCCCGCAGGTCAGAGGCCTCCTCCCGGCCGCGGCGGGCCCGCCAGAGATACACCAGCGCGGCGAGCATGACCACGAGGGAGACGATGGTGTTGATACGCAGTCCGAACACCTCTGTGGCGGCGTCCGCGCGCAGCAGTTCCACCCAGAAGCGACCGAAGCAGTACAACGCCACATAGAGGGCGAAGAGCCGACCGTGGCCCAGGCGGAACCGCCGGTCGATCAGCACCAACGCGATCGCCACGAGAACGTTCCACAGCAGCTCATAGAGGAATGTCGGGTGAACGGTCGCCAGCACCTGGCCGGTCGACCGCCCGATCGTCTCCGAGTACCCGTAGGACTCGTCGTAACGCTGGTAGATCTCCAGCGCCCAGGGCACATCGGTCTCGCGGCCGTAGAGCTCCTGGTTGAAGTAGTTGCCCAGTCGGCCGATCCCCTGTGCCAACACGATGCCGGGGGCGATCGAGTCGCCCAGCGCCCCCAGCGCCCGGATGCCCTGTTGGCGCAGACCGATGTAGGCACCGAGCGCACCGAACGCGACCGCGCCCCAGATGCCCAGGCCGCCATCCCAGATCTTCAACGCGTCGACGGGATCGCGGCCCTCTCCGAAGTAGCGGTACCAATCGGTGGCCACGTGGTAGATCCGTCCGCCGATCAGGCCGAAGGGGATCGCCCACAGCGCCGTGTCGATCACCACGCCAGCCCGGCCGCCCCGGGCGACCCAGCGCTTCTCGCCCCACCAGATGGCGACGACGATGCCGAGGATGATCCACAGGGCATACGCACGCAGGGGGAACGGACCGATCTCCCAGACGCCCTGGGGAGGGCTGGGGATCACGACCCGGTCCCGCGCCGGCGGACGCCCTCGGCCAACTCGGCGGTCAGCCTCCCGAGGGCGTCGAGCCCCTCGGTCGCCGCCGTGATGAGTGCCGACCCGACGATCACGCCGTCGGCGTACGAGGCGATCTCGGCCGCCTGCTCACCGTTGCGCACCCCCAGCCCGACCCCACAGGCGAGGCCGGAGATCTCACGGACCCGCGCGGTGAGGGTCCGGGGCGCGTCCGAGACGACGTCCCGGGCGCCGGTGACTCCCATGACGGCCTGGACGTAGACGAAACCGCCCGTGTTGGAGAGCGTCATCGCGAGTCGCTCGGGGGTCGACGACGGCGCGACGAGGAACACCCGGTCGATTCCGTGGGCGTCCGACGCGGCGATCCAGTCCTCGGCTTCGTCCGGGATGAGGTCGGGCGTGATGACGCCGGTACCGCCGGCGGCGGCGAGGTCGGCGGCGAAACGGTCGACACCGTACTGGAGCACCGGGTTCCAATAGGTCATGACCACGGGGACCGCACCGGCTGCGGCGACCGCGCGGACCACCTCGAAGGTGTCCGCCACGCGGAACCCGGCCTCGATCGCGGTGTCGGCGGCGGCCTGGATGGTCGGCCCGTCCATCATGGGATCGGAGTACGGGATACCGACCTCGACGATGTCGCATCCGCCCTCGACCATCGTGCGCACGGCGTCGATCGACCCCTCGAGAGTCGGGTAACCCGCCGGGTAGTAGCCGATGAGCGCGGCCCGGTCCTCGCTCCGGCACCGCTCGAACACGTCACTGAGAACGCTCATCCCTCGACTCCTCCGTCCGCGAACTCGCCCGCGCCGTCGTCGGCGCCCTGGCTCGAATCCACCCCGGCCTCGGGCGGGGTCCCCCCGTCCAACAGGCCGAACCACCGGGCGGCGGTGTCGACGTCCTTGTCGCCGCGACCGGAGACGTTGACCAGGATCAGGTCCACGCCCTCCGAGGCGAGCTGCGCGGCACCGGCGATCGCGTGCGCCGACTCGATGGCGGGGATGATGCCCTCGGTGCGGCACAACTGAGCGAACGCGTCCATGGCCTGGGTATCCGTGATCGGGCGGTACTCGGCCCGCCCGATCTCCGCCAGGCGCGAATGCTCGGGCCCGACACCCGGGTAGTCCAGGCCCGCCGAGATCGAATGGGACTCGATCGTCTGCCCGTCGGAGTCCTGCATGAGATGGGCGTACGAACCCTGGAAGACCCCGGGCGTCCCCGCGTTGACGGTCGCCGCGGTGCGTCCGGACTCCACGCCGTCACCCCCGGCCTCGCACCCGACCAGACGAACCGATTCGTCGTCGATGAACGAATGGAACAACCCGATCGCGTTGGAACCACCGCCGACGCACGCCACGGCGGCGTCCGGCAGCCGACCGGCCTGATCGAGGATCTGCACCCGGGCCTCGGCGCCGACGACGCGCTGGAAGTCGCGGACCATCGTCGGGAAGGGGTGCGGCCCGGCCGCGGTACCGAACGCGTAATAGGTGTCGTCCGCGTGGGCGACCCAGTCCCGCATCGCCTCGTTGATCGCGTCCTTCAACGTGGCCGAACCGATCTCCACGGCCTCGACCTCGGCACCGAGCAACCGCATCCGCGCCACGTTGAGCGCCTGCCTGCGCACGTCCACCGCGCCCATGTAGACCTTGCACTCGAGGCCGAGGAGGGCACACGCCGTCGCCGTGGCCACCCCGTGCTGACCGGCGCCGGTCTCCGCGATCACCCGCTTCTTGCCCATCCGCTGCGCGAGCAGCGCCTGGCCGAGGACGTTGTTGATCTTGTGGGAGCCCGTGTGGTTGAGGTCCTCGCGCTTGAGGAACACCCGCGCACCGATCTCCGCACCGAACCGCGTCGCTTCGTACAACGGCGACGGCCTACCCGAGTAGTGGCGCTGCAACCGGTCGAGCTCGTCGAGGTACTCGTCGTCCGCCCGGGCCTTGGCGTAGGCGTCGGTCACCTCGTCGACCACCGCCATCAGCGCCTCGGGGACGTAACGGCCGCCGAACGGCCCCCAGTGGCCCCGCTGGTCGGGCTCATGTCCGGTGGTGGACCGGAGCACCTCTCCCATGGTGGGCAGTGTCGGAAAATCCTTGGAGTTCACGTCCCCAGTCTGCCGGAAGCCGGCGGCACCGGCCTAGCGGGGTCCCTGCGGGCAGGACGGGTGGGCACCGGCCGTGGCCAGGGCGTTGCAGGCCGCCCGCGGGTCGCCCTGTGTCACCAGTCCCTCGCCCACGAGCACGGCGTCCGCCCCGACGCTGGCGTACGCCAGGAGGTCCGAGGCGTCCCGGACCCCGGACTCGGCGATCTTGACGACGTCGGACGGGAGCCCGGGCGCGATCCTGGAGAACACGTCCCTGTCGACCTCGAGTGTCTTGAGGTTGCGGGCGTTGACACCGATGACCGTGGCGCCGGCCTCCAGCGCGCGGTCGGCCTCCTCCTCGGTGTGGACCTCCACCAACGCCGTCATACCCAACGACTCGGTGCGATCGAGGAGCGACACCAGGGCGTCCTGCTCGAGCGCGGCCACGATGAGCAGGATCAGATCCGCGCCGTGCGCCCGCGCCTCGTGGATCTGGTACGGCCCCACCACGAAGTCCTTCCGCAGGACCGGGATGTCGACCGCGCGGCGGACCGCGTCGAGATCGGCCAGGCTGCCGTTGAAACGGCGCTCCTCGGTGAGGCAGGAGATGACGCGCGCCCCGCCCTCCTCGTACATCCGGGCCAGGACAGCGGGGTCGGGGATCTCGGCCAGGGCGCCCTTAGACGGGCTGGCTCGCTTGACCTCGGCGATGACGCCCACCCCGGGATCGCGCAACGCCTTGAGAGCGTCGAGCGGGTCCGGCGCCGACTGGGCCGCGTTCTTCACGGCCGCCATATCGATGACGGCCTCACGGGCCGCGACGTCCTCACGGACCCCGTCGAGAATCGAGTCGAGCACGGTACCCACCGTGACCTCCCTCTGCAGTCGTAGGGCGGAAAGTGTGATCGAGATCAACAATAGAGGTCCCGGCCGGGGTTCCCGAATCGAGACCGCCCTGACCCGGTCAGCCGGTCGGATCCCGTCCGTCGTCCAGCTCCTGCCACAGGTCCCGCCCGGCGTCGTCCTCCGTGGCCGGTCCGGTCGCCGCACCCTCCCGCCGGGCCGCCGGGGTCACGTACCGGTCGTCACGGCGCACCGGGCGGGCCGGACTGGCCAGGACGACGATCCCCGCCGCCAACAGGGCGACGGCGCCCGCGCCGGTGATCACGGGTCCCGCGGGCCGGGTCGACAACTCGGTGATCTCCGACCACTGCGGGATCGCCTCCGCGCCCTCGGAACCCGGCCCGGCATCGGTCCGGGCCAGGCCCTCGTCACTCGTGATCACCGAGTGGACCCGGTCGGCGTCGACCTCCCCCACCGACATCGCCATGAGGCCCCCGGCGGCCACGCCGAGCAGCGCGATGACGGCACCCACCGCTCGCGCGGCAGTACCTCGGACCAGGGCCACAGCGGCGATCGCCGCCAGCGCGCCCAGTGCGAGGGGGACGAGGGCGGGTTGCCAGTCCGCTCCGGTCAGGGCCCGTCGGCCCTCTCCCGACTGGTCGTTGAAGGCCACCACGTCGAGCCACACCATCCGCGAGGCGACCCACAGCAGCGCCGCCCCCACCACCAACAGCACGACGGGGACCAGCAGACGGGCGCGGTGGGTCACCGGCCCTCCCCGGCGTCGCGCAGTGTCTCCGCGGCTGCGACGGCCCGCAGGACCGCCATCGCCTTGTTGCGGCACTCCGCATCCTCCGAGGCGGCAACCGAATCGGCGACGATGCCGGCACCCGCCTGGACGTAGGCCGTGCCGTCCTTGATCACGGCCGACCGGATCGCGATGGCCTGATCGGTGTTGCCCGCGAAATCGACGTAGCCGACCACGCCCCCGTACACACCGCGTCGCGTGTCCTCGAGGTCCTCGATGATCTGCAGTGCGCGGGGCTTGGGCGAACCGGACAGCGTGCCGGCCGGGAAACAGGCGGTCACGGCGTCGATGCCCGTCTGCCCGTCGGCCAGGCGCCCGGTCACCGTGGACACGAGGTGCATCACATGGCTGTAGCGCTCGACCTGGCGGAACTCGGTCACCTCCACCGTGCCCGGCACGCAGACCCGGCCGAGGTCGTTGCGACCGAGATCGACCAACATCAGGTGTTCGGCGTTCTCCTTGGCGTCATCCACCAGGTCCTTGGCGAGCAGGACGTCGTGCTCCTCGTCGTCGCCCCTCGGTCTGGTCCCCGCGATCGGATGGGTCGTCGCCGCCCCGTCCTGGACGGTCACCAACGCCTCCGGGCTCGATCCCACGATGGTGAAGGCGGTACCGCCGAACCCGTCCTCCCCGCTACCGTTCGGGATCGTCATGAGGAACATGTAGGGGCTCGGGTTGGTGGTGCGCAGAATCCGGTAGACGTCGCGCGGCGAGGCGGCGGTGTCGACCTCGAACCGCTGACTGAGCACCACCTGGAAGGCCTCGCCCGAGTAGATCTGCTCGATGATGTCGGCGACCCGCGCGTGGTACGTCGCCTCGTCGGTGCAGCGACGCACATCGGGGGCGGGGGTGTCGAACACGCTCACGCCCCCCGTCCCCGGGTCGGCGAGCCGCGCCGTCATCGAATCGACCCGGGCCACTGCGTCCGCGTAGGCCTGCTCGACCCGCTCGTCGCTGCCGTCCCAGTTGACGGCATTGGCGATGAGATGGATGCGACCCTCGTGGTGATCGAACGCCGCCAGATCCGTGGCCAACAACTGGACCATCTCCGGCACCTGCAGGTCGTCGACGGTGTCGGGCCGGATCCGCTCGAGCCGACGCACGATGTCGTAACCGAGGTAACCGACCATCCCCGACGTCAACGGGGGCAGTCCCGGGATCTGATCGGTGCGCAACAAGTCGAGGGTTCTCCGGAGCGCATCCAGCGGGTCACCGCCGGTGGGCGCGCCCGCGGGCACGTTGCCCCACCACGTGGCCTCGCCCGAGCCGTCGACGGTCAACGCTGCGGCCGCCCCACAGCCGATGAACGACCACCGCGACCACGAGCGCCCGTGCTCCGCCGACTCCAGAAGGAACGTCCCCGGTCGGTCGCCGGCGAGCTTGACGTACGCGGACAACGGGGTCTCGGAGTCCGCCAACACCGTGCGCACCACCGGCACGACCCGGTGGCCCGCGGCGAGCGCGCGGAACTGTTCGAACGTGGTCGTCTTGGTGCTCATCCGAGGGCCTTGCCGCCGATCCCGAAGGAATCGTGCGGCATGTCGTGTACGTGGACCCACACCTTCGCCGGGTCCTTGCCCGAGGCCTCGGCGTACGCGGCCGTGACCGCTTCGATGACGCGGGCCTTGTCCGCCACGGCCATCCCGTCGAGCTGGTTGATCTGGATGAAGGGCACGCCGTTCAGTCCTCTCCGAGCAGGGTTGCGGTGTCGAAACAGCTGGTGGTGCCCCGGTGGCAGGCCGCGCCGGTCTGGTCGACATGGAGCAGAACGGTGTCGCCGTCGCAGTCGATCTCCACGCGGCGCACGTGTTGCACGTGACCGGAGGTCTCGCCCTTGACCCACCGCTGCCCACGCGAGCGGGAGTAGTACACACCCCGCCGGGTCGCCAGCGTCTCCGCCAGCGCGGCGTCATCCATCCACGCCATCATGAGCACCCTGCCCGACGTCGCGTCCTGCACGACCGCGGCGACTAGGCCGTCGGCGTTGCGCGACAGCCTCTCGGCGATGGAACGGTCCAGGACGTGGGCGCTCATCGGACCGTGATCCCCTCTGCCGCGAGCGCTTCCTTCACGTCGCCGATGGTCATCTCCCCGAAGTGGAAGACACTGGCCGCGAGGACGGCGTCGGCCCCGGCGTGGACCGCCGGAGCGAAGTGCTCGACCGCACCGGCACCGCCCGAGGCGATGACGGGTATCGACACCGCTTCCCGGACCGCCTTCACCATCGCCAGGTCGAAACCCGCCTTGGTGCCGTCGGCGTCCATCGAGTTGAGCAGGATTTCTCCCACGCCGAGCTCCTGCCCGCGCCGCGCCCACTCGACGGCGTCGATGCCGGTACCGCGGCGACCACCGTGCGTGGTGACCTCCCAACCCGACGGGGTCCGCTCGGACCCCTCGGGAACGGTCCGCGCGTCCACGGACAGGACGATGCACTGCGAGCCGAATCGTCGACTGAGCTCACCGAGCAGTTCGGGACGGGCGATGGCGGCGGTGTTGACGCTCACCTTGTCCGCGCCGGCCCGCAGCAACTGGTTGACGTCCTCCTCGGTACGCACGCCTCCTCCCACGGTGAGGGGGATGAAGATCTGCTCGGCGGTGCGCTTAACCACGTCGATCATGGTCCCGCGACCCGACGACGACGCGGTCACGTCGAGGAAGGTCAGCTCGTCGGCGCCCTGCTCGTCATAAGCGGCGGCCAACTCCACGGGATCACCCGCGTCGCGGAGGTCGAGGAAGTTGACGCCCTTGACCACGCGGCCGGCGTCCACGTCGAGGCACGGGATGACCCTGGTTGCGAGTGTCATGCCCCGGTCACCGCCCGCCCTGGAGCCACGGACGGGGGCTCTCGGGTTCCGGAGTGGCGCGCCGTCGCCCGGCCTCGAAGAAGTTGCTCGGCTCGCCGAGTTGACGGATCGTGTCGAGGACCTCCGCGTGGGCTCGCGGGCCCGCGGCGAGGATGGACTGGGAGTCGGTGGACCAGGGCTCCCCCGTGAGGTCGGTGACCACACCACCCGCTGCGCGGACATGGGAGGCGCCGGCCGCGTTGTCCCACGCGAAGTTGCCGAAGCTGACTGCCGCCGACAGTCGCCCCGACGCGACGAATGACAGGTCCACCCCGGTGGAGCCGAACTTGCGGGTCCGGGCCGCGTCGAGCGTGAGCTGCTCGAAGACCTCGCGGCGATACGCCGGAGGGTAGGTCGTGCGGGCACCGGTGTTGAGGGAACCCAACCCCAGTGCGACGTCGCGTATGGAGACGTCGGGGATCTGCGAGACCTCCGCGCCGTTCTCCTTGAGCGGTCCCCCCGCGATCGAGGTGAACGTCAACCCCAGCAGCGGCAACCAGGTCAGCCCCAGCACCGGCTGACGCTCGTGGACCAACGAGACCAGGATGCCGGCGGTCGGGATGCCCAACGAGTAGTTGGCCGTGCCGTCGACGGGGTCGACCACCCAGAGCGTGCCCTCGTTGACGGGCGGACCGCCGTACTCCTCACCGTGCACCTCGAGCCCTGTCCCCTCCCTCAGGGCCTCCGAGATACGGCGCTCCAACTCGAGGTCCAGTTCGGTCGCGAAGTCGTTGCGCGATCCCTTGTTCTGGATGCCCTTCGCGCCGACCCCCTCGACGAAGCGAGGAGTCACCTCGTCGAGCACGCGCGTCGCCAGTGCGAGCGCCTCGGCCGGGTCGACGGGGAGGTCCGTCGGCAGGGCATTTCCGGTCTGATGGTCCATCTCGGGCCTCCTGCTCGAGGTCATGCGGGGTCGGGAAGCTACCTGGTGGTCACGAGACCGCGTCGTCAGCGTCGGCTGACGGCGGCGAGCGCCTCGGGAAGGGTGAACCGGCCCGCGTAGAGCGCCTTGCCGACGATCGCGCCCTCCACACCCTGCGGCACCAGCGTGGCGATGGCCTCGAGGTCCGCGACCGAGGAGACACCGCCCGACGCCACGACAGGGGCATCGGTGGCCGCGCACACCTGCGAGAGCATCTCGAGGTTGGGCCCGTTCAGCATGCCGTCCTTGGACACGTCGGTGACGACGTACCGGGCGCAGCCGTCCGTGTCCAGACGCTCGAGAACCTCCCAGAGGTTGCCGCCGTCGGAGACCCATCCGCGACCACGCAGCCTGGGCTCGCCGTCGACCACTCGCACGTCGAGTCCCACCGCGATCCGATCGCCGTGCCGGGCGATTGCCGAGGCACACCACTCCGGGTTCTCCAACGCGGCCGTACCGAGGTTCACGCGCGCACAGCCGGTGGCCAGGGCGGCCTCGAGCGAATCGTCATCGCGGATGCCACCGGACATCTCGACCTTGACGTCGAGCGCCCCCACGACCTCGGCGAGGAGATCGCGATTCGAGCCCCGGCCGAATGCGGCATCGAGGTCCACGAGATGCACCCATTCCGCACCGTCACGCTGCCACTGCAGCGCCGCGTCGAGCGGGGCCCCGTACGAGGTCTCGGTCCCGGCCTCCCCCTGGACGAGACGGACGGCCTGACCGTCTGCGACGTCGACGGCGGGCAGGAGTTCGAGGTAATTGGCGTTGGTCACGGCCATCAGCCTAGTCCGTCGTCACCGGGGCGCTCCGCCTGCCCGCCGGGCTCCTCGCCGTACTCGGCGCGGATCGCGCGATCGGTGATGCGGTTGGACACCAGACCCATCGCCGCGACCGACAGGAGCAGCCCGACCAGCGCGACGACGGCCTTGCCGACCGGCGGCACGGGGAGCACGGCCACCGCGATCGCGGTCAGCGCGAGACCGAGTACTCCCGCCCCGGCCACCCCCAAGGCGAGCACGGCGAAGGACACCGGGGCCCGGTCCCCCTCACCCCTATCGGACAGAACGGATCCAGTTCTCGAGGAGCTGCAGTCCCGCGTCGCCCGATTTCTCGGGGTGGAACTGAGTGGCCGACAGCGGGCCGTTCTCCACAGCCGCGATGAACCTGGTGCCGTGCTCGGCCCAGGTGACGTCAGGGGCTCGGAGGTGATCCGACGGCTCCATCTCCCAGCGCTGGACGCCGTAGGAGTGGACGAAGTAGAACCGCTCGTCGGCGGGCATGCCGGCGAACAGGACGCTGTTTGCCGGCGCCTCGACGGTGTTCCAGCCCATGTGCGGCAGCACGGGTGCGTGCAGCTTCTCCACCACGCCGGGCCACTCACCGCACCCGGGGACCCCCGGGGAGTCCTCGTGCTCCCCGTCCGAGAACTCGGTGCCGCGCTCGAACATGACCTGCATGCCGACGCAGATACCCAGGACGGGCCGACTGCCGGCGAGACGCTCACCGATGATCCGGGGGCCCTTGACCGCTTCGAGTCCCTTCATGCAGGCGGCGAACGCGCCGACCCCCGGCACGACCAACGCCTCCGCCTCGGTGGCGACGCGGGGATCCGAGGTGAGCTCGACCTCGGCGCCGACCCGCTCGAGCGCACGGTGCGCGGACCGCAGGTTTCCCGAGCCGTAGTCCAGGAGTGCTACCCGTGTGGCGGAAGTCGTCATTGGTTCACCTTATCGCCGGTGTCGGTCAGGGTCAGATCGCGCGTGGGCCTGGTGCGTCGGGCGCCCACCGCCGCCGGGCCGCCCACCGCGAGGACGACCCCGGCCGCCACGGTGAACAGCACGACGTAGCCGAACCCGGCGAACCCGCCCATGACGACGGAGCCGAGACCGGTACCGGCGTCGAAGGAGATGTTCCACGACGCGGACGCCGTCCCCAGGCGCGAGCGCGGCATCCGTTCGAACGACGCGACCAGGGCTTCGTTCTGGACGGCTCCGAACCCGAGACCGAAGACGACGGTCGGGACGAGGAACCACCAGGGGTTCACCTCCATGATCAACAACCCCGCGATGCAGAGCATTCCGACTGCCGCCACCCCGAGACCCGGCCAGACCAGTGCCCCGGGTCCACGTCGGTCCGAGATGAGCCCGGCGACGGTGCGGCCGACGATGACACCGGCGCCCAATAGTCCGAGTCCCACGCCGGCGACGACCGCGCCGCTTCCGGAGACTATGGAATCCAACGCGGGTGACAGGAATGATGCCGCTGCTCCGTAGGGCAGGGTCACCGCCACCATGACCAGGAACGGCCCGGCCAGGAGGAGAACGACCTGCCTCGGGCCGAGCGCCGACTGGTCCGACTCCCCCGGCGGGCTCGGGTACACATGGGGCAGTCGAGCGGCGGCGACCAGTCCCACGACGCCGAACCCGGTGGCCGCCCAGGCCACCGTGGGCAGGCCGAAGAGGTCGAGCAGCCACAGGCCGACCGGCAGGAAGATGGCTTCGGAGATGCCGACGGCGAGTCCGATCAGTGACGTCGCCCGACCGAGCATGCCGGGGGGCGCGAGTTCTGCCACGAGAGCCGAGCCGGCGACGGTCATCATGCCGAATCCTGCGCCTCGCACTCCACTGATCGCCAATACCGCGAACGGGCCATCGAACAGGGCGAACAGACCCGAGGGGAGACCGAGCAGCGCGCTGCCGATCCCCAGTACCCAGCGATAACCGATCGCGGCCGTGACTCTCGGGGTGGCGAGCTGGAACAGGACGGTCACGGTCATGAACACACCGGTGGTGGCGCCCGCGACGAACTCACTCCCGCCTCCACGGACCACGGCGAGCGGCACCACGGGCAGCAGCAGGGAGAACCCGCCGAAGGCGAGCAGGACCAGGACGAACGCGGCCGCGACCCCGGGGGTACGGGCCAGCTTCGAGAATGCCCCCGGGGTGTGGACGCGCGGGGTCACGCCGGCATCACAGCGCGCCCTTGGTCGAGGGGATGCCGGTGATCCGCGGGTCCGGCTCGACGGCTGCGCGCAGAGCGCGCGCGACCGCTTTGTACTCGGCTTCGGTGATGTGGTGCGGATCGCGGCCGTAGTGCACGCGGACGTGCAACGCGATCCGGGCGTTGTAGGCGAGGGTCTCGAACACGTGCCGGTTGAGCACCGTGCCGTAGGGCGCGCTGTCGTGACCGATCACGACGTAGCCGACCATCATCTCGGGCTCACCGGTGTGGACGAAGTAGGGCCGTCCGGAAACGTCGACGATCGCCTCGGCGAGCGTCTCGTCCATGGGCAGGGAACACTGACCGAAGCGGCGGATGCCGCGCTTGTCGCCGAGGGCCTGCGCGAGTGCCTGTCCCAGGACGATCGCGGTGTCCTCCACCGTGTGGTGCGCTTCGATCTCGCTGTCGCCCGTCGCGCGCACGGTGAGGTCGAAGGCGCCGTGCTGACCGAAGGCTGTGAGCATGTGGTCGAAGAACGGCACGCCGGTCGAGATGTCGGTCCGGCCCGTCCCGTCGAGGTCGATCTCCACGACGATCGACGACTCCCTGGTCGTCCTCTCGACACGACCCCGCCGCGCGGTCTGTTCACTCATCGCTTCTCCTCGGTTCGGGTCTCGATCTCGTCGACCGCCAATTCGGCGCTCACCTGCAGCAGCCGATCATTCTCGTGCTCGAGCCCGATGGTCGCACGAAGTCGACCCGGGATGCCCACGTCACGGATCAGCACGCCGGCGTCCAGATAACGCCGCCACGCACGCGCCGCGTCCACGAACGGCCCGTAGAGGACGAAGTTGGCCTCGCTGGGAAGCACCTCGAAGCCCTGCTCCTCCAGCCCGGCGGTGACGCGCTTGCGTTCCTCGGCGAGCAACGCGACGGAGGCCAACGTCTCGTCGGCGTGACGAAGCGCGGCACGGGCAGCGGCCTGCGCGATCATCGACAGGTGGTAGGGCAACCGTACGAGCAGTACGGCCTCGACGAAGGACGGGTCGGCCGCGAAGTAGCCGAGCCTGCCACCCGCGAAGGCGAACGCCTTGCTCATGGTCCGTGACACGACGAGCTTGGTCGGATAGTCGGCGAGCAGGGTGCAGGCGCTCGGGGACGGCGAGAACTCCGCGTACGCCTCGTCCACCACCACGATGCCGGGGGCCATGTCGAGCAGGCGTCGCAATTCGTCGAGGTCGACCACGTGACCCGTGGGGTTGTTGGGCGTGGTGACGAACACGACGTCCGGCCGGTGCTCCTCGATCGCCGCCACCGCAGTGGCGATATCGATGGACAGGTCGGACCCGCGGTCCACCGGGATCCACTCGGTATCGGTTCCGGCCGCGAGGATCGGGTGCATCGAGTAGCTGGGGACGAAGCCCATGGCGCTGCGCCCGGGCCCGCCGAACGCCTGCAGCAGCTGCTGCAGGATCTCGTTGGAACCGTTGGCGGCCCAGACCATGTCCACGTCCAGATCGACGCCGGTCTGGCGGGTGAGGTACGAGGCCAGGTCGGTGCGCAGTGCGACGGCGTCACGGTCGGGATAGCGATTGAGGTCTTCGGCGGCAGCGGCGACGGCGCCGGCGATGTCGGCGACCAGTTCCGCGCTGGGCGGGTGTGGGTTCTCGTTGGTGTTGAGCTGTACGGGGACCTCGAGTTGCGGGGCCCCGTAGGCGCTCTGGCCGCGGAGATTCTCCCGCAGTGGGAGGGCGCCGAGCCCGACTCCGGGACGTGGGGAATCGGTCATCGTCCGTCCTCTCCCGTGCCGAGGTCCTCGAACCGGGCCCGTACGGCCTCACCGTGCGCGGGCAGCCGCTCGGCGTCCGCGAGTGCGACCACGGTCGGCGCGATCTCCTTGAGGGCGGCCTGGTCGTAGTCGACGACATGGATTCCCCGGAGGAAGGTCTGCACGCTCAACCCCGACGAGTGTCGGGCCGTGCCGGACGTGGGCAGGACGTGGTTCGACCCCGCCGCGTAGTCCCCGAGCGGGACGGGCGAGTAGGCGCCCACGAAGATCGCGCCGGCGTTGCGCACGCGGGCGGCGTCGGCCGCGGAATTGCGGGTCTGGACCTCGAGGTGCTCTGCCGCGTAGGCGTCGACCACCCGGAGACCGGCCTCGATATCGTCCACCAGGACGATGCCCGACTGCGGGCCCTCGAGCGCCTCGCGCACCCGGTCCGAGTTGAGGGTCACCTCGTAGCGCGCCTCGATCTCGCGGTCCACGGCGTCCGCCAACGTCTCGGAGTGGGTGACCAGGACGCTCGCAGCGTTCGGGTCGTGCTCCGCCTGGCTGATGAGGTCGTACGCGACGTGGACCGGGTCGGCGGTGTCATCCGCGAGGATGGCGATCTCGGTGGGGCCCGCCTCGGAGTCGATGCCCACGACGCTGCGGCAGAGGCGCTTGGCGGCGGTGACGTACACGTTGCCGGGGCCGGTGACCATGTCGACGGGCTCGAGAACGGAGTCATCCGTGTCCTGACCGCCGTAGGCGAGCAACGCCACGGCCTGGGCACCACCCACCGCCCAGACCTCCTCAACCCCGAGCAGTGAGCACGCGGCGAGAATGGTCGGGTGCGGCCAGCCACCGAAATCCGCCTGGGGCGGAGAGGCCACTGCCAGCGACCCGACCCCGGCGACCTGAGCCGGCACGACGTTCATGATCACGCTGGAGGGGTAGACGGCTTTACCGCCGGGAACGTAGAGGCCCACGCGTTCGACCGGCACCCAGCGCTCGGTGACGAACCCCCCGGGGGCGACCTCGGTGACGGTGTCACCGCGGCGCTGCGCGGAGTGGACGATGCGAGCACGACGGATCGCCTCCGACAGCGCGGCCCGGATGTCCGGGTCCAACTCGTCGACCGCCCGGGCGATGACCTCGGCCGGGACCCGGACCGACGCCGGACGGACCGAATCGAACTTCTCGCCGTAGTCGAGTGCGGCCGGGGCCCCGTGCTCGCGGATCGCCTCGACCACCGGGCGGACGGTGTCGACGACCGAGTCGACGTCGGCGGCGCCGCGCGGGAGTGTGCGCCGCAACTCGGCCGTGCCGAGTGAGCGACCGCGCAGGTCGATGCGGGAGAGCATGGTGTGGCCTTTCCTCGAGAGCACCGTGGCCGCAGGCGGGGCCCGGCGATGGATTCCGGCAGGACGTGGACGCCCGTGGCCCGCGCGACCACCTGGCCACAGTCTAGTTGTGGGAAACCCGACCGCGACTCGGGCACCTGTGCGGGTGGCCCCGGTGCACCCTGGCCGGTTGCTTTTCAAATCCTGTCAGCACACCCCGCCAGGGATGGATGCTAGTTGCGGCGCTAGCGCATCCGCCATGGCGCTCAACGCTCCTGTTCCGGACTCGAAGGTCGGGGCGTGGGCCGCGAGCGAGATCGCGACGTCTCCCCCGGCTGCGGGAACCAACCCGAACTGGCGTACGAGATAGCCGCCACTCTCACCGGGGCCCCACCCACCCTTGAATCGCGCGCCGGGAAGTCGTCCGAGTCCCCACCGCTGGCCGGGCGCAATCTGCCCCATGAGGTCGATAACCTGGGACGCATCGACCAAGCACGGCAAAGCGGTCGCGAACCTCGTCTGATCGACCAGCGCCCACCGCGTCTGACCGAAGACGGTGTACCCGGGTCGCATCTGGACCGAAGGCACCACGGAGGTCACATCTCCACCTTCGGCAAGAATCCGGCCGGTGGCGGCGGCCGCCGCCTCGCCACCGCCCAGGTGAGCCCAGAGGTTCTCCGCTGCCTGGTTGTCGGAGACAGAAATGGCAGAGGCGTTGTTCTGAATGGTCCGTGGGTCCGTACGTGCCACGGCGATCGCCAACGGGATCTTGATCGTCGACCAGGCGACTCCGGTGTGCCAGGTTCCGGCCTCCCGGATTTCGCCCCCACCGACCGGGGCAACCGCGATACCGGCCTCGCCACGAGCTGCTGCCACGACAGCGTCGAGATCCATGGTCACCGCTAGAGAAGGCGACAAGGGTTCAGCGGGCGTCTCGGAGAGCGAACCGGGTTCGCCCACCCCGCCCTGAACAGGAGTGCCGGTCACCGTTGCCACGGTCTCGGTCACGACCACCTGTGGGGGACCATTAGTCGGAGAGAGCGCCGCGCACCCCCCGCCGGTCGCACCTACCGTGAGCAGCGCCAACAGTGGGACCGCACGCAGCCACCGTCTAGGTGATGTCAAAGTCATCAGTAGATGTGCACGACAGCATTGTCGCCGCCGGTGCAGGTCACAACGGGGCCGCCGGAGCACGACATCGTGTAGTTCCGTCCCGTCACCGGGCTATACGCATTCACTGTCCGCGCCTGACCGGTTCCGCCGGATCCCACGTACTGCGACCACACGACCTCGGCGAACTCACAGGAGGTTACCGATGACCCGACCGCCGCCGCCGAGTACGGACCTGCCCCGAGGTCCATGCACTCGTATGCGCCGGCGGGCCGACCTCCCTGAGCTGGCTGTGCCGGTCGGACCGTCGGGGCCGTGTCCGCCTCGGCAGGTGCCGTAGCTGTCGCCGAAACCGTGGAGGTCGCCGGGGCTGCGGTGATGCCGGAGAAGCGAGGGGCCAGGACTATCGCTCCGGCGATCAGCATCCCCAGCAGCAAGACGGAAACCAGTACCAAGATCACGATCACCGCGGTAGATGGCCCGGACCGCTGGAGCGGCATTCCGTACCCACCGGGGGGCACCGGCCTGAACTGCTCGGTGGGCGAGGCGTCCCAGTTCGGGGGGTTATTCCATCCGGGTGGCTGGTTGTGGGTCATGGCGAGTCCTGAGAGGTCCGTGCGCCGCTGAATGCCCGCAGTAGAAATTTAGTTTATCTCACTTCTGAGGACTGTTGCGGCACATCACGCCCTCGGATTGTCGGCCCACGATTACCCAAAGATCGGCCGCACTCTTCGACCTCAAGCGCACGCGGACACTCCTCAGGGCGATCGCTGGCATCGTCGTCGTCACTGTCCTCGTGGTCTGCGCGCCGTTCATGTACAGGGCCGCGCGCAGCGGCGACGACGCGCCCCCGAACTTGATCGACGACCGGGTCACCGATGTCGCGGCAATCCACATCCACGGCACCTGGGTGGTGGTCTCGGACACCCCACCGAACTGACGCTCCCCGCGTATCCCATCGTGGAGCTCTTCGGGGGCGAACCGGTGACGGCTGTCGGCACAGCTTTTCACGACTCCCCGGCGTGGGCACTGTCCCGCCGGTCCCGACGGACGCGGTACCCGCGCCACTCGCGGACTGTGAAATACAGAGCATAGGCGGTGAACGCCCCCGGCAGGATCGCACCCAGCGCCCACTCGGACGCCGCGATGAGGGCGAGCGTCGTGGTGGACGCCGCGCCGTACACGATGATCAGTCCCGCCACCGCGGCACGAGTCCTCATGATGGTTCGTTCACCCCACTTCAGATGCCAGAGAAGAATCGCCCCCGTCAGATCGGCCGCGACGAAGAACATCACGCTGAAGGTCAGGAGGACGAACACCTCAGAAGAATCGGACCCCGCATCGTCTGACCTTCGAACGCGAGGGCTCTCCACCAGGCCATAGCCGAGGCACCCGCCCCAGGAAGAGAACCACCGCAGTCGCGCCGATCGAGGTCGGCGATAGCCGGTCCCTGGTCCCCCGCGACCCGGCTCGTTCCGTCTAGTGAACCGTCATCCGTTTCTCCGTCCTCGTGGCCCGGTGTCAGCGCGCCCCGATGTCAGCACGCTGTGGACGCCCGTTCTCGGTGGGCGCCCGAGCCTCTCCTACTCGGGGTGACGGCGCGAGGTACCCCTCCGGTTCCACCGAAGCCGGCCTTCCCGTGAACCACGTCGGCCTCCGGGCTGAGCGGAGCGGACTCAACCGAAAAATGTCGACCTGAGTCGGGAATACTCAACTCCGCTCGAGGGTTGAACCGTGTGCGACCCCGGAGATACCGGGCGTACACCGATCAGCCCAGAAGGAGACCATCATGGCCACCAGCACCCGTTTCGATCCGTTCCGTGAGCTCGATCGCCTCCTGGGCGAGGGGCTCCGCAGCGCCACCGCCTCGACTTCCCTGCCGATGGACCTCTACAAGGAGGGCGATCGCTTCGTCGGGCTCATCGATATGCCGGGGGTCGACCCCTCCACCATCGACATCGACGTGGAGGACCGCACCCTCACTGTCCGCGCCGAGCGGCGGGCGCCTGCCGAGGGTGACGCGCAGTGGCTCATGCACGAGCGGCAGTCGGGGACCTTCGCCCGGCAGCTCGCCATGGGCAAGGGCCTGGCGACCGACAAGATCGAGGCCGACTACACCGACGGCGTCCTACGCCTGGTGATCCCGGTGGCCGAAGAGGCCCAGCCGCGCAAGATCGCCGTCTCGCACGGCAACCAGAGGTCCGAGCAGGCCGAGCTCGTCGAGGGCGAGACCGACCTCGGGAGCTGATCCACCACTCCGTCGCGCCCCGGCCGCCCCGGCCTCCCCTCGAGGCCGGGGCGGCCGGTGTCGTCCGCGAGAGCTCAGGTGTCGATCTCTCCCACCACCACGAGTACGTCCGTCGCCCGGGACAGCCCCACGTAGATGCGCTCGCGGAGGCGGTCGATGCCCTCGTAGCTGTTGCACACCAGGACCACGGCACGTCGTTCGAGACCCTTGAAGCCGAGGACGTGACCGTAGAAGATGTCCTCGCCGTCCCAGAACGTCTCCCAGTAGGCGTCGTTGCCATCCTCCTGGAGCTCGACCTGCATGGGGTGACGCGAGCCGATGGTCAGCAACGCCACGTCGCGGGGCTCCCACCCCTCGTCGAGCAGTCGCATCGCCTCGTCGTCACCCACCGCGACGGGATCGGCGCCCTCCGGCACCTCCACGTACCGGACGGCGGGACCGGTGCCGCCGCGCAACTCCATGCGCTGACCCACCAGCGGCATGAACGCGCTGGCGATCTGCCGGGTATTGCGCAGGTTGTGGTCCAGCACGAGCGGTACGAGGTCCACGGGCGGGCGGCCGGCACGCTCGAACACACTCTGGCCCGCGTCGCCGACGATCATGAGCCGACCGTTCTCCCTGTCACGCAGCGCTCCGACGACCGGCTGCCACCAACTGTCGGCGAAGTCCTGGGCCTCGTCGACGATCACGGCGTCGAAGCGCCTGCCGTCGGGCAGTTCGTCTGCCAGGTCGGACATCAACCCGGGCAGATCCTCCTCCCACCACCGCACCGTCTCCGTGGACCGAATCCGCTCGTCCGGGCCCACCGGCGCGCCCCACTCGACGCCCAGGGCGTGGAACTCACCGACGTACGCGGGTCGTTCCCGGCGCTTCCATCCGCTGGTGACCCGCTTGAGGTAGCTGGCCAGCCCGTGCGAGTAGCAGATCAATGCGACGCGCTGCCCGTCCCTTGACAACCGTCGAGCCTGTTCCAGCGCCAGATAGGTCTTACCGCTGCCCGCGCCGCCCCGGATCTCCACCCGCGGCAGGGCGTCGACCGCCCGCAGGAGCACCGACTGTTCACGGGTGAGCGCGTCGGCGATGTCGGCGTTCTCGGCCGCGCGGGCCACCACGTCGCGCTGGGGTAGCCCCCGACCTCCGAGGATCTCGGACAGCCGGTCGACGGTGTCCGCGGACAGGAACGGACGGTCAGCCGGGCCCGAGTCACGGGCCAACCGGAACGCGATCATCGCGAGGTCGTCGAGCTGATCGCGGTCCACGATCCGGTCGCGCGGGATCTCCGGCCTGGCGAAATCGGCGGGGATCGAGGCGTTCGGGAACACCAGCATGTGGGTCCAGCGCTGGAGCTGATCCGGCCACCGCGGATCCTCACTGACGTACCCGCGCAACGCGTAGAGGGCGTCGCGGCACTGGGCGACCGGGTCGATGGTGACCTTCTTGGTGCCGCTGCCCTGAACCCACCGGCCGTCCTCGATCGCGATCTGCCCGGCCTTGACCTCGATCGCCACGATCCCCGCGCCGGGCATCGCCACGAGGATGTCGACCTCGTGTTCCTTCTCGTATGTGGACACCCGCTGACCCACGACGATCAGGCTGTCGTCGGAGAGCTGGTCGCGGAGGAGGTCCACCACCTTCTCCTCGGTGGGATGTCCGTAGACGGGGTGAGCGGGGGTGACACGGGCCATGTATAAGAACTACCTTCGCCACCGTCGCGCGGGTCGGCCACACGCCGCGACCCACCGCCTCAGGGCCTCCTGGTGGCTGTGACGACGACGTCGTGGACCGCCACGGGCGCGCCGCCGTGGCCCGGCATCTCGCGCGAGGCCTTCTCGGCGGTGACGATCTCCCACCGGTCGGCCTCGAGCCGCGCGGTGACGGACGCCGCGGTGACACCGGCCTCTGCCGGCGGATGGGCGCAGCGGTCGTGCCCGGCGTGGGTCACGTGCCCGCCGTGCCGCCCATGCCCGGCGTCGTTCAGGTGCCCGACGATGAGCAGCGTGCCGCGAGGGGCGACCCAGCTGGCGAGCCGCTCGTAGAAGTCCAGCTGCGGAATCGCCGGGTGGGCGTAATGGGTGGTGACCAGGTCGTACCGCGCCGGAGGCTCCCAAGCCGAGAGGTCCGCCTCCACCCACGACACCCGGCCGGACAGCCCGAGCTCCGCCGAGCGCCGGGCGGCGATCGTCAACGCCTCCGCGGCGATGTCCGCCCCGGTGACCTGCCAGCCCTGCGAGGCCAGCCAGAGCGCTTCGGTCCCGGCGCCGCAGCCCGCCTCGAGCGCGGTCCCGGGGACGAGGCGGGAGACCTCCCGGATCAGGTGCGGGTTCGGGGGGTTCGCGGCCATCGCGGACGGGCGGTCACCGTCGTCGTCTCCGACGCTGCCGCCGGCACCCGCCCAGATGTCGTCCCAGTAGGCGCGGTCAAACTCGTGTGCCATCGCGCACCTCGATCGCCTTCTCGAGGTCGGCCATGATCAGCGAGGCGTTGATCTGCTGCGCGGCGCGGGCCCCCTGGGCGGCGGCGGCTCCGACCTGCGCCATGAGATCGGCGCAGTTGCCCGCGGCCCACACCCCCGGCACCGGGGTGGTGCCCATCTCGTCGGTCGGGATGACCGTGCCGACCGGGTGATCGACCGCCTCCAGACCGATGGCCGCATACGGCTCGACCCCGACCGTCAACCGGGTGGCCACCACCACGGCGTCCAGATCGATCACCTCGTCGTCGTCGACCTCCACGCCGACCACCCGCCCACCGTCGGCCGCCACTCCCGAGATCCTTCGCTCCTCGATCGGGATGCCCAGGGCGGCCAGGGAGACCCGGTCCTGCTCGTCGATCGGGCGACCGCCGCTGAAGAACGTGATGTCCCGGCTCCACTGGTGGAACAGCATGGCCTGGTGCGCGGACATCGGATGGGTCCCCAGGATGCCGATCCGCTGGTCGCGCACCTCCCAACCGTGGCAATACGGGCAGTGCAGGACGCCGCGCCCCCACTGCTCGGAGACCCCGGGGATGTCGGGGAGTTCATCGCTCACCCCGGTCGCGATGAGCAGCGTGCGGGTGGGCAGTACCGAACCGTCGCGCAGGATCACGTCGAAGCCGTGCCCGGCCGTGCGGGTGTCCACGACCTCGCCGTCGATGACCTCGCCGTCGTACCGTCCGACCTCCGCGCGGCCTAGCGCGAGCAGGTCCGACGGGCTCACCCCGTCCAGGGCGAGCAGCCCGTGGACACCCTCGGCGGGAGCGTTGCGCGGCTCGCCGGCGTCCACCACCGTCACCCGACGGCGGGCGCGGGCCGACGTCAGCGCGGCGCTCAGGCCGGCCGCCCCGCCACCGACCACCACCACATCCCGCAGTTCCCGATCGTCCGAGTCCATCTGTCGACCTCCGCTCTCCGGGCCACCGGTTCCGGGCCTCGTCCCCCTCGACGATGGTCCCTTCACCCGGGTGTCGCAACTAACCTTGCCAGTCTGGCAAACTCGGCGCATGACCGATCCGACCGCCCGCACCCTCGACGCCGTGGGTTCGCGGCTGAGGGCCCTCCGGCAACGCCGCGACCTCACCCTGACCGCCCTGGCGGAGTCCACCGGCATCTCCACCAGCACGCTGTCGCGACTCGAGTCCGGGCAGCGCCGACCCACCCTCGAACTGCTGCTGCCGCTGGCGCGGGCACACGGCGTCACCCTGGATCAGCTCGTCGACGCCCCGCCGACCGGTGACCCGCGGGTGACGCTGCAGCCGATCGCCACCGACCACGGCGCGACCGTGATCCCGTTGTCGCGCCGACCGGGCGGAATCCAGGCGTACAAATTCGTGCTCCCCACCGGCAGTGACGACGACGAGCCCCACCTCCACGTCCACGAGGGCTACGACTGGGTGTTCGTCCTGGACGGCAGGCTCCGACTGGTCCTCGGCGAGCACGATCTCGTCCTCACGCCGGGCGAGGCGGCCGAGTTCGACACCCGCACCCCGCACTGGTTCGGCGCCACGAGCGCCGGCCCGGTGGAGTTCCTCAGCCTGGTGGGCCGGCAGGGCGAGCGGGCGCACATCCGGGCGGCACCGGCCCGGTGATCTTCGCGACACGATGTCAGCATCGTGTCGGGCACGAGGGCGAGGGGCGGTTCCGAGCAGGCGAGTCGGTCGCCCTGCCGGGAGTTGTGATCGTCCTCCCCTACCGCCCCGGGACGACCGCCCACCCCGTGGTCATCTGACCGGCGAACTCCGGCAGACGCACCAGGATCCGGTTCTGCTCGGCACGGGGACGGAAACCCACGTCGAGATACCGCGGCGCCTCGTCGGGGCGGTCGCGGACGAGCGAGCGGTACGCCGGCACCAGGTCCTGTTCGATGTACTCCCACCGGGGTACGCGGTCGGCCCAGTTGAAGGCCGGGAGCGGCGTGTGGGCGACCACCGGCTGACCGCCCACCTCCGCGCGGACCGAGAGTGGTCGGAACCGCCCCAGCGTGCGGGCGCCCGGGATGTCGGGCGCCCCGCCGACGGTGGTGATGTAGGTGAGAACCCGGCCGACGTCGCCGCGACCGGAGGCGGTGGCATCCCACTGGTCGGCGATGATCTGGTTCTGCTCCCGGGACGCCATCCGCAGCAGCGCCTCGGACAGGCCGTCGGGGGATCCCTCGTCGAGCATCCCCCAGGATTCCAGCGCATAGTCGTCGTACGCACCTCCCGCGGCGAGTTCCTCGACCGCGGGCAGGCCCCCCGCGGCGTAGGCCTCGTGCACCGGGATCATGTCCGTGAATATGTGCCGCTGCATGACGAGAAGTCGGTGCAGGTACCAGTCCACGTCGGGTTGCCGCAGTGTGGGGCCGACCGTGGCCAGCAGCCGGACGTCGCGCGGCATCTCGCGGGCCACCTCCCACGGCAGCCCGGCCATCGCTCCCCCGACCCCGAGCCCCGCCTCGTGCACCCCGGGAACGGTGAGCACCCCGCCGACGTCGTCGAGGTCCCAGAACCCGGCGGCGAACGACATCCCCGCGAGCCCGGCCATCCCGGCCCACCAGTACCCGTCGTGGGAGTTGTACAGGCGCAGGTAGTTGACGTACACCTTGTCGACCGTGTCGAGGTTAGCCGCCAACCCCCGGGCGGGTTCCCACAGCTCCAGGTCGATGTCGGCGTTCTCCGCCCCCACCGCCAACCAGTACTGGCGCGCCAGGGTCGAGTACCTCTCCGGGGCGACACGGGCAGCCCTAACCACGTCGAGCGCGGCCCGGAGCTCGGCCACGTCGGTGGTCATCCCGGTGGAGACGCCGCCCGCCATTTCGCCGTCGGCGTTGTCGGCCGGGACATCGAGGTAGACCGAATACGGCGTGGCACCGGCGGTCGTCGGCGAGTGCACGACGGACACCACCGTGAGCATGAGAGCGGCGAGCAGTGCGACGGTGAGGGCTCCGAGTCCGTCTCGTGCTCGACCCATGACGCACCGCCCCCCGCTCGCCCGACTGTGATCTGAGTCACTTTATGCGGCATCGCTCCGGCCGGCGACCGCACGCGCCGGAGCCCGATGAGGCCATCCGACGTGACACGCGCGACAATGGACCGGATCAGGCTGTCGAGCAGCACCCGCGGAGCCAAGGAGTCCAGTGAGCACCACCGTCGACCGGGCCCCGGCCCGTAGCGCCACCCGAGACCTCGCCCAGATCGCGGTGTTCGCCGCTCTCATCGTGGTGCTGGGCCTGCCCGGCCAGATCAGCATTGGTTCGGCGGGTGTGCCCATCACCCTGCAGACGCTCGGCGTGATGCTCGCCGGCTCACTGCTCGGCTGGCGCAAGGGCGCCCTGTCGGTGCTCGCGGTCATGGTCATCGGCCTCGCGCTGCCGGTGCTCGCGGGCGGCCGCACGACCCTGACCTCGCTGGCCGGACCCACCGCGGGCTTCCTCATCGGCTGGATCCCGGCGGTGATCGTGATCGGCCTGCTCACCGCGTGGATCATGCCGCGCTACCGGCTCGTCCCGGGACTGCTCATCAACATCCTCGGCGGCATCGTCGTCATCTATGCCGTCGGGGTGGCCGGCATGTTGCTCCGCACCGAACTGACGCTCGGCGGTGCGATCGCCGCCAACACGGTGTTCCTGCCGGGTGACCTGGTCAAGGCGGTCGTCACGGCGATCGTCGCGACGCAGGTCCACAAGGCACGTCCCGGCCTGATCGCGCCGCTGCGCCGGAAGTGACCAGCACGGAGATCCGCTTCGACGGGGTCGGCCACGCCTACGGTGACCGGACCGTCCTCGCCGACGTCGACCTGACCCTCACCGAGCGACGCATCGGGATCGTGGGCGTCAACGGCGGCGGCAAGTCGACGCTCGCGCGGATGATCAACGGCCTCGTGGTCCCCACCACCGGGACGGTCACCGTCGACGGCCTCGACACCCGCCGCAAGGGCGCGGCGATCCGTCGCCGTGTGGGCTTCTGCTTCACCGATCCGGACACCCAGATCGTCATGCCGACCGTGGAGGAGGACGTCGACTTCTCCCTGCGCCGTTCGGGTCTGAACCGGGAGGAGCGACGACGACGAGTCGCGCAGGTGCTCGAGACCTACGGCCTGGCCGGCCATGCCGAACATCCGTGCCACCTCCTCTCCGGGGGCCAGAAGCAGTTACTGGCTCTGGTCGCGGTGTTGGTGATCGAACCCGCCGTGGTGGTCGCCGACGAGCCCACGACCCTGCTGGATCTGCGCAACCGGGCGCTGGTCGCCGAGACATTCGCCGGGTTGGAGCAGCAGCTCGTGGTGGTGACGCACGACCTGGACCTCGTCGCCGACTTCGACCGCGTGCTGGTCGTCGACGGCGGTCGCGTCGTGATCGACGACGCCCCCCGCCCCGCGCTGGCGGGCTACCGGCGGATCGCGCTGGATTCGGGGCCGGGGGCCTAGGTGTTCGCCACCTATCAACCGGGGAACTCGCTCCTGCACCGACTGCCGGCAGGGTGGAAGATCCTGCTGGTGTGCGTGCTCATCCTCGTCGCCACCCTGGCGATACGGCAGCCCTGGCACGTGCTGCCCGCCCTCGGGGTGACTGCGGTCCTGTACGCGATCGGACGGATCCGTCCGCGGGCGGCATGGGACCAGGTCCGCCCGGTGCTGCCGATGCTCATCGCGATCCTGGTACTCCAGTGGATCGTCGCCGACCTCGACACCGCCCTACGGGTCTGCGGCGCCCTGCTGGTCGCCATCACCGTGGCGGGCCTCGTCGCCCTGACCACGCGGGTCTCGGACATGCTCGACGCCGTCACGCGGGCCGCCCAGCCGCTGCGGCACGTCGGTGTCTCACCGGACCGGATCGCGCTGGTGTTGGTACTGACCATCCGCGCCATCCCCCTGCTCGCGCGTCGGCTTCGCCAGGTCACCGAGGCCCGCAAGGCCCGCGGCCTGGGCATGTCGATACGCGCGCTCGTCGTACCGACCGTGCTCGGCGCGCTCACCACCGCCGACCAGTTGGGCGACGCGTTGGCCGCCCGGGGCGTGGACGACTGAACCCGACCGACGTTTGGATGCGGACGCCGTCCCCGGCACCGCTGCGTATCGTGGGGCCATGTCCCGACGCACCCGGAATGCCGGCCGCGACGACGCCGCAGCGAGCTCTCCAGCCGAGCCTTCTTCCCCCCGGTCCTCCGCTCTCGTGCCCACCACGACGGAGTCGAAGGAGGTCGCGCTGCGCTCGGCCCCGCTGTCCAGCCTGGCCGGGTCCGCGTTCGGCGCCGTGGCCGCGGTGGCGCGACTCGCGCGCCCGAAGGCGCTGCACCCCAAGGGTGTGATCGCCGAGGCCACGCTGAGCGTGACCGGGGTCGGTCGCACGGGGTCGTCCCTGCTGGACGTGACGGGCCGCTGGCCGGCGACGATCCGGTTCTCCCGCGCGGTGGGGCTGCCGGACGCGGTGCCCGATATCGGCGGGATGGCCGTCCGCATCCACGCCGAGAGGCCGGTGGACATCCTGCTGGCCAGCACCGGCACGGGCCCGCTGAGCCGATACGTCCTCACCCCGGGCTGGCGCACGATGGGCCGCACCATGACGTCCATGTTCCCGGTGCTCATCGCCGGTCGCCCGCTCCTGCTGGCCGCGATCCCCACCGGCGACGGCGGCACGTGGACCCTGCAACACGCCACGCCGCTCGGCAAGTGGAAGACGCTGGGCCGGATCACGGTGGACTCGTGGGAGGACGACGACGAGAACCTGCACTTCGATCCGATCGCGAACCGTCTTCCCGGGTCGCGCTATCCGCACATCCTCAGGGCGCTGCGGGACCCGTCGTACCCGCCCGCCGACCGCGGCGCCTAGGACCGATCAGCACTCCGCGGCGCCGCGCCGCCAGTACCCCATGAACGCCACGGCCTCCTTGGGCACCCCGGCGGCGTCCACGGCGAGGCGGCGCATGGCACGGACGAGCCCCGCCTCTCCGGCGAGGAATACATACGGCTGGCCGGCGGAGACGGCGGTCGCCGGCTGCCACTCGCGCTCCGCGGGTCGGCGCCCACCCAGGACGGTCCGCACACACTCGTCGCCCAGGTCCAACACGCCCGCCAGCCGACGGGCCACCGCGGTGCCGGGCTCCCCCTCCCTCGGCAGCACCGTGACGAAGTCGGGAGCACTCTCTGCCAATGCCACGGCATCGCGGTGGGTGGGCACCTCAACGATGATCTGTACCCGACGCCGCGTCACCGAGCCGGCTGTGGCCCGTTCCGCGGCGAGTTCCTCGGCGATCGCCAGCAGCGCCGGCGCGGCGGTCTCGTCACCGGCGCACACGACACGCTCGGCGCGGCCGGGCGCCCAGGCCGCCCACGGCGCGTGCCCGCGCCCGGGTCCGGCGATGTGCACGGTGTCGCCCGGACGTACGGAGCGCGCCCAGGCGGATCCCGGCCCCTCGTCGCCCCCGGGGTGGACAACCATGTCCACCGTCAGTGCGGGAACATGTTCCCCATCCAGTTCGACGGTGTCCGCGCGGCGGACGGTGTAGGTGCGCATCCAGCCGCGTTCGCCCTCGGGCAGTGCGAGCCAGTCGCGGATCGCGTCGGCGTCGGGGATCGCGCCGCCGCCACCCGGCGGGGGCACGATGACCTTGATGTAGGCATCACGGACGGTGCCCGGGTCCACCACGTCGGCGGACCACCGCAACAGGCCGGGCCCGGCCACCACGAGGCGGACGAACGACTCCCCCAGTGGGCGGGCGTCGATGACGCGGGTCTGCGAGACGACGATCGGTGCCTCTACGGCTATAGCGGTCATGTGGTCCCCTTTCGTCGTCCCCGGGGCAGCACCACGGGGTGGCCGGTGGCCGGATCGGTGATGATGTCGGCGTCCAGGTCGAACACGCGACGCAAGGTCTCCTGGGTGATCACCTGATCGGGCGGGCCCGCGGCGACCACGCCGCCCTCGGCGACCGCCACCAGGTGATCGGCCACCCGCGCGGCCAGGCTGAGTTCGTGCAACACCGCCACCACGGTGCGGCGGCCGGTGCCGTGGTCGCGGTGGCCGGCGGGCAGCGGCAGGTCGCGTACGAGATCGAGGACGTCGAGCTGGTGCGCGAGGTCGAGGAACGAGCACGGTTCGTCGAGCAGGAGGGTGGGTGTGGCCTGGGCCAGCACGAGTGCGACCCAGACGCGTTGTCGTTGGCCGCCGGACAGCTCGTCGACCCGCCGGTGGGCGAATTCGGCGGTGCCGGTCATCGCCAGCGCCTCGGCGACGGCCGTGTCGTCGTCGTCGCCCCCTCCCCACCACCGACGGTGTGGGTGCCGGCCGCGCGCGACGAGCTCGGCCACGGTGAGTCCCTCCGGCACCAGCGGGGACTGCGGCAGGAACGCCACGGACCGCGCGTGCTCGCGGGCACGGACCTCGGACAACAGATGGCCGTCGGTCTCGATCGACCCGGACAGCGGGCGCAGCTGACGCCCCAGGGCCCGCAGGATCGTGGACTTGCCACAGCCGTTGGCACCGATGAGCACGGTGGTCCGTCCGGCGGGGAGGTCCAGGTCGAGGTCGCGGATAACCGGGTCGGCACCGTAGCCCAGGGTCAGGCCGCGCAAGCGGAAGGCCGGTTCGGGTTCGGGGCCGAGGTCCATGGGCAGGGCCGGGGTCACGGACGCGACGGGCGCGGGGATGCTCATCAGGCCGCCTTTCTCGAACGCAGGAGGATCCACAGCATGGCGGGGGCGCCCAGTGCGCCGGTCACCACGCCGGTGGGCAGGTCGACCGTCCCCAACGCCTCTGAGGCCACGATGTCCGCGGCCACGACGATCACGGCGCCGGTCAACGCCGCCGCCCCGATACGTGGACGTCCGCGGCCGAGCGCGGCGGCGACGGGAGTGGACAGCAGTGCGACGAACGCGAGCGGGCCGGCCACCGCCGTCGCGGCGGCGGCGAGCAGACTCCCCACCCCCAGAGCGGCAGCACGGGTGGGGACCGGGCGGGACCCGAGGCCGACGGCGAGCTCGGGCCCCAACTCGGCGGGCCGGAGCGCGGCGTGCAGCCACATTCCCGGCGGCAGCAGGACCACCAGCGCGACGGCGAGCCAGGCGATGCGCTCCCCCGACGCCCCGGACAGCGATCCGACGGTCCACACGGCCGCTTCCTGGGCTCCGGTCAGCGGGAGCCGCGCGATGAGCTGGGTGACGACGGCGGTGCCGAGGGCGGCGACGGCCACTCCGCCGAGCAGGAAGCGTTGGCCGACGATCCCGGTGCGCCGGCCGGCGGAGGCCGCCAGGACGATCGCGAGCGCGACGGCGGATCCCAGCAACGCGGCGGGTACGACCCCCACGCCGCGCAGCCCCCACAGCGCCATCCCGGCCACGGCCCCGGCGGAGGCGCCGTGGGAGATCCCGAGGATGTCGGGACTGGCCAGGGGATTGCCGAGGACGCGTCGGAACAGCGCGCCGGACGCGCCGAACGCCAGGCCGGCGAGCGCGCCGAGGACCGCACGCGGAAGCTTGTCCTCCATCACCACGAACGTGGCGCCGGGGATCGTCGCCCCGCCGAGGATGGCGATGAAGTCGGGGATGGTCACCGTGTAACGACCCAGCAGCACGCGAACCGCCATGACCGTCACCAGGACGACCGCGAGGCCGACGACGACGAGGGCCGCATGCCTGCGGCGGCGGGCCGACAGGTGGCGGACGACCCGCTCGGTCTCGGCGGGCTCGGTGTGGGTCGAGGAGCCGCTGGCGGGGCCGGCCGTTCGGTCGAGGACGTCGGGGCTCACGAGCCGCCCACCCCCCGGTTCGCGCGGAGCAGGGCGATGAGGAACGGCACACCGATCACCACGGTCATCACCCCGACGGCGATCTCCCCGGGCGGGGCGACCACACGCCCGACCGTGTCCGCGAACAGCAGGACCACCGGCCCCACGATCACTGACAGGCCCAGGACGACGCGGTTGCCCACCCCCACCAGCCGCCGCAGCAGGTGCGGCACGAGCAGTCCGAGGAAGGCGATGGGGCCGGCGAGCGCGGTGGCGACCCCGGACAGGATCACCACACCTGCCAGAACCACGGCGCGCCCGACGACGGGTCCCACTCCCAGCCCGCGGGCCAGGTCGTCGCCGAGCGCGAGGGCGTCGAGGGTGGCCGCGCCGGCCAGGACGAGGACGAGCCCCAGCAGGATGAACGGCGCGGCGGTACCGATCTCGGGTGCGGACGCGCGGGCCACCGAGCCCAGGCCCCAGAAACGGAACCGGTCCAGGACTCCGGGAAGGGCGATGACCAGCGAAGAGGTCACCGCGGTACACCCCGCGGTGACGGCGGCCCCGGCGAGGACGAGTCCGGTGCCGGAGTCGGCGCCGAGTCGACCGGCGCCGACCACCACCATGCCCGCGGCCAGGGAGCCGGCGACCGCGAACAACGCGACGGCGGACGGGCCGGCGGCCGGCGCGAGGGCCAGCCCCAGCACCACGCCGAGCGCGGCGCCGGCGGTCAGCCCGAGCAGGCCCGGGTCGCCGAGCGGATTGCGGGTGGCGCCCTGGAGCCCGGCGCCCGCCACCGCGAGCGCGGCGCCCACGAGGATCGCGGTGATCGTGCGGGGAACCCGGGCGGCCACCACCACCTCGTCCATCCCGGTGCCCGACCCGGGGGCGAGGGTGGCCGTGAGGTCACCGGCGAACACCTGCGACGGGAGCGCCGCCAACACCGACCACACCACCGCCGGGTCGACGGATCGCGCTCCCACGAACAGCGAGAGTGCCACGCCCGCGATGAGCAACGTCGACGAGGCCACCGTGCCGATCACGACACGGTGGCGCCGCTGCACGGTCGGTACCGCCGGCACCGCCGACCCACCCGCCGGGAGGGCGGGCGGGTCGGCGGTGCTCGTCGCGGGAGTGGTCACGCGCGTCAGGCCTGCTGTGCTGCCGCGATGATGTCGGGCACGACGTTCTCCAGCGCCCACGGCAGGCTCAGGGGCGAGGAGGCGGAGATCGAGAGGACCTGCTGCTCGTCGGTCTGCACGACCATCCGCCCGGCCTCGACGGCGGGGATGCGCCCGAGCAGCGGGTCGGACTCGATGGCCTCGCGGACCTCGGGGGAGGCGGCGTAGGTGACGAGGATGTCGGAGACCAGCTCGTCGGCGCGCTCGGGTGACCAGGTCACCGCGAACTCCTCGGGCGAGCCGCTCGACGCCTCGGCGACGACCGGCGCCTGGACCATCCCGAGCTGCTCGAGGAAGCGGGGGCGGTTGTCGACGTCGGTGAAGGCGTAGATCTTCTCCGCCGCGTCGGGGTCGACGGTGCCGTAGATGAAGGTCGTGTCGCGGATTCCCGGGTTGTCCGAGGCGACCTGATCGATCTGCCCCTCGACGTCCGTGATGAGCTCCTCGGCGGCCTCGGAACGGCCGAGGGCCTCGCCGATCAGCCGGGTCGAGTCCTGCCAGGCGGTGCCGAACGCGACATCGCCCTCCGGCATCGCGATGGTGGGGGCGATCTTCGAGAGAGTCTCGTACTCCTCTGCGGTCATCCCGGAGTAGACACCCAGGATGAGGTCCGGCTCAAGGGCCGCGATCGCCTCGGTGTTGATTCCGTCGGTCTCGGAGTACAGCGTCGGCATGTCACCGCCGACCTCCTCCAACTCCGCGTCGAACCAGTCGGTGGACCCGTTCGCGTTGGCGCCGAACGAGTTGCGGGGCATCCCCACCGGAACCACACCCAGCGCCAGGGAGACGTCGGCGTTGACCCAGGAGATGGTGGCCACCCGCTGGGGCGCCTCCGCGATCTCGGTCTCGCCGTAGGCGTGCGCGATGGTGCGGGGGAACTCGCCCTGCCGCTCGACCTCGCCTCCCGCGCCGGCGTCCCCGCCGTCGCCGACGGCGCCGGTCGAGCACCCGGCCAGCACGGCCAGGAGCGCCACGACGGCCGCGAGGACCACGAGGATCGCCCGGGCCCGCGGACGCGCCGGGTCATCTGGTCCGTCGAGCGTCAGCCGGGATCGTGCAGCGGGTGCGGTCATGGGGTCTCCGTCTGGTGTGGAACGTCGCCCGCCCGGAACCGGCCCAGGCGACTTAGGCTTGGCTTACCTTGGTGGGCGTCACCGTAGCGGGATCCGAACCCCCCACGCAACAGTTACGTCAAAGATTTCCACTTCACCTGTCCCACAACGTGATTCATATCACTCTGTTGTTGTTTAGGTAAGCCTACCCTGCATAGCGTTCGGTCGTGCCGCTGTCCCCGAGTAGGTCGGAGTACCCGTGAACGATCCATTGTTGAGCAGCCGGAACCGGGAGGCCCACGCCGACGCCCTGGCTGCCGCGACCGCCGAGGTGAGCCGGTATCTCGACGGTCGGACCACGCCGCGCTCGTCCGCGTCGCCCTCGACGTTGGCAGCGCAGACCGCTGCCGTCGATCTCGCCGCACCGCTGGGCACGCTGGACAGGGCACTCGAGGAGGTCCGGGAGCTCTACCTCGACCACGCCGTCGGCTACCACCACCCGCGCTACCTCGCCCACCTCAACTGCCCGATCACCATCCCGGCGGTCGCCGCCGAGGCACTCGCGACATCGGTCAATACGGCTGTGGAGACCTGGGACCAGGGAACGTCGGCGTGTCTGATCGAACAGAGGCTCATCGACTGGGTCACCGGGCTCATCGGTTTCGACGCCAGTGCTTTCGACGCCAATGATCTCGACGCCACCGCCCGCCCGGACGGCGTCTTCACCACCGGCGGTACCGCCTCCAACCTGCAGGGCCTGTTCACCGCCCGCGAGGACCGTCTCGCCCGACCGGCCCCCGGGCGCCGGGGTGCGGGGCGGGACGCCGACCGCGGCGCCCGACTGTCCCGGCTGCGCATCGTCACGGGCGAACACGCCCACCTCAGCGTGGTCAAGGCGGCCCGCCTGCTGGGACTCTCGCCGGATGCGGTCATCACCCTGCCCGGAGACGGCGACCGGATGGACCCCGCGACCCTGGACCGCACCCTGTCCGCGCTGGCCGACGCCGGGGACGAGGTCGCGGCCGTCGTCGCGCTGGCCGGCACCACCGACCACGGCGCGATCGACCCGCTGCGGGCGGTCGGTGGGGTCTGTCGCGACCACGACGTCTGGCTACACGTGGACGCCGCGTACGGCGGCGGGCTCCTGGTCTCCCCGACGCGCCGGGACCTGCTCGACGGGATCGAGCTCGCCGACTCGGTGACCGTGGACTTCCACAAGACGTTCTTCCTGCCGGTGGCCGCCTCGGCGCTGCTGCTGCGCGACGGTTCGGGCTTCCGCCACTCCACCGTGAGCGCCGACTACCTCAACCCCGCCGACGGCGACGACCACGCCGTGGACAAGTCCCTGCAGACCACCCGCCGTTTCGACGCCCTCAAACTGTGGATGACGCTCCGCGTGCTGGGCGCTGACGGAATCGGCCGTCTGCTCGACGAGGCGATCGACGTGGCCGCCCGGGTCGGCCGGACGATCGAGGCCGACCCGGAATTCGAGTTGGTGCGGCGCCCCGCCCTGTCGACGGTGCTCTTCCGGCCCCGGCCCGCGGTGACCGCGCCCGACCGTCCCGTCACCGACAGCGCACTCACTGACGACGAGGCCGACGCCCTCGTGCGCCCCGTCCGCGACGCGCTGTTCGCGGAGGGACGCTCGCTCGTCGCGTCGACGGTCGTGGACGGCCGGCCCTGTCTCAAGCTGACGGTCCTCGATCCGAACCTCGAAGACGAGGACGTGGCCGTCGTGCTGACGGACGTCCGCGACGCCGCTCGATACCTCGCCGAGGGGATACGCGAGGCCACGACCGCGGGGGTGCTGACGTGAGCACTGACCTGGGCTCCTCCCGTGTGCACGACCTGCTCGGCGTCGGTATCGGCCCGTTCAACCTGGGCCTGGCGTGCCTGGCCGAGCCGCTGGGTCTGGACGCGGTGTTCCTCGATTCCCGCGACGGTTTCGCCTGGCACCACGGACTCATGTTCGACGACGCGACCATCCAGGTGCCGTTCCTCGCCGACCTGGTCACGTTGGCGGACCCGACCTCGCCGTATTCGTTCCTCGCCTACCTCAAGCAGGTCGGGCGTCTGTACCCGTTCTACATCCGTGAGAATTTCCAGCCGCTGCGCGCCGAGTACGACGCCTACTGCCGGTGGGCTGCCGAGCGGGTGCGCGGCCTGCGCTGGGGGCGGGAGGTGGTCGACGTCCGACGGGAAGACCAGGGACGAGAGGGACCGGGCGACGACGACGAGGCCCCCGTCTACCGTGTCACCGCCCTCACCCGCGAAGGCACCGAGACCTATCGCGCCCGCCACCTGGTGCTGGGGATCGGCACGACCCCGTGGTCGCCGATCGACACCGGCCCGCTCGACGGTGGCGGCACGGTGGCTCTCCATGCCTCCGACTACCTGCACCGGCGGGAGGACCTACTCTCGCTGGGGTCGGTGACCGTGGTGGGCAGTGGCCAATCGGCTGCGGAGATCTACCACGACCTGCTCTCCGCCGCCGCCGGCGTCGGCCCGCGCGTCGACTGGGTGACACGCTCGCCGCGGTTCTTCCCGATGGAGTACACCAAGCTCACACTCGAGATGACCTCGCCCGAGTACGTCGACCATTTCCACGACCTGCCCCCTGACCAGCGCGACCGGATGCTGCGCGAGCAGCGTTCGTTGTACAAGGGCATCGACGCCGAGTTGATCAACCAGATCCATGATCTGCTCTACCGCCGTTCGGTCCGGGGCCTGGACACCGGGCTGCTGGCCGCCGCCACGGCCCTCGACCGTGCCCACCGGGAGGCCGACCCCGGCAACGCCACCGACTTTGCCACCGCCTCCGGCGCTGCCCTGCGCCTGGACCTGCGCTGCACCGACACCGGCAGGAAGTGGACCCATCACACGGAGGGACTCGTCCTCGCGACGGGCTACTCCCCCACGCCGCCGCGGTTCCTCGACGGGATCGCCGAAGAGATCGACAGGGACGGCCGCGGGCGCTACCGGGTGGCCCGTGATCACACCGTCGACCGCGCACACTCCTTCATTCATGTCCAGAACGCGGAGGAACACACCCACGGGCTCACCGCCCCGGACCTGGGCATGGGAGCGATGCGCAACAGCATCATCCTGCGCGGGATCTGCGGCCGCGAGGTCTACCCGATCGAGTCGTCGATCGCGTTCCAGCAGTTCGGCGCCCCGACCGCCCGGCACCAGGAGGCACGATGAACACCAGCACAGTCCACACCAGCACAGTCCACACCAGCACCGTCCACACGCCAGCCGGGTTGGTCACCCTGGAACCACTGGCCCTCGACCACGACACCGTCCGCACCCTGCACGCGTGGCTCGACCATCCCGGTTCCGCCTACTGGGGTATGCGGGGTACCACCCCGGCGCAGGTCGAGGAGTTCCTCACCGACTGGTCGGCGAGCCCGCACCGGTCGGTGCACATGGTGCGCATCGACGGTCTACGTGTGGGCCTGGCCGTGTTCTACGACCCGGACGTCGTCGAACTCGACGGCCGGTACCCGCACGAGCCGGGCGACCTCGGGATGCACCTGCTCGTCGCGCCCACCCGCACGCCGGTCCCCGGCACGTCCGCGGCCGTGATGGGGGCCATCTGCTCGACCGCGTTCGAGGTGCCGCTGTTCGGCGCCCCGGCCCGCCGGGTGGTGGTGGAGCCGGACATCCGGAACACCGCCGTGCACCGGCTCAACGCCCGCGCCGGCTTCCGCGAGGACGGCCCCGTCGACCTGCCCGACAAGACGGCGCTGCTCTCCATCTGTCGTGCCGAGGCGTTCCGCGAGTCGGAGATCGGCCGGACGTCGATGCCGGTCTCGTCGTCGTCACCCCCGGTCGCACTGCCACCCCACGCCCACCTCACCGGTCACGCCATGCGCCGCGCGCACCGCCACCTCTGCGCCAAGGCGCTGGCCGAGTTCTCCCACGAGCGGCTCCTCGCGCCCACCCGCTCCACTGACACCGACGCCGGCCCCGATGTCTACGCGGTCCGCGCCGGCAGCGAACGGTGGACGTTCCGCGCGCGGGTGCTGCCGCTGGAGCACTGGGCGATCGACGAGGCCTCGCTGTGCCGCGAGGTCGACGGCGTCCCGGTCGAGCCGGACGCGCAGGAGTTGATCCTCACCCTCGCGCCCCATCTGGGGATCCCCGGGTCGCTCGTGGGGACCTACCTGGAGGAGATCGCGGCCACGCTCGGCTCGGCGGCGTTCTGCCTGCATCACCGCGATCGCCCCGCACAACAGCTGGCGGAGGCGGGCCTGCAGGAGGTCGAGGGCGCGATGACCGAGGGTCATCCCGGGTTCGTCGCCAACAACGGCCGCGTGGGCCTGGGTCTGTCCGACCGTCACCGTTACACGCCCGAAGCCCCGTCGACCGTCCGCCTGGTGTGGCTGGCAGCCCGCCGCGGCCTGAGCCACCTGGCCACCGTCACGGGCCTCGACGAGCGCGACCACTACGCGCGCGAGTTCGGCACCGAGGCGCTAATGCGGTGCGACGACCAGCTGCGCTCGCTGGGCCTCGACCCCGCCGACTACCGCATCCTGCCCGTGCACCCGTGGCAGTGGCAGCACGAGGTCGCGGTGGCGTTCGCCCCCGATCTCGCGCGCCACGACCTGGTCCACCTGGGCGAATCCGACAGCGAGTACCGGCCACAGCAGTCCGTCCGCACCTTCTTCGACGTGACCCACCCCGAGCGCGGCTACGTCAAGACCGCCCTCGCCGTGCAGAACATGGGGTTCACCCGCGGCCTGTCGCCGAAGTACATGCGCGACACCCCGGCCGTCAACGACTGGGTGGCCGGGGTCGTCGCCTCGGATCCGGTGTTGCGCGCGCTGGATCTCCAGATCCTGCGGGAGGTCGCCGCCGTGGGCTACACCGGCGACGCCTACCACCGGGCGGCCGCGGCCGGGATCTCGGACGAGGGGCCGCACACCAAGATGATCGCGGCCCTGTGGCGCGAGAGCCCCGTTTCGCGGCTGGCCCCCGGAGAACGTGCCGTCACGCTGGCCTCGATGCTGCACGTGGACCTGCACGGGCGGTCCCTCGCCGTCGAGCACCTCGAGCGGTCGGGCCTGGACGCCCGCACCTGGCTCCGGGCGCTGCTCGACGCCTACGTGCTGCCCGTCGCGAGGTGCCTGCTCGTGCACGGGCTGGTCTTCATGCCGCACGGTGAGAACGTGATCGTGGTGATGGGCCCCGACCACACCGTGCGCCGGGCGCTGTTCAAGGACATCGGCGAGGAGGTCGCCGTGGTGCGTGACCGGCCTCTGCCCTCTGGGCTCGAGCGGATCCGCCACGTGGTGGACGCGGAGACAGCCGCACTGAGCGTCCACACCGACGTCATGGACGGGGTGCTGCGCCACCTCGCCTCGATCCTCGACGTCGCCGGGGTGCTCGAGGCGGATCAGTTCTGGGACGAGACGCGGCAGTGCCTGGAGACCCTGGCTCCCGGCGGCGGTCGCGGCGGCGAGGGTCGCGGCGGCGAGGGGAACAACGGCGAGGACCACGACGGCGGGGACTACGACGGCCGGGTGCACGACGGCGAGGTGCACCGTCCCACCTGGGAGGCGCTGTTCGCTCCGCGGTTCAAGCACTCGTGCCTTAACCGCCTGCAGTTGCGTAATACGCGGCAGATGGTCGACCTGACCGATCAGGCCGGGTCATTGCAGTTCGCGGGGACGCTCGCCAACCCGCTCGTCTCCCGGCTGGCCCGGGACGACGACACGCCGGGCGAACCGCAGCGTCCCCCCGCCCGGGCGCAGAGCCGGGCGCGGAGCCGGCGACGGTAGCGTCGACGGCATGAACGGACGGGAACTCCAGAAGTGCGCGGCGATGCGCGCCCGCGAACTGCCCGCGTCGACTCTGGAGTTCCCGTTCGGGCCGGACTTCGATGTGTTCAAGGTCCGCGGGAAGATGTTCATGTTCCACGCGGTCGTCAACGGCGAGCGTCAGGTGATCCTCAAGGCACTGCCGTCGGACTCGATGGCCCTGCGCGATGCGCACGCCGACATCACGCCCGGGTACCACATGAACAAGCGGCATTGGATCTCGCTGCACCCCGGCGGCACGCTGACCGCGGACATGGTTTCCGAGCTGGTCACCGAGTCCTACCGACTCGTGGTGTCGGGCCTACCCCTGGCGCAGCAGCCCGTCGAACCGCACGCCTTCGGGCGCCAGCAGCGTTAGGTAGGCCGACGCCCACCACCCGGATCGACCCCGCCCCTTAGCCAGGGCCTTGGGGTTGGAGTCCGGGCGCGGGGCGCGGGGGCGCGGGGCGCGGAAGCCGCCTCAGTTCTCCGGAGTCAGCGCGGCCTCGGAGACAGAACCCAGTCGATCACCCACGGACCCCTCCACCGACTCGGTGGCGGACCCGGTGTCAATCTGATCCTCGAGCGACGCGCCGACCAGCGGCACACCGGACACCACCGCGCCGACGGAACCCTGGACGTCTCCCTCGAGCAGCGCATCCGCCGACTCGGCGACCGGGTTGAGGACCATGCAGATGACTCCCACCGGAACCTGCAACGGCACGCCCATCAGGTTGGCGGCAGCGCCGGCCGCCGAACCGAGATTGCACACGAGGGTGGCGGTGGAACCCAGCGGTCCGGAGGCGTAACCGGGCAGAGAACCTGTAACGGAACCGGGCAGCAGCTCGCCAGCCTCGCCGAGATAGCCCCCCTCGGTCTCCGATGCTCCCGGGAGGGAGTCGGAGCCGGTGGCTTCCGAAGTCTGGGCGGCGGCGGCCCCCGTAGAGAAGACGAGGAGCGCGGCGGCCACGGCTCCGGCACAGGTGATGGTCTTGGTCATGGAACGCCTCCGAGTTTGGGTCTACGGGGCATCCACCCCAAGCAATCAAGAAGAGTGGATCATACATTTCGCTGAAATGGGCGATCGGTGATTGCAATTCAATGGATAGGCCAGAAGCGGAAAAAACCCTTGCCTGTTCGAATGTACGTGCGTATCATAGAACACAGATTCGATACCAGGTAGCCGGACGGTCAGGGGGTGGGGCACATGGGCGGGAACGAAGACGCCGCGGCCGATGGCCCCTCCTCGTCTGGTGGCGGTTCCGGTTCCGCGGCGCCCGTGTCGCTGTCGGGGTTGCGGGCGGCGGCGCGGGAGGGGTGGATGGGCGAGAATCGTGCGGCGGCGCGCCGGTTCGTGGCCTGTTACGAGCTATTTGTCGAATGCCAACGCCGGGAGGAGTCCGGGGCGGGCAGCGGTGAGTGTCGGCCCGGTCATGCCGTGCTCGATCCGATCGATGTCGCGGCCGGGTACGTGGTGTCGGCGATGACGATCTCGACGGGCCGGGCCGAACGGATGATCACCTTCGCCCTCGATCTGCACCTGCGGTATCCGGCGATCCTGTCCGCGATGGCGCAGGGGCGGCTGGATCTGCAGGCCGCGAATATCCTGGCCTCGCAGATGGCCACCGTCCACGTCGATGTGCTCGAGGCGGTGCAGCGGCAGGTCGTCGAGGAGTATCTCGCCGCGATCGAGGGCGGGGTGCGCATGGGCGAGAAAGCCATCCGCGGCAACGTCGATGCGATCATCGCCCGCTACGACGCGAACGGCATCCGCCTGCGCCGTCAGGAAGCGGCCCGCACCCGCGGGGTGCGGTTCCACAAGGGCGTCGACGGCATGTCGAGTGTGTCGGCGATCCTGGCCACCGAGGAAGCGGCCGTCCTGGCCGAGGCCCTCGACCACCGCGTGAAAGACCACACGTACGCCGACGCCCAAGCCGCCGCCAACGCCGGCGATGGCGGCGCGGCCGACAGTGATGGCGCTGGCGAGGTCGAGGATTACTCGATCGCCGAGCGTCGCGCCGACGCCCTGATGTCTCTGGTGTGCGGCGACGCCGCCCCGGCCGGCACCGCGGCCCGCCCCGGCCGGTCGGGCGCGCCGGGTGCCGGGGTGGCGTTGCGGCCGAAGGTCACCGTCATCGCCACCGGCAACCACGCCCGCGACGCCGGCGGCGCCCGGGTGGAGTTCGCCCGCACCGGCCAGGCCGCCCTGCAGGCCCTGCTCGACATGCTCGCCACCAGCGACGGAGCCACCTTCGAACCCATCGACCCGCGCATCGGCGCCGCCGACGACGCCCGCGCCGCCCTGAAATACCGGCCCAGTGCCCAGTTGGCCCGCCGGATCCGGCTGCGCGATGGCACCTGCCGCCACCCCGGCTGCGCAATCCCGGCCGAGGCCTGCGATCTGGACCATGTGGTGCCGTTCGATCACGCCGACCCCCAGCGGGGCGGGCACACCATCGAGGCCAACCTGGCCGCGATGTGCCGGCGGCACCACCGGTTCAAGACCTTCTCCGACTGGATCTACGAACTGCAGCCCGACGGCACCCTGCTGGTGCGCACCCCGGACGGCACCACCATGCTCACCCGACCCTCCGGCCCGCTCGCCGAATACCGGCGCGAACAGGCCCGCGCCGAGACCGAGGCGTGGACCCGGCAACAACGCCGCAGCCCCGGGCCCACCGGTGACGAGCAGGCCGACGCCGAGCCGACGTTCTGGTCGCGCCGCGCGGCCCGCCACCGCACCGAACGCCGCAACGCCGAACGCGCCCGCACCTTTGACCCCGCCCCACCCGCCCCCGGGACCGGGACGGGCACCGGGAACGGCACGAGCTCAGGCGGCGCCGGTTCCAGCGCCGGCGCGGCCGAGGACACCGCGCCCGAGAAAGCCACCCCCGCCAGCGCCACCCCCGAGAGCGCCAGCCGCTGGTGGGCCCGCAACAAACCCCACCACAGCGACATCGAAAAAGGCATCCGCGCCCTACTCCACGAACGCCTCGACGAACTCATCGACCCACCGCCCTTCTGACACCACGAGGGCCGCACCGAGTGAACCGAACCTCCTGGGGGCACGGATTTCCCCCACTCCGAGCGGGTCTTTGGGGGATGGTGAGGAGATGAGCGCGATCCCCGCCAACCCGTCTGACGGTTCACTAGCCGACGTCATGCCGTCAGTTGCTGCGGCCCTGGGGCTTGACCTACGCAACCCCCTGCACTTACCGCCGGCTCGGGACGCAGTACTCGTACTCATCGACGGGCTTGGTGCGGAGCTCATCCGCCAGCACGCCGAGGAGGCCCCCACCCTCGCCGCGATGACCAGCCGCATGATTTCCGCAGGTTTTCCCTCGACAACTGCGACCAGCCTGACCAGCCTCGCGGTGGGTGCCCCGTGTTCCAAACACGGCATCGTGGGATACAGCTTCCGGATCTCCGGCGAGTCCGGCGGTCCGCCAGCGTCGTTCAATCCATTGCGGTGGACGGTCGAATCGTCGAGCGGCCCCTCGGCGATGGATCGCTTCCCGCCCCGACAGGTTCAACAACAGCCGAGCCTTCTAGAGCTGCTTGCCGCTGACGGGGTCGATGTCACCTACGTCATGCGAGAGGATTTCCGCGAGTCGGGACTGACCCGCGCAGCGTTCCGGGCGGGGGGCGACTATCGGGCGGCGAGCACCCTTGACGAAGTCCGCCAGGGAATACTCGACACCTTCAGTCAGCCATCTCGCGCTCGACGGTTCGCTTACGCCTACTTCGGCGACCTCGATCTCATCGGCCATGTCCACGGGCCAGGGTCTCCCGAGTGGCTGCAGTCCCTGCGCGCAGTGGACAGGTGCGTCGCGGACCTCGCGACTGACCTGCCCCGCGACTGCAGGCTCATCTTGACGGCAGACCACGGGATGGTCACTGCTGAAACCGTTGTCGACATAGACGCGACGCCGACGCTGCTCGCCGACGTCGAGACCGTTGCCGGCGAGCCCCGAGTGCGACACGTCTACGCGCGACCGGGATCGGCCGACGATGTCCTGGACACGTGGCGATCAGAGTTGGCCGGCCGCGCCCGGGTGATCAGTCGCGACCAGGCACTCGACGAGCACCTCTTCGGACCCGACCGAGACCACGCCGATCGTCTGGGCGACGTCATCGGCATCGCCGCCGGAGGAGTGATTCTCGCGCGTACACAGCTCGAGAAGATGGAGTCATCCCTGCTCGGCCACCACGGGGCCAACACCGCTGATGAACAACACATTCCGCTGCTCATTCGTTGACCTCGTCCCCGACCCGGCCGACCTCCGGGTCAGCAGGTGACGAGCTCGGTCGGGTCGCTCGTGGTGTCCAGCCACCGGCCGTACGCGGGCGGACCCACCGCTCGCACATCGCTGCACAATTCCCCACGCGTGTACCCCGACGGCCGGTAGACCGCGTAGATGACATTGCCGTTCTCATCGCGAGAACGCAGGGACGGGCACGCCATGTCGGTACGGAGGTAGGACGCCCCCGGGTGCCTCGACAGCGCGGAAGAGATCTCCTCCGAGTAGGCCCCCGGCGTGACAGCCGAATACAGGACCACGATTCCCCGGCCATCGCAGGCCGGCCTCGACATCGGTGTGGCCAGGCCCAGATCCCCCGCCGCGCCCTCAGATCGCGGGCACTCGTTCAGGAACGCGGCCAGTTCGGCGGGCATCCCGTCACCCTCCGCATCATCCGAGCAGATCCCCGAAGGAATACCGGTATAGCGACTCCAGGTTCCGTCGGCGCGACCGAGGATGTACTGCGTGTCCCCGGCCGGTTCGCCGGCCGGAACGTCCACATGAGCGAGAGCCCAGTCGCCCAGGCACCGATCGATGTTCACATCCCGGCGGGTGATACCCGCTTCTGCCGCGATCTCGTCCGGGTCGCACGGCCCCACCCCCGCCACTCCTGCGCGCGTGCCGTTCCCTGTCGAGGCCGAGGGGGCGCCCTGCCTCGTCGTCCACGCTTCGGAGGGGGTCGTCGTGGGTGCGAAAGCCGCGCCCGGCTGGTCGTCGTCGGACGCGAGCAGGTACCCGACAGTGCCTGCGAGGGCGATCAGCAACACGACGATGAGCGCGCCGAGCGCCCAGACCACCGGAGAGCGACGCGCATCCTGCGGAGGCTCTCCGTACGAGGCGTGCCCCCACCCCTCGTTACCCCAGCCGGGTCCGTTGGGCGGACTACTCATGGTCACCACCAGCGACGGGGTCGGGTAACCGACCGATCCGATCTGAATGACGATCACTTTATCCGGTATCGCGAAGCGAGAGCCCCGGTTCGCCGACGGTCTCCCGAACGCGATGATGTCCCGACCACACTGCGCTGTCCTGAGCGTCCTGCGACCCGCGGCCCCCGGTTACCGGATGCGGACGCTGCCCTCCGTTACTACCGTCGGAGGCATGCGTGAACGCGCATGGCACGACCAGAGAGGAGCCCCGCGCATGAAGGCAGTCACCTGGCACGGCAAGCGCGACGTCCGCGTCGAGGACGTTCCTGATCCGAAGATCCAGGAGCCCACCGACGCGATCGTCAAGATCACGAGCACCAACATCTGCGGATCGGATCTACACCTGTACGAGGTGCTGGGTCCTTTCATGAACGAGGGCGACATCCTCGGCCACGAGCCCATGGGAATCGTCGAGGAGGTCGGCGCCGAGGTGACCGGGCTCAAGCCCGGGGACCGCGTAGTGATGCCCTTCCAGATCTCCTGCGGCCACTGCTACATGTGCGACAAGGGCCTGAACACCCAGTGTGAGACCACCCAGGTCCGAGACCAGGGTATGGGCGCCGCGCTGTTCGGCTATTCGGAGTTGTACGGCAGCGTCTCCGGCGGTCAGGCCGAGTACCTGCGCGTGCCGCAGGCCCAGAACACCCACATCAAGGTGCCGCACGAGCACTCCGATGACCGCTACCTCTACCTGTCCGACGTCCTGCCCACCGCGTGGCAGGCCGTGGAGTACGCCCAGATCCCCGACGGCGGCACGGTCGTCGTACTGGGCCTCGGGCCAATCGGGGACATGGCCGCGCGGATCGCCGCCCACCGTGGTCACCGTGTGATCGGCGTGGACCCGGTGGCCGAGCGCCGGGCCCGTCAGGCCCACCGGGGGGTGGAGGTCCTCGATCCGACCGACGTTCCCGGCGAGATCGGCGATGCGATCCGCGACATGACCGACGGCCGCGGGCCCGACTCCGTGATCGACGCGGTGGGGATGGAGGCGCATGGCTCGCCGATCGCCAGCGCTGCGCACGCCGCCGTCGGTCTGATGCCGAAGTTCTTCGGCAAGAAGATGATGGAGAACGCGGGGGTGGACCGCCTCGGGGCGTTCTACGGGGCGATCGACATCGTGCGCCGCGGTGGGACCATCTCGCTCTCGGGCGTGTACGGCGGCACCGCCGATCCCATTCCGATGCTGACGTTGTTCGACAAGCAGATCACCCTGAAGATGGGCCAGGCCAACGTCAAGCGCTGGGTTCCGGAGATCATGCCGCTGCTCACCGACGACGACCCGCTGGGCGTCGACGACTTCGCCACGCACAGGCTCCCACTGGCCGATGCGCCCCGCGCGTACGAGATGTTCCAGAAGAAGGAGGACGGCGCCGTGAAGGTGGTCCTCGAGCCGTGACGGAACTCGCCGGACTCCTCCTGGTCCGCCACGGCCAGAGCGTGGGCAACGTCGCCAATGACAACGCCCGTGCCGCCGGCGCCCACCGTCTCGACCTGGACCACCGTGATGCCGACACCCCGCTGTCGGAGTCGGGGGTGGGACAGGCTCGGGCAGTGGGCGCCTGGCTCGGCGGATTGCCCGAGGACGCCCGGCCGACGGTGTGGCTGACCTCGCCCTATCGCCGTGCGGCGGACACCGCCACGGCTGCGCTCGAGGCGGCCGGCGACACCGCACCGGGCGGCGGGGTGGGTGGCCCCGGGCTGCTCACCGACGAGCGACTACGGGAGCGCGACCTGGGGATCCTCGACGGGTTCACCGGCCGCGGCATCCGGGAGCGGTACCCGGAGGAGGCAGAGCGACGGGACCGGATCGGCAAGTTCTACTACCGCCCGCCGGGTGGTGAGAGCTGGACCGACGTGTTGCTGCGCGTGCGGTATCTGCTGACGGACCTCCGGCAGCAGTACGCGGGCGAGCGGGTCTGCGTCTTCAGCCACCAGGCCGTGATCATGTGTTTCCGGGTCGCGTTGGAGCAGTTGGCTGAGGAGGAGGTCCTCCGGGTCGACCGCGAGGACCCGCTACCCAACTGCTCGGTGACGATCTATCGCCAGCGGCAGCTCGCACCGAGGCAGCACCGCCCGGGGCGGCACGAATCGGTGGGGCACCACCCCGGCAGCGCTGGGCTCGAGCTGCATAGCTATGCCGACACGACGGCCGTGGAGCGCGGCCATGCGCCCACCACGCGAGAGTCGCCTTCAGGGAACGAGGGGGCGGCGAGATGAGCGGCGAGGTGAGCAGCGAGTCGGTCCTCACGCACCATGCGCTGCGGGACTGGGCGCTCCCCTCCCCCGGTGGTGGAAAGGAGGGCCGCGGGCGGGTGCTGGTCGTCGGTGGCAGCAGGTCCACCCCGGGCGCTGTGCTGCTGGCCGCCGAGGCGACGCTGCGGTGCGGGGCCGGCAAACTACAGATCGCCACCGCCGGGTCGGTGTCGTCGTCGCTGGCGATCCACATTCCCGAGTCGAAGTCGATCGGTCTGCCCGAGGACGACGCCGGTGAACTCACCGCCGCGGGGGCGGACACGATCGTCGAGCTCGCCGAGGGGTGTGACGCCGTGGTGCTCGGCCCCGGGATCTGCGAGAAGGTCGCAGCGGTGGACTTGCTCTCGGACGTCGTGCCCCGGCTGGACACCACCCTCGTGCTTGACGCGCTGGGGATGGCCTACGTCACCGAGAACCCCGGCGGACTCGCCCACCTCGACGGCCGCGCGGTCCTCAGCCCCAACCCCAAAGAGCTCGCCCGGACCCTCGACGTGCCGGAGGACGACGTGGAGGCCGACACCCCGGGACACGCCGTGGCGCTGGCCGAGCGCGCGGGGGCCGTGGTGGTGACCGGCACCGCGACGTCGTGGATCGCCGCCCCGGACGGCCGACTCTGGCGGGACGAGACCGGTTCGTTCGGGCTGGGGATCTCGGGATCGGGTGACGTCAAGGCCGGGCTCATCGGCGGGCTGCTCGCCCGGGGCGCCGAACCCGCCCAGGCCGCCGCGTGGGCGACCCACAGCCATGGGCGGGCAGGGGAACGATTGTCCGCCCGGATCGGTGCGACCGGCTTCCTCGCCCGCGAACTGCTGGCCGAGATCCCCGGCGTCCTGGTGGAACTCTCGTCCTGAACTGCTCCACGCGGAGGGGGAATCGTGCGGGTCCGAAGCCATCCCGTCGTGCGTCGTCCGTCTCGCAGCCCGGTGTCGACGACCGCCCGCAGCGTCGTCGCCGTTGTTCTCACCTCCGCCGTCACCACCCTCGCGGCCGCCTGCGGCGGACCTGTACCCAAGGACACCGACGGCAGCCTCGCGCGCATCACCGACGGCGTGCTCCGGGTGGGCGTGTCGGAGAACCCACCGTGGACCGAGGTATACGACGACGGCCGCGTCGCCGGTCGGGAGGTCGACCTCGTCACCGGCTTCGCCGGAGCCCACGCTGCGGACGTCGAGTGGACGCCGGGCGCGGAGAGCGAACTGGCAATGGCGATGGCCCGCGGTGACCTCGATGTGGTCGTGGGTGGGCTGACCTCCGACTCGCCGTGGGAGAAGGAGGTCGCACTGACGAGGCCGTACACCGAGGAGGTCACCCCGGACGGGGACACCGAGAAGATGGTGATGGCCACTCCGCTCGGGGAGAACGCGCTGCTGGTGGCGTTGGAGACCTACCTCGCCGAGGCCGGGGGTGAATCGTGAGTGACGAGCGGGACAGGGGCCGGGGCGAACGCGAGGTGGCGGGCGTGGCCTCGGGGCTCGGTCGCGACGACCTGCCCGTCGAGCAGCGGGAAGCGCTGCGCCGGGCGATCCGCCTGGAGTGGGCCACCCTCGCGGTGATGACCGTGACCGTCGCCGCGGTGTACGCGGTGTCGGGTCAGTCGCAGGCGATGAAGGCCGCGTGGATCGAGGACTCGCTGTCGCTGCTCCCGCCGATCGCTTTCCTCGTGGCGATCCGGGTCTCCCGCATGCCGCCGACCGCCCGCTTCCCCTACGGTAGGCACCGCTCCGTCGGGATCGCACACCTCGTCGCGGGGGTGGCGTTGCTCGCGATGGGGGCGTTCCTCGTCGTCGACTCCGGAACGGCTCTGCTGACCCGTGAACGCCCGCCGATGGGGGTCGTGGTGATCGGCGGGCAGGTGATCTGGTCCGGGTGGCTGATGATCGCGGTGATGGCGTTGTCCGTCATCGGGCCGCTCATCCTCGGTCGCATGAAGACCGGTCCCGCCGAGGCGCTGCACGACAAGGTGCTCTACGCCGACGCCGACATGAACCGGGCCGACTGGAAGACCGGACTGGCCACCATCGTCGGTGTGCTGGGCATCTCGCTCGGCCTGTGGTGGGCGGACGCGGTGGCGGCGCTCGTGGTGAGTGCGTCGATCGTCCGGGACGGGTGGTCAAACCTGCGCGGGGCGATCGAGGGACTCGCCGATGCGCGACCCACCCGGTTCGACGGCACGGACCCGCACCCGCTCGTGTACCGGATCGACGAACTGCTGGCGGGCGTCGACTGGGCGGATGACCACGGCGCGCGGATACGCGACGAGGGGCACGTCTTCCACGTCGAGGCGTTCCTCGTCCCGGCCCGCGGCCGGGAGATCACCGTCGAGCGGCTCGCGGACGTGCGCCGGAGGCTGGCGGAGCTGAGCTGGAAGATCGAGGACGTGGTGGTGACGGTGGTATCGGAGGTACACGACGCCCACCGGCCCTGCTGACCGGCTGCACGTCGTCGCCCGGGCTGGCAGGCTCGGGGTATGACCTCACTCGAGACCATCCGAACCGCCATCGACACCGCGACCGAGCCCGAGGCGCCGGCGCTGGAGCGTGCCCGCATGATCATCGTGGACAAGCTCGGCGAGCGGGACAGCCTGGCGCTCGACGAGCTCGTCGAATCCGTCTGCGAGGCGTACGAGGCGCCATCGGGCGAGCCGCTGCGGCTGGTCGACGTGGATCCGTCCGCGCCCGACTCCGACACCCCGGCCCTACGGAACCTGCGCTACGCCCGGGCCGCGCGCACGGCCATCATCGACCTGCTGGACGAGGGGACGATCGTGGCCGTCGATCCCCTGCCCGGCGACGGCGAGATGGTCCGCGCCACCGGCGAGGGGGACCCTGCCTGTGGTAACCACGACGACGGCAATGACAACAACGACGACGGCGAGGTCACCGCCGCCAAGGAGACCACCGACGCGGCGGCCGCGAAGGCGGGAGCCGAGGAGATCGTCCTCGCGACGGGCCCGCAGCCCGAGGGGCGGCGGTTCGCGCTCGGGGACCGCTGACCCCCGGCCGGCGGGGTCGGGGCGCGACAGGGCCGGGTGCAGGGTGGGCTGCAGGGCGGGCCGACTACAGGGTGAGCGTCTCGTCCGGGTGGTCGGTGTCCTTGAGCGGCTTCTGGGCCCCGCCGGACAGGGTGGTCTCACCGATCCGGGCCTCCCGGTAGCGCTCCGCCTGGGCCTGCGTGATGGGCTCGCGGGCGCCGTCCTTGGCGTAGCAGACGGGCAGCCAGGCGCCCTCGTTGTCCAGGCGGGCGACGATGCGCTGCCGGAGCCGGAACGGCTGGATCGAGTCGGACCAGGCGACCAAGAGGTCGAGGTTCGCGCCGCGGGCGTCGGGCGTCGAGTCGGTGCTGCAGAAGTGCTGGACGCTGCGCCACACCGCGAACTGCGCGCCGGTCACCGCGAGCGGATCGACGGTCGGGGCCTTGGCCGTGCGGGCGGACCGAGTCGGCCGGGTGCTCCTGGCGGGTGCGGGCGGAGGCGGCGGCGAGGTGTTCTCCCCGGCCTCCACGCGGCGGCGGGCTTCCTCCATCCGCTGCAATCGTCGTTCCGATGCCGTGCTCTTCTCGCCTGAGTCCCAGAACCCCGTCATGGTCCTCGACTTTACGCGGACAGCGGCCCGTCGCCCGAGCCCGAAGGCGGCGGTGGGGCGGACCTCACATGTCCAGCCCCAGATCGAGCACCGCGACGGAGTGGGTCAGGCCCCCCACGGCCAGGAACTCCACCCCGCAGCGGGCGTAGTCGGCGGCCGCGTCGAGGGTCAGCCCGCCGCTGGACTCCAGGCGGGTGCCCGGTGCGACCGTGTCGCGGCGCTGGACCGCGATCTGGGTCTGCCAGACGGGGAAGTTGTCCAGCAGGACCAGGTCCACGCCCGCGTCCAACATCTGGTCGAGCTGCTCCAGGGAGTCCACCTCGACCTCGCAGGGCAGGTCGGGGAAGCGCTCGCGGACCGCGGCCAACGCCGGGAGCACCCCGCCGGCGGCCACCACGTGGTTGTCCTTGACCAGCACCGCGTCGCCGAGGCCCAGTCGGTGGTTGACCCCGCCGCCGCAGCGCACCGCGTACTTCTGCAGCAGTCGCATGCCGGGCATGGTCTTGCGGGTGTCGCGGACGGCGCAGTCCGTGCCGGCGAGCTCGTCGGCCCACGCCCGGGTCGCGGTCGCCACCCCCGACAGGTGACAGACGAGGTTGAGCAGGGTCCGCTCGGCGGTGAGCAGACCGAGTGTCGGGGCGCTGATCTCGGCCACCACGTCGCCGGCCGAGACGCGGTCTCCGTCGCGGGCGTGGCGCGTCACCGAGAAATCCGCCCGCCCCGGCTCGGCCCGGCCGAGCACCTCGGCCAGGACCATCTCGATCAGTGGCAGCCCGGCCACGACGCCGTCGGATCGGGTCGCGAGGCGGGCCGTGGCACGGGCGTCCGCGGGCACCGTCGCCAGCGACGTGGCATCCGGGCCGTATCGCAGGTCCTCCTCGAGGGCACGACGGACCGCGATCAGGGCGTCCGCACGGGTGTCGGGATCGAAGAGCTCGTCGTCGTCGGCCCCGGGTGCAGCGCCGCTCACTCCCCCGACCCCGGGTTGCCGATGGCGATCATCCGCTCGACGGACCCGCGCGCGGCCTCGGCCGTGGCGGGATCGACGTGCACCTCGTCGGCACCCTCGACGAGGGCGCGCAGGAGCGCGGCCGGGGTGATCATCTTCATGTAGGGGCAGCTGGCCTGGTCGTTGACCGGCAGGAAGTCGATCTCGGGCGCGGCCTTGCGCAGCTGGTGGATCATCCCGATCTCGGTCGCCACGAGGACCTCGCTGGCCCCCGAGGCGCGGGCGGCGTCGACCATCCCTCCGGTGGACAGGATCTTGACCTGATCGGCGGGGACCGCACCCTCGGTGGCCAGGTGCAGGGCGCTCGTCGCGCAGCCGCACTCGGGGTGGACGAACAGCTCGGCACCCGGGTGGGCCTCCGACTTGGCGGTGAGCTGGTCACCGTTGATCGCCGCGTGGACGTGGCACTCGCCCGCCCACACGAGGACGTTCTCGCGGCCCGTCTTGCGCCGGACGTGCGCACCGAGGAACTGGTCGGGAAGGAACAGCACCTCGCGGCCCGGGTCGATCGACTCGACGACCTCGACCGCATTGGAGCTCGTGCAGCAGATGTCGGTGAGGGCCTTCACCGCGGCGGTGGTGTTGACGTAGGAGACCACCACGGCGTCCGGGTGCTCGGACTTCCACTCGGCCAACTGCTCGGCGGTGATGGAATCGGCCAGTGAGCAGCCCGCGGCCTCGTCGGGGATGAGGACGGTCTTGTCCGGGGAGAGGATCTTGGCGGTCTCCGCCATGAAGTGGACGCCGCAGAAGATGATGGTCGACTGCTCGGCCTCCGCGGCGATGCGCGACAGGGCCAGGGAGTCCCCCACGTGGTGGGCGATGTCCTGGATGGCGGGGACCTCGTAGTTGTGGGCGAGGATCACCGCGTCGCGCTCGGCGGCGAGGCGGCGGATCTCGGCGGCCCACTCCGAGTCGGGCTCGACGCCCGTGTACACCGAGCCGTCATGGCGGATCCTCGCGGCCAGGGGCGAGTCGAGCCGCCCGACGGTGGTGTCCGGCCGCGGCGCGACCGTCGTGCCGTGTCCTGTGGCAGTGCTCATCGCTGCCCCCTCCCGGGTCGTTTCTCCGGGCCGATACGCCACCGGCCCCGTTTTCGACTTACAATCGAAAACATGATGCAGTGTAACACCGGTCACGAGGTGCTCGTCGTGGTGACCCAGGTCCGGCCGACCCCCGGCTCCACCGCACCGGCGCTCCACGTGATGCTGTGGCAGCACTCGCTCGGGCCGGCCGCCGGCCGGTGGGCGCTACCCGGCGGCGAGGTCCGCGACGACGAGGACCTGCCCGCCTCCGCCACGCGGCAGCTCGCCGAGAAGGTCGACGTACGCTCGCTCAGCCACCTGGAATCGGTCGCGGAATTCTCGGACCCCGCCCGCATACCCGGCCGGCGCGTGTTCGCCTCCGGATTCCTCGGTGTCCTGCCCAGCGATGCGGATCCCGCCATCCCCGACGACACCGCCTGGTTCCGGGTCGACCATCTCCCCGACACCGTCTACGACCACGCCGAGATCGTCGCCCGCGCCCGCGCCCGCCTCGCCGCCAAGCTCTCGTATTCCACCCTGGGGTTCGCCCTGGCGCCCGTGGAGTTCACGCTGTCGCACCTCGCGCAGCTCTACGGCGCCGCCCTCGGCCACCCGGTGGACCCGACCAACCTCCAGCGCGTCCTGACCCGCCGCGGTGAGCTCGTGCGGTGCGGACGCAGCGCTCCCCCCGGGCCTACGGGCGGCCGGCCGGCGGCGCTGTACACGTTCGCCGAACGGCGCCTCCGGATCACCGACCAGTTCGCTACGCTGCGGCCGCCGGCGGGGGTGGGCTGACGGGTGCCTCGGGGTCGCCGAGGTACGCCAGCACCGCCACCGTGAACGCCGCGATCATCACCCCGAACACCATCCAGTCGAGCCCCGGCGGGAACCAGTCCCATGACGGGCCGGACGTGCCGAAGACCATGCGGTCGAAGAACAGACTCCCGACCGCCGGAGCCTGCCGGACCACCTCGCCGTAGGGGACGTCGTCCGGGGGCGCCGCGACCACGTCTGCCAGAGGCGTCGCGGCCGCAGCCGCGATCGCGCAGGCCACACCCGGCAGCAGCACGAGCGCCGGGACGCCATCCGGCCGCCGCAGGTGCGTGTGACGCCGCCACAGGACCATGACCGCACACACGGTCGCGAACCCCGACAGGACGATGAACACGAGCAGCTGACTGCCACCGTCCACCCCCGAGTCCGGTAGCCGGAGCCCCCGGCCGTCGCCCACCGACAGCAGCTCCGCCCGGGGCGCCGCGACGATCCACAGCAGCAGCGCGACCACGAACGGGCCCACCACGCCGAGCAGGGTCGACGCCGCGAATCGGGCCGCACCGCCGCGGTGCGGGGCCGTGGTCGACGACGGCGGGGACGACGATGTCGACGACGACGGGCTGGTCATGCGCACGGACTGTACCAACGCCGGTGGTGCCGACCCGTTGTGGTGTAATCGGACCCGGCTCCGCCGGTGTACGGCACGGTGCCCGGACGCCGGGCCGGGCCCCTACCGACCCACCGGACGACACGTCAGGAAGTACCCGCCAGTGGCCACCATCTCTCCTCCCGCGCCCGCTGGGCGGCGCCGCGGGAAGATGGCCTACCGACACGACATCGACGGGTTGCGTGGCCTCGCGATCGCGCTGGTGGTGATCTTCCACATCTGGATGGGCCGGGTCTCCGGCGGCGTGGACGTCTTCCTCACCCTGTCCGGCTTCTTCTTCCTCGGCTCGCTCCTGCGCGGCGCCGGCGACCCCGGCACGCCGCTCTCCCCGCTTCCCCACCTGAAGCGGCTTGTCCGCAGGCTGTACCCGGCGCTGGTGGTGACGATCGCCGCCACCGTGCTGGGCACAGTGCTCGTCAAGCCGCCCACCCAATGGTCGACGATCTTCGAGCAGACCGTCGCCTCGCTGCTGTACTACCAGAACTGGGAGCTGGCGCTGACCGCGTCCGACTACGCCGCCGCCGACGCGACCATCTCCCCGCTGCAGCACCTGTGGTCCATGTCCGTGCAGGGCCAGTTCTATGTGGTCGCCCTGGCGGTGATCCTGGGCGGGACCGCCCTCTGGCGCCTGATCGTCCGCAGGGGCACCCCGAAGTGGCTTCTCGTGGGCATCGTCGCCGCGGGCACCGCCGCCTCGGTGTGGTGGGCCGTCCTCGGACAGGCCGACAACCAGGCGTGGAACTACTACGACACCGGCGCCCGCATGTGGGAACTGCTCATCGGCGGCCTGGTGGCCATCCTGCTGGCCGGAATCGTCCTGCCGTGGCCCCTGCGGCTACTCACCACCGTCGCCGGACTCTTCCTGGTGGTGAGCACCGGCTTCTTCTTCGACGGCGCCGCCCACTTCCCCGGCCCGCTCGCCTGGTACCCCATCGGCGGCGCCCTGCTCATCATCCTCGGCGGCAACCTCCCGGTCGGGCAGCGCGCCACCCCGGCCAAGGACCCCGTCACCTGGCTCCTGTCCGGACGGGTGTTCCGGCGGCTCGGCGACATCTCCTACTCGCTGTACCTGTGGCACTGGCCGCTGCTCATCCTGTGGCTGTCCCACGACCGCGAAGCCGAGATCACGCTGGTCTCCGGCCTGACCATCATCGTCGTCTCGCTCGTGCTGGCGCTCCTCACCGAGAAGTACGTCGAGCGCCCGCTCCGCATGGCCAGCCGGGCGCGAGGACGCACCACCCCGGCGGCGGCGGCACGCGACCGGCAGCGGGGCGGCCCGGCCCGTTCGGCCCGTGAGCAGAAGCGATTCGTGGGGGCGAGCGTCGTCGTCGTCGCCGCCGTCGTCGCCAGCCTGGGGACCGTCGGCTGGTGGAGCACCACCTCCGGCTCCCGTTCGTCCGTCCCGTACGTCGACTCCCTCACCGACCCGGACCACCCCGGAGCGCGGGCGTTCTTCGAGGGCGTCCCCGCACCCGACGACGCCCCCTACGTACCCTCCCTGCTCCAGGTCGGCAACGACCTCCCCGCCAGCACCATGGACGGCTGCATCTCGACCTTCGAGTCGACGGAGGTCGAGATGTGCGTGTACGGCGACGTCACCTCCCCCCGCACCATCGCGCTCACGGGCGGGTCGCACGCCGAACACTGGATCAGCGGCCTCGACGAGGTCGGCCGGCATTACGGCTTCCGGGTGGTCACCGTCCTCAAGATGGGCTGCCCCCTCACGCTCGACGCCTCGGTCTCCGACGGCGATGAACCGCTGTACGAGAGCTGCGCGGAGTGGACCCCGGAGGCACTCGCCGCCCTCGTCGGACTGGATCCCGACTTCGTGTTCACCACGGCCACGCGCCCGGTCGGGGTCGTGGGCCCCGACGTCACGCCGCGCCAATACGTCGACCTGTGGCGCGCGCTCGGCGAGCAGGGCATCGGCGTCATCGCCATCCGCGACACCCCGTGGCTCAACCAGGGACGCGGACCCATCCGCGCCAGCGACTGCCTCGGTGCCGGCGGCACCCCGGAAGAGTGCGGCATGCCGCGGGAGCGGTCCATCTCCCCCATCAACCCCGCCGCGATCGCCGCCGCGGGCCTCGACTCGGTGCGGCTGCTCGACCTCACCGACGGCCTGTGCGACCCCGAGGACTGCCCCGCCGTGGTCGGCAACGTGATCGTCTACCACGACTCCCACCACCTCTCGGGTTCGTGGGTCCGGTCCGCCTCCGGGGAGCTGGCGCGTCAGCTGGGACCCGCGACCGGCTGGTGGTGATGGGCTGGCGGTGACCCGCCTCCGCCTGCACGGCGACGTCCGGACGGCCCTCAGGCACTACCCTGGGTCGGGTGACCCAAGACGACGAGACGCAGTCCGCCCCGGAGCTCATCCGAGCCTGGCCCGGTACCCCCTACCCGCTGGGGGCCACCTATGACGGCACCGGCACGAACTTCTCCCTGTTCTCGGAGGTCGCCGAGCGCGTGGAGCTCTGCCTGATCGACGACGACGGCGGCGAACAGCGCATCGAGCTCGTCGAGGTCGACTACCACATCTGGCACTGCTACCTGTTCGGCGTGACGCCCGGTCAGCGGTACGGGTTCCGCGTCCACGGGCCGTACGAACCGGAGAACGGCCTGCGGTGTGACGCGTCCAAGCTGCTCATGGACCCGTACGGCAAGGCCTTCGACGGCTCCTTCGACGGGGACCCGAGTTTGCACAGTTACGACCTCGACAACCCGGACGAGCGCAACACCGACGACTCCCTCGGGCACACCATGACCACCGTCGTGATCAACCCGTACTTCGACTGGGGCAACGACCGCGCCCCCGGGCACGAGTACCACAACACGGTGATCTACGAGGCGCACGTCAAGGGCATGACCGCGACGCACCCGGACATCCCCGCCGAGATGCGCGGCACCTACGCGGGGATGGCCCACCCGGCGATCATCGACTACCTCACCGACCTGGGCGTCACCGCGATCGAGCTCATGCCGGTGCACCAGTTCATGCAGGACCAACGACTCATCGACATGGGCCTGCGCAACTACTGGGGCTACAACAGCTTCGGGTTCCTGGCGCCCCACAACGAGTACGCGTTCTCCGACCGGCCCGGCGACGCGGTCAGCGAGTTCAAGGCCATGGTCAAGGCCTTCCACGAAGCCGATATCGAGGTGATCCTCGACGTGGTCTACAACCACACCGCCGAGGGCAACCACATGGGCCCCACCATCGGCTTCCGCGGTATCGACAACCAGGCCTACTACCGGCTGGTCGAGGGCGACGAGCAGCACTACATGGACTACACGGGCACCGGGAACACGCTCAACGTCCGGCACCCGCACTCTCTGCAGCTCATCATGGACTCGCTGCGCTACTGGATCCTCGACATGCACGTCGACGGTTTCCGCTTCGACCTCGCCTCCGCCCTGGCCCGCGGCCTGCACGACGTCGACCGGCTGTCCTCGTTCTTCGACCTCGTTCAGCAGGACCCCATCGTCAGCCAGGTCAAGCTCATCGCCGAACCCTGGGACGTCGGCGAGGGCGGCTACCAGGTGGGCAACTTCCCACCGCTGTGGACCGAGTGGAACGGCCAGTTCCGCGACACGGTGCGCGACTTCTGGCGCGGCGAGCCCGCGACCCTGGGCGAGTTCGCCTCGCGACTGACCGGGTCCTCGGACCTGTACGAGCACACCGGTCGTCGTCCCAACGCGTCGATCAACTTCGTCACCGCCCACGACGGGTTCACGCTCAACGACCTGGTGAGCTACAACGAGAAGCACAACGACGCCAACGGTGAGGACGGCAACGACGGCGAGAGCCACAACCGCTCCTGGAACTGCGGGGTCGAGGGCCCCACCGACGACCCCGAGATCGTCCAGCTGCGCCACCGCCAGCGGCGCAACCTCCTCACCACGTTGATCCTGTCGCAGGGCACGCCGATGATCGCCCACGGCGACGAGATCGCCCGCACCCAGGGCGGCAACAACAACGTCTACTGCCAGGACAACGAGATCTCCTGGATGGACTGGGACCTGGACGAGGAGAAGCAGGACCTCCTGGAGTTCACCCGGAACCTGGTCCAGCTGCGCAAGGACCACCCCGTGTTCCGTCGCCGCCGGTTCTTCGGCTCCCCGCTGCGGGGTGAGGAGGAACCGCAGGACATCGGGTGGTTCACCCCGGAGGGCTCGGAGATGACCAGCAAGGACTGGGACTCCGGGTTCGGAAAGTCCATGGCCGTGTACCTCAACGGTGAGGGGATCCACGAGCCGGACGTGCGCGGTCAGCGGATCGTCGACGACTCGTTCCTCATGCTGTTCAACGCCCACCACGAGCCCATCGAGTTCTCCCTGCTCGGCGCCGACTACGCCGAGAAGTGGGAGGTCGTCCTGGACACCGCCGACCATCTCGAGGAGCGCGCGGACGAGTTGAGCTCGGACGGCACCATCACCGTGGCCGACCGCGGCACGATCGTGCTGCGCAAGGTCAGCTGAGCATGGCCGCCGAGGACGAGACAGGGACCGGGGCCGGGCCGAGCCGGGGCGCCGCGCTGGCGAGCACCTACCGCCTCCAGCTGCGCACCCCCGCCTCGGACCCCGACGGCCGAGGCTTCACCCTGGCCGACGCCGAGGAGCTCGTGCCCTACCTGGCCGACCTCGGCGTGGGCGCGGTGTACCTTTCGCCCGTCATGACCGCCACTCCCGGCTCCACCCACGGCTACGACGTCGTCGACCCCACCACCGTCTCGGCCGAACTCGGCGGGATCGACGCACTGCGCTCCCTTCGCGCGGCGTGCCGGGCCCACGAGCTGGGCCTGGTGGTGGACATCGTCCCGAACCACCTCGGTGTGGACGAGCCGGCCGCCAACCCGTGGTGGTGGGACGCGCTGAGGCGGGGCCCCGACTCGCCGCACTTCTCGTTCTTCGACTTCGACACCGAGGAGGCGAACGGGGCCGACGGCAGGATCGCGATCCCCGTCCTGGGGACACCGGACGATGTGGCGGACCTCGTCGTCGTCGCCCCCGGAGACTCCCCCTCCGGCGAGGCCGAGCTGCACTACTACGACCACCGGTTCCCGGTGGCCCCCGGCACCGGGGACGGCACCGCCCGGGAGGTCCACGACCGCCAGCACTACCGGCTCGTCCACTGGCGCGAGCCGCTGCTGGGCTACCGGCGGTTCTTCACCGTCACCGGGCTCGCCGGGCTGCGCCAGGAGGACCCCGAGGTCTTCGAGGCCACACACGCCGAGGTGCGGCGCTGGTGCGAGGAGGACCTCGTCGACGCCATCCGCGTCGACCACCCCGACGGACTGTCCGACCCGGTCGGGTACGCGCGACGGCTGCGGGCACTCGCCGGCGACGACCGCGTCCTGCTGGTCGAGAAGATCCTCGCGCCCGGTACCGAATCGACCCCACCCGAGGTCCTCGAACCCGCCATGCCCGTCGACGGCACCACCGGCTACGACGCCCTGCGGTTCATCGATCAGCTGCTCGTCGACGCCTCCGGCGAGGCCCGGCTGTCCGAGCTCGCCCGGCGCTACACCGGCGACCCCGGTGACGAGGAGCAGGTGCACGCGCAGTCCGCCGAGCTCAAACGGCAGATCGTGGCGGAGGACCTGGCTCCCGAGCTCGCGAGGTTGGCGCGCGCGGTTCGTCGCGAGGTGGCGGTCGGGCTGGACGGCCCGGCGAGCGACGACGTCGACGAGGCCGCCCTCCGGGAGACGCTGATCTCCGTCGTCGCGCGCACGCCGTTCTACCGGGCCGACTACCCCGTCCTGCGCGGCACCCTGCCCACGATCCTGGGGGGACTGCGCCGCGACCGGCCCGAACTGGTGCCCGCCCTGGGGCTCGTGGCCGCAGCACTGGCCCGCGGCGGCGAGGCCTCGACCCGGCTCGCGCAGGTCACCGGCGCCGCCACCGCCAAGGCCGAGGAGGACCGGCTGTTCTACCGGCTCGCGCGACTGGTCTCGCTCAACGAGGTCGGCGGCTCGCCCGGCCGGATGGGGATGCCCGTCGAGGCGTTCCACCTCGCCATGGCCGAACGGGCCCGCTCCACCCCGCTGGCGATGACGGCGCTGAGCACCCACGACACCAAGCGCGGAGAGGACGTCCGCGCCCGGATCTCGGTGCTCTCGCAGCTCCCCGACGAGTGGGCCGACCTCGTCACGCGCGTGTTCGACGAGTTCCCGCCGCCCGCCGAGGACGCGGGCTACTTCCTCCTCCAGGTGATCGTGGGCGTCTGGCCCGAGCTGGGCGGGCCCACAGACGACCTGCGGTCGCGCCTGCACGACTACGCCGACAAGGCCCTGCGTGAGGCCGCCGTGCACACCACCTGGACCGGTCAGGACGCCGACTTCGAGTCCGGTGTGCACCGGTGGATCGACACGCTGATCGACTCCGGCGGCGGGCTGCTGGGGCCGTTCGTCGAGCGCATCGCCCCGGCCGGCCGCGACAACTCGCTGGTCGCCAAGGCCGTGCAGTTGCTCGGCCCCGGCATCCCGGACGTCTACCAGGGCACGGAGGTGTGGGAGGACTCCCTCGTCGACCCGGACAACCGCCGGTTCGTGGACTACGGGCCACTGCGCTCCGGCGCCGTCGCCCGTGCGGGACACCCCAAATTCGTGCTGGTCCGCGAGCTGCTGCGGTTGCGGCGGGCGCATCCGGAGGCCCTGACCGGCGGGGCGTACGTGCCGCTGCCCGTGCAGGGTCCGGCCGCCTCGGACGTGGTGGCGTTCACCCGGTCCGTCGACGGACGGCCGGCGGTCGGCATGATCGCGCGGCGGCGTACCGCGGCACTGCCCGCCGAGGAGTTCACCGGGTCCGTGGTGCTGCTACCGCAGGGGACCTGGGCGGTCCGCCCGGACGGGACGCCGATCTCGGGCCGCGTCGATCTCGGCGAGCTGCTGAGCGAGTCGGCGGTCGTGGTGATCGTCCGCGAGGGAGGCTGACCGGCGGGGGCGCGGCGGCGCGGCGGCACGGGGGCCTCAGTCGCGGGGCCCTCAGTCGCGGCCCAGCAGTCGGTCGGTCTCGCGGCGCTCCCGCTTGGTGGGCCGCCCGGCTCCCCGCTCCCGCCGCGGCTGGGAGGCCAGGACCTCCTTGGGCGGCGGCGGGGGCGAGTGATCGATGTAGCAGGTCGCGGCCACCGGGGCACCGACCCGCTTCTTGATCGTCGTCACCACCTCGAGAATGCGGACCCGCCCCAGTGCGCCGGTGATCTGCACTCGGTCGCCGGGAACGACGGGCTTCGACGGCTGCACCGCTTCGCCGTTGACCTTGATGTGCCCGCCACGGCAGGCGGCCGCCGCCTTGGTCCGCGACGGGAACAACCGCACCGACCACGTCCACGCGTCCACCCGAACACTCATGGGGCCGAGGATAACCGCGACGTGCCCGCAACCAGACCTGTCGGATTCCGACTCACCTGCGGGGCCCCACGGGTCAGGCAGAAGCACACAGGTCAGTCGGGATGGCTTGTCGCGAAGGGCCGGGCGGGTGAGAGGGGTGGGGCTGGCCGAGACAGGGCCGCTCCGTGATTCCCCGGTTCACTCCGCGTGTCCTCGGCTCACGCGGCGGCCGGGTAGAGGACTCTCCGAATCCGCTCGGCGAGAAGGCGCGGTTGTTCAAGATCCGCCCACCGCCAGTGCAGGACCCGATAGCCGAGGGCCAGCAACTCGGCGTCGCGGTCTTTCTCGCGCGCGAGTCGGCGTCTGAGTTCGGGCCCGTCCGCACCGTCGAAGTACTTGCCGAAACCATCGCATTCCCCGATCACCCCGAACTCACGCCACAAGAAGTCCACCCGGGCGATGCGATTGCCGTGGGTGTCGAATATGTTCGCCTGGGTCTCCGGCGTGGGCAGCCCGTGATCGAGGAACGTCAGACGGCTCAGCGTCTCCGCCACGCTCTCACTCCGACTGTCGACCAGGCTCAACGCCGCCCGAGCTCTCTTGACCCCCATTCGTCCCGAGGCCTGCTGCAACGCGAGTTCCACATCCGGGTCGGTGACAAGTCCACGGTTCCCGGCGGCGTCCGCGACCGACACCGCAGCGTCCCTTCCCGTCGACAGCGCGACATCCACCAGAGTCCTCGGCGCGGTCGTCACATGCAGCCCGTCGATTCTGGTGACGTCCTCGTCGTCGAGCCTTCCCGTGTGGTGCGTGACCAGACGCGACGTACGGCTGCGGCCCTTGTCACCCGGAGCCGAGGTGGTGACCCGCCGCAGTGGCAGACCCCATCCAGGCAACCCGTGCACCAGAGCGGCAGACGAGTGGGAGAACACGGGCGAGTCCAGGGCGGCATCCGCCGCCAACACCGCCAGCAGGTGACGGGACTCCCGGGGCAGCTCCTTGGCGGTGCCCTCCACATAGAACCCGGGGCGCAGCCTGACCAGTTCTCCGGAGGCCACCGATCGGCTGAGCGACTGGCTGGAGATGCCCCGGCCGAGTAATTCGTCGGTCGTCAGCACCATCTGACGGAGTTCGCTGATCTCGTGCACACGCTGATGATCACCGAGTCACCGCGCTGGACCGGGGTCCGGACGCCTGATTCCTGCTCGCCTGTGGAGGCGGCAGCGGTTGTGGATAACGGGCACCGCCGCTCCCGTTGGACCCCCGCCCTGCGAGCGGCGCCTTCCGAGAGCGCGGGCGACGCCTTTTGACCTGTCCGATTCCGTCTCACCTGCGGGATCCCTCGGGTCCGGCAGAATCACACAGGTCAGTCGATGGTCCCCTGGTCCCGTGGCTCTGGTTGTGCTCGGCGGCGGCGGGGAGGCGCGGGTGCGGGTGGGGCTGGCGAGGCGGCGGTGGCAGCGCTGGCGGCTACAGCCCCTGCCAAGCCCGCCTGGGGCCCGTGCGAGACTGGGCTCACACTTTGGAACGAGTTCCCCTGGAGGGCCCATGACCGACGCCGCCGCCACGCTGGAGCAGCTCCTCGACGACCGCTACAGCTGCCGCGGATTCACCTCCGAGCCGGTCCCGGAGGAGACGATCGACCGGATCTTCCGGATGGCCCAGCGCACGGCGTCGTGGTGCAACTCGCAGGCCTGGCAGGTGGAGCTGGTGACGGGGCGGGCCACGGCGGCGTTCGGCAAGCATCTCACCGACCATGTGCTCTCCAACGACATGCGCTCGGATTTTCCCGCCCCGGAGCGGTATGACGGTGTGTATGGCGACCGCCGCCGGGCGAGCGGCTTCGGGCTCTACTCGGCGCTCGGCATCGAGCGGTCTGACAAGGACGCCCGGCTGCGTCAGATGCTGGAGAACTACCGCTTCTTCGGCGCCCCGCACGTCGCGGTGATCACCTCGGACGCGGGCCTGGGCACGTACGGGGCGGTGGACTGCGGTGGTTACGTGTCGACGTTCCTGGCAGCTGCCACATCGCTGGGCGTCGCCACATGCGCCCAGGCAGCGATCGCTCTGTACTCGGATGCGGTCCGCGAGCACCTGCAGATCCCCGAGGACCGCCTCATCGTCTGTGGGATCGCATTCGGCCACGCCGACGCGGACCACCCCGCCAACTCGTTCCGGGCCGAGCGTGCGGACCTGACCGACGTGGTGCGCCGCCACGGTTGAGGCCGCCGCGGCTGAGCCGGGCTCGGCTGCGGCGGGCTCGCCTGATCCGGGCTCGGCTGAGCCGTCGCCGCGACTGCGCCCACCCGGGCCGCAGCCGGATCAGCACGGCTGGCGTCAGTACAGCTCGCGCTTCTGATCGGGCTTGCCGGAGATGGCCTTGCGGACCTTGTTGCCGTTGTAGATCGCCACGATGGCGGCGAGGATCGCCACCACGGTGAAGAACGAGCTCGCGAACAGCGCGATCGGCAGCGACACGGCCGTCACGCCCAGAGCGATAGCGGTGGTGCGCGCATCCTTGCGGACCTGCTGCTTCTGCTGTTCGATCGAGTTCGGCTGGTAGGGCTGCATGCTCATGTAGTCAGGATTCCACATCCCGGCGAACTGCCGCGTTCTCGGTGGTGGCCACCCCGGCGGTCTCCCACTCGACCCCGCCGGAGGTGCGCGCGGCCAGGATCGGCCCGACCACGTCCAGTTCGCCCGCCACGGTCAACCGCACGCGCCGGCCGTAGTCGACATCCTTCACCCGGGCCCCGGCGGAGCGCAGCGCACCCTCGAGGCCACCGGCCACGGAATGGTCGACCTCGGCCGTCCACGCGGGGGTGCGGGTCACCTCCGCCACGCGACGGTCCCGCCACGCGGCGTCGACCGCCCCGGACACCGCCGCCGAGTAGGCCCGCGCCAGCCCGCCGGTGCCCAGCTTGGTGCCGCCGAACCACCGGACCACGACCGCGCACACCCCGGTGAGGCCACGTCCCCGCAGCACGTCCAACATGGGGGTGCCGGCGCTGCCGGAGGGTTCACCGTCGTCGCTTGACCGCTCGATTCGGCTGGCCCCGGGAACGTCCACGATGAAGGCACTGCAGTGATGGCGAGCCGACGGGTGCGCCGCCCGGAGTTCGGCGATCAGGGCGCGGGCGTCCTCCTCGTCGTCGCACCGTCTCAGCACGGCCACGAACCTGGAGCGTTTCTCCTCGTACTCCCCTGTCACGTCCGGTCCGGCGGTGAGCCGGAGCACGCGGGGCGGGGACTCTGTCATGGCCCCAGTATCGCCGTCGGTCGTTGATGCGCGCAGTTCGGCCTACGGGTGTCGTTCGCCCCTCCCCGCGGCGGCGCGTTTTCCCTACGCTGGGCGGTGTGACCTCACCGAGCCAAGCGACCCCGCCCGACACGAGCGCGACCGCCACGACCGTCCCCGCCGGCGCCGACCCGCGCGACGAGATGTTCTCCGTCTGGGCGCCCGGGGCCCGCGCGGTGGGGTTGGTGCTGGACTCCCCCGACGCCGACCCGGTCCCGATGCGCCGCGCCCCGGGCGGCTGGTGGACGTCCGGCATCCCCCGGGAGCAGGGCAGGGACTACGGGTTCGTGGTGACCGGCGACGACGACGAGGTCAGCCCGCCGCGGCCCGACCCGCGGTCGCCGCGTCAGCCGAACGGGGTCCACGGGCTGTCTCGGGTACACCGCCTCGAGGAGTCCCGCTGGACGGACCAGGCGTGGACGGGACGGCAGCTTGCCGGATCGGTGATCTACGAGATGCACGTGGGCACGTTCTCGGCCGGCGGAACGCTGACCAGCGCGATCGAGCACCTCGACGAGCTGGTCGAGCTGGGCGTGGACATGGTCGAGGTGATGCCGCTCAATGCGTTCAACGGCGAGTACGGCTGGGGCTACGACGGGGTGGCGTGGTTCGCGGTGCACGAGCCGTACGGCGGGCCGGACGCGTTCCAGCAGTTCGTCGACGCCTGCCACGCTCGAGGGCTCGCGGTGTGTCTGGACGTGGTCTACAACCACCTGGGGCCGTCCGGGAACTACCTGCCGGAGTTCGGGCCGTACCTGTCGGCCGCGGACGGTCCGTGGGGGTCGGGGCTCAACCTGGATGGTGAGCACTCGGGCGAGGTGCGGCGCCACATCATCGACAACGCCCTGCGCTGGTTCGACGAGTTCCACGTGGACGCGCTGCGGTTGGATGCGGTGCACGCGCTGCACGACGCCTCGGCCGTGCATCTGCTGGAGCAACTGGTGGTGGAGGTGGAGTCGCTGGCGACCCATCTCGGGCGGCCGCTCTCGCTCATCGCCGAGTCGGATCAGAACGATCCGCGGACGGTCACCGCGCGTGAAGGTGGCGGCCTCGGGCTGGACGGGCAGTGGGACGACGACGTGCACCACGCCGTCCACGCCGCCGTGTCGGGGGAACGGCAGGGCTACTACGCCGACTTCGGGTCGCTCGAGTCGCTGCGACAGGTGCTCACGGGTGCGTTCCTGCACGCGGGGACGTTCTCGACGTTCCGCGGGCGCGTGCACGGGCGGCCGCTGGATGTGAGCCGGGTGCCGGGGTCGCGGTTCGTGGCCTACACGCTGACGCACGACCAGGTGGGCAATCGCGCGGCCGGCGACCGGCCGTCGATGAACCTCACGCCCCAGCAGCAGTTGGCCAAGGCCGCCATCGTCCTCTGTTCGCCCTTCACGCCGATGCTGTTCCAGGGTGAGGAGTGGGGCGCGCGGACGCCGTTCTGCTTCTTCACCTCGCATCCCGAGCCGGAGCTGGCCGAGGCTGTGCGTGAGGGCCGGACCCGCGAGTTCGCGGCGATGGGCTGGGATCCGGACACGGTGGCGGACCCGCAGGATCCGGAGACGTTCCGTCGCTCGGTGCTCGACCGCACGGAGCAGTCGGTCGATGAGCACGCCGAGATCCTGCGGACCTACCGTGCGCTCATCGCTCTGCGGAAGGCCGAGCCCGAGCTCAGCGACCCGTGGCTGGGCTCGGTCAGGGTCGACTGCGGGGTGGAGGCCGACGACAACCGATGGCTCGTGGTCCACCGCGGGTCGCTGGCGCTGGTGGTGAACCTGGGCACCGAGCCGTCGCGGGTCCCGCTAGCCGGCGAGGCGGTGTTCGCCTCGGGGGCGGTCGCCGACGACGACTCGGTGTTCTGCCAGGCGTTCGGCTTCGCGGTGCTGCGGACGCGCTGAGACGACGTCACGGTGGACGCCGCCCGCGCGTGAAATCAGGTCAGGTCAGGTACTCGTACGCCGCGGTGCCCGGCTCGAGGCGCTCACAGTCGATGCGGGAGGCGTCCATGCGCTCGAGCAGCGAGTGCAGGCCGGTGGCCGAGCCCAGCTCGATGCCCACGAGCGCGGCGCCGTACTCGCGGTTGTTGCGCTTGAGGTACTCGAACTGCGTGATGTCGTCCTCGGGCCCCAGCACCTCGTCGAGGAAGCGGCGCAGCTGGCCGGGCTCCTGCGGGAACTTCACCAGGAAGTAGTGCTTGAGTCCCTTGTGGACCAGGGAGCGTTCGATGATCTCGCTGTACCGCGAGACGTCGTTGTTGCCACCGGAGACCAGGCAGACGACGGTGGCACCCTCGTCGATCTCGAGCTGCTCCAGCGCGGTCACCGCCAGTGCCCCGGCGGGCTCCGCGATGATCCCCTCGTTCTGGTACAGCTCCAGCATCTCGGTGCAGACCGCGCCCTCGTCGACGGTGAGGACCTGGATCCGCTCGGTCATCGAGGAGATGACCCCGAACGGGAACTCCCCCAGCCGTGCGACGGAGGCGCCGTCCACGAAGGTGTCGACGGTGTCGAGGGTGACCGGCTCCCCCGCCTCGAGCGCCCGGGTCAGGGACGGGGCCCCGGTGGGCTCGACGGCGATGATCTTGCAGTCCGGCGCGTACTCGGCGAGGTAGGTCGCCAGCCCACCGACCAGCCCGCCACCGCCGACGGGGACCACCACGGCATCGGGCGTCTCGTCGAGCTGGGCGAGGATCTCGGCGGCGATCGTGCCCTGTCCCGCCATGGTGTCGGGGTGGTCGAACGGCGGGACCATGGTCGCCCCGGTGCGCGCGGCGTCGGCTCGGGCGGCGGTCTGGGCGGCGTCGAAGTTCGTCCCCGTCACCACGAGCTCGACCGAGTTCCGCCCGTGGGCGAGGATCCGGTCGCGCTTCTGCTTGGGCGTGTTGGTCGGCACGTAGATCCGGCCGTTGATGCCCAGCACCCGGCAGGCGAAGGCGACGCCCTGGGCGTGGTTGCCGGCGCTGGCCGTCACGACGCCGGCACTGCGCTCGTCACTGTTCAGCTGCGCCATGAGGTTGTAGGCGCCGCGGATCTTGTACGAGCGGACGTCCTGCTGGTCCTCCCGCTTGAGCAGGATGTGCGCGCCGGTCTGCTCGCTCAGCCGCTCACTGACCTGGAGGTCGGTGCACCGGACCACGTCACCGATCCGGCGGGCGGCGGCATCGATGTCGTCGGGGGTGACGACCTGGGTCGTGGCGGAATCGGTGACGGTCACAGCCACCAGTGTCCCACCGCGCCCACGATCACCGTCAACCCGGTCAGCCCGTGAGGCAGCCGGGGCCGAGCAGCGCCTTGAGATCGCCCATCAGCGAGGACGAGGTCTCGACCCGCAGGTGGTCATCGAGCCGCAGGACGGTCGACGAACTTCCGTTGACCAACCGCAGGTGCACGTCCGACGGTCCGGGGTGCCGCCCCAGGACCTGCTTGAGCGCGGTGACGGTCTCGATGGTGCACATCCGCGTCGGCAGCGTGAGCGCCAGCGGCGCCCCGTTGCCACCGACGACCAGGTCGGGCACCTCGAGGGTGTCGCCGAACACCGAGACGCGGTCCTCACGGATGTTGATGCGCGCCTTGACCAGCACCACCGCGTCCTCGGCGATGTCCATCGCCGCGAGACGGTACGTCTTGGGGAAGAACAGCACCTCGACACTGCCGTTGAAGTCCTCGATGGTGACGATCGCCCACGGCTCGCCGTTCTTGTTGACCCGCCGGTCGACGCCGGAGATGATCCCGCCGATCGTCACGGCGGTGCCGTGCGCGAGCTCGCCCTCGTGGATGGTGGCGATGGTGGTGTCGGTCTTGGCCTCCAGGGCGGCCTCGAGCCCGTCGAGCGGGTGCCCGGACACGTACAGACCCAGCATCTCGCGTTCCAGGGCGAGCTTCTGCTTGATGTCCCATTCCTCGTCGGGGACCCGGACGGCGAAGACGTCGCCAAAGCCCGAGTCGGCCTCGGCGTCATCTCCCCCGCCGAACAGGTCGAACTGACCCACCGCCTCGGCCTTCTTGGTGGACATCACCGATTCCACCGCGTCGGCGTGGACCAGGAACAGTCCCTTGCGCGGGTGGCCGAGAGAGTCGAAGGCGCCGGCCTTGACGAGCGACTCGGTGACCTTCTTGGTGCAGGCGGTCTGGTCGATCTTGGCCAGGTAGTCCGAGAAGTCGCCGAACTCGCCCTTCGCCTCGCGGGCCGCGACGATCGAGTCGACCACCTGGGCGCCGACGTTGCGCACCGCGCCCAGTCCGAAGCGGATGTCCGTGCCCACCGACAGGAAGTTGGTCCGCGACTCGTTGACCGACGGCGGCAGGACCTTGATGCCCATCTGGCGGCAGTTGGACAGGTACAGGGCGGCCTTGTCCTTGTCGTCGCCGACGGAGGTGAGCAGCGCGGCCATGTACTCGGCCGGGTAGTTGGCCTTGAGGTAGCCGGTCCAGAAGGAGACGAGGCCGTAGCCGGCCGCGTGCGACTTGTTGAACGCGTACGAGGCGAAGGGCTCGATGGTGCCCCACAGTGCGTCGACGGCGTCCTTTGAGAAACCGCGCTCGAACATGCCGCCGGAGAACTTCTCGTACTCGGCGGCCAGCACCTCGGCCTTCTTCTTGCCCATGGCCTTACGGAAGCCGTCGGCCTCACCGGCCGTGTATCCCGCGAGTTCGCGGGAGATGGCCATGATCTGCTCCTGGTACACGATCAGGCCGTGGGTCTCGCCGAGGATCTCCCGGAGCGGTTCCTCGAGCTCGGGGTGGATGGGCACCAGTTCCTGCTTGCCGTTCTTTCGGTCGGCGTAGTTCCAGTGCGTCCCCATGCCCATCGGCCCGGGGCGGTACAGGGCGAGGGCGGCCACGATGTCGTTGAAGCCGGTGGGCTTCATCCGCTTGAGCAGCTCGCGCATGCCGCCGGAGTCGAGCTGGAACACGCCCAGCGTGTCACCGCGGGCGAGCAGCTCGTAGGTCGCGGGGTCGTCCGTGCTCAGGACGTCGAGGTCGATCTCCTCGCCCCGGTTGAGCTTGATGTTCTCCAGGCAGTCGCCGATCACCGTGAGGTTGCGCAGGCCCAGGAAGTCCATCTTGAGCAGGCCGATGTCCTCACACGACGGGTAGTCCCAGCCGGTGATGATGGCGCCGTCCTGCGCGCGCTTCCACATGGGGATCACGTCGAGCAGCGGCTCGGAGGACATGATCACCGCGCAGGCGTGCACGCCGGCCTGGCGGACCATGCCCTCGAGCCCGCGGGCCGTGTCGTAGATCCGCTTGACGTCGGGGTCCGTCTCGATGAGCTGACGGACCTCGGCGGCCTCACCGAAGCGCTCGTGCTTGGAGTCGGTGATCCCGGACAGCGGGATGTCCTTGGCCATGATCGGCGGCGGCAGTGCCTTGGTGATCCGGTCGGCGATCGCGTAGCCGGGCTGGCCGAAGTTCACGCGCGCGGCGTCCTTGATGGCGGCCTTGGTCTTGATGGTGCCGAACGTGATGACCTGGGCGATCTTGTCGGCGCCCCACTTGTCGGAGGCGTAGCGGATCATCTCGCCGCGACGGCGGTCGTCGAAGTCGATATCGATATCCGGCGCCGACGGACGCTCGGGGTTGAGGAACCTCTCGAACAGCAGCCCGTGCTCGATCGGGTCGATGTTGGTGATCTTCAGCGCGTACGCGACCAGGGCGCCGGCGGCCGAGCCTCGGCCGGGTCCGACCTTGATGCCGATGGAGCGGGCGTGCTCGATGAGGTCACCGACCACCAGGAAGTAGCCGGGGTAGCCCTTGCCCTTGATGACCTCGAGCTCGAACGCGGCGCGGTCGAGATACTCCTGCGGGACGCCGTCCGGGAACCGCCACTCCAGACCCTTCTGGACCTCCCTGGCCAGCCAGGTGTCCTCGGTCTCGCCGTCGGGGACGGGGAACTTGGGCATCCGGTCCTTGGGGGCCCAGATGTCGTCGTACGGCTGGACGCGCTCGGCGATCCACAGGGTGTTGTCGCAGCCGCCGGGGACCTCGGTGTCCCACTGGGCGCGCATCTCGTCGGCGGACTTGAGGAAGTAGCCGTCACCGTCGAACTTGAAGCGGTTCTCGTCGGCGAGGGTCTTTCCGGTCTGCACGCAGAGCATGGCCTCGTGGTAGTGGGCCTGCTCGCGGGTGACGTAGTGGCAGTCGTTGGTCACCAACGGCGGCATCCCCAGGTCCTTGCCGAGCGTGAGGAGGTCCTCGCGGACCCTGCGCTCGATGTCGATCCCGTGGTCCATCAACTCGAGGAAGAAGTTGTCCTTGCCGAAGATCGACTGCCACTTCTCCGCGGCCTCGTAGGCCTCCTTCCTGTGGCCCAGGCGCAGCCGCGTCTGGATCTCACCGGAGGGGCAGCCGGAGGTGGCGATGATCCCCTCGGAGTGCTCGGCGAGGATCTCGGCGTCCATGCGCGCCCACTTGCCCAGCTGCCCCTCGTAGGAGGCCAGCGAGGACAGGCGGAAGAGGTTGCGCAGGCCGGTGGCGTTCTCGGCGACCATCGTCATGTGGGTGTACGCGCCGGAGCCCGCGACGTCGTCGCTCTTCTGGTTCTTCTCGCCCCACAGCACGCGCTTCTTGTTGAACCGCGACTCGGGGGCGACGTACGCCTCGATCCCGATGATCGGCTTGATGCCGGTCTTGACGGCCTGCTTGTAGAAGTCCGACGAGCCGTACATATTGCCGTGGTCGGTCATCCCGACCGCCGGCATGCCGAGCCGGGAGGCCTCCGCGAACAGCGGGTCGATCTGCGCCATCCCGTCGAGCATCGAGAACTCGGTGTGATTGTGCAGATGCACGAACTGGGATCCGCCCACGCAGCATTCCTCCTACGACTCGTCCGGCCCAGTGTAGGTCGGATCCCCGACAGTCCCCGAAACCCCAGCGCGGGCCGAGCGTGGCTGCCTGCCGGCCAGCGTGAATGCGATCACCGCGACCCAGATGAGCGCGAACCCGACCCACTGCACGGCGTCGAGCCGCTCGCCCACGACGAGCAGTCCCCAGGCCATCTGCAGCACCGGGACGATGTACTGCAGCATGCCCACGGTCGCCAGCGGGATGCGCTGCGCGGCCACGGCGAACAGCAGCAGCGGCACCACGGTGACGAGCCCGGCGGTGGCCAGCAACACCGAATGCCCGGCGCCGTCGGTGGTGAACGTGCCCGCGCCGGTCGCACCCAGCCACAGCAGCAGGGCCAGCGCGAACGGGGCGATCACCAGCACCTCGCCCGTCATCCCGATCACCGGGTCCACGCGCAGCTTCTTCTTGAGCACGCCGTACATGCCGAAGCTCATCGCGAGGATCATCGAGAGGTACGGGAAGTGGCCGTATCCGGCGGTGAGGACCCCGACGGCGACGACGGCGAGGGCCACCGCGAGCCACTGTGGGCGATTGAGTCGTTCGCGGAACAACAGGACGCCCAGCAGGACACTGACCAGCGGGTTGATCGTGTACCCGAGGGCGGCCTCGGTGACGCGTTCGGAGTTCACCGCGTACACGTACACGCCCCAGTTGGCGGTGATGAAGACGGCGGCCCCGCCGACCCGGGCCCACGAGACGCGGTCGATGGCCCACAGGTCGCGCCAGCGCCGCAGCACTGTGAGCACGACGGCCATGACGACGAGCGACCACACGATCCGGTGGCCGACGATCTCGACGGCGCCGGCGGGCTCGAGCAGCGGGAAGAACGCGGGGAAGAACCCCCAGAGGGTGTACGCGGCGATGCCGGCGACCATCCCGCCGGCCACCGACTTCTCGCTGTTGCTCACCCGCCGGCTCGGCCCCTCGCTGCTCACCGGCGCAACCCTAGCCAGGCCCCGGATCGGCCCCGCATGTCGAGCCCTTTTGGGGGTGGGTGCCGTCGGTGGGCGCGCGGGGCTCAGGCGGCCGGGACCGGGCCGTCATCCGGCAGCGGGAAGGCCGCGTCGACCTGCTGCGGCTGCAGCGGCCGGACGGCGAAGCGTTCCCATACTGCGTCCGGCGGCAGTGCTTCGACCGCGCGGACCCACGGTTGGTCGGCCACCGCGCGCAACTGCTCGGTGGTGCCGCGGGCGAGCAACCCGATGATCGCCGGCTCTCCGGCACGGATCCGCGAGACGGTGAGGGCGGCGGTGGCGGCGGCCCGCCCGGCGTCGGGCGGCTGTGGCACCCCGGGCCCGGTCGGCGGTCCGGCCTCGAGCCGCCGGGTCACCTGTTCGAGACCGCGGTGGAAGACGGGCTCGCGGCCCGACTCCCCCGCCACCGGCTCGGCCAGGGTCACCCCGGTGACGGGCATGGCGACCCCGTCGACCGGCACCTGCACGTACAGCCCCGAGACGCGCGGCAGTTCCCGGACCACACCGACCGCCTCGGGGACCGTCCACGCCCAGCCTGCGGTCACGAGGGCCCAGCGACGGGCGTCGGGGGCGGAGGCGAGGGCCTTGTCGTCGTCGTCGTCATCATCATCTCCGCCGGAACCCCGTGCGGCATCCCCCCCGCCGCCCGCGGTGACCAGTGAGTCGGCCGCGCGGGCGAGGTAGTCGTCGACGCGTTCGCCGTCCTCGGGTCCCAGGGCGTCGGTCATGACGCCGGGGCTCCGGGGCGGGTCGGTGCGCAGCGCGGTGAGGATCGTGACCAACGCCACCACGATCACGACCCCCACGCCGGCGATCTTCAGCACCCGCGCGGCGAGGGTCATGCCGAGCGCAGGACGTCGATCGCGTGCTGGAGGTCGTCGGGGTAGGTGCTGGTGAAGTCGACGCGCGAGCCGGTGCCCGGGTGCTCGAAGCCCAGCCCCACCGCGTGCAGCCACTGCCGCTCGAGGCCGAGCCGCCTGGCCAGGACCGGGTCGGCGCCGTAGGTGAGGTCGCCGGCGCACGGGTGGTGCAGCGCGGAGAAGTGCACGCGGATCTGGTGGGTGCGGCCGGTCTCGAGCTTGACCTCGACGAGCGTCGCGGCCTGGTGCGCCTCGAGGGTGTCGTAGTGGGTGATCGAGTGCTTGCCGTCGGAGGTGACGGCGAAGCGCCAGTCCGACGAGGTGTGCCGGCCGATCGGCGCATCGATGGTCCCCGACAGCGGATCGGGGTGGCCCTGCACCAGCGCGTGGTAGGTCTTGTCGACGGTCCGGTCGCGAAACGCCCGCTTGAGCAGCGTGTACGCCCGTTCGGACGCCGCGACCACCATCAGTCCGGACGTGCCGACGTCCAGGCGGTGGACGATCCCCTTGCGCTCCGGCGGGCCGGAGGTGGAGATGCGGTACCCGGCGGCGGCCAGGCCGCCGATCACCGTGGGGCCGGTCCAGCCGACGGACGCGTGCGCGGCGACACCGACCGGTTTGTCGACGACGACGATGTCCGCGTCCGAGTACAGGACCGCCATCCCCTCGACCGGCTCGGCGACCACGGCGGGCTCGGCCCGCGGTTCGGGCATCTCGACCTCGATCCAGGACATCCCGGTGAGCTTGTCGGACTTGCCCACGGTGTGCCCGTCGAGCAGGACCTTGCCCTCGCCGGCCAGGTCGGCGACCGCGGTCCGCGAGATGCCCAGGAGGCGGGAGACACCGGCGTCGACGCGCATGCCGTCGAGCCCGTCGGGGACGGGGAAGGTGCGGACCTCAGCCATCGGCGGGGTCCTTCTCGTGGGCGGGGGCGGCGGGGTCGGCAGGGGCCTTCTTGTCGCCGGCGAGCGCCTCGGACACCCGCGAGCCGTCGAAGTCGACGTTGCGGAACACGGCCACGGCCACGACGATCACGCCGGTGACCAGGCTGGCGTCGGCCACGTTGAACACGGGCCACCAGCCGACGGCCATGTAGTCCACGACGTGGCCCTGCAGGATGCCGGGCGCGCGGAAGTAGCGGTCCACCAGGTTTCCGGCGGCGCCGCCCAGGATCAGTCCGAGGCCCCACGCCCACCACCGGGAGTGGACCCTGCGGGAGAACCACAGCAGGCCGGCCACCACGACCGTGGCGACGATGCTCAACACCACCGTGAACTCGGTGCCCATGGAGAACGCGGCGCCCGGGTTGCGCAGCAGGACCAGACGAACCGTGTCGCCGATGAGCTCGATGGGCCTCGAGTCCTCCAGGGTCGCCACGGCCAGGACCTTGGCGATCTGGTCGACGGCGACGATCAGCGCGGCGATCACCAGCATGACCACCGGCCCGCCCCGGAAGTAGTGGGGCGCACGGTTGTGAGGCGCGGGGTCGTGGGGCGCAGTGCTCGCGGGCTCGGGCGGCGTCCCGTTGGTCTCCGTCATGGGTTCCAGTATCCCTGATCCGGCCGCGGGCCCGACGGCGCCGGGTGGGCGACCCTCTAGGCTCGGGGCCGTGGACCCGCGATCGACCGTCTCCCCCGGCCCCTCCCGAACCGCTCGTCGCGGTCACCGTCTCCTCGCGGCGGCGCTGGCCGTGACGCTCGTGGCCGGCACCTCCGCGTGCGCCGGGGACGATGCCGCGGACCCCGCCGACGGCGGCCCGGGCTCGTCCGCCGCAGAGGGGACGGATGCCCTCGAACCCGAGGTGACCGTCGACCCCGGTCCCGCCCCGGTCGTCGACCTCATCGACGCCGGCGAGGGCGAGCGGCGAGTCCTGGCCTATGCCCCCTCGCGCGAACCGTCGGTCGTGGCGATCACCCGCTCCGCCAACTCGCGGACCGAGGTCCCGGGAGCCGAGCCGCGCACCGACGAAACCCCGGCGCAGACCCTCACCGTGGAGGGACGATCGGAGCCCGACGTCGACGGCGCGCAGCGGGCGACCGTGACCGCGCGGGAGTTCACGTCCGTGGACGAACTCCGCAACGCCCAGTTCTCCACCGCCCCCGGGTTCACCGTCACCTGGACCCGCAGTGCCGACGGCATCGTCCGGGAACTGTCGCTGGCGGCCCCCTCTGGGGCCACCGACGCCGCCCGCGCCGGAGTGGAGATCACCGCCAACGCGGTGTCGGACGCGACAGTGGCGTTCCCCACCGAAGAGATCGGCGTCGGCGCCCGCTGGACCGTCACCCGCCGGGTCGACGACGCCGTGGCCCCGACGAGGGTCACCACCTACGAACTCGTCGACGTCGACGGCGACGTCGCCACCGTCCGGTCGAGCACCACCGCTCCCGACCCGGCGGGCACCCTGGCCGCCCCGGCACCCGACGGCGGGCCGGGCGTCACCCTCGACGTGGAGTCCTACGAGGTCACCGGCTCGGGCGAGCTCATGGTGGACCTACGAGCCCCGGTGCCGGTGGGCGGAACGACCGAGTCCTCGACGCGGGCCGTCTACGTCGATCCCGACTCGGGACGACGCACGACCTACGACGAGGACTCGGTGCTGCGGTTCCGCAGCGTGGACTGACGCTGGTCAGGCCTCGCTGTCAGTCCGGGCCGACGGCGCGCTGAGGTGCGGTCAGGCCGCGGCGCACGTGGCCGGCGGCTCCAGCCCGGCGTTGGTGATGAGCGCGCAGGCGAACGCCTTCTGCAGCTGCCACTGACCACCCTGGTTGATGAACTGGGCCTGGACGTTGATGTCCTCCTGGCCCGGCTGGGAGATCACCGCGTTGGCGATGAGCGTGCCGGGGATGTCCCCCTCCGCCGCGCCGGTGATCGTCACGTCGGCGCCCTGCTCGGCCTTGAGGGCGGCGATCTGGTCGAAGATCTCGGGCGCCTCCGCGCCCCCCTCCACCAGGTCGACCTTCTCCTCCACCGGCACCGCGGGGTCGGAGGCCCGGTCGAGCAGCTGGGTCAGCTCCTCGGCGGTGGGCACGGTGGTCTCCTGCGCGCTCGTGGTGGGCGCGGGGGCGGTCTCGCGCCCACCGTCGTCGTCACCTCCGCAGGCGGCGAGGCCACCCAGTGCGAAGGCGGACAGGGAGACTGCGGCGATGGTCCGTCGAAGACTCACGCGGGGTCCTTTCGTCGAGATGTGCGGCACCGGGCATGCGGTACCGAGCCGGGCATGGCTCCGGGCCGGGTCACCGGCCCAACGAACATCGGTGGGCCATTGTTCCATCGTCAGCGGCCGGGATGGTTGACGCCGGGCCGCCCGCACACCACTGTGGAGCGGGTGACCAGCGCCGAGACCAGCACCGATACCCCCCACATCGTGATCTGCACCACGGGAGGCACGATCACCGCCTCGACCACGCCGGAGGGAGCGGTCGTGGCCGGGGACTCCGACCCCGCGACGCAGACCATGCTCGACGGCCTGCGGGCGGTGCTGCCGGACCAGATCACCGTGAGCGCGCGCGCCGTGCTCGACGCCGACTCCTCCACGTTCGGCCCGGCCGAGTGGGACCTGCTGGTCGACGCGGTGGGTGACGTGCTGTCCGATCCGGCGGTGTCGGGGGTCGTGGTGACCCACGGGACCGACACCCTCGAGGAGACCGCCATCGCCCTCGATCTGCACCACGACGACCCGCGGCCCGTCGCGCTCACCGGGGCCCAGCGTCCCGCCGACCACCCCGAGGCCGACGGGCCCGCCAATCTCCTGGACGCGGTCCTGCTGGCCGCCGACCCCGTCTCCCGCGACCTGGGGGTGCTGGTGGTCCTGGGCCGGGCCATCCTGCAGGCCCGCGGCGTGCGCAAGTGGCACACGACCGATCCCGTCGCCTTCGCCCGCAACTCGCCCGAGCACCCGGTCGAGGACCTGCCCCCGGAGCTCGAACGCCCCACCCTCCCCGGCCGGGCCCGGTTCGCCGACACCCGCGTCGACGTCGTGGCGTGCCCGCCCGGCGCGGACGCGGTCGCGGTGCACGCGTGTGTCGAGGCCGGGGCGCGCGGACTGGTCCTGGAGGGGTCGGGATCCGGCAACCTGCCCCCGCTCGTCGCGGACGCGGTCGCACGGTTGGCCGACGACCGGCCGGACATCGTGGTGGTGGCGTCCAGCCGGGTGCCGCGGGGTGAGGCGACCTCGACCTACGGCGGCCCGGGCGGTGGCGCGGAGCTCGCCGCTCGTGGCGTGCTGAGCTGCGGATACCTGCGATCCGGGCAGGCCCGGGTCCTGCTCGCCGCGCTGCTGTCCACCGCGGGCAGTGCAGACGGCGCCGGCGGCGACGGTGCGGCCGCAGAGGTGCGCCGAAAGTGGGGGCGCTACCACCTCTACAGCTGACGAGCAGACGTCGCCGGTTGCGGGGCCGGCGGTTGCGGGGCTGGCGGGGCGCCGGCGGGCGTTCACGCAGCGCAGGGCAGAGAGGCAGCGCGGTCAGCCGGGGGTGTGCTGGCGCCCTGCCCGCCCCGCCGCAGCCGCACGCGCCCATGGCGTCTCGCGTGCCCCGCGGCGGGGGCGAGGCGCCATCCCGAGGAGCGGCTGCAGCAGGGCCGGGCGTCGGCGGGGGCGAGGCGCCATCCCGAGGAGCGGCTGCAGCAGGGCCGAGCGTCGGCGGGGCGGCGCGGGGCCGCCGGGTCACCACCCCAGGGAGTCCAGCGGGTCCGCGGGCTCGAGGTCCGGATCGTCCTCGGCGAATGTGCGCATCCGACCGGGGCCCGTCGCCGCCGTCTCGAACCGGACCGACACCCGGCCGTGGCCCGATCCCTGCACCCAGCCGTGCCCGAATTCCGGGTGTCGCACATCGGCTCCCGTCTCGAAACGCCGGTGCCCGGCCTGCCGCCACGCCCCGATCGCCGGGAGTTCCCCCGCCGCCCGTCCGTCGGCCGTCCCCTCGTCCGCGGGTCCGGTCCCGTCGTCGCCCGGTTCGGACTCGTCGGTGGTGACGGTGGTGCCCACCCCCACGATGTCGGGCAGGTCCTCGTCGTCGTCGTCGTGTCCCGATCGGTCCACGGGGACGAACTCCTGCTCGAACAGCGCGTCCTGGTAGTGATCGGTGAGGCCGGACACCCCCACGCCCAGCAGTCGGATCGCCCCGAAGTCGACCGGGTCCGGGGCGAGCGAGCGCGCCACCCCGATGATCGTCTCCAGCGACGTGGTGCCCACCGGCAACGTGTACGAGCGGGTGATCGAGGTGAAGTCCGAGCGCTTGACCTTGACCGTCACCGTCCGCGCCGCACGGCCGTCGGAGAGCAGCCTGCGGTGCGCCGCCCCGGCCGCCCGGCGCACCGCCGCCGCGACCTGACCCGACGTCGTGAGATCGGCGGCGAACGTGCTCTCGGCGCTGATCTGCTTGGCCTCGGCCCGCTCGTGCACCGGCCGGTCGTCGTAGCCCCGCGCGATCCGGGCGATCGCCGGGCCGACCGTCTTGCCGAGCGCGTGGGCCACGTCGTCGTCGTCCATCGCCGCGAGGTCGCCGATGGTCGCCACCCCGAACTGCGCCAGCCGCTCCCCCGCCACCGGACCCACTCCCCACAGGCTCCGCACCGGAAGCGGGAACATCACCTCGGCGTGGTCGCGGCGTGGCACCACCACCACACCGTCCGGCTTGGCCAGCTCCGAGGCGATCTTGGCGTACTGCTTGCCCGCGCCCGCCCCCACCGACGCCGGGAGCCCGGTCGCCGCACGGATGGCGGCACGCAACTCCTGCGCCCACTGTCGGGTGCGGTCGGCGTCGGCGCCCCGCAGCTCCGGCGGCTCGAGGAAGGCCTCGTCCACGGAGATCTGCTCCACGACCGGCGCGTGCTCGGCGAACACCTCGAACACCCGGCGGCTCAGAACCCGGTAGACCGGCATCCGCGGCGAGACGAACACCGCGCCCGGCCCCACCAGGCGCCGCGCCTGGTGTGAGGGCATGGCCGAGCGGGCACCCTTGGCTCGCGCCTCGTAGGAACACCCCGCCACCACACCGCGGCCGCCCTGACCGCCCACGAGCACCGGCCGACCCCGCAGGGTCGGCCGGGTCAGCTGCTCGCAGGACGCGAAGAACGCGTCCATGTCCACGTGCAGGACCCAGCGGTCCTGCCCGCCACCCATGACGAGCCGCCGGTCAGACCCGAGCCAGCGTCATCCGGACGCCCTCGGCGAGCTCGACCGGGTCCCCGTCTGCCGGGTCCAGTGCGTCGACCACGGCGAAGTCGGTGGCCAGCACCTCGCCGGCGATGAGCTGCGCGTGACGGTCCGCCCACTCACGGCGGGCGGCCGGCACCTCCATGCGCACCCGGATGCGGTCGGAGATGTCGAAGCCGGCACCGCGGCGGGCCTCCTGGATCTCGCGGATCCGGTCCTTTGCCCAGCCCTCGGCCTCGAGCTCCTCGGTGACCGTCAGGTCCAGCACCACCAGGCCGGCACCGCCGGGCAGCGCCGCCGTGGACTCGGGATCGGCGGCCACGAGCCGGTGCTCGTACTCGCCCTCCTGCAGCTCGACGCCGCCGGCGACCACGACGCCGTCGGTCTCGGTCCAGTCACCGGACTTGGCGGCCTTGATGCAGGCCTGGACCTGCTTGCCCAGCCGCGGGCCGGCAGCGCGCGCGTTGACCGCCAGTTCCATCCGCCCGTGGGTGGCCACGTCGCTGGTGAGGCGCACCTCGCGGACGTTGACCTCGTCGGCGATGAGACCGGTGAACGGCTGGAGCCGCTCTGCGTCGGGCATGGCCACCGTGAGCGAGCTGAGCGGCAGGCGCACCCGCAGGTGCTTGGCCTTGCGGATCGAGGACACGGTGGAGCACACGTCGCGCACGGCCTCCATCGCCTCGACCAGGTCGGCATCGTGCGGCAGCTCGTCGGCGGCCGGCCAGTCCACCAGGTGCACCGACTCCTCACCGGTGAGCCCGGTCCACACGACCTCGCTCATCAGCGGCAGCAGCGGCGCGGCGAGGCGCATGGTGGTCTCGAGCACCGTGTAGAGGGTGTCGAAGGCGTCGCGGGAATCCTGGCCGCTGTCCTCGCCGGCCCAGAACCGGGAGCGCGAGCGGCGCACGTACCAGTTGGTCAGGGCGTCGGCGAACAGGCGCAGCTCGTCGCAAGCCGCCGCGATGTCCGTCGCGTCCAGCGCCTCGGTCATGGCGTCGCGCGTGGACGCCAGGCGGGACAGGATGTAGCGGTCCAGCACGTGCTCCGAGTCCGTACGCCAGGTGGCCCGGCGGGAGGCGTACAGCTGGAAGAAGCTGTAGGAGTTCCACAGCGGCAGCATGGCCTGGCGGACGCCCTCGCGGATGCCCTGCTCGGTCACCACGAGGTTGCCGCCCCGCAGGATCGGCGAGCTCATGAGGAACCAGCGCATGGCGTCCGAGCCGTCGCGGGAGAACACCTCGTTGACGTCCGGGTAGTTGCCCTTTGACTTGCTCATCTTGAGACCGTCGTTGCCCAGGACGATCCCGTGGGCGGCGACATGGGTGAACGCCGGCCGGTCGAACAGCGCGGTGGCCAGCACGTGCAGCGTGTAGAACCAGCCGCGGGTCTGCCCGTTGTACTCGACGATGAAGTCACCCGGGTTGTGGGTCTCGAACCACTCCTTGTTCTCGAAGGGGTAGTGGACCTGGGCGAACGGCATCGACCCGGACTCGAACCAGCAGTCGAACACGTCCGGGATGCGGCGCATGGTCGACTTGCCGGTCGGATCGTCCGGGTTGGGCCGGGTCAGCTCGTCGATGTACGGGCGGTGCAGGTCGGTGGGCCGGACGCCGAAGTCGGCCTCCAACTCGTCCAGGGACCCGTAGACGTCGACCCGCGGGTAGGCGGGGTCGTCGGACTCCCACACCGGGATCGGGGCGCCCCAGTACCGGTTGCGGTTGATGTTCCAGTCGCGGGCGCCCTCGAGCCACTTGCCGAACTGGCCGTCGCGCACGTGCTCCGGCATCCAGGTGATGTGCTCGCGGTTGAGCTCCACCATGCGGTCCCGGAACGCGGTGACCTTGACGAACCACGCGGGCAACGCCATGTAGATGAGCGGCTGGCCGGAGCGCCACGAGTGCGGGTAGGAGTGCTCGATGGTCTCGTGGCGGATCAGACGGCCATCGGCCCGCAGATCGCGGGAGATGGGCGCGTTGGCGTCGAACACGAGCTGCCCGGCGTACGGCGGCACCTCGGCGGTGAACTTGCCGTCCGGGCCCACCGGGATGACGAGCTCGATCCCGGCGGCGTCGCAGGCGTCCTTGTCCTCCTCACCGAAGGCGGGCGCGAGGTGGACGACGCCGGTACCGGACTCGGTGGTGACATAGTCGGCCGAGAGCACGACGTGCGCACCCGCGTGACCGGCGAAGAAGTCGAACGGCGGGGTGTACCGCAGGCCCACCAACTCGGAGCCCTTGACGGTCGTCACGACCTCCGCGTCCTCACCGAACTCGGCGGCGTAGACGCCGCGACGGGCCTCGGCGAGGACGAAGCTCCGCCCGGCGAACTCACCGGAGTCGACCCGGACCACCGAGTAGTCGATCTCGGGGTGGACGGCGGCGGCGAGGTTGGAGGGCAGGGTCCACGGCGTGGTGGTCCACACCAGTGCCTCGGCGCCGTGGAACGGGCTGTCCTGAGGGGCCTCCAGGGGCAGCCCGACGGTGACGGCCGGGTCCTGACGCATCTTGTAGGCGTCGTCCAGGCGGGTCTCCTGGTTGGACAGTGGCGTCTGCTCGTACCAGGAGTACGGCAGCACGCGGAAACCCTTGTAGATCAGGCCCTTGTCGTAGAGCCGCTTGAAGGCCCACAGCACGGACTCGGTGAAGTCGATGTCGAGGGTCTTGTAGTCGTTGTCGAAGTCCACCCAGCGGGCCTGGCGGTGGACGTACTTCTCCCACTCGTCGGTGTACTGCAGCACCGACATCTCGCAGGCGTTGTTGAACTCGGCCAGGCCCATGTCGAGGATCTGGGACTTCTCGGTGATGCCGAGCTGCTTCTCGGCCTCGAGCTCGGCGGGCAGGCCGTGGCAGTCCCAGCCGAACCGGCGCTCGACCCTGTACCCACGCATGGTGCGGTAGCGCGGGACGACGTCCTTCACGTACCCGGTGAGCAGGTGACCGTAGTGGGGCAGGCCGTTGGCGAACGGGGGCCCGTCGTAGAAGACGTACTCCTGCGCGTCCGCACGGTTACGGATGGACTCGCGGAACGTGTCGCGCTCGTCCCACCGCTGCAGGACCGTCTCCTCGAGGGCGGGGAACGACGGCGTCTGGGACGTGGCGCCCCCGGCGAGGTCGAGCACGGGGTACGCGCTGCCGGTGGCAGCGGGCTCGCCGTCGGCGGGTTCGATCGCTACGGGTTCGGTGCTCATGTGGGCGGACTCCTCGCGTACGGGGCCCGCACGAGTTCGCATCCGTGGGGCCGTCAGGCCTGCGCTCGGGGACGAACCGGATCGCGTCTGGCGCGTTCCGTCCGCGGTACCACCCCGTTTGGCGACGACGTGCGACGCCCACTCGTGGGTCGGGCTGTGACGGGCTCCCCCGTTCGGTTCTACTGAGCGGTCCCCGCCGTGCGGGGTCCCACCGTTCTTCCGAGCACTCCCCGGTGATGGCCGGATCTCCGCGCGTCCGGCTCACGGCCGGACAGCATCCGATATTACCCGTCGGTGCGGGCGTCCGCCCCTTCCGAGGTCATCCGCGGCTCGCGGTCGCGCTCGGCGCGCCCCCGGACAAGGTCCACCAGCAGCAGGACCAGACCCAGGGCTCCCACGACGATGCATGCCCACGCCCACCCGATCTGACCTGTCGCGACGGCCGCCACGAGGAAGGCGAAACCGAGGACCGTCAGTCCGAGCGCGGCGACGAGCATCCGTGCCTCCTGGTGGGCGAATCCTGGTGTTGGGCGAATTCTGGGAGCTGTGCGATGGGAAAGGGGGTCGCACCGTCGGTGGCCCCGTCCCCCCCCGAATATACGTCGGTCCCCGCACCCTTGGGCAGGGGCGGGGACCGCATCGGTCACGCGGAGTGGATCACTCGGCGCGGTGACCGCCGTCCTTCTTTGCCGACTGGTCGGACGAGCCGGGAGCGCCGGCACTGCCGGTACCCTCGCCGGCCGCGGACGAGGCCGCCGGGCCGCCCGGGGTGGACGAGGCCGCAGTGGCCGCCGGGGCGGCCGGGGCGGCCGATCCGGTCTTGCCGAGCTCCGAGAGCTGGTTCTCCAGGTAGCTGGTGAGGCGGCTGCGGTAGTCCTTCTCGAACGTCCGCAGCTGGTCGATCCGGCTCTCGAGCACGCCACGCTGCTGGTTGATGGTGGCCATGATCTCGGTGTGCTTGCGCTCGGCGTCGGCCTGCAGGGCGTCGGCCTTGGCCTGCGCCTCCTTGACCTGCTGCTCGGACCGGGCCTGGGCGTCCTTGACGATGCCGTCGGACTTGCTCTTGGCCTCGGTGAGGATCTTGTCGGCCTCCTTGCGGGCGTCGCCGACCATCTTCTCGGACTGGGACTTGGCGTCGCTGACCAGGCGATCAGACTGGGACTTGGCGTCGCCCACCAGCCGGTCGGACTCGCTGCGGGCCTTGGCCATGAGTCCGTCGGACTCCTTCTTGGCCTCGCCGGTGAGCCGGTCGGCCATCTCCTGGGCCATGGCCAGGACGCGGGCGGCGCGCAGATGGGTCTCGTTGTTGGCGGCGCCGTCGTCCTCGCTCTTGCCCAGCGACGGGGTCGCGGCGGCGGGAGTCGGGGTGGTCGGCGCGGCGGCCGCGGCAGGTGCGGGCGCGGGGGTCGGCGCGGGCGCCGGGGCGGCCGGCTGCTGTGCCGTACCCGAGCCGCCGGTGCCGGCGCCGGAGGATTTGCCGGACTCGTCAGCGGCCTTGCGCGCCTTCTCGAGATCCTTGGTGAGCTCCTCCACCCGCTGGCGGAGGTCCTCGTTGTCCGAGACGAGTTCCGCGAGCTCCGTCTCGACCAGGTCGAGGAACTGGTCGACCTCGTCCTCGTTGTAGCCCCGCTTGCCGATCGGCGGCTTGGAGAACGCGACGTTGTGCACATCGGCTGGAGTCAACGGCATGGGATACCCCTCGTGGTCGTCTCGGGTGCCGGCCCGGCGTTGTCGCACCGGACCCGCGACTTCATTACTACCTTAACGGTGGCCAATCTAGTCACAATCGGCCCGCGCGTCACCAGCGGCCGCAACGGGGCCTCACGCCACGCTCATCATGAGGCCACGCAGGATCACCTGGATGACGATGATGATGACGAAGAGCACCAGCACCGACAGGTCCAGCGAGATCTGTCCCAGGCGCACGGGCTTGATGACCTTCCGCAGCGCCTTGACCGGCGGGTCCGTGACGGTGAACAGCCACTCCAGTACCACGGCGAGGACGCCACGGGGGCTCCACCCGCGGGAGAACGAGGCGATCATCTCGACCACGATCCTGGCGAGGAGCATGTACCAGAAGATCTGGGTGATGATGTAGAGGACCAGCAGGATTTCACGCACGGTGTAACCCTACTGGCCCGCGACGCCGCGCCGTCACCGGCGTCCTGTCCGCCGTGGTCAACGGGGTCGGCTGCGTCAGCGCCGGAAGGCGCCGTTGACGGCGTCGCGGACCTCGGCCTCGGTGAGGTCCATGCCGGCGGGCTGCAGGAGGAAGGTCCGCTCGCGGTCGGCGACCTTCTCCATGCGGCCGTCGAGGCCGAAGACGAGTCCGGCGGCGAAGTCCACCATGCGGCGCGCATCCCCAGAGGCCATGGTCGAGAGGTCCAGCACGACGGCGCGGCCGGCGCGGAAGTGCTCGCCGAGGCTCTTGCCGTCTCCGAAGCCGCGGGGGCGCTCCACAACGGTCTCGGGCACGGTCACCAGTCCGTCCTCCACGAAGTCCTCCTCGGGCGCGAGCGCGACGGCGCCGCGGGTGGCGGGAACGCCGCGCAGGGTGGCGCGGGCCCCGGTCTCGGCGGCGTGGTAGCGGCGCGGGCGGGGGGCCGGCTCGTCGATGTCACCGCGACGCGGGGCGACCGGGCGCTCGTCGACCGGGTCGAGGTCGGCGATCCGGGTTCGGGGGGCCGGCTCCTCCAGGTACCGGTCGGCGGCGTAGCCGTAGTCGTCCCGACGGTCGCGGGCGATCGGGCCGAGGTCGTCCGTCTCGTGGATGCCGCGGGGGGCACGCACGTCGTGGTGGACGGGCCGGTCGTAGTCGTCGAGGTACTCGTCGTCGTACGCCGCGACGGGCGCCATTCCGAAGTACTCCTTGAACCGGGCGATTGCGCTCATCTTCCGGGACCTTCCTGGTAACGGGGTCGTCGCGGGCGTGTGTTCTTCGCGGGCGGGTGTCCCCGCGAGGCTGGCTCTCAAACTACTGGTCGGGGGCCGAGGATGGCCGTTCCGACACGCACGCAGGTCGAACCCGCGGCGACCGCCTCCTCGATGTCCCCGGACATCCCGGCGGAGAACTCCACCGCGTCGGGGTGATCGCGGCGGAGCGCGGCCGCGACCTCGGCGGCGTCGGCGAAGTGGGCGCTCGCTTCGCCCTCGAGCGGGGGGACGACCATGAGCCCGGCCAGGCGCAGGTGGCCGAGACCGGCCACGTGGTCGGCGAGGCCGGGCAGGTTCTCACGAGCGATTCCGCCGCGCGAGGTGTCACCGTCCAGGCTCAGCTGGAGCAGGACGGGCAGCGGGGTGACGTCGTCGCGCTCCCCGGCGGCGCGGGCGCGGCCCTTCTCGAGGCCGTCGGCGACCTTGGCCGAGTCGACGGAGTGGACGCGGTCGGCCCACCCGGCCACCGCAGCGGCCTTGTTGGACTGGATGTGACCCACCATGTTCCAGCGCACCGCCGCGGCCAGCTCGGCGTCGGCGGCGGCCAGATCGGAGACCTTCGCCGCGGCCTCCTGGACGCGGTTCTCCCCGACGTCGCGCACCCCGAGGCGGGCGAGCCGGACGACGTCGGTGACGGGGTGGAATTTGGTGACGACGACGAGGTCGACCTCGTCGGCCCGTCCCGCGGCCGCCCGCGCCGCGTCCAGACGCTGCCGGGTCGCGGCGAGCCTGGTGGCGAGTTCGTCCGCCCTGGGATCGGTCATGTCCCCTCTTCCTCCTCCCGGCCGGCGGGTGCGCCGGCCCCGGGTCTCTACTGCTGCCGCCAGATCACGCTGGCCTGGCGCCCGGTCCGTCCCTGTCGACGATAGGAGAACAGGGACTCCTCGGCGATCGTGCAGCGCGGGTCGGAGTCGACGCGGGTGACGCCGAGTCCCGCGAGTTGGCGCGTGATGCCCCTGCGCAGGTCCACCCCGGGGGTCCCCGCGACGGTCCGGGCGCGGCTGCCGGGCAGGGCGGCCTCGACCTCGTCCACCATCTCGGGGGGCAACTCGTAGTGCTCCCCCGCCGCGGCGGGTCCGAGGAGCACGGTGATGCGCTCGGCCCGGGCGCCCAGGGAGGTCATGGCCCCGATGAGCGACGGGACGATCCCGCCGACGGCACCGACCCGGCCCGCGTGCACGGCCCCGATCACCCCGGCCTCGGAGTCCGCGGCCAGGACCGGGACGCAGTCGGCGGTGAGTACCGCCAGCGCCAGGCCCGGCCGGTCGGTCACGAGGCCGTCGGTGGCCGGGACCGGGCCGCCCGTCGGGCGGGTGACGCGGGCGATACGGGTGCCGTGGACCTGGTCCATCCACACGACGTCGGTCGCGGGCAGGCCGAGTCGACTGGCGAGCCGCGCCCGGTTGGCTGCCACCGCCGCCGGGGCGTCCCCGACGTGGTCACCGAGGTTGAACGAGTCGAAATCTCCGGTCGACGCGCCGCCGCGGCGGTCGGTGACCACCCGGCGTACGCGCCCCGAGCCGTCGGGTGCCATGGATCGGACCGTCAGTGCCGCATGAACGGCGGCACGTCGATGTCGTCGTCCTCGTCACGGCGGCGGGACGAGGATCCCGCGGCCGGAGCCGCGTTGCCGGCCGAGGAGGCGGGACCCGGGTAGGCCGACTCGTCGCGGCGCCGGCCGTCGAGGGGGGTCGAGCCGAGTTCGGAGGCACCGCCGGTGTCGCCGGAGGCGCCGGGGACCGACTCGTCGTCGTCGAGGTGGTGGCGGCCGCGACGCGACTGTCCCGCGCCCGCGGTGACCGGACGGGACCCGCCGTCGAACCCGGCGGCGATGACGGTCACACGGACCTCGTCGCCGAGCGAGTCATCCACGACGGTGCCGAAGATGATGTTGGCCTCCGGGTGCGCCTCCTCCTGCACGAGCGTGGCGGCCTCGTTGATCTCGAACAGCCCCAGGTCGCTGCCGCCCGCGATGGACATGAGCACGCCCTTGGCGCCCTCCATCGTGGTCTCGAGCAGCGGGGAGTTGATGGCGGCCTCGGCGGCCTTGAACGCGCGTCCCTCCCCGCGGGAGGAGCCGATGCCCATGAGGGCGCTGCCCGCCCCGGACATGACGCCCTTGACGTCGGCGAAGTCGACGTTGATCACGCCGGGCGTGGTGATGAGGTCGGTGATGCCCTGGACGCCGTTGAGGAGGACCTCGTCCGCGGTCTTGAAGGCCTCCATCATCGACACGCCCGCGTCGCCGAGCTGGAGCAGGCGGTCGTTGGGGATCACGATGAGCGTGTCGCAGGCCTCGCGGAGCTGGTCGATGCCGGTGTCGGCCTGGCCTCCGCGGCGCTTGCCCTCGAACGAGAACGGGCGGGTGACCACGCCGACCGTCAGGGCGCCGAGCTTGCGGGCGATCGCGGCCACGACGGGCGCGCCGCCGGTGCCGGTCCCGCCGCCCTCACCGGCGGTGACGAAGACCATGTCGGCCCCCTTGAGGACCTCCTCGATCTCGTCCTTGTGGTCCTCGGCGGCCTTGCGACCGACCTCGGGGTCCGCGCCGGCGCCCAGCCCGCGGGTGAGCTCGCGGCCGACGTCCAGCTTGACGTCGGCGTCCGACATTAGGAGGGCCTGCGCGTCGGTGTTCACGGCGATGAACTCGACGCCCTTGAGCCCCTCGTCGATCATCCGGTTGACCGCGTTGACGCCGCCGCCGCCGATCCCGACGACCTTGATGACTGCGAGGTAGTTGTGCGGTGAGCTCATCGAGGCCCGGCCTTCCTATGGGGGTGTCGTGCTCGGTTGCATGCTGTCTCGACGAAAGTTCCGCGAGCCTAAAGTCTCACCCTCTAGTTGAGGGTTAAACTTGCTGGTCAGAGGCCTTTTCCGCCGTCTGCACACACGGTAGGTCCAGCAGCCCCGCGCGTCCACGAGGCTCGCGGGCGTGTCGTGTCCACCGGCTCGCGACCGGGCTACCGCGAGGCCGGCAGGGCGGGGTTCGACACGTTCCAGATCTGGCCCGGTTGCTCGAGCACCATCTGCAGGGCGACGGCCTTCTCGTGATCCCGCCCCGCCGCGCCCCATTCCACGATCCGCCCGTCGGCGAGTGTGAGGACGATGGACGCGGGGGTCTCGACCTCGACCGAGGCGATCTCCTGACCCGCCGTGCCGCGCACCTCGGCGAACACGGTCGCCAGATCGCGGACGATCGACGGCAGGTCGGCGCCGGCCGCGTCCCCCACGGTGAGCAGGGGCGTGCCGGGCGGGGGCTCACCGGGGCCGAAGTCGATGCCCTGGGCGTCCACGAGGTGCCGGGTCCCGTCGACCTCCACGACCACCAGTGCGGTGCGCTCGATCAACTCGATCCGCAGCCCCGAGGGATAGTCCCGCTTGACGGTCACCTGGTCGACCCGCGGGAGTCCGGCCACCCGCCGCGCGACGGCGTGCGTGTCCACCTGGAGGAGCGGGGTCCCGGGGACCACGGCGGCGCGCTCGGTCACCACCTCGGACGGGATCGACCGGGTGCCCTCGACGCTGACCTCGCGGACCGAGAACACCGGCAGGAAGTACAGGGCGATGTAGCCGAGGAGCAGCACCACCAGTGCCACCCCGAGTCCGGCGTAGATGCGGTTGGTGCGTCGGCGGCGCCGCCGCAGCCGCGCGCGGACGGCCGGGTCGGAGTGCCGGACCCGCTCGTCGGAGCTGCGGACGGAGGCCGCGGCGAGCCGGCGGTCCGGGTCATCCGTGGACGTGGCCTCCGGGCCTCCCTCGGACGCCCGGTCCCCCGCTCCCCCGTCGGCGGTCGGGTGGCCCGGCCCGTCATCCGGCGTGTCGTCCGGCCCGTCGACAGGCTCGTCGATCGGACGGTCCCCGGGTACGTCGGTCACCGCGCGGCCCTCCTCACGAACCCTGGCCCGACGGAGCCCGGCCGGCGACGATCCGCGGACCGAGCGTGGTGATGTCCCCCGCCCCGAGGGTGAACACCACGTCGTCGGCCTCGAGCAGCCCGAGCACGGCGGCGAGCGCGGAGTCCAGGTCGGGCACGTGCTGCACGGGGACCGTCACGTGCCGCGCGACGGATCCGCCGTCGATGCCGGGTTCGGGCTGCTCGCGGGCGCCGTAGACGTCGAGCACCACGACCCGGTCGGCCAGTGAGAGCGCCCGGCCGAACTCCTCGGCGAAGATGCGGGTCCGCGAGTACAGGTGCGGCTGGAAGACGGCGACCAGTCGACCGCCGTCCGTCTCGACGATCTCCCTCGCCGCGCCGAGGACCGCCGCGACCTCGGTCGGGTGGTGCGCGTAGTCGTCGTAGACACGCGCGTGCCCGCCTCCGACGACGGCCTCCCCCTTGGGTTCGAATCGTCGTCCCACTCCCCCGAACCCGGACAGACCCGCGAGGAACCCGTCCGTCTCGAACCCGGAGGCGCCGATGCCGCTGGCGGCGATCCCGTCGGCGGCGGTCACCTCGCGCGCGGCGAGCAGGGCGGCGAGGGCGTTGAGCGCCATGTGTTCGCCGGGGGTCCCGACGTGCAGTTCGCCGTGGGGGACACCGTCGAGCATGAGGTCGGCGCGGGTGCCGGCGGAGTCGACGACGATTTCCGAGAGTTCGCCCGACACCGGCAGATCGGGGACCGGCCCGTCGGAGGTCCGGTATCCCAGCACGCGGACGCCCGCCGCCGCGGCCCGCCGGGCGCGCTCGGCGGCGCCCTCGTCGTCCAGGCACACCACCAGCGCGCCGGTGGCGGGGATACGGGCGAGGAAGGTGTCGAACACCTCGTAGTAGGCCTCGGCGGTGCCGAAGTGGTCGAGGTGGTCGGGCTCAGCGTTGGTGAGGATGACCACGTCGGGGTCGTAGTGGACGAGCGAGCCGTCGGACTCGTCGGCCTCGGCGACGAACACCGGGTCGCTGCCGCCGCGGGCGTTGGTCCCGAACTGCAGGACGGTGCCGCCCACCGCGAAGGACGGGTCCGAGCCGGCGGCGAGCATGCCGGCGATGAGCATCGACGTCGTCGAGGTCTTGCCGTGCGTGCCACAGACCATGATCGAGCGGCCCGACCGTGCCAGGTGTCCCAGCACCTGCGACCGCGTGACGACGGGGATACCCGCGGCCCTCGCGGCCGCGAGCTCGGGGTTGTCGGCGGGGATCGCGGCCTTGGAGATCACGACGATCTCCGGCGGTGCACCGTGGGCCCCGAGCGCCTCGGCACTGTGCCCCACCCGCACGATCGCGCCCCGGTCGGCCAGGGCCCGCAGGTCGGCCGAGTCGCGGGCATCGCTGCCCGAGACCGCGACGCCGTGATCGAGCAGGATCCGGGCGACCCCGGACATGCCGGCGCCGCCGATCCCGATCATGTGGACGCGGGTGAGGGTGGCGGGGACGTCATCGACGGACGCCGTGGTCGGCGGGGTCTGGTCGGTCGGCGGGGTCTGGTCGTTCAAAGAGGGGCCTTTCCGGCGGCGTCGAGCGCGATCCGCGCCACGACCTCCGCCGCGTCTCGGGAGCCGCCGCTGACTGCGGCGGCGGACATCGAGTCCAGGCGGCCGCGGTCCAGCAGCAGCGGCAGGACCTCGGTCCGCAGGTAGTCGGTGGTCAGTGCGCCGTCCTCCACGAGGAGTGCGGCGCCGCCGGCGACCAGGTCGCGGGCGTTGAGGGCCTGCTCACCGTTGCCGTGCGGGAGCGGGACGAACACCGCGGGCAGTCCGACGGCGGAGACCTCGGCGACGGTGATGGCTCCGGACCGACACAGGATGAGGTCCGCGGCCGCGTAGGCCAGGTCCATCCGGTCGAGGTAGGGCACGGTCACGTACGGGGTGCCGTCGGCGGGCACCCGGGGGGCGTCCGCGACGTTCTTGGGGCCCACGGCGTGGAGGACGCCGACACCAGCGCGGGAGAACTCCTCGGCGACGCCCGCCATCGCGGTGTTGAGCGAGCGCGCGCCCTGCGAGCCGCCCACCACGAGCAGGGTTGGGGCGTCGGGGTCGAGGCCGAAGGCGGCGCGTGCCTCCGCGCGGAGTGCCGCGCGGTCGAGCGTGGCCACCGAACGCCGGACGGGATTGCCCACGACGCGGGCGTCGAGGCCCGAGCCGGTGACGGCGGCCAGGGTGGCGACGGCGAACCGGGCGCCGAGCTTGTTGGCGACGCCGGCGCGGGAGTTGGCCTCGTGGACGATGATCGGGATCCGACGCCGCCCGCCGGTGCCCTTCCGGCCGAGGGGGGCCGCCGCCGCGAGGTAGACCGGCACGCACGCGTAGCCGCCGAACCCGACGACGACGTCCGCGTCGGTGCGACGCAGGACGTCCCGCGCGCCCCGTACCGCCCGGAGCAGTCGGGTGGGCAGTCGGAACAGGTCGCCGCCGATGCTGCGTGGCAGCGGGACGGGGTCCACGAGTTCGAGTGGGACGCCCCGGCGCGGGACCAGCTCGGTCTCGAGCCCGCGCGGCGTGCCCACCGCGGTGACACGCGCGGTGGGATCGAGGGCGGTGACGGCCTCGCCGACGGCGAGCGCCGGCTCGATGTGACCGGCGGTGCCGCCGCCGACCACCAGGACGGAGGGCCCGCCGGCGCGTGGGGCGCTCATCGCTCCCGTCCCCGGTGGATCGGGCTCGGGCGACCGGCGCCGGGGCTCTGCCGGGAGCCGGCGTCGGGGGCCGGGCGACGCGGCTGGCGACGCTCGGCCTCCCGTCCGCGCACGGGCCGGGCGGTGCGGCCGGTCATCGCGGTGGCGCCGCGACGACGGTCCCGCGCGGCCTCGGCGGGGATGGGCATCGTCTCGTACGCCGGCGGCCTCGGGGCCCCCCGGGGCGGCCGCGGGACGGGGGCGGGCTGCGCCGTGCGGCGGGCGCCCGCGGACCTGTCGCGTGGGGCGGGTCCGGCGGTCCGCGGCGGCTGCGGCCTGGTCACCGGGTCCCCGAACCGGCGGGTGCCGGCGCTGGACCGTCCGGGCGTGGCGGAGGCCGGGACCGGCCGCTCGGGCGTGTAGGGCCGCGGGTCCGGCAGCGCGAGCCAGCTGCGCCGGCGCCGCGACGGGGAGCTGAGGATCGCGGAGATGGCCTCCGGCTCGTGGCGGGCACAGTTGGCGAGCAGCCCGAGCGAGGTCAGGGTGACGACCGCCGACGTGCCGCCGTTGGAGATCAGGGGCAGCTGCAGACCCGTCACCGGCAGCAGGCCGACCACATACCCGATGTTGATGAAGGCCTGGATGACGATCGTCGCGGTGACGGTGCCGGCGAGCAGGCGGCGGAACGGGTCGACCGATCGCAGTGCGACGCGCATGCCGACCCACCCGAGGGTGAGGTAGAGCGACACCACGACCGCGGCCCCGAACCAGCCCAGTTCCTCGCCGATGATCGCGAAGATGAAGTCGTTGGTGGCCTCGGGCAGGTAGAACCACTTGGCACTGGACTGCCCCAGGCCGACGCCGAACAATCCGCCGTCGGCCAGCGAGAGCATGCCCTGGTACGACTGGTAGGCCGCGCCCTGGGGGTTGGAGAAATCGCCCCGGAAGGTGTCGAAGTAGGTCCGGATCCGCTCGAAGCGGTAGGCGAACGCCACGGCGAGTACGCCGAACACCACGACGCCGACCGCGATGACCCACACGAAGTGCCGGGTGGGGTACCCGGAGAACCACAGCACACACAGGAAGGCGATGGTCACCGCGGTGGCCATGCCCAGGTCGGGGGCGACGACGACGAGGACCGCCACGACGAGGTAGCCGACCACGGCCGGGAAGAGCAGATCGAGCCAGTACCCCGTGCGCATCCGCTTGGCGACCACCGAGCACGCCCAGAGGATGAAGGCGAACTTGGCGATCTCCGCGGGCTGGATCGAGAACAGCCCCAGGTCGATCCAGCCCTTCGACCCGTTGATCTCGGACCCGACCCCGGGGATCAGCACGGCCACGAGCAGTCCGATCGCGACCAGCAGCAGCGGGAACGCCGCGGCCCGGACCAGCTCGATGCGGACGCGCAGCGCGGTGACGAAGCCGACCCAGCCGATGAGGACGAAGAGCGCCTGGCGCAGGAAGATGTCGAACGGCGTGCCGCCGCCGGAGAAGGCGAGCACGTTGGAGCTGGACAGCACCATGCCCAATCCGATGACGGTGAGCAGGGCGGTGACCACCATGACCACGTGGTACGAGGTCAGGGGCGCGCGATTGATGGCGGCCAGGGGTGCGGCGATCCGCCCGAGCAGGTCCGGTCGCGTCTCGGTGTCCGCGCGCTCGTGCTGTGTCTTCTCACGCGCCGGCTTCTCACGCGCCGGCTTCTGGCGCGCTGCCTTGTCGGTTGCCATTGCCCTACCTCCCGGCCACGCGGCCCACGGCGAGGACGAAGCTGCGCCCGCGGTGACCGTAGTCGGTGAACATGTCCATCGACGCGGCCGCGGGGGCGAGCAACACGGTGTCGCCTCCGGTGGCCATCCGTGCGGCCTCGGCGACCGCCCGGTCCATCGTCTGCTGCGGCTCGTCGGGACCCGCGGCATCGTCATCGTCTCCCGAGGCCAGCTCCACGACGGGCACCGCCGGCGCGTGTCGGGCCAATGCCTCGGCGATCCGCCCACGGTCGCGGCCGATGAGGACCACGCCGCGCAGCACGCCCGAGACCTCGGCGACCAGCGGCTCCACGTCGGCGCCCTTGAGCAGGCCCCCGGCGATCCACACCATCGTCCCGCCCGCGAGCAGCGAGGTCCGGGCGGCGTGGGGGTTGGTGGCCTTCGAGTCGTCCACGTAGGCGACCCCGTCGATCGTGTCGACCGGCTCCGCGCGATGGGCGCCCACGGTGAAGCCCCGCAGGGCCTCGGCCACGTGCTCGGGTCGCGCGCCCACGGAGAGGGCGACGGCCGAGGCGGCGAGCGCGTCGAGCACGCCCGCGGGCCCGGCCGGGCGGACGTCCGCTGCGGGCAGCAGCGCCACCTCGTCGTCGTCCTCGTCACCACCGCCGATCCGCGCGGTGAGAACGCCGTCGACGACGCCACACTCCCCCGGACCGGGCGCACCGAGGCGCACCCCGATCGCGGTCGGGGCGGGCGCGGCGGCGAGCAGGCGCGCGGCGATCTCGTCGTCGGCGCCGGCCACGGCCACGCGGCCGGTGAGGACACGGGCCTTGGCCTCGGCGTAGGCCTGCATGGAGCCGTGCCAGTCGAGGTGGTCCTCGGCGACGTTGAGCACCACCCCGACGTCCGGGCGGCAACTCGGCGCCCAGTGCAGTTGGAAGCTGGACAGCTCGGCCGCCAGCACGTCGACGCGGGGCTCGGCCAGGAGGACGTCCGTCACCGGCAGCCCGATGTTCCCGCAGGCGCGCGCGGCCATCCCGGCCTCCAGGCAGATGGCCTCGAGCATCGAGGTGGTGGTGGTCTTGCCGTTGGTGCCGGTCACCGCGAGCCAGGTGCGTCGCGGCCCGAACAGTTCGGCGGCGTCGGCCCGCCAGGCCAGTTCGACATCACCCCACACCGGAACCCCGGCATCGGCGGCTGCCAGCAGCAGCGGCGAGTCCGGCCGCCAGCCCGGGCTCGTGATGACGAGGTCGACACGGCCCGGACCATCGGATCCGTCGAGGAGCTCGGCCGCGCGGGCGAGGTCGACGCCCGCACACCCGATGTCGTCGGGCAGCGCCTCTCGGAGTCGTGAGATGGCCTCGGGACGGGAGTCGGCGACGACCGGCTCGGCGCCCAGCGCGTGGAGGATGCGGACCGCGCCCGGGCCGGACACGCCCGCGCCCAGGACCAGCACGCGGGAGCCGGTCAGCTCGCGCACGTCGGGACCGGCGTCGGCCGCCGTGCCGGCGGCACCTGCGGTGTGGGTCGTGTCGGTCATGTCGGTCATCCCGTCGAGCTCGCGAGCCAGTCGCCGTAGAACAGTGCGATCGCCAGACCACAGGAGATCGCGACGAGCAGCCAGAACCGGATGGTCACCGTGGTCTCGGCCCAGCCGCCGTTCTCGAAGTGGTGGTGGATGGGGGTCATCCGGAACGGCCGACGCCCGGTGGTGCGGAAGGCGGCCACCTGGATGAGCACCGAGACGAACTCGATGACGAACACGGCGCCCACGACCACCATGAGCAGCTCGGTGCGAGAAACCACGGACACGCCCGCGACGATGCCGCCGAGGAACATCGACCCGGTGTCCCCCATGAAGATCTTGGCCGGCGCGGCATTCCACCACAGGAAGCCCAGGCAGGCGCCGAGCGCCGCCGAACAGACCACCGCGATGTCGAGGGGGTCACGGACCTGGTAGCAGCCGGACAGATCGACGCCCTCCGCGGTGGAGAAGCAGGAGTAGCGGAACTGCCAGAAGGTGAACACCACGTAGGTGCCCATCACCATCGCCATGGACCCGGCGGCGAGGCCGTCCAGGCCGTCGGTGAAGTTGACGGCGTTGGACCAGCCGTAGACGAGGACGACGATGAAGACGAGGAAGACGACGACGGGGAAGCTCACCGCGACGAAGTCCCGCACGTAGCTCAATGACGTGCTGGCCGGGGTGAGCCCGTCGTTGTTGCGGAACTGCAGCACGAGGATGCCGAACGCGAGGGCCGCGAGGACCTGGCCGGCGGTCTTGGACAGAATGCCCAGGCCCTTGTTGTGGCGCTTGAAGACCTTGAGTCCGTCGTCGACCATCCCCACCACCGCCAGCGCGGTGGCCAGGCCGAGCACGAGCACGCCCGAGGCGGTGAACCCGCCCCCACCCACCGTGACCTGCCCGATCACCCCGGCGACGATGTATCCGAGCCACACGGCGGTGAGGATCGCGACGCCACCCATGTTGGGCGTGCCGCGCTTGCTCATGTGGGACTGCGGTCCCTCGAGACGGATCTCCTGGCCGTAGCCCTTGCGCCGGAAATAGATGATGAGCAGGGGTGTGAGGAAGATGCTCACGACGAAGGCGACGATGCCTGCGATCATGATCTGGGTCATGACTGGTTCTCCTCACCACGCGACGCGAGCAGGTGCTCGGCGACGCTCCACAAACCGACGGCAGCAGAGGCCTTGACCAGGACGATGTCGCCCGGCTCCACGCGCTCGTCCAGGATCGCCACGGCCTCCTCGGCGGTGGCGACGTGCTCCGCCTCGGAACCCCACGAGCCCTCCTGGATCGCGCCCTGGAACAGCGCACGCTGGGGGCGGCCCAGGCCCACGACCACGAGCTGGGACACGTCCAGGCGGACGAGGAAACGCCCGAGCAGGTCGTGCTCGGTGACCGCGTCCTCGCCGAGTTCGGCCATCTCCCCCAGCACCGCCCAGGTCCGCCGGTGGCCGCCGCCGGAGCGGGCCATGACGGCCAGGGACTTCAGCGCGGCCCGCATCGAATCGGGGTTGGCGTTGTACGAGTCGTTGACGACGGTGACGCCGTCGGCGGTCATCCGTACGTCCATCCGGCGTACGGAGGCGGCCTCCGCGGTCCCCAGGGCGGCGGCCACCTGCTCGACCGACATCCCGCACGCGAGACCCACCGCGGCCGCCGACAGGGCGTTGCCCACCTGGTGCTCCCCGTGCACACGGAGCGCCACATCGGCCTCACCCCGCGGGGTGACCAGGCGGAAGGAGGCGCGTACCTCGTCGTCGAGCCGTACCCGCTCCGCACGGACGTCCGCGGATCCCTCGACCCCCACGGAGACCACCTCGGCGGCGGTGCGTCCGGCCATGGTCCGGACCCGCTCGTCGTCGGCGTTGAGGACGGCCACCCCGCCGTGGGCGGCGTCCGGGAGCGCCTCGACGAGTTCGCCCTTGGTGGCGGCGATGACCTCACGCGAGCCGAACTCGCCGAGGTGTGCGGTGCCGACGTTGAGCACGACGCCGATCCGGGGCGGTGCCAGGGCCGCCAGCTCGCGGATGTTCCCGGGCGCACGGGCACTGAGTTCCAGGACGAGGAAGTCGGTGCCGGAGTCGGCGCGCAGCGCGGTCCAGGGATGCCCGATCTCGTTGTTGAACGATCCGGGTGGCGCGACGACCGTGCCGGCCGCGGACAGCACGGCGCCGATGAGGTCCTTGGTGCTGGTCTTGCCGGACGAACCGGTCACCCCCACCACGACCAGACCGTGGTCGGCGACCAGCCGGTCGACACTCGCGCGGGCGAGGGCGCCGAGCGCGGCGAGCACCGACGCGCCGGAGCCGTCCGTGTCCGCGGCGAGCGCCATGGCGTTGGTCTGCCTCCGGTCGACCGCGGGCACGACGATCTGCGCGCCGTCCGCCCCGTCCACCTCGTGGGCGACGAGTGCCGCGGCGGCCCCGGCGTCGAGGGCGCGGGCGACGTAGTCGTGACCGTCGACGCGCTCCCCGGGCAGGGCCAGGAACAGCCCGCCCTCCCCGATCCGGCGGGAGTCGAACTCCACGGAACCGGTGACGGCCGACGCGGGGTCTCCACCGACCAACCGACCGCCGACTATCCCGGCGATCTCGCCGAGGGTGAGGTCGATCATGGTGCGTTGTCCTCCGTCTCGCCCGTGGGGGCGGCGTATCCGAGTCGTCTGATGAGTTCTTCGGCGGCTCTGGTGCGGTCGTCGAACGGGAACACGGTCCCGTTCCTCTCCTGACCGGTCTCATGGCCCTTGCCGGCGATCACGACGACGTCCCCGGTGCGGGCCCAGTCGATCGCCGTGGCGATCGCCGCTCCCCGGTCACCGACCTCCTCGATCAGGGTGTCGTCACCGGCGGCGGACTCGGCGCCCGCGAGGACCGCCGCGCGGATCTCGGCCGGGTCCTCGCTGCGCGGGTTGTCGTCGGTGACCACGACCAGATCGGCGACCTCGGCGGCGGCGGCGCCCATGAGCGGGCGCTTGCCCGGATCGCGGTCGCCACCGGCACCGAGGACCACGGCGATGCGGCCCTCGGTCTGCGCGCGGACCGACCGGAGCACCGCCGCGACCGCGCCGGGCTTGTGGGCGTAGTCGACGAGCACCCGGAAGTCCTGGCCCCGCACGACGGGCTCGAGCCGGCCGGGGACCCGGACGCGCGCCAGACCGGCCGCCGCGCCTGCCACGTCCGAGCCGAGGGCATCGACGACGGCCAGTGCGACAAGAGCGTTGGCGACGTTGAACCGGCCGAGCAGCGGTAGTTCGACGTCGGCGGTCAGCCCGCGGGGGCCGTGCACGGTGAAGGTCTGGGTGCCGCGATCGGTGGTCGCGGACTCCCCCGCCGTCCAGTCCGCGTCGGCCCCGGGTTCGGCGGAGACCGTGACCGCGTCCGGCCGCATCCCGAGCAGTCTCCGGCCCCAGTCGTCGTCCACCACGACGACGGCCCGCTCGGCGGGGCGGACCGCGGACCCCGGGTCGGCCTCGGCGTCGAACAGACGGCACTTGGCACGGAAGTAGTCGTCCATGCTCGGATGGAAATCCAGGTGGTCCTGGGTCAGATTGAGAAAGGCACCCACGGCGAACCTGGTGCCGTCCACGCGCCCGAGCCGCAGGGCGTGGCTGGAGACCTCGGCCGCGACCGCGCGGGCCCCCTCATCCCTCATCCGGGCCAGGAGGGCCTGGAACTCGGGGGCCTCGGGGGTCGTGAGGCGACTCGGCAGCGCCCGACCGTCGACCCGGCTCCCGGTGGTGCCGATGAGGCCCGCGACATGGCCGCCGCCTTCGAGCGCGGCTTCGACGAGGTAGGAGGTGGTGGTCTTGCCGGACGTCCCGGTGATCCCCACGACGTCGAGTGCGGCGGAGGGGTCTCCCGCGACCGCCGCGGACACCGCGCCGAGGACGGATCGGGGGTCCGGATGCACGAGGACGGGGACCCGGTCGGCCACGGCGGCCATCATCTCGAGACCCTCGGGGTCGGTGAGCACGGCGTCGGCGCCCGCCTCGACCGCGGTGGCACCGAACGAGGCGCCGTGGACCCGCGTGCCGGGCAGTGCCGCGAAGAGGATCCCGGGGCCGCAGTCCTGTGCGCGGATCGTTGCACCCACGAGGTCGTCACCACCCCGGGTCCTGTCGCCGAGAAGGGTGGCCCGCACCGCGTCTGCCAGCTCTCGCGCTGTCGTCATCGCCTGTCCTCGCCCCGCCTTCCTTGCTCGCTACCCTCCCGTGAACCCGCTACACGCTACCCTGCCGGACGCTGATCACCGCGCCTGCAGGACCAGTTCCGGCGCGGGGGCGGACGGCGGGATGTTGTCGCGATTGACCAGCCACGATGCGATGTCGTGGAAGAGCGGGGCCGCGGAGGCCCCGAGCACGCCGCGCGAGGGGGCGTCGAGCATGATCGCGATCACATACCGCGGGTCGTCGGCGGGCAGGATGCCGGAGAAGGTGATCCAGTAGCGCGAGTTGGAGTAGCAGGAGCACCCGGGGTCGATCTGCTGCGCGGTGCCGGTCTTACCACTGATCTGGTAGCCGGCGACCGCGGCCTGCGGGCCGGTGCCCCCGGACTGCACGACGGAGCGGAACATGTCCCGCACCGTGCGGGCGGTCTCGGTGCTGATGACCCGCTCACCTTCGGGACGCTCGGTCTCGGTGCGCTCGCCGTCGGGGCCGACGCGCTCGGCGACGATCCGCGGCGGCACGCGGACACCGTCGTTGGCGATGGTCTGGTAGATGCCCGCCATCTGCAGGGTGGTCATGGACAGGCCCTGCCCGATGGGCAGGTTGGCGAAGGTGCCGCCCTGCCAGTTCTGCAGGTCGGGCACCAGACCCTCGGACTCCCCGGCGAGTTCGATCCCCGATCGCTGGCCGAGGCCGAACTTGTCGAGGTACTCGGAGAACGGCTCCTTGCCCACCCGCTGGGCGAGCATGAGTGTGCCGACGTTGGAGGACTTCCCGAAGATGCCGGTGGTGGTGTACGGGGTGGGGCCGTGCTGCCACGCGTCGGAGACGGTGACACCTTCCATCCGGATGCTGCCGTCCACGGAGTGGACCTCATTCGGATCGGTCAGCCCCGCCTCGATCGCGGCGGCGGCGGTGATGATCTTCTGCACGGAGCCCGGTTCGAACGGCGAGGTGATCGCCGGGTTGCCCAGGTCCGCCCCCCGCTCGAGCTCGGCACCGACCCCGACGGCCGGGTTGAACGTGTTGTCGTTGGCCATCGCGCGGACCTCACCGGTGCGCGCATCGAGCACGACGGCGGACGCGGTCTCGGCTCCGGAGGTGTCCTTGGCGGTCTGGATGGCCTTCTGCACGTGCCACTGCAGGTCCGCGTCCAGGGTGAGGCGGATGGTGTCGCCGTCGCGCGGCTCGGTCACGTTGCGCAGGGTGCCCGGGATGACGGTGTTGTCCTGGGCCCGGTCGAACGTCTGCCGCCCGTCCTCCCCGTCCAGTTCGTCGTTGAAGTGCGCTTCGATGCCCTGGAGCCCGATCAGCTTTCCCTCGTCGCTCTTCGTCGTCGCACCGACGACGTTCGCGGCGAGCGCGCCCCCCGGGTACTCACGGATGTCGACCCGCTCGGCCCCGATCATGGGGTACTCGCGGGTGATGGCGTTGGCCAGCGTGACGTCGACGTTGCGGACGAGATAGGTGAAGCCACCCTCCGAGGTGAGTTTGGCCTCGATCTCGTCGCGGTCGACGGCGTCACCGAGCACGGTCTCGAACTCGTCGGCGATCTCCTCGACCAGTTCGTCCCAGGTGGGCTTGGTGCTGTCGAGCTCCCGTCGCGCCTCGGCGTTGCGCTGTTCGACCAGCGGCTGGATCGACAGATCGCGGGCCTCGCGGGTGAACGCGATGGGGTCGCCGTTGAGGTCGACGATCGCTCCCCGCGTGGCGGGCAGGACCTCGTGGACCTGGCGTTGGCTCTCGGCGCGGGCCGCGAGCTCCGTTCCCCCGAGGGTCTGCACCCAGAAGAGCTTGACCAGCGCGATGACCATGATCATCGCGAAGGCGGAGCGCATGAAGGTGAAGCGTCGCTCGGTCGCCGAGGCGGTGAGGACCCTGCCGAACCGGTTCGGTGGCCGTCCGGCTCCCGGCGCGGTGCCGCGCGTGGCGCCCGAGGGGACCCGGGCGCCCGTTCCCGGGCTGCGTCGTTCGGTCATCTCCAGCGGGCCTTTCGGGGTTCGGGTGTCTAGAAGAGCGGTCCGGGCACCGGGGCGAGGGTCGCGGCGTCCTCACCGGGTGGTGCCGGAGCCGGCGGGACGAGGTCGGGCGCGGGGTCCGCCTGTGGGGCGGGAGCCGGCGGGGCGGACTCGGCCATGGCGGGCGGTGGGGCGACCGGGGACGGAGGGGCTGCGAGGGGCGGATAGGGAACGGGGGCGACCCCGCGGGGCGTGCGGTCCTGGGGCGCCTGCGCGGGCGGGGCGTCGAATCCGTCCCGGTCGGACGACCTCGACGGTCCGGACGCTACCGGGGCGGGCTGCAGCGGCTTGATCGGCGCGCCGAGCTTCGCCTCGGGCTCGCCGACGATCTCGAGCACGCCGTCCGATCCCCTGGTCAGGATGGGTGCGCTGGCGACTCCGACCATGCCGAGCTTCTCCGCGCGCTGCGCCAGCACCTCGGCGGACCGGGCGCGTTCGTTGGACGCCTGCAGGGCTTCCATCCGTTCCACCAACTCCACATTGGCGTCGCGGGCGTTCTTGAGGTCGTAGGTGTCCTGGGTGGTCTGCGCGGACAGCAGGAGGGTGCCGCCCACCCCCGCGCCGATGAGCAGGAGGAGGACGACGACGAAGGGAACCCTCGCGGCGAGCTCGGCGGGACTCAGACGTTCCGCCGGGACGACAACGGTCCGGCGGCCGCGCACCGAGCGGGTGACGGGCTTGCGTCGAAGGCCGACGGGTCGTCCCGCGGGTGCGGGCGCGTCGACGCCCGGTGTCGTCGCCGGGCGGGTGTCGAGCCCGCCGGCGGTGCCGGGCGTGTCGATCGTGCTCGTCATGGGGTTCTCCCGTCGATACGGCGGACACATCGCACGCGCACCGAGGCCGAGCGCGGGTTGTGGTCGATCTCCTCCTGTGAGGCCTTCTCCGCTCCCCTGGTGATCGCCTCGAACTCGGGACCGTGGCCGGGGAGCTCCACGGGTAGGCCCGCCGGCGTCCGCGATGCGGTCCGCGTGGCCAGTTCGCGCTTGACGATCTTGTCCTCGAGGGAGTGGTAGGACATGAACACCGCACGGCCGCCGAGGCGGAGCAGGTCCAGGTATCCGGGCACCGCGTTCTCCACGGCCTCCAGCTCGGCGTTGACCTCGATGCGCAGGGCCTGGAACACGCGTTTGCCCGGGTGTCCGCCGGTCCGGCGGGCACCTTGCGGGATGGTGTCGTAGAGCAGCTCGACGAGTTGGGAGCTGGTCACGACGGGGTCGGTGTCCCGGCGGCGGACGATCGCTGCGGCGATCTGTCGCGCGAATCGCTCCTCGCCGTAGACGCGCAGGACGCGGGCGAGGTCGTCACGCGGGTAGTCGGCCAGGATGTCGGCCGCGGTGGGGCCGGTGGTGGGGTCCATCCTCATGTCGAGCGGGGAGTCGACGGAGTACGCGAAACCTCGCTCGGCCACATCGAGCTGCATGGAGGAGACACCGAAGTCGAGCAGGATCCCGTCGATCGCGGGGCCCGCCTCGTCCCGGGACTCCCCGGGGAGGGCCGCCACGACGCGGTCGAAATCGTCGAAGCGGGCGTGAACCGGCGTGAACCGGTCGCGGTAGGCCGTGAGGCGACGGGTCGCCATCTCGAGGGCCTCGGGGTCACGGTCGACGCCGAGGATGCGCAGCTCACCGAACTCGGCCAGCAGGTGGGAGGAATGCCCCCCGAGCCCGAGAGTCCCGTCCACGATCACGGGGACGCGGCCGTCCTGCGCGGCCGCCTCGACGACGGGCCGGAAGAACTCGATGGTCCGCTCGAGGAAGACGGGTATGTGCCCGGAGCGCGTGGCGTCGCGGTCGGCGTCGGACTCGTCTGCCATCTCGCCTCCTCGCGTCCGGAAGTCGTCGGTGCTCCGGTTGTGGTGGAGCCCCCTGGTCCCCGTCCGGTACCCACCTGGCGTTGGGGAAGTACGTCAGGGTGGTGCCGGGCAGGGGCCGGGGGGCTCCGTCCGTCGTGCTCTCGCTTGCTCGTGTCCGTCCTCTCCCCGGATCAGAATTCGATCCCGAGCGAGGTGCCCTCCATCTCGGAGAACACGGGTAGGTTCTCCTCGCTGTAGCGGTCCCACGCCTCGGCGTCCCAGACCTCGAGACGCTCCCCGAGGCCGTTGACGACGCAGTCCTTGTCCAGACCCGCGTAGTTCCGCTGACTCGCCGGGATGGAGATCCGTCCCTGCGAGTCCAGTTGTTGGACTTCCGCGCCGCTCACCAGGAGCCGGAAGAACGCCATGTGCCTCTCGCTGAGGTTGGCGGTCGGCCGGACCTTTCTGACCAGCGCGTCGAACTCGTCCTCAGGGAAAACCGAGAGCGTGTTGGTGAACCACCCACACACCACCACCCCGTCCGCCAGGCCTGGCCTGAATCTGGCGGGGATCGTCAGCCGCCCCTTGTCGTCGAGCTTGGGACGGTGTGTCCCGTACCCGACAAAGGCTCGTTCACGTCCGGAGTCGACGAGATCGGTGTCGGTCACCCGCCACCTCCTGGGGTCCAGGCCCATCGAGCTCCTTGCGTGCCCCACTCTACCCCACAACGCCCCACAAACAAGGCCTGCGCCCCACTTCGCCCCACCGCCTCACATCACCGCAGTTCAGTGGCCATGGGGACCCTGCCGTCGCCGTCCCGACACCGGATCAACAGCCCGGAGGGAGCCCACTTCCGCGAGTCTTTTGGGACTCATGTGACTTGAGACGGCTCACGTGGCAGCCGAGCCGGCCCCTGTGGGGAGATGTGGGGAGGAGGGGTGGGGCGTGGTGGGGAGCACGGGTGGGGCGTGGTGGGGAGGAAGGACGGAGCGCCGGCATCTCGGCGGGGACGGACGTTCCGGGTCGCGATGGGCTCTGGGCTGCCGGCCCGAGAGCGTCAGACAAATGGACGAAGGGGTGAGCGCGTGTGCGCTCACCCCTTCGTCGAAAGGCCGTGGGACGGGCCGGTCAGGGCTCCTGGTCGAACCGTCGGCGGAAGCGGTCCTCCATGCGGGAGGAGTAGTTCCGCCCGTCGGCGGGCTTGGCCGATGTCCGCCCGGTGCCGCGGACCCGGGGTCCGCCGGTGCCCTTGGCGCCGGCGGCGCCGTGCGACGGCGTGGACCGCAGCGCGAGGACACCCGCCGCGAACATCACCAGGAACCCGACGAGACTCAGTACCGGGAAGCCGCCGGGCTTGAAGTCGAGGGCGAGCCCGCCGATCAGAAGCGCCACACCGAGGATCGCCAGCGCGACCACCAGGCCCGCCGGACGACGAGCACCGGTCGCACCGGTCTTTCGGACAGACGACGCGAACTTCGGGTCGTCGGCGTAGAGCGCGCTCTCGATTTCCTTGAGCATGCGCTGCTCGTGCTCGGACAGGGGCACTTCGACCTCCTTCAGATGCTCGTGACGAACGAGCGCGGCCGGCTCGGTCGGTTCGCACCAACCGTGGATGGGGATCAGCCGGTCAGGGTTCCCCCCATCATACGAGGGCAACGCGGCGGGTACCACCGGGATTCCCCTCTGAGACCTGAGGATTCCCCCGTCTCACCGCCCGGCTCCTCAGGCGGCGGGGCCGAGGACCCCCAACCGCTCGTCCACCAGGTCGAGAAACCGTCCTACCGCCCACAGGAAATCGTCCGCCATCCGATCCGAGACCGTACGCGGGAGCCCGTCCTCGACCGCCGCCGCCAGAGCGGAGTACCCACTGAAGGCGGTCGCCCACCGCTCCAGCTCCGGCACCTCCGCCGCGAGCCGGTGCCAGACGTCCGCGGGACCGCGCCGCCGCGGCCCGGGGGCCAGCAGGGCCCCGGCCGCGTACCTCGCGGCGCGGTACGACTCGAGGAACCGCTCGGAGGGAGCAGCGGCGGCGATCGCGCGCCCACGGTGCAGCTCCGCACGGCTCGCCCGTCCGAGGGTTCCCACCGCTCCCCCGCCGGCCGTCCGCATCCTGTTCCTGGTGTCCATCTCCCCTGCACCTCCCCTTCTGCGCGCACGGTATCGCCGGGGTACGACACATCCGGACGCCCCGTATCCGCGCCCGTGATCAAATGGGGTGGATGGACACTGTGATCACCCGGCTCGACGCAGCCGACTTCCGAGACCGACTGCCCGAGGCTCTGGGGGTCTACGTCGACGCCATGGGCTACCCGCCGCAGGTGGTCCGCTCCCGGGCCGCGGCGTGGATGGAGCACAGCTACCGGGACGGCTGGTCGGGTGTGGCCGCGTTCGAGGCCCCGCGCCGACGCCTGCTCGGTCAGACCCGGGGGCAGCTCGTCGCCATCTGCTACGGCTATCACGGCGCTCCCGGGCAGTGGTGGTACGACCAGGTCTCCCGGGGACTGCGGGACCGGGACCGTGAGCTCCCGCCCGACTACGTGGAACTGACCGAGCTGCACGTCTCGCCGGGACTGCAGGGGCGCGGCATCGGCGCGACCCTCGTCAGGACGTTCCTGGCCGACCGGCCGGAGAGCACGGTGCTGCTGTCGACCCCGGAGGTCGACGGCGAGGACAACGCGGCCTGGCGCCTGTACCGGTCGTTGGGGTTCACCGATGTGCTGCGTTCGTATCGGTTCCAGGGGGACGCGAGACCGTTCGCCGTCCTGGCCCGATCGCTACCGCTCGCCGGGAACGGAGATCGGACATGACCCCCCGGCATGACGTGGTGGTGGTCGGCTCCGGCCACAACGGACTGGTGTGCGCCGCCTTTCTCGCCCGCGCCGGGCTCGACGTGCACGTGGTCGAACGGGACACGGTGATCGGCGGCGCCACGTCGACGGTCGAACGGTACCCGGGCCACCGCACCGACCGCGGGTCCTCGGCACATCTGATGATCCGCCACACCGGGATCCCGGAAGAGCTCGGGCTGGAGGCCCACGGACTGCGCTACGTGGACTGCGACCCGTGGGGCTTCGCGCCCGCCCCGCCGGGATCCGACGCGCCACCGATCGTCTTCCACCGTGACCTCGACGCCACGTGCGCCAGCATCGCCGCGGCCTGCGGTGAGGCCGACGCCGGCGCGTACCGGGAGTTCGTCCGCCGGTGGGACGTCCTGGCGGGACGGATGATGAAGGGGTTCGCGGTCCGCCCCACCGCCCCGGGTCTCGGTTCGGCGTTCCTCGGGGCCGACGACCTGCGCGATCCGTTCGGCGCGGTCCAGACCTTCCTGTCCTCCGGTGACGCGCTGCTGGACGCGATGTTCACCTCGGAGCGCCTCAAGGCGGCACTGTCGTGGTTCGGCGCGCAGTCGGGACCGCCGATGTCCCACCCCGCCACAGCCCCCATGATCGGGTTCGCCGCCCTGATGCACCGGATCCCGCCGGGGCGCGCGATCGGCGGTTCGGGCGCGCTCGCGGAGTCCCTCTCGGCCGCCGTCCGGGCGCACGGGGGGACGGTCACCGCAGGTGCCGGGGCCACCTCGATCCGGCGCTCCGGTTCGGGGTGGCGCGTCGACACCGAGGGCGGACGATCCCTGTACTGCTCGGCCGTCGTCGCCGCCTGCCACGTCCACACGACCCTGGACCTCCTCGCCGGCGAACTCCCGGCGGCGACGCTGGACGGGTGGCGGCGGCGGATCAGGCCCGGTTTCGGACTGGGGATGGCCGTCAGACTCGGGACCGATGCACTGCCCACGTATCCCGGCGTACCCACGAGCACCAGCGCCCACGGCCTGCAACTGCTCGTCACGGACCGACGGCACCTCGATCGCCGCTACGGCGTCGCCGCCGCGGGCGGCCTCGACGCCGATCCCGCCGTCCTGGCGATGAGCTTCAGCGCGCTCGACCCCTCGCTGGCTCCGGAGGGCCGCCACGAGCTGACACTGTGGTCACAGTGGCACCCGCGCCACCTGGCCGACGGCCGTGGCTGGTCAGAGGAGGGCGCCGCGGAGGCCGACCGGATCATCGCCGTCGCGGACCGCTTCGCGCCGGGGTTGGCCGACTCGATCGTCCACCGTCACGTCCAGACCCCCGAGGACCTGGAGACCGAACTCGGGCTGATCGGCGGGAACGTCATGCACGTGGAGATGTCCCTCGACCAGATGCTGCCGATGCGTCCCCACCCCGATCTGCGCGGTCACGCCGTGCCCGGGGCCGACGGCGTGTTCCTGGCGGGGGCCTCGACCCACCCCGGTGGCGGTGTGATCGGGACCAGCGGCAGGACGGTGGCACGGCTCGTGACCCGCCGACTCGGCAGGTCGGCGCGGCGACGGCGGGGATCACGGGCACAATGACCGCCGTGACCCCGCCCCATCCGACAGCGAACGCCCCCACGAGCAGTGGCCGCTCCCGACTGCCCCGGCGACTGGCGGGCCTCACGGCCCTGGCCACCCTCCTGGTGCTCCTGTCCGGGTGCCTCCAGCTGAACGCCCAGATGAGCGTCCGCAAGGACGACACCGTCTCCGGCCGGATCCTCGTGGCGGGTGACCAGCCCGCTCAGGCGGCCGCGCTCGACCGGATCACCACGCCGTCCGGGCTCGAGCAGAAGGTGCGCATCACCCCCTACTCAGCGGACGGTTTCACCGGCCGCGAGATCTACTTCACCCAGTTGACGTTCGCGGAGGTCGACACCCTCACCCTCGCGATCGACATCGAGGGGGCACGGCCGTACAGCCTGGGCTTCCGCCGCAGCGGCGACACGGTGTCGTTCAGCGGATCGGTGGACCTGTCCCTGCTGCCCGCCGACCGCGCCGAGACGGCGACCACCCGGGTCGACCTGACCTTCCCCAACCGAATCAAGGAGACCAACGGCACCATCGGGGCCGGCAACTCCGTCAGCTGGTCCCCGGCTCCGGGGTCCATCACGCGGATGCAGGCCTCGTCGTCGTATCCCGACCCGGCCGCACGTGGGTTCGCGGTGTGGATGATCGTCGGGATCGGCGCCGCCCTGCTGGTGTCCATCGGGACGATCCTGGCCGCCCGGACGTCCAGGGCCCGTGCCGACCGGCTGGTGCGCTGACCCGAGCCGCACCCCCACCGGGGCGGATCAGATCCTGCCGGCCGCCACCCCGGGGGCGGGGGCCATCGACAGGTTGGTGAGGACCTCGTGGGTGGCCTTGGAGAAGTTCAGGGTGTTGAAGTGCAGGCACGGGACACCCTCGGCGATCAGACGCTCGCACATGCGGGTGGTGAGATCGATCCCGACCTCACGGACCGCCGCCCGGTTCTCCTCGGGCCCGTCCCCGGCCGCGGTCCGGAGTCGCTCGGCCAGGTCGTCGGGCAGGGCGCAGCCCGAGAGCTCGACCATCCGCTGGACCTGCCGCAGACTCGTGACCGGCATGAGTCCGGGGATGATGGGCTTGGCGCCCTGCTCCGGGTCGGCGGCGACGGCGCGATCCCTCAGGCGCAGGTAGTGCTCCACGTCCCAGAACATCTGGGTGATCGAGTACTCGGCGCCGGCCCGGAGCTTGTTCACCAGGATCTCGGAGTCGTGCTCGAGGTCCCGGGCCCGGTAGTGCCCCTCTGGGAAGGACGCCACCCCGACGTGGAAGTCCCCCACCTCGTGGATCAGACGGACGAGTTCCTCGGCGTAGTGCAACCCCTCGGGGTGAGCCGTCCACTCGCCCAGCGGGTCCCCGGGCGGGTCCCCGCGCAGGGCGAGGATGTTGGACACCCCGACCTCGCCGTACATGCGGATCATGTCGGTGAGCTCGGCGACCGTGTGGTCCACCGCCGTCAGGTGCGCGATCGGCAGCAGGTCGGTCTCGCGGACGAGCCGCTCGACGACCCGGACCGTCCGGTCCCGCGTGGATCCGCCGGCCCCGTAGGTGACCGAGACGAACGCCGCCCCGAGGTCGGAGAACACGGTGGCGGCGCGCCAGAGTCGCTCCTCGGCGGCCTCGTCGCGCGGCGGGTAGAACTCGACGGAGAACGGAACCCTCGGGGTGGTCGACGTCGCGATCCGCTCCACGATGCTCGGGTGCCGGCCGCCGTCCGTCGGGTCGGAGTCGGGTAGCTGGGTCACCCGACCAGGGTAGCCCGACGCGCGCCACGTCCGGCCGCCGCCCGACGACTAGGATCGTCGGCGACGAGGGCGGCCGGACACCGGCGCCCGGAAGGGATGGTGCCCGTGGTCTCGGCGACTCGCCCCGACGACGGAGAACGCGTCCTCGACGCGCTCCGCCGACTCATCGACGGACGGCGCACGCTCGTGGCGGGGGTCGACGAGCGGGTCGACCGCCTGGCCGGCCTGCTCTCCGACTTCGTCCTCGACGGCGGCAAACGGATGCGACCGCGGTTCGCCCTGGCCGGCTGGGCCGCCGCGAGCGACACGGACGCTCCCGCCCCGGACGAGGTCGTCACCGCCTGCGCCGCCCTCGAGCTGATCCAGGCCTGTGCGCTGGTCCACGACGACATCGTGGACGCCTCGGACACCCGGCGAGGCCGCCCCACCGTCCACCGGACGATCGAGGCCGCGCACCGCGACGAGGGCTGGGACGGGGACGCGGCCCGCTACGGCGTCTCCCAGGCCATCCTCGTGGGCGACCTCGCGCTGACGTGGGCCGACGAGATGTTCGTGTCCTCCGGGGTGCCTCCCGAGGCCCTGGCCCGCGCGTTGGGTCCCTGGTACGCCATGAAGACAGAGGTCCTGTCGGGGCAGATGCTCGACATCCTCGCCGAGGCCTCGGGCGCCACCGACGAGCTCACCCCGGCCCGGGTGAACCGCTTCAAGACCGCGGCCTACACGGTCGAGCGGCCACTGCACATCGGCGCCGAGCTGGCGGGTGCCGGGGCGGAGACCGTCTCGGCCCTGCGGGAGTTCGGGGTGGCCGTGGGCCAGGCGTTCCAGTTGCGGGACGACATGCTGGGCGTGTTCGGCGACCCGGAGGTCACCGGCAAGCCCTCCGGGGACGACCTGCGGGAGGGCAAGCGCACCCTGCTGCTCGCCCGTGCGACCGCCCTCGCCCCCCGCCCGGACGCCGAGTTCCTCCTCGGCGTCCTCGGGACGCAACCCGACGCGGCCACGCTCGAACGCGCGCGCACCATTCTCGTGGAATCCGGTGCCGTGGTCTCGGTGGAGGCCGAGATCGACGCGTTGACCACCCGCGCCCTGGACGCCGTGGCCTCCGACGCGATCAGCGACCACGGGCGGGACACGCTGCGGGCACTGGCGGAGGCCGCGACCCGCAGGCGGGCCTGATCCGTGCAGGGAGCGACCGGACCCCGGCCGGAGACGACCACCTCGTCGTCGTCACCATTGTCGTCATCACCGCCGTCGTCGCCGTCGACCCCGCCGTCGCGGACCCGCCGGGCGACCACCGCGACGATCGCCTCGGCCCGCGCCGCCCTGACCGGCCCCTCCGGTCCGGCACTGTGGCGCGGCGTCCTCGGTTCGGTCCTGCTCACCATCGCCGGTTTCGGCGCGGGCGCCCTGCCCGTGGACGGCGGCGTGGCGGTCGCGGTGGGGCTGCCCGGGTACACGTTCGGCCACGGTGAGGCCCTCGCCCTCATCCTCTGCTGGGCGGGCGTCGCGCTGCTGGTCACCTCGTGGCTCGCGCTCGGCCCCTGGGCGGTCTCGGGCCGCCTCCCCACCAGGGACGCCGCGTGGGCCACGGCCCTGTGGTCGGCGCCACTGCTGCCCGCGGTCCCCCTGTTCAGCCGCGACGCCTGGTCCTACCTGGCGCAGGGCGCCATGGCCGCCGCGGGAGTGGACCCGTACCAGCACGGACCTGAGGCCAACCCCGGCCCCTTCACCGACGAGGTCAGTCCGGACTGGCGGTCCACCGCGACCCCCTACGGCCCGCTGCACCTGTTGCTCATGCGCGTCATCGTGGCGCTGTCCGGCGGCCACCCGGCGGTGGGGATCGTCATCCTCGGGGTGGTGGTGCTCGCCGCACTGGCCGCGCTCGTCGCGCTCGTGGTCGCCCTGGCCCGCCGCGCGGGAGTCGACGCCGGCGCGGCGGTGTGGATGGCGGGCGCCTCCCCGCTGTCCGTGATCCACTTCGCGGGCGGGCTGCACAACGAGATCTTCCCGCTGGTGGCGTGCGTCGGCGCCGTGGTCCTCACGCTCGACCGGCGCTATGCGTGGGCGGGGGCGGCGATCGGGATCGCGGTGGCGTTCAAGGCCACCGCCGTGATCGTCGCGCCGTTCCTGCTGTGGATCGCCCTGGACCGGCGGCGGGCGTCGACCGGGGCGCGGCGTCCCCTCGTCGGCGCCCTCGTCGACACCGGGGCCGCGGCGGGGGCCGCCGCCGTCGCGTTCGCCCTGGCGACCCTCGCCGCGGGCACCGGGTTCGGGTGGCTGGACGCGATCTCCGTCTCCGACCGGGTCATCAACTACCTCAGCGCGCCCACCGCCGCGGCGCACCTGGTCCACGCCGTGGTCGACACCCCCGGATTCGAGGACGTCCTGGCGGTCACCCGCCGCGTCGGACGCGTGGTCCTGGGGGTCACCCTCGTCGTGGTGTGGTGGCTCCACCGGCGTGACACCCGCTCGGCGCTCCGCGGCATCATGGTCGCGCTGCTGGCCTTCGTGGTGCTCAACTCGCTGGCCTGGCCCTGGTATTACGTGTGGGTGGCGGCGTTCTGGGTCGCCGCCCGACCCGGTCGACGCGCCACCACGGCCGCCGTGGCGGTGACCGTCTTCCTCGTGATGGCGATCGGACCCAACGGGTCGACCAGCCTCTACAGCCCCGCGCTCGTCGGGGCGGCCCTCGCGGCAGCCCTCGCCGCGGTCTGGTGGTGGCGGCGCGCGACCGCCGGGGTCAGAACGCCATCGCCTGGGCGCGCCGCATGACCTCGCGGGCGCGGTGACCGTGTAGCGCGTCGGCCGGCCGGCCGGGCAGGCTGTCGTCCTCGGCGAACAGCCACCGCAGGATCTCCTCGTCCCGGTAGCCGCCATCCCTCAGGACCGCGACCAGTCCGGGCAGGAAGCGCACGACCTCGTCGTCGTCATCCAGGAAGGTCGCCGGCACCACCACGATGCCCGCTCGCCGCACGGCGAGCAGGGTCCCGTCGCGCAGGAGATCGTGCACGCGGGTCACGGGGATGCCCAGGCGCTCGGACACCGCGGGAAGGTTGATGGTCTCGACGTCGGCGGGCAGGACGTCGTCGGCGTGCGGAACAGTACTCACGCCACCCAGGTTAGTCCCACGGGCGCGCCCGGGCCCCACCGGCGGTGCCGGCGCGGCCGACGGCGTCGGGCTACGGACCCCGTCCGCTCGGGACGTACCGCGGACGGGACGGGAGGGGCAGAATGGACGACATGAGCACTTACGACGGGAAGCCCCCCGGCCCAGGAACACTGCTCGACGGGCGATACCGGCTCGACGCCGTCATCGCCCGCGGCGGGATGTCCACCGTCCACCTGGCCACCGACGAGCGGCTGGACCGCCACGTCGCCGTCAAGCTGCTCGATCCGACCCTCGCCGGGGACAAGGCGTTCGTGGACCGCTTCACCCTCGAGGCCAGGTCGGTGGCCCGACTGTCGGATTCCGGCATCGTCCAGGTCTTCGACCAGGGCGTCGAGGCCGACACGGCGTTCCTCGTGATGGAACTCGTGCCCGGAGGCACGTTGCGGGAGCTGCTCGACGAGCGTGGCCCCATGCCCCCGTACGCCGCGGCCGCCGTCCTGCGTCCGCTCCTCGGCGCCCTGCGGGAGGCCCACCAGGCCGGGCTGGTGCACCGCGACATCAAGCCCGAGAACGTGTTGATCTCCGGCAGCGGCGCGGTCAAACTCGCCGACTTCGGCCTGGTCCGGGCGGTGGCCGAGTCCCGCGCCACCTCGAGCAGCGTGGTGATGGGCACGGCGGCCTACCTGTCCCCCGAACAGATCTCCGGCGCCGACACCGACGCCCGGTCCGACCTGTACTCCCTCGGCGTTCTCGCCTACGAGATGCTCACCGGGGAGCCACCGTTCAGCGGTGACAACAACATCGCCGTGGCCTACCGTCGCCTCGACACCGACGTGCCGGCCCCGTCCGACCAGTCCGACACCGTGGCCGAGGACCTCGACCACCTGATCCTGCGCGCCACGCGACGCAGCCGTGAGGACCGTTACGCCGACGCCGGCGAGATGCTGCGGGACCTGGACCAGGCCGCCAGGATCGGCCGGTTCCCCGACTATGTCGTCCCGGCACCACGGCAGTCCTCGTGGTCGCGGGCTCGGGCCAACGCCGCGCGGGCGACACCGGGCGGGGAATCGGAGTTCGACGCCGCCGACCGTGAGAGCGGGGAGGCGCTGCGCCGGGGCGACGGGCCGACGCCGACGCGGGTGGACACCATGGTGGCCCCGGCGGCGGCGGATCCCGGGGCGGGAGCGGGGGCCGGTCCCGCTCCTGCGCACTGGCACGGCGCGGGTTCGGGCCACTATCCCCCCGGCGACCTCGAGCCCGCGCCCGACCGGGACGTCATCCGGCCCCGCCGCCAGCGCGGCATGCTGTGGCTCATCGTGGTGCTCGCCGCCGCGATAGGCCTGGCCGTGGCCGGCTGGTGGCTGGGCTCCGGCCGGTTCGTGGAGGTGCCGTCGGTCCAGGGTATGTCGGTGGGGCAGGCGACCGAGGCGGTCAACGCCGTCGGGTTGGCCGCCGCGACCCGCGACGCCTTCAGCAACGACGTCCCCCCGTCCGCGCTGGTGGGCACCGACCCCGCGGCGGGCGAGCGGGTGCCGCGCGGCGACACCGTCGATGTGTTGGTGTCCGTCGGTCGCCCCGTGGTGCCCGAGGTCGGCGCCGACAGGTCGGTGGACGCCGTGTCCGCAGCGCTGCGGGAGAACTCACTGGAACCGGTCCGGGGCGGGAACGAGTACTCGGACTCGGTACCCGTCGGCCAGGTGGTCTCCCTCCAGCCGGGCGCGGGCACGACCGTCGACGTGGGCACCCGGGTGGCCATGGTCACCAGTTCCGGCCCCGCACCCGTCGCCGTCCCCGAGGTCGTGGGCCTGGAGGAGGACCAGGCGCGCGCGGCGCTGGAGGGCGCGGGCCTCACCGTGTCACAGGTCAGACGGGTCTACGACGACGAGGTGGACGGCGGCGTGGCCGTGGGCACCGACCCGGACAGCGGAACCGACGTGTCCCGCGGGGACGGGGTCGTACTGCTCGTCTCCAATGCACTGACCGTGCCGGACCTCCGGGACGTGCCCCTCGACGAGGCGACCGGGATCCTCGAGGACGAGGGGTTCACGATCGTCCGCGAATCGCCCGTGACCGATCGTCAGATCTCCGACGGCCGCGTGGTGCGCACCGACCCGCCGGCCGGGACCCGGCTCGACCCGTCGAACGCGGTGCTGCGGGTCGTCCCGTCGGACGCGGTGACCGTCCCGGTGGTGCTGGGTTCGCGGGCCTCCGACGCGCGTCGGACGCTGCAGGACGCCGGGCTGGAGGCAACCATCGACTCGGGAACGTCGAGGGGGATCGTCTACGGCCAGACCCCGCTGCCCGGCCGGGTGGTGGCCAGGGGCAGCGAGGTCGAGATCGACGCGCTCGGCTAGGACCGGCCGTGCCGCCGGGGGCGCGGCCGGCCCCTACTTCGTCAGCTGCGCAGCATCTCCGCCACGAGGTAGGCGAGCTCGAGCGACTGCTGGGTGTTGAGGCGCGGGTCGCAGGCGGTCTCGTAGCGGCCGGCCAGATCGATGTCCGAGATGTCCTGGGCTCCGCCGAGGCACTCGGTGACGTCCTCACCGGTGAGCTCGATGTGGATGCCACCCGGGTGTGAACCGAGGGCGTGGTGGACCTCGAAGAAGCCCTGGACCTCGTCGATGATCCGGTCGAAATGGCGGGTCTTGTACCCGTTGGACGTCGAGTGGGTGTTGCCGTGCATGGGGTCGCACTGCCAGATGACCTTGTGGCCGGTCGCCTCGACGGCCTGGACGATCGGCGGCAGCGCCTCGCGGACCTTGTCGTTGCCCATCCGGGAGACGAGCGTCAGTCGACCCGGCCGGTTGTGGGGGTCGAGCTTCTCCACGTACTCGACCGCCAACTCGGGTGTGGTGGTGGGGCCGATCTTCAGACCGATCGGGTTCTGGATGAGCGAGGCGAACGCCACGTGGGCGTCGTCGATGCCGCGGGTACGCTCCCCGATCCACAGGAAGTGCGCCGACAGGTCGTACAACCCCTGCTCGGCGTCGCCGGTCAGGCCCGTGCCGTCGTCGGCCAGGCGCAACATGGCCCGCTCGTAGTCCAGGACGAGTGCCTCGTGGGAGGAGAAGATGTCGGCCGAACGCAGGTTCTGGTCCGAGACCCCGCACGCGTCCATGAAGCGCAGGCCGCGGTCCACCTCGGCGGCCAGGGCCTCGTAGCGGGCACCGGCGGGCGAGCCCGCGACGAACTCCATGTTCCATTCGTGGACGCGATGCAGGTCGGCGGTGCCCGACGCCGTGAGGGAACGGACCAGGTTCATCGCCGCGGCCGCGTTGGCGTAGGCACGGACGAGCCGCGAGGCGTCGTGCTCGCGGGCGGCCTCGTCGGGCTCCAGGCCGTTGACCATGTCGCCGCGGTAGGAGAGCAGCCCGGTGCCGTCGCGGTCCGCCGAGCGGGGCTTGGCGTACTGGCCGGCGATCCGGCCGACCTTGACCACGGGCATCGACGCACCGTAGGTCAGCACGACCGACATCTGCAGCAGGGTGCGGATCACGCCCTTGATGTGCGGCTCGGTGTTCGCCTCGAACGTCTCGGCGCAGTCACCGCCCTGGAGCAGGAACGCACGCCCGTGCGCCACGTCGGCGAGGCGATCGGAGAGGTGCTCGACCTCGGAGGCGACGCAGATCGGCGGCACGCTCTCCAACACCTTGCGCATCGCCGCGGCGTGTCCGGGATCCCACGACGGCTGCTGCAGGGCGGGCCGCGAGAGGGCGTCCGCCAGCTGCCGATCCAGGTCCGCGGAGAGCGGCGGGAGGTCGGGAAGTTGCGCGATGTCGACGTCGACTGTCCAGTTGCTCACCCCGGCGACGATACGCCACAACCGGCGGAGCGGGCCTCAGAGACCCAGGTGGAGCGACTTCGCCGCGATGGCGCGGAAGCGCATCGCGGCGTGGCGGGCGTCGGCGAGGGCGTCGTGTTCCCCTCCCGGGTGTGCGGGCAGGTCGGGCTTGCCGGCGGTCTCCCAGAGCTGGCGGACGTCGCGCGTGAACCGGGGCATGGCGGCGGGAAGGGCTGTCATGTCGCCCCACAGCTGGCAGACGGCCACGTGGTCGTACGCCCCGATCCACGCCCACATCTCGACCCCGCCGGTGGGCGGCGCGGTGACGAACTCGTAGAGCTCGTCCCGGATGCGGCTCCGGGACATCCACGCGGACGACGACGGGTTGGGCAGCTTCGGAAGGACGTTGCGCCGCACCCACGGCCCGGCCGCCGAGGCGTCGAAGTCGGTGGACACGGCGTAGAACTCCCGGCCGTCCTCGGCGACGATCCCCACGGAGACCAACTCGATCGTCGTGCCGTCCTCGATGAACTCGCAGTCGTAGAAGTAGCGCACCGGCGATCAGCGCTGTCCCTCGACGGGGTGGTCGAGCAGGTTCCGCCCGGCCTTGCGCACCGCCTCGTAGCGCTTCTTCATCTCGGCGCCATACGTGTCGTGGACGTACTCCTGATTGGTCAGCGCCTGGATCCGCCGCATGAGCTCGTCGGTGATCTCGCGCTCAGCGTCCCGGTCTCCCTCGCGCCCGGCCCACGGGGACAGATCGAGCGGCTCGCCGAGCATGACCCGGATCTCGGTGCGCCGCCCGGGGCGGAACCGGGAGATCCGGCGTATGTACTCGGAGGTCCCGGTCACGCCCACCGGGATGATGGGCACCCGGGCGCGGAGTGCGAGGCGGGCGGGCCCGGTCTTCCCGCGGTACAGACGACCGTCCGGCGAGCGCGTCCCCTCCGGGTAGATGCACAGGATCTCCCCCGATGAGAGGACCTCGAGCCCGGCGTCGAGGGCGGCCTGCGCGGCGTCGGCGTTGGTGCGGTCGATCGGGTGCTGGCCCGAGCCTGCAAAGAACCACCGGCTGAGCATGCCGCGGACACCGGTTCCGGTGAAGTAGTCGCTCTTGGCCAGGAAGGTGACCCGGCGGGGCAGGAGCAGAGGGGTGAACAACCAGTCCGCGACGGACTGGTGGTTGCCGACCAGCAGGGCGCCACCGCGCTCGGGGAAGTGCTCGCGCCCCGTGACGACCCGACGACTCGTCAGACGTAGGAACGGGCCGATGAGCACGTATTTGAACAGGTAGTACAGCAACGGGTCACCGGTCCTCTTGTGATGGCTGTCGACGAATGTTGATACTACCCGGCGCGGTCCGCAGATCCGGACGGTACGAGGTTCGGGGGCCACAGATCCGGGTCGGGCAGGAAGCTGATCACCAGTCGACCCGCGTCGCGCTCGAAGACGGACTGCGTGAGCACACACCGGCGCAGCAGCGGCGGCAGCGCCACCACCGCCCGGAACCCGTCGAACTCCAGGCGGAGCCGGTCCCCCTCGACCGAGACCGGCGCGGACGGGCGGGTCGGGGCCGGGTACTCGACCCGGTATCCGCCCTCGCCGTCGGGCGCCACCACCGGGGTGACGGCGCCGCGGGCCAGAGTCGCCATGGCAGCCGTGGAGCCGGCCGGGGACCCCACCACGATGGTCTCGATCCTCCCGGCGAGGAAGCCGGCCACGTCACCGGCCAGCAGCGCGAGTCTGTGCGCTTCCCGCACCCGCACGTCGGCGCGTCCGCCCGCCGCCATGGAGGCGAAGCGCACATTGGCGGGCCAACGTGATTCCACGAACGCGGCCAGTTCCCCGGCCGCCGCGAGCCGGCGCACCGCGGTCAGGTCCCCGTCGAGCTCGACCACGACGACGTCCCAGTACTCGGACGACGCGGCCCGTCGCGCGTACTCCCACCCGAGCACCGCGGCCAGTGGGGTGTCCCCTCCGGCGGCGAGCGCCGCGAGTACGTCGTCGTCCGGATCGGCGGCGCCGGACCGGTAGGCCTCGAGCCTCGCCGTCGGGTCGTCGACCCGGACCTCGACGGGCCCGTCCTCCGAGACGTCGAGACGGGGGTCGACGGCATCGGGATGGCCGGTCAGGATCAACGCCGTGCAGCCGGGGTCCGCGAGCAGGTCGGCGGTGACGCCCGCGCGGTCCTCGGGATCTCCCCCGAGGACGACGACGACACGAGTTCTGCTCACCGCGACTCCGCCCGGCGTTTGAGTTCCTTCAGTGCGTCGCCCAGGATCCGGCGCTCGGCGCGGCTGCGCAGGCTCCCGATCACCGGGACCGTGAGCTCGATCTCGAGTTCGTAGTCCACACGCGTGCCGCCCTCCACCGGTTCGAGCCGGTAGTAGCCCCGTTGGGCCCTCTGCAACGCCGAGCTCTCGAGCCGCCACTCCAGACCGCGGTCGTCCGCCGACCAGGAGTAGACGAGGACGTACTCGTCGACGATCGCGCCCGCCTCGAGCTCGAACCGCACCCGGTCCGGACGGCCGTCCTGACCGGTGGAGAGCACTTCGGCCGCGCGGATCGACGCGGACCACTCCGGGTACGCGGCGAAGTCGGAGATGACCGTCATGACGTCCTCCACCGGTGCGTCGACCACCGTGGAGTCTCTGGTCGGCCACACCTCGGGGGCGCCGTCGTGCTCGCTCATACCCACAAGCTTCACATATCCGGCTCCGCGATGCGCCCCACCCGCGGCGCCCGGAGGGCAGGCGACGTGACCACCGTGTGGTCCCGGCGATAGTGTGTGTGGTCACCGACATACTCTGAACGTCTCCACCGGGAGGACCCTTTGCGCGAATACGTCGCGGTACCCGCCAACTTCACCGTCCCTGACGACTGGTCCTGCGTTCAGTCGGCATACGACCGCGCGGAGAACACCCCGGAGAACGTGGCGTTCCAGAAGCCCGTCGACGGTCGGTGGACGGACGTCACCAACCGCGAGTTCGCCGAGGAGGTCCGGACGATCGCCCGCGGACTGGTGGCGCTCGGTGTCCGGGCGGGCGATCGGGTCGCCCTCCTCAGCTCCACCCGGTACGAGTGGAATCTCATCGACTTCGCGATCTGGGCCGTCGGCGCGGTCACCGTTCCCGTGTACGACAGCTCCAGCGCCGACCAGATCCACTGGATCATGGAGGACTCCGCGGCCCGGTTGATCATCGTCGAGAACGACACCCACGCCACCACCGCCCGGGAGGGCGTGCAGGGCCTGGAGGTCGCCGACGTCCTGGTGATCGACGGTGCGACCCCGGTCCTGGAGACCCTCGCCTCCGAGGGGGCCTCGGTCGACGTCTCGGTGCTCGACGAGCGCCGGGCCTCGGTCCGCGCCGACTCCCCCGCGACGCTGATCTACACCTCGGGGACCACGGGCCGCCCCAAGGGCGTCATGCTCAGCCACCGCAACTTCATGTCCGAGACGCTCGCCGTGCTCGAGACGCCGTTCAGCGGGATCCTGCGGGACGACGCCACCTCGGTGATGTTCCTGCCCCTGGCCCACGTGTTGGCCCGCGCCATCACCTACGCCGGCTTCCACGCCGGCGTGACCATCGCGCATTCCGCCGACCTGACCAACCTGGTCGAGACGTTCGGCGAGATGAAGCCGCACTACATCCTGGCCGTCCCCCGCGTGTTCCAGAAGGTCTTCAACAAGGCCCAGGCGACCGCGCAGGACGGTGGCGCGGTCAAGGCGTGGATGTTCGACAAGGCCGCGGACACCGCGGTCGCGTACTCCAAGGCCAACCGGGGTGACGGCCGGGTGGGTCCGCTGCTCGGGCTGCGCCACGCGATCTTCTCGAAGTTGGTCTACGCCAAGCTCGTCAACGCGCTCGGTGGGCGTTGCGAGGTCGCCATCTCCGGCGGCGCGGCCCTGGGTGAGCGCCTGACCCACTTCTTCGACGGCATCGGGGTCAACATCTTCGAGGGCTACGGCCTGACGGAGACCTGTGCGGCGATCACGGTCAACACCCCGGGGCGGATGCGGATCGGCAGCGTCGGCCAGCCGTTGCCCGGCTGCGCGGTCCGGATCGCGCAGGACGGTGAGGTCGAGGTGAGCGGGCCCGTCGTCGCCTCCGGCTACTGGCAGAACGAGGAGGCGACCGCCGAGTCCTTCAGCGACGGCTGGTTCCGCACCGGTGACCTGGGTTCGCTGGACGAGGACGGGTACCTGTCGATCACCGGCCGCAAGAAGGAGATCATCGTCACGGCCGGCGGGAAGAACGTGGCTCCCAACCAGCTCGAGGACGCTCTGCGTGCGGACCCGCTCGTGGCGGAGGCGGTGTGCGTGGGCGACGGAAAGCCGTTCGTCTCGGCCCTGCTGACCCTCGACCCGGAGGCCGTCGAACGATGGAAGACCCACCACGACAAGTCCGGCTCGTTGTACGAGTTGCTCAAGGACGCCGACCTGATCGAGCACCTGGACCAGGCGCTGGTGCGGGCGAACCGGAGCGTGTCTCACTCCGAGTCGATCAAGAAGTACCACGTCCTCCCGGACCAGTTCACCGAGGAGACCGGTGAGCTCACCGCGTCCCTGAAGGTCAAGCGCAACGTCGTGCACCAGAAGTACGCCCAGCAGATCGAGTCGCTCTACGCCTGATCGGACTGCGCGTCGGAACGCGTGTTCTCGCGGGTCACTCCCCCGAGAGCACGCGTTCCATGTCCCGGGCCAGGTCCTCCCAGCGCCAGTTCTCCAGCACCCAGGTGCGGCCGCGGACCCCCATGGCCGACGCCCTGGGCCGGTCCTCGAGGAGGCCGGCGACGGCGTCGGCGACCGCGCCCTGTGACGTCCCGTCGACGACGAGACCGGTCCGGCCGTCGCGCACCGTCTCCGGGGCACCGCCGCTCCGGCCCGCCACGACCGGCACCCCGCACGCGGACGCCTCCAGGTAGACGATTCCCAGCCCCTCGACGTCCAGCCCTCCCCCTCGGGTCCTGCACGGCATCGCGAAGACGTCCGCCAGTCGGTGGTGGTCGACGATCTCGTCCGCGGGGACGCGGCCGGTGAAGGCGACCCGGTCGGCCACCCCGAGGCGGCGCGCCAGTCCTTCCAGCGTGCGCCGATAGGGCCCACCGCCGACGACGACGAGGACCGCCCCGGGCACCCGCCGGGCGATCTCCGGCATCGCCCGGATGAGCATGTCCTGGCCCTTCCGCGGCACGAGGCGGGACAGACACACGATCACGTCGCGGTCCGCGAGTCCGTAACGGTCGCGGATCGCCCTTCGCCGTGCGGGATCCGGCCGGAACCTCTCCGTATCGACGCCACCCGGCTGGTGCACCAGGCGGGCGCGGGGGCCGAACGCCGCCGCGAACCGCCTCCGTGTGTAGTCGCTCACGTAGGTGACCGCGTCGGTGGACTCGCCGATCAGTCGCAGGATCTGGCGCGAGCCCGGCAGCATCGACCAGCCGACCTCGTGTCCGTGTGTGCTCGCGATGATGCGGTCCACGGGGCCCTGCCGTAGCACCGGCGCCATGGCGGCGAGGGGGGCGGCGGCCCCGAACCAGATCGTCGTCGCGCCGAAGTCCGAGGCGAGCCTTCGTGCGCGTGCCGCGAGGTCGGGCGTGGGGAGCAACACCTCGGTGGGCACCCTCTCCACCAGATAGGGCTTGGCGGCGTCGTACTCCGCCGATTCGCCACCCCGGAACGTCGAGGCGAGCACCGCGACGTCCGTCGGGTCCAGGTGGCTCAGATACGTCTCCAGGTACGACTGGATCCCGCCCGGGCGCGGCGGGTAGTCGTTGGTGATCAACAGCGTCTTGGTCATCGGCTCCGAGCCTGCCACACAACCCGGCCCGCCTCGGCCCCGCCCGGTGCGTCGTCCTCGTCGGGAAGGGGCGGAGCGCGATCGGGGACGGCCGGTGTCTGCGCGGGGCGGCCGTGCTTGGCCGGGTCGGCCGGGGTCAGTAGCGGCGGATCCCGTGAATCGGCATCGCGTCGACCTGCTCGAGGCGGACCGGCACACCGTAGGTCGGGGCGTGCAGGACCAGACCGTCGCCGGCGTACATCCCGACGTGGGTGGCGCCGGGGAAGTAGATGACGAGGTCACCGGGCCGGATGTCGTTCATCGCCACCGGGGCGCCCGCGACCGCCTGCGCCTGGCTCGCCCGGGGCAGCGCCTTGCCCTTCTGCGCGTACGACCACACCATGAGACCGGAGCAGTCGAACTCGGACGGGCCCGTCGCGCCCCACGAGTAGGGCGCGCCCAGCCGGGAGAGTGCGACTCGGAGCGCCGCGGAATTGACGTCGTCCACCGGCGGGGCAACGTACCCCTCCGGCACCACCGGTCCGCCGATCCAGAGATCGCGTTGTGCGTCCGACAGTGCGTCGACCCGGCGACGGACCTCATCCATCCGTACCCGCATCTCCTCGGTTCGGCGGGCGAGCGCGTCGGTTCGCTCCTGCGCGACGCGGGCCGCGTCCCGGGCCTCGGCCGCGGAACGCGCCGCCTCTTCCCTGAGCTGCACCGCATCCCGGGACGCAGCTCTGGAGGCGTCCAGTGCACTCGTGGTGGCCCCGGACAGTCGGCGCAGCGTGTCGAGCCTGTGGACCAGGTCCCGGGGGCTCTCGGCGAGCACTGCCGCCCGTGTGGCGCCGGTGTCCCCGCCCCGGTACCGCATGGTCGCGAGGTGATCGACGGTGGACTGGTCCCGGCGCGCGGTGCCGTCCGCGAGGGCGGACCGTCCGGCTGCGACCCCGGCGGCCCGTTCGAGGCGGACGCGCTCCCCGTTGGCGCGGTCCAGTTCCCCGCGCGCGAGGTGGAGCTGCTCCCCCAATGCTCCCGCCTCCTCGGACAACCGGGCCAGCTCCGCCAGGTCCTCGCTCATCTCGCCGGGCACCGCTGTGGCGGACGGCGTTGTGGACGGTGCAGTCTGCGACGAAGCGGGGGAAGACGGAGCGGTCGACGACGGAGCGGGAGAAGTCGACACCTGATCAGGCGGGGTAACCGGACCCGGGACAGGCGCCGTGGCCGCGGTTGGCGACGACCGGTCCGGGGTGGTGGTCTGCGCTCCGGCCAGCGCGGGACCGAGGGTCAACGAGGTGGTCACGGTCGCTGCGATCGCGAGCACGCTGAGGCTGCGGGTCATCTGGTGTCGTCGAACTCTCGGATCCGGGTCACGCAGTGCGCGGGCGCCCAGCCGACGCCTACGGTGGAATCGGGTACCCGAGAGGGGATGTTACAGACGACAGACCCCGCCGGTGACCGGTTCGAGACCGGACGCCGACGGGGTCTGCGGAGGTTCGGGGAGCGACCCGACTCAGTAGTAGCGGGTCGCACCGTAGAACGGCATGGAGTCCACCGGCGCGTAGCTCACCGAGGTGCCCGAGTACGGGGCGTGGACGACCTGGCCGTTGCCGGCGTAGATCCCGACGTGGCTGGCGCCACTGTAGAAGGCGACGATGTCGCCGGGCTGCAGGTCGGCCTTGGAGACCTGGGTGCCGCCGCCGATCTGGGCCTGGCTGGTGCGCGGGATGGAGATCCCCGCCTCCTTGTAGGCCCACGAGGTCAGACCGGAGCAGTCGAACGAGTTGGGGCCGGTAGCGCCCCAGACGTAGGGCGAGCCGACCCGGGTGGTGGCGGCGTCGAGGATGCGCTGGCCGGTCGAGACCGCCGGCGCGGGGGCGGCGAACTCAACGGGCGCCGCCTGTGCCTGGGCCTGGGCCAGGCCGGCCGGGAGCTCGATGCCCTCCGGCAGGTCGAACGAGACCTGGTTCGGCACGCCGGGCAGCCGCAGCTCGACGGGGACGTCGACGGTGACGGGTGCGGCGGCGGCGGTTCCGGAACCGGCGACAGCGGCTCCGGCTGCGAGCAGGCCGGCGGCGGCGGCGACACGGCGGCCGGTCGAGCTGGTCTTGATGCTGTGGGCTCCCACGAAGACTGTTCCTCTTTCTTCCTGCGGCACCGACCGGGTTAGCTGACGGGTTCGGACACGGAAGTCTGTCCTACGCTTCGGACCTTTAGGCCCTCGTGCGATTCACCCCAGTGGATCTTGGTTCCCCGGTGCGCCCTTCGGCGCTTAGGTGTGACCCCGGCTCCCCGCCGGCAGGCGGGCGATGACTTCCGAGGTCTCGAAAAGGTTACGAAACCGTCTCGTCGAAGTCCAGTTCATCGCTCACGCGGCGACGTCAGCCCCCAGAATCTCGACCGTGGAGACCATTCCGACCTCGCGCAGGACGTCGATCGCCTCGCGGACCTCCGGGTCCAGAACATAGCCGCACGACTCCGGAGAAAGCTCGTCCACCTGCGGTTTTCCGGCGTCGAGAACGGCGATGATGCACCCGTCACATGCGGCGGGTCCTGCGGGACACCGCAAGCAGTCCATCGTGAACATGATCTACCTCACACTTCGTCCTGGGCGTGTTGCCCGTTCGTTATCGAGCCGCGATCCGGGCCCGGGGTGGTCGTACTGCGGGGCACCCTAGGGACAAGGTCCGACAACCACGGCGGGGCCGGCCGTGTCGGAGGGCGGGGCTACCGTCTCCGGCATGCCCCGATCCCCCTCCCCCGTCTCGACCGGGGTGCAGGCAGCTTTCGACGATCTCGAGCCTCTGCTGTCCGACGTCACGTTCGTCGTGGTCGACCTGGAGACGACGGGCACCCGGACCGGAAGCGACGAGATCACCGAGATCGGCGCGGTACGCGTCCGAGGCGGCGAGGTGCAGGCGGAGCTGTCGACGTTCGTCTCGATCCACGGTGCCCTGCCCGGCCACATCAGCAGACTGACCGGGATAGCTCCGGACGACCTCGTCGGTGCCCCGAGTCTCGGCGAGGTGATGTCGACGTTTCTCGAATTCTCCCGCGGGGCCGTCCTCGTCGCCCACAACGCGCGGTTCGACCTGGGGTTCCTGCGGGCCGCCGCCGCGTCGACCGGGCACCCGTGGCCCGATCCCCCGTCGCTCTGCACCCTGGCTCTCGCGAGGCGGGTGCTGCACCGCGGGGAGACACGAGGCCACCGGTTGGGAGTCCTCGCCGCGCACCTGGGGGCCACCGTGGAGCCCAATCACCGGGCCCTGCAGGACGCCCGCGCCACGGTCGACGTGCTCCACGCACTGATCTCGCGGGTCGGCGACTGCGGGGTCTCGACCCTGTCGGAGTTACGGGCCTACGACGGTCGCCTCTCCCCGGAGGTGAGGCGGCGAGCCGCCATGACCGGGTCATTGACCGAGGGGCCCGGTGTCTACGTGTTCCGGGACGACGCCGGTGGCGCCCTGTACGTCGGCTCGTCCGGCGCGGTCCGCAGACGGGCCCGGTCCTACTACTCCGGCGGTGACACGCGCGGACGGATGCGCACCATGGTCGGGCTGGCCGACTCGATCGACTCGGTCGCGTGCGCCCACCTCCTCGAGGCGTGGACCGTCGAGGAACAGCTCATCGACTCGCTTCAACCCCCGTTCAACACCCGGTCGCGGAGCCCTCGCCGCGGCTGGTGGCTCACGCCCCCCACCGGCCGCGCCACCCGCCCGAAGGTCGTGCGAACCCCGGACGACCCCGCCGCCATCGGGCCCTTCCGGCGCGCCGAGGACGCCCGGGCCGCCTGGGAGGACCTCCTCGGCGTGTTCGGCACCGCCCCGGGATCCGATCGCTGGGCGGCGCTGGCGGAGGGACGGGACTCCGGTCCCCTGCGGGATCTGGTCGACCGCGTGGAGGTACTCGCGGCCGAGGGCGCGTTCGAACGCGCGGCCCGGCTCCGCGACAGGACCGCAGCCCTCGTGCGGGTCCTCTCCCGACGGCAGGAACTCGCCGCAACGGCCTCGCTGCCCGAGATCGTTCTCGCACAGCCGGCGCCGCGCCGGACGTGGGCGGTCGCGGTGGTGCGCCACGGTCGACTCGCCGGATCCGGGGTCGTCCCGCCGGGAGCGGCACCGATGCCGGTCATCGACGGACTCCGGGCCGCCGCGACCACCGTGCAGCCCGGCCCGGGCCCCTTCGCCGGTGCGACCGCCGCCCAGATCCGGAACGTCCACCGGTGGATCGACTCGACCAGGACACGCATCGTCTCGGTCGAGGGTTGCTGGACGCTCCCCCTTGACGGGGCGCACACGCTGACCGGCTGGGCGACCCTGGCCGAGAGCGCCGCCGCCGAGCACCGCGGGACCGGACTCGTCAGCGCACGCTGAACCCGGCCCACTTCTCGAGCAGCCGCGCCGCCTCGCCGTCGTCGATCGCCGCGGCGGCCCGGTCCACCGCGGCCCGCATGGCAGATACCAGGTCGGAACCACGCTCGAGACCGTCGAAGGCCACCAGCGCGGCCGCGGAGTTGAGCAATACCGCATCGCGCACCGGGCCCCGTGCTCCCGCGAGGAGATCGCGGGCGACCCCGGCGTTGTGGACGCCGTCCCCGCCCCGCAACTCCTCGATCGAGCAGGTGCTCATCCCGAAGTCGGCGGGCTCGACCTGATCCTCGTCCACATGACCGTCCGAGACCCGCAGCACCCGGGTGGGACCGGTCATGGTGATCTCGTCGAGGCCGTCCGACCCACGCACCACGAGCGCCGACCTGCCGCGCAGCGCGAACACCTCCGCCATCACCGTCATCAGCCCCTCGAAGGCGCAGCCGATGAGGTTCGCGGCGGGTGCCGCGGGATTCGTGAGAGGCCCGAGGATGTTGAAGACGGTCGGGATCCCGATCTCACGCCGGGGGGTCGCGGCGAAACGCAGCGCGGGATGGAACACGGGCGCGAAGCAAAAGGCCACGCCCACCTCGTCGAGGCACCGCCCGACGTCCTCCGGGCCGAGGTCGATCGCCACCCCGAGCGCCTCGAGCACATCGGCACCGCCGCTCTTGGACGATGCCGCCCGGTTGCCGTGCTTGACCACGGGCACTCCGCAGGCGCTCACCACGAGAGAGGACATCGTCGAGATGTTCACCGTGCCCTGGCGGTCACCACCGGTACCGACGATGTCCACGCAGGGACGATCAGTGGGCACCCGACGGGAGTAGTCGAGCATGGTCGAGGCCAGCGCATCGAGCTCCGGACCCGTGACGCCCTTCATTTTCAGGGCAACGCCGAAGGCTGCGATCTGAGCGTCGGTGGCGACACCCTCCATGATCCGGGACATCGCCCACCCGGCCTCCGCCGGATCGAGGTCCCCGCCCGCGGTGAGGGTGCCGAGAACCCCGGGCCACGACCGGCCCCCGTCGAACGCTGCCGAACTGCCCACGTGTCCCGACCTCCTCTGGTGTCATGGAAACGGACACGCCCCACAGGGCGCCGCCCGCACGTCGTCAATCGTGCCACTGTTCCGACCCGGCCCGTGCGCTGACGCCCTGCACTCCGGCGGCGGCGAGCGGCCGGGGCTCGCCTGAGAGTGCCCTGATAGCCCCTGCAAGGGGGACCAATACCGACCATTGCCCTGAGGGTTTCCGAAGCGACCTGCGGAAACGCTGGACAGACACGCCGATTTCGGGGGTCCGTGCAGACTCGTCCCTCCTCAGGGGTCATACTTGGCCACGTGACGAGCGCAGTAGATAACTCAGGATCGGCCATGGCCCAGCGTGTTCATTCGCTGAATCGGCCGAACATGGTCAGTGTGGGCACCATTGTCTGGCTGTCCCAGGAGCTGATGTTCTTCGCGGGTCTGTTCGCGATGTACTTCGTCTCCAAGGCGAACTCGGGAGGTGACTGGCCCTCCTACCCGGTGCACCTCAACGTGCCGTTCGCCCTGACGATCACCGTCATCCTCGTGGCGTCGTCGTTCACCTGCCAGATGGGCGTGTTCGCCGCCGAGCAGGGTGACGTCTTCGGCCTCCGCCGCTGGTACGTCATCTCCGCGGTGATGGGCACGGTCTTCCTCATCGGCCAGACGTACGAGTACGTGATGCTGGTCCTCGAGGGCACCACCATCTCCTCCAGCGTCTACGGGTCCGTCTTCTTCATCACCACCGGCTTCCACGGTCTCCACGTCGCGGCGGGCGTCCTCGCCTTCGTCGTCCTCGTCATGAGGACCACGATGTCGCGGTTCACCCCGGCGCAGGCCACGGCCGCCATCGTGGTGTCGTACTACTGGCACTTCGTCGACGTGGTCTGGATCGGCCTCTTCGTCACCATCTACTTCATCCAGTAGCAGCTGGCCGCAGGACGCTGTGTCCAGCAGGTCCCAACACCAAAGGGAACTCACAATGAACTCACCTCACCCACCCGCTGCGGACACGCCGTCGCCGGACCCGGCGACGACCCCGACGCGTCCGGCGTCCACCAAGCGGCGCCGCAAGGCGACCGGCGCGCTCGTCATCGCCGCCGGCCTCCTCGGCGCGGGAGCCATCGCCACGGCAGTCGTGCCCGAGCCGCAGGTGGCGACGGCCCAGCAGGACCAGGCCGCGCTCATCGCCGAGGGCAAGTCGATCTACGACGTCGCCTGCATCACCTGCCACGGCCAGAACCTGCAGGGTGTCGAGGACCGCGGTCCCTCGCTCGTGGGCGTCGGTGCGGGATCGACCTACTTCCAGGTCCACTCCGGCCGCATGCCCGCGGCGGACAACGAGGCCCAGGCGGAGCGCAAGAAGCCCCGCTACAGCGAGCACCAGATCATCGCCCTGGCGGCGTATGTCGACGTCCACGGCGGTGGACCGGGCATCATCACCAACCCGGACGGCACCATCGCCCAGGAGTCGCTGCGCGGCGCCTCCGGCGAGAGTCGTTCGGAGGAGATCGCCCGCGGTTCCGAGCTGTTCCGGCTCAACTGCGCGTCCTGCCACAACTTCACCGGCCGCGGTGGCGCACTGTCGGCGGGCAAGTACGCCCCGGTGCTCGATCCTGCCAACGAGCAGGAGATCTACCAGGCGATGCTGACCGGTCCGCAGAACATGCCCAAGTTCTCGGACCGCCAGCTCACGCCTGACGAGAAGAAGGACATCATCGCCTTCATCAAGGACGCGGACAGCAAGGTCACGCCCGGAGGCTACGGCCTCGGCGGCCTCGGCCCCGTGACCGAAGGTGTGGCCATGTGGCTTGTCGGCATCGTCGCCCTCATCGGTGCGACCCTGTGGATCGGATCCCGTTCATGAGTGAGACCCCGAAGAACCCGTCCCCGGCGGACCTCGACCGGATGAGCGATGCCGAGCTCGTGCGCATGGGCACCGAACTCGACGAGGTCGACGTCCGGTTCCGCGAGGCCCGTTTCCCGGAGGGCACCACCACCCGCGCCGAGAAGCGCGCGGCGCTGACCGTCACCACCTGGTTCGCGCTGTCGGCACTGTTCGGCCTCGCCTTCGCCGTCGTCTACATCTTCTGGCCGTGGGAGTACCGCGGCGAGGGTGAGGACGGCTACTGGCTGTACATGACCTACACGCCACTGCTCGGCCTCACGATCGGGCTGTCGATCCTGTTCCTGGGCTTCGGCGCGGTGCAGTTCACCAAGAAGTTCATCCCCGAGGAGATCTCGGTCCAGACCCGCCACGACGGCGCCTCGGACGATCTCGACCGGCGCACCTTCGTCGCCGAGCTCAACGACTCGTGGAAGACCTCCACCCTCGGCCGCCGCAAGGTCATGGGCGGCTTCCTCGGCGCGGGTGTGGGGCTCATCGGCCTCTCCGCGATCCTGCCGCTCGGCGGCATGATCAAGAACCCGTGGAAGCGCGGGGAGATGACCCTCGCCGGTGACGGCACGCTGCACACCACCGGGTGGACCCTGGCGTCCGACAACCGTCCCGACGGCCTCCCGCCGGAGAAGGTCTACCTCGGCCGCGACACCGGCAAGGTCTACCCCGACGGGCACCCGCCGGCCGGCGAGGGTCGCCTCGAGCGCATCCGTGTGGACGACCTGTCCGCCGGTGGCCTCGAGTCCGTCTTCCCCCTCCCCGCCAGCGCCCTGGGCAACTTCGAGGAGCACATGCACTCGATCCACGGTTCGCGCAACTCGGTCATGTTGATCCGTTTCCGTCCCGAGGACGCGGCCCGCGTGACCAAGCGCAAGGGCCAGGAGAACTTCAACTACGGCGACCTGTACGCCTACTCGAAGATCTGCACCCACCTCGGCTGCCCCACGTCGCTGTACGAGCAGCAGACCCATCGATTCCTCTGCCCGTGCCACCAGTCGCAGTTCGACGCGCTCGAGTACGCGAAGCCGATCTTCGGCCCCGCCGCCCGTGCACTGCCGCAGCTGCCCATCGCCGTCGACAGCGAGGGTTACCTCGTCGCCAACGGTGACTTCATCGAGCCGGTCGGACCTGCCTTCTGGGAGCGTCGTTCATGAGCAACAACACGAGACTCGCGGCACTGGCCGATGGCCTGGACTCGCGGTACACCATGTCCAAGGGCCTGCGCCGGCAGATCAACAAGGTCTTCCCGACGCACTGGTCCTTCCTGCTGGGCGAGATCGCCCTGTACAGCTTCATCATCCTGTTGATCTCGGGTGTCTACCTCACCCTGTTCTTCGACCCGTCCCTGTCGAAGGTGATCTACCAGGGTGCCTACGCACCGCTCAACGGCATCGAGATCTCCCGTGCCTACGAGACGGCGTTGAACATCTCGTTCGAGGTCCGTGGCGGACTCTTCGTGCGCCAGATCCACCACTGGGCGGCGCTGCTGTTCGTCGCCTCGATGGTCGTCCACATGATCCGCATCTTCTTCACCGGCGCGTTCCGTCGCCCGCGTGAGGCCAACTGGGTCATCGGTTGTGTGCTGCTGCTCCTGGGCATCGTCGAGGGCTTCCTCGGCTACGGCCTGCCGGACGACGTCCTCTCGGGCACCGGCCTCCGGATCACCTCGAGCATCATCGTCGGCTTGCCGGTCATCGGCACCTGGATGCACTGGATGATCTTCGGCGGGGACTTCCCCGGCGAGCTGATGATCCCGCGCTTCTACGTCCTGCACGTGCTGATCATCCCCGCGATCATCCTCGCGCTGATCGCCGCTCACCTGGCGCTGGTCTGGTACCAGAAGCACACGCAGTTCCCCGGGCCCGGCCGCACGGAGAACAATGTCGTCGGTGTCCGGATCCTCCCGGTCTTCGCCGTGAAGTCGATCGCCTTCGGCGCCATCACCGTCGGCATGCTCATGCTCTTCTCGGGCCTGTTCACGATCAACGCGATATGGAACCTCGGGCCATACAACCCGTCGCACATCTCGGCGGGCTCGCAGCCGGACTGGTACATGCTGTGGACAGAGGGCGGCGCGCGAGTGATGCCGGCCTGGGAGCTCTACCTCGGCCCGTACACCGTGACCGCCACGACCTGGGTGGCCGTCATGCTGGGCGCCATGGTCGCGCTGATGTTCGCGTACCCGTGGATCGAGTCGAAGCTCACCGGCGAGAAGGGGCATCACAACCTGCTGCAGCGTCCGCGCGACGTGCCGGTCCGCACCGCGGCGGGCATGATGGCGATCACGTTCTACGTGATCCTGGTGCTCATGGGTGCCAACGACCTCATCGCGTACCACTTCTCGATCTCGCTCAACGCGACGACGTGGGCGGGTCGAATCGGCCTGATCGTCCTGCCGCCGCTGGTGTACTTCGCCACCTACCGCCTGTGCCTGGGTCTCCAGCGCGCGGACCGCGAGGTGTTGGAGCACGGCATCGAGACCGGCATCATCATGCGGATGCCGCAGGGCGAGTTCATCGAGGTGCACCAGCCGCTCGGCGAGATGGACGAGCACGGCCATGCCGTTCCGCTCGCCTACGCCGGCGCCAAGGTGCCCACCAAGATGAACCAGCTCGGTGTGGCCGGCCGTCCCCCGCGGGGCGCTCTCAAGGCCGATCCGGTCGAGGAGGCCCGTCTGCTCGAGGACGCCGACCACGACAAGCACCACCGCGAGCACTCGATGCTCACCACGTTGCAGGAGGAGAACCGGACTCGTCGCCACGACGGGCACTGATTCCCCGACAGCACCCGACCGCGGGCCGGATCTCCACCTGGAGGTCCGGCCCGCGGTCGTCGGAAGCCGGCCGTCGCGGCCGAGGGGAGGCACAGATGAGCGACGATCGGATGCCGGTGGGCCCCGGACGCGGAGGACTCGTGCTCACCGACGAGGTCGACCGCGCACTCGACCTTCTGCACTCGGGACACGATCTCTTTCTCACCGGTAGGGCCGGAACCGGAAAGTCGACCCTGATCCGCCGGTTCCTCGCCGAGACCGACCACCCCACCCTCGTCGCCGCGCCCACCGGGATCGCAGCCCTCACCGTGGGCGGCTACACCATCCACCGGCTGTTCGGCTTCCACCCTGACCACACGGTCGACCACGTGCGCAGCAGCGCCTATTGTCCCGGGCGATTCACCCAGGCCCTCGCCGGCGCCCACACGCTCGTCATCGACGAGGTGTCGATGTTGCGGGCCGACGTCTTCGACATGGTCGCCATCGCGCTCGAGAGGTTCGGCCCGGACCCGACGATGCCGTTCGGGGGCGTCCGGCTCGTCCTCGTCGGTGACCTCTTCCAGCTACCGCCGGTGGTGACGGCCTCCGAGAGATCGTCCTTCGAGGCGACCTACCCGACGCCGTACTTCTTCTCGGCCGAGCGCTACCACCCCGAGCACTTCCCCACCGTCGACCTCACCCATGTCTTCCGGCAGTCCGGTGACCCGGAGCTCACCGCGATCCTCAACTCGATCCGCGAGGGCGCTCTCGTCGGCCCGGCGCGCGAACGGCTCAACTCCCGCACCGACCCGGACTTCGATCCGCCGGACGACGAGTTCTGGCTGACGCTCACCACCACCAATCGCAGGGCCGCGAGCCACAACCAACGCCGCCTCGATCGGCTGTCCGGGTCGGAACTGGCGATGGAGGCGACGCTCACCGGCGATCTCACCGGGTTCGAGCTCCCCACCCGGGAGGTGCTGGGGTTCAAGGTCGGCGCGCAGGTCATGATGCTCACCAATGACCCGGCGGATCGTTGGGTGAACGGATCCATCGGACGGGTGCTCGATGTGACCCTCGGGCGACGGGGCGACCGCGGAGAGCGAGGACCCGTCGTCGTCGTCGCCTTCATCGGCGGTGAGGTCGCCGAGGTCGCGCTCCACACCTGGGACGTCACCCGACCGGTGACGGACGGCGGCGGTATGCGACACGAGGTGGTCGGGTCCTTCACCCAGTTCCCGTTCACCCTCGCCTGGGCGGTGACCATCCACAAGAGCCAGGGACAGACCCTGGACAGGGTCGTCGTGGACCTCGGCGGCGGCACGTTCGTGGCGGGGCAGCTCTACGTGGCGTTGAGCCGCTGTCGGTCGCTGGGAGGCCTCGTCCTCACCCGGCCGGTGCTGCCCGGGGACCTCAAGACGGACCGGCGGATCATCCGGTTCCTGCGGACGCCGGACGGTGGGCCCTCGGCCCGCCGCTACTGCGCTGTCGCGGTGGTGTCCGTCGGCGAGGACGGGCCCCGGTCCCGGCCCCGGCCGGTGGAGCTCGCCATCGCTTTCCCCGACGGCACCGCGGTGACGACGCTGGTCAATCCCCAGCGCGACCTGGCCCGGGCGCGGACGGACTACGGCATCACCGTCTCCGATGTCCTTCTCGCCCCCACGCTCCTCGAGGCGTGGTCGATGGTCGCCCCACTGGTGGACGGGCACACCCCGGTCGGCGTGGACCTCGACGTCACTCTCGGTCGACTGGACGCCGAGTTCGCGCGCCTGGGAGGCACGGTGCCGTTGCCGGTCGGGGTCGACATCCCCACCGACGCCCTCACCCCGGGTGAGCGGGCACGTGGCCGCTCCGGATCGGCCCTCGCGCGTGCGCGGGTGGCGCTCGAGGCCCACGGGCGGCTGCACCTCGATGACGCGGCGGCCGGCACGTTCGACGCCGACCTCGTCGACGAGGCCGCGGTCGGCTACCTGCTCAGCCGCGACGCCGACGTCCGCCCACCGACCTCCGAGGTACTCCCCCAACTGTCGGCGATGCTCGGTATCAGCGCCGAGGTCGGGGCCGCTCTGTTGGGGCGCCCCCGCCGCGGTGGGCGCCCGGGGGCCGGGGCCGACGACGACGACGACGACGACGACGAGATCGTCACCCCGGGCGACCGCGATCTCCGGGCAGGCGCGCGCGGACTCGTCGCCGGGCAGATCCGACGCGCCGCGCAGCGGGTGCCGATGACCGCCGACGTGCTGGAGCGGCTCCGGCTGGCCTCCGAGATCGTGGGCTCGGACCTGACGCCGGGGCTGGAGGCTCCGCCGGAGGCGGGCGCGGCGGACGTCCTGCGGCCCGGGACGCGGGTGTGCTTCTCCGGCAGCGCCCTGGACCGCAGCGGCGTCCTCGTGTCCCGGGACGAGATGGAGGCCCTCGCCCTCGGCCGTGGCCTGGTTCCCGTCGGTGCGGTCACCAAGAGTCGCTGCGACGCCCTGGTGGTCGCGGAGCCGGGCAGCCAGTCGACCAAGGCGAGGGCGGCCCACAAGTGGAGCACGCCGGTCATCGCGGCCGCGGACTTCCTCGCATGGGTCGGCCGCTGACCGGGGTGGTTCGTCGCCGGCGCCGGCGCCGTGCTCAGGGAGCGATCGGGAGGGCCTGTCCGGCCATGTCTGCCACCGCCCGGTACGCCATGGTCATCCCGGACCCCAGGGGCACCCCCGGCCCCGGGTAGGCCTCACCGGAGACCGACGCGGACGAGTTGCCGGCGGCGTAGAGACCCGGGATGGGACGTCCGTCCGCGTCGAGCGCGGCGCCGTTCGCGTCGATCACCGCACCGCCCTTGGTGCCGAGGTCGCCGAGGACGAGTCGGACGGCGTGGAATCGCTCGCCGCCGACCGGTCGCAGGCACTGATCGGCCGTGGCGGCACCCAGGAAGAACCGCCCGTACGGGTCCTCTCCGCGGGCGAAGTCGGCGTCGCGGCCCTGCTCGGCGAAGCCGTTGAACCGGTCCACGCTCTCGCGCAACGCGGCGGGATCGAGTCCGGTGGCCTCGGCCAGTTCCTCGACGGATCCCGCGGTGTGCCACAGGCCGGCACCGCGCAACGCGTCGGGCTCGGGTGCGGGGATACAGATGGCCGGGTAGCCGCCGGCCTCGGCGTCGTCGAACACCAGCCAGAAGTCGTCACCGGCCCCGTCGGCCATGCGGGCGTGCATCTTGCGCCCCATCTGGTCGTACGGCAGCAGTTCGTTGGCGAATCGCCGGCCGGTGCCGTCGACGATGATCCCGGAGCGGAAGCCCAGGGTGAAAGCGGCGTGCCCGTTGGGGAACAGCGTGGCGGGGCACCACCAAGACTGGTCGAGCAGGTCCAGCTCCGCGCCGACCTGCTCGAACATGCGGACGGCGTCTCCCGAGCCCGTGGCGGGGTGGGACGAGGACCAGTCGGCGGTGGGCATGTCCTGCCAGCGGCGGCGGAGGTCCGCCGACCGTTCGAAACCGCCGGCGGCGACCAGTACCCCACGGCGTGCGCCCAGCACCTGCCGGCCGGAGACACCGTTCACGACCACCCCGACGACACGTCCGTCGTCTTCACGGACCAGTTCCTCGGCGGCGGTGTTCAGTCGGGTCTCCGCGGTGCCCATCGCGTCGAGTGCGAGTACGAGTCGCGCCACCCAGGCCCTGCCGCCCTCGAGCTTCGTGGTGTCCTCGTCCGCGCCGAACTGGTCAGCCGGAACCGGCGGACGGATGTCGGTCGCCCGGTCGCCGACCTCCTCGCCCTTGATGGGCTTGGGGTAGATGCTCCGGCCGAGTTCCTGGCGCCCCGGGGCGTCGAAGTAGTCGGGGAAGGCCTGGAAGCGGGTCGGGATGCCCAGCTCGTCCTGCAGGAACTCGACGACCTGCGGCCCGGTGTTGAGGAACGCGTCCTGGACGTCGGCGGCGGTGCGGTCCCCCACCACGGCGCGGAAGTAGGTGCGCCCCCGCTCGACGGAGTCCTCGACCCCGTCCCGGGCGAGGACGGAGTTTCCAGGGAGCCACACGGCGCCGCCGGAGTACGCGGAGGTCCCCCCGAAGCGGTCGGTCTTCTCGATCAGGCAGGTCGACAGACCCCGGGCGGCGGCGGTCGCGGCACCGAAGAGGGCTGCCACCCCCGACCCCACGACCACCACGTCGAACTCCGCGTCGAATGTGTTGTCCTGCGCCGTCACGGCAGCCCCTCATCGTCATCCAGCTCTGGTGGAACACGTTCCAGTTCCTGCCGTGACCCTAACACCGGCGCGGTGTGCGACACCCTCGATCGCCGATCGGTGGGGAAGGAGGGGGAGGCGGTGCAGGATCTGGGTGTGACCGATCGAGACGACAGCACCGGCGCCGGCGTGGAGCACACCGAGGACGGTCGACACATCGTGGTCGGGGGCCGGCGGTGGCGCGCGACGGATCCGTCCATCCCCGAGAAGCTCCGCTCGGAGCTCGTCCGGGCACTGATGACCGGTCGCCGGCTGGTCAAGACCGAAGGCGATGCCGCCCGGGTGATGGTGCACGACGCCAAGGTCGCGCTCGGTGAGCGCGGCGACCCGTGGTGGGCACCCACCCGGGAGGGAACACGCGATCGACTGGCCGCGACGATCAGGACGCTCCTGCGCTCGCGCGGCCAGGGGTCGATCTGCCCGTCGGATGCGGCCCGGGTGGCGGGTGGGGATCATTGGCGCGAACTCATGCCCGTCGCCCGGGAGGTCGCGTTCGACCTCCGCGAGGAGGGCGTGGCGGCGGTGACCCAGCGTGGCGAGCGGGTCACCGGACGTGAGGTGACCGGGCCGATCAGGCTGATCGCCGACGACGGCCTGGAATTCACTCCGCCGACGAGGTGACGTCGCGGCGTCGGACGGGTGAGAGAGTTCGAATTCTTGTAGGCTACTCACCAGTAGGAGTACACCAACCTGACGCTCCGCTCCCCTCCACGGTGGCCTGCCACCGGAGCAGAACGTCCAACGGAAAGGCACGCACTTGCGCCGCACTGTTTTCAACGAAGACCACGAGGCCTTCCGCCAGACCCTCCGTGACTTCATCGAGTCCGAGGTGACCCCCCACTTCCAGGAGTGGTTCGAGGCCGGCATCGTCCCGCGTGAGTTCTACTACAAGCTCGCCGACCTCGGCCTGTTCGGCATCAACGTCGACGAGGAGTACGGCGGCGCGGGGATCAATTCCCACAAGTTCGAGGCCATCCAGTCCGAGGAGACCGCCCGCGCCGGCGTGGACTTCGGCGGCTCGGGTGTCCACGTACTGCTCGGGCTCCCCTACATCAAGGCCCTGGCGACCGAGGAGCAGAAGCAGCGCTACCTGCCCAAGTTCGTCTCGGGCGAGGAGATGTGGGCGCTGGCCATGACCGAGCCCGGCACCGGGTCGGACCTGGCCGGCATGAAGAGCACCGCCAAGCTCTCGGAGGACGGCACCCACTATGTCCTCAACGGTGCCAAGACGTTCATCACCGGCGGCGTCCACGCCGACCGCGTGATCGTGGCCTGCCGTACCGCTCCCCCGCGTGAGGACGACCGCCGCTTCGGCATCTCGCTGCTCGCCGTCGACACCAAGCTCGAGGGCTACGCGGTGGGCCGCAAGCTCGACAAGGTCGGACTCAAGACCTCCGACACGGCCGAGCTGTCCTTCACCGACGTCAAGGTCCCGGTCGAGGACCTGCTCGGCGAAGAGAACCGCGGCTTCTACTACCTCGGGCAGAACCTGCCGTCCGAGCGCTGGGGCATCGCCTACGGTGCGTACGCCCAGGCCGCGGCCGCCGTGCGGTTCGCCAAGGAGTACACGCAGCAGCGCACGGTCTTCGGCAAGGAGGTGGCCTCGTTCCAGAACACCAAGTTCGAGCTGGCCGCGTGCCAGGCCAAGGTCGACGCCGCGCAGGCCGTCGCGGACCGCGCCCTCGAGGCGCTGGACGAGGGCGAGCTCACCGCCGCCGAGGCGGCCTCGGCCAAGCTGTTCTGCACCGAGGTCGCCGCCGAGGTCATCGACCGTTGCCTCCAGCTGCACGGCGGCTACGGCTTCATGAACGAGTATCCGATCGCCCGCCTGTACTCGGACAACCGCGTCAACCGCATCTACGGTGGCACCAACGAGGTCATGAAGTCCATCATCGCCAAGGACATGGGCCTGTAGGTCCCACGACCCCCTGGCTCCGTCGGGCCCCGTCCGCTCCCCGCGGACGGGGCCCGAGTCGTCCGACGGACTCCCTCTGCCCGTCAGTCCCCGGGTGCGGCCTCGTAGTCGGCGTGCCCCTCGACCCCGTATCTGTATGTGATGGGGTCGATGAAGACGTCGGGTTCGGCGGGGGGCCTCAGGGTGAACACCACGTAGGCGGCGACGATGCCCACCAGGTAGAAAACCGAGAGGACGATGACGAGGACGTCCGCCTCCAGTCCGCTGAGCAGGCACACGAAGATCACCTGGGCGAGCGCAATGCACAGGCCGAACACGGCGATGTCCACCCACAGCACATTGCGACCTGCGACGGCCTTGTAGACGAAGACCACCCCGATCATCGTCACCGGGATCGAATAGAGGGCGACAGTGGCCGCGGGCACGAAGGACGGCTGCGAGGCGCCGCCGAGCACGAAGAGGGCCGCGTACAGCACCATGGTCGGCCAGGCGGCGATCTTGATGTGCTCCCAGTAACTCTCGTTGACCGCGGCGAACACGGCCACGACCCGGTTGTGCCCGCTCCAGTCGTAGGCGAAGTGGAGCACCGAGCCGACGACGATGAGCGGGATGATCGCCCACCAACTCACCGAGACGACGGCACCCGTGTCCAACACGGTCTCATCCTCCCGCCGACCGGCGCAGTCCGCCGGTCTTCCCAGGTCAGAGCCGTGTGTCGGACCTGCTTGCTAGTGTTTCCCCAATCGAACACACGAGCGATACGGGGGCGGCACTCGCCCGCCCGAGGGGGTGCACATGCGGGAGACGACCACCGGGGATGATGCCGGAGCGGTGGCCGGCAGTCCCGCCGTCACCGCCGCCAGCTCCGCAGCCCTGGCGGCACTGCACGCCGAGAATCGCGCGGCCGCCGCCCGGCTGCGCGCCTGCCACGACCTGTGGGCCACCTGCCGCGAGGAACAGGAACTACGCGACATCGCCGCCGGCTACGGCCCCGGCCTGGACCAACGCCCCGAACACGCCGTCATCGACCCACTGACCATCGCCACAAGTGAGATCGTCGCCGCCTACGGCGTGCACCACAACCGCGCCCGAAGCCTGCTCACCCTGGCCATCACCCTGGTCACCAAGTGCCCCTGTCTCGTCGAGGCCATGGACACCGGCCACCTCGACGAGGCCACCGCCACCCTGCTCGCACGCCACATGCGCACCGTGGACTCCCTGCACCGCGACGACGTCCACCGCGAGGTCATCGACTGGCTCCTGGCCGCCCTCGCCGCCGGCAGACGCCCCGGACGCGACGCGATCCTGTCCCACACCGACCGCATCATCGCCGCCCACGACCCCGAACGCGTACGCCTGCGCCGCACCGCCGCGGTCCGCGAACGCCGCGTCACCCTGCGCCGCGGCACAGACGGCATGGCCGACCTCACCGCCCACCTCACCGCCACCGAAGCCTCCGCCATCCACACCCTGCTGCAGACCAGGGCCACCGCCCAACGCCACCGCGACACCCGCACCCGCGTCGAGACCACCCGCCGCCACGGCGCCGACGCCCTCGACACCGACACCATCCGCAGCATGGACGAACTACGCGCCGACGCCCTCGTCACCGCCCTCCTCGGCCACCCCAACACCGACACCGACGCAGGCAGCCCCACCATCACCGTGCTCGCACCCCCCGGCCCCGACGGCGAACCCGAGGTCTACCTCCCCCGAGGCGGCCCGGCCACCATCGACGCCCTCATCGAACTACTGGCCCGCAGCACCGGCGCCACCATCACCGTGCCCGACACCGCACCCGGCGCCGCAGACACCCCCCACCACGCCCACCGCTACCGCATCAGCGACCGACTGGCCCACCGCATCCGCCTACGCGACGGCACCTGCCGCCACCCCGGCTGCTCCGTCCCCGCCGACGCCTGCGACATCGACCACGTCCGCCCCTTCAACCACACAGACCCCACCGCCGGCGGCCCGACCCTCGAGAACAACCTCGCCGCCATGTGCCGCAACCACCACCGCTTCAAAACCTTCCACAACTGGCACTACCAACTCGTCCCCGACGGCACCCTGACCATCACCACCGACACCGGACACACCCTCACCACCCACCCCGACGGCCCCCTCGCACGCTGGCGCCACACCACCACCGAGACCGACACCGGGGCTGAGACCGGCACCGACGCCGGCGCCGAGAGCGACATCCCGCCCCCACGCCGACCCTGGCTCAACCCCCGACCACAAAGCACCCACTGGTACCGACGCGCCCTACGCCTGGCCGCCGAACGCAAAGCCAACACCATGGCCCCACCACCAGACACCCCACCCGACCACCACCACGACCCCGACCCACCACCCTTCTGACCGGCGCGCGGCGAGCCCGGGCCGACACCCTGGTGGCGACAGCACAAAGGCCCGGTGTCGCAGCGTGCGACACCGGGCCCCGGTGGAAGACGGTCAGACGGTCAGTGCTTCTCGCGACCCCAGTGGTACTCGAAGACCAGGCCGCAGGCGGTGATGACCAGCGCGACGGCGCCGCCGATGAGCACCCACCAGTTCCAGAAGGCCGCTCCGTAGCCGATGATGAAGACCGAGAAGGCCACCAGCACGGGCCAGTAGCTGTGCGGGCTGAAGAAGCCGAGCTCGCCGGCGCCGTCGGAGACCTCGGCCTCCTCGAAGTCCTCGGGCAGGGTGCTGATGCGCCGCGCCACGAAGCGGAGGTAACCACCGATCAGCAGGCTCAGGCCGGCCGAGAGCACGAAGGCCGTAGCGCCGACCCACTCGACGCCCGTCCGAGACGTACCGGTGAGGTAGGCGTACGCGATACCCATGACGGCCAGGAAGATAAACAGGGCGTCGAAAATTCGTACTGTTGCGTTCATCGTTCAGGAATCCTTCGCGTGATACCGGGAGAACCGTCAGTTGCCCGACGCGGTCTCGATGATGTTGTTCTGGTCACGGGTATCGCTGCGTCCGGTCTTGAACGGTGCGGTGGAGGTCGAGTACGGGTCCTGGCCGATCGACTCCAGCGCCTCCGCGTTGGACGCGGTCGGGTTGTCCTGACGGAACTGGATGTACTGGGCGAAGGCCTCCGGCGATACCGCGCGCAGCTCGAAGTTCATCATCGCGTGGTAGACACCGCACATCTCGGCACAGCGTCCGACGAACGCACCCTCGCGATCGATCTCCTCGATCTGGAACATGCTCAACTGCTGGTTCTTGCCCGGGTGCGGCATGACGTCGAGCTTGTAGATGAACTCGGGGATCCAGAACGAGTGGACCACGTCGGCCGACGCGAGGCGGAACTCGATGCGCGTGTCGGTCGGCAGAACCAGGACCGGAACCTCCTCGGAGGTACCGACGGTCTCGATGTTGTTGTAGTGGAGGTACGACTTGTCCTCGGCAAGACGACCGTGGATCGGGCCGCCGGCCGCCGGCTCACCGTGGTGACCCAGGGCCTCACGGACCTCGTCGGAGAGCACACCGGCCTCCTCGGCCGCGCGCTGCGCCTCGACGTTGGTGCCGTCCTCGATGCTGGCCCCCGCGACGTCGACCTTGTTGTAGCCGAACTTCCAGTTCCACTGGTAGGCGGTGACGTCGACCTTGACGCCGACCTCCTCCTGCGGACGGAGATCGAGCACCTTGTTCTGCGTGACCACGGTGAAGTAGAAGAGCACGGAGATGATCACGAACGGCGCAGCCGTGTAGATCAGCTCCAGGGGCACGTTGTACGCAGTCTGGCGCGGGAACTCGCCGTCGTCGTTCTTCCGCTTGCGGTGGAACGCCATCGACCAGAAGATCAGGCCCCACACGAAGAAGCCGACGATGAGCGACGTGATGACTGTGCCCGTCCAGAACTCGCGGATCGCGACGCCCTCCGGGGTGATCCCGGTCGGGAAGCCGAAGTTCATCGTCTGGTTCCACCACTTGTTGTCGGTGTGGAGGCTACAACCGGACAACAGCAAGCCCAATGTGCCGAGAGACATCGCGAGTGTCGCCCTGCGCGTCCGACGACGCCCGTCACGCTGTTCCACCATCACGCCTTCCTGATCAGCGGCACCGACCACGTGGCCGGGACACCTTAAAAGAGTAGACCACGGCTCTCAGAATGGAAGCCGCGGGTCCGGCAATTCACCCGCCCGCTCCCCCACGCCGTCGGCGGGGGGCCGGAGGGGTTCCGCCGACCAGTAGTATTCGATCGCGTCGCGACCCGCTCGGGCGGGTCACCGCTGACGCCCCGACGACGATGGACGAGGTACCCGACGCATGTGTGGCCTGCTTGGTCTGATCACCCCCGACGGCTCCGCCCGTACCCACGAGGCGCGGGTCCTCGGCGCCATGGGGTGCCAGCGCCACCGCGGCCCCGACGAGGTGGGCACCTGGGTCGACGGCGACATGGCCTTCGGGTTCAACCGCCTGTCGATCATCGACATCGCGCACTCTCACCAGCCGCTCCGCTGGGGTCCGCCCGAGCAGCCGGACCGTTACGCGCTGGTGTTCAACGGGGAGATCTACAACTACCTCGAACTCCGCGAGGAGCTGCAGCGCGAGCACGGTGCCGTGTTCGCCACCGAGGGTGACGGCGAGCCGATCGTCGTGGCGTTCCACCACTGGGGCCCCTCGGCCGTCCGCCGGCTCCGCGGAATGTTCGCCTTCGCGATCTGGGACACCGTCGAGCGTTCGCTGTTCGTCGCCCGGGACCCCTTCGGCATCAAGCCCCTGTACATGGCGACCGGACCCGGCGGAACCGTGTTCGCGAGCGAGAAGAAGTCGGTCACCGAACTGATCGACCTCGTCGTCGTCGACACCTCCCTCGACACCCGCGCCCTCCAGCACTACGTCACCCTCCAGTACGTCCCGGAGGACGAGACCCTCACCCGGGGCGTCCGGCGCCTGGAGTCGGGATGCCATGCCACGGTCACCCCCGGCACCGACCCCGTGATCCAGCGCTACTTCGAGCCCACGTTCCCCGTCGTGCCCGTCGCCGACGGCGACGCCGAGCGCCGCTACGACGAGATCGCCGCCGCACTCGAGGACTCGGTCGCCAAGCACATGCGCGCCGACGTCACCGTCGGCTCGTTCCTCTCGGGGGGCATCGATTCCACCGCCATCGCCGCCCTCGCGCGACGCCACAACGAGAACCTCCTGACGTTCACCACCGGTTTCGAGCGCGAGGGGTACTCGGAGATCGACGTCGCCGCCGAGTCGGCCGCCGCGATCGGCGTGGAGCACATCGTCAAGGTGGTCTCGCCCGAGGAGTTCGCCGCCGCGATCCCCGAGATCATCTGGTACCTCGACGAACCGGTGGCCGACCCGGCGTTGGTCCCGCTGTACTTCGTCGCCCGCGAGGCGCGCAAGCACGTCAAGGTCGTCCTCTCGGGTGAGGGCGCGGACGAACTGTTCGGCGGCTACACCATCTATAAGGAGCCCCTGTCGCTGGCGCCGTTCGAGAAGGTCCCCGGTGGGATCCGTCGTGCGCTGGGCCGACTCAGCACCCGGATCCCGGAGGGCACCCGGGGCAAGAGCCTGCTGCACCGCGGCTCGATGAGCCTCGAGGACCGGTACTACGGCAACGCCCGCTCCTTCTCCGACGCGCAGGTGGAGGCGGTCCTCCGCGACTACCGACCGGAGTGGAGCCACCAGGACGTCACCGCGCCGATCTACGAGCGTTCCCGCGGATGGGACCCCGTCGCGAGGATGCAGCACCTGGACCTGTTCACGTGGCTGCGCGGCGACATCCTGGTCAAGGCCGACAAGGTGACGATGGCCAACTCCCTCGAGCTACGGGTGCCGTTCCTCGACCGTGAGGTCTACGAGGTCGCCTCGCGGCTCCCCCACACCGAGAAGGTCGCCCACGGCACCACCAAGTACGCACTGCGCAAGGCCCTCGAACGGATCGTCCCCGCCCACGTGCTGCACCGGAAGAAACTGGGATTCCCCGTCCCGACCCGTCACTGGCTGGCCGGGCCGGAGTTGCACGACTGGGCACGCGAGCACGTGGCGGCGTCCGGCACCGACGAGTTCGTGGACAAGGCCGCGGTACTGCAGATGCTCGACGAGCACCGCCGCGGGGAGTCCGATCACAGTCGTCGCATCTGGACCATGCTGTGCTTCATGATCTGGCACGGCATCTTCGTCGAGGGCCGGATCACCCCGGACATCGAGCAGCGCGAGTACCCCGTCCGCCTCTAGCAGGAGGCGGCGGGACGGTCAGGCGGGAAGGAGCGCCGACAGTTCCTCGGCGGCCTCGTCCCCGTAGGCGTCGACGAGCCGGCGGCGGGCGGCGGCCGGGTCGATGGTCCACTCCTGCGTGCCCGTGGTCTCCAGGACGTGGGTGGCGATGAGGGCCCCGAACTGGGCGGAACGCTCCAGCGACAACCCGTCCAGGACACCGGAGAGGAAGCCCGCCCGGAACGCGTCGCCGACCCCCGTGGGATCCAGCAGGTTGTCCGACGGCACGATCCCGACCTCGATGGGCTCAGCGCCCTGCTCGACGATCACGACGCCCTTCCCACCGCGGGTGGTGACGCGGGTGCCGACCTTGGCGTCCAGCTCCTCTGCCGACCACCCGGTCTTGTTGAGCAGCAGCTCGTACTCGTATTCGTTGGTGAACAGGTACCGCGCCCCGTCGACCAGCTCACCGGCCGCGTCCCCGTCGAGGAACGCGAGCTGCTGGGAGGGATCGGCGGCGAAGTCCAGACCGAGCTCGCGGCACTCCACCGTGTGGGAGTGCATCGCCGTGGGGTCGTTGGCCCCGATGAGCACGATGTCCGGACGGCCGATCCGGTCGGCCAGGCGAGCCAGCGAGATCGTCGCCGCCTCCCCCATCGCACCGGGGTAGAACGACGCGAGCTGCGCCATCTCCGAATCGGTCGTGCACACGAACCGCGCCGTGTGCAGCGCGGAGCTGATGTGGACCGCCGAGCAGTCGACACCGTGCCGCTCGAGCCAGTCGCGGTACTCGACGAAGTCCTCGCCCGCCGCCCCCACCAGATGGGGTCGCCGACCCAGGACGCCGAGCGCGAAGGCGATGTTGCCGCCGACCCCGCCCCGGCGGATCTGCAGCGAATCCACCAGGAAGCTCAGCGACACGTGCGCGAGCTGGTCCGGCAGCAACTGCTCGGAGAAGCGACCCGAGAAGGTCATGAGGTGGTCGGTGGCGATGGAACCTGTGATGACGACGGGCATGCCCCAGACAGTAGACGACCCGGACCGATCGGTGATCGGCCCGGGTCGCCCGGTCGTCAGTGCGACCGCGGCGTCAGTTGAACGAGTCGCCGCATGCGCAGGAGCCCGTGGCCTGCGGGTTGTCGATGGTAAAGCCCTGCTTCTCGATGCTGTCGACGAAGTCGATGGACGCACCGGTCAGGTACGGGACACTCATCCGGTCGACGGCGAGCTTGATGCCGCCGAAGTCGTCGACCACGTCACCGTCGAGCGAGCGGTCGTCGAAGAAGAGCTGGTAGCGCAGGCCCGCGCAGCCACCGGGCTGGACGGCGATGCGCAGCGAGAGGTCGTCACGACCCTCCTGGTCCAGCAGGGCCTTGGCCTTGGCGGCGGCTGCCTCGGTGAGCAGTACGCCGGTAGCGGTGTTCTCCGCAGTGGTCATGTCGGTTCTCCTTGCGATCGGAAGAGGGCTTCGGGGGCGTCGTGAAAGGTTCAACGCCCACCGGGGAGTCCTCTATTCCCCGGCACCCGTTCCCCCGCACACGATACGCCTGCTGTCGCCCATGGGTGAATGTCCGGCGCCGGTGTCGATCGCCTAGCCTGGGTGTGTGAAGTTGCGTGCATTCGGCTCCAGAGACGACGAGAGCGGCAAAGGCTCCCCCGCCCCCGAGGGGCGGCCCGCGTCCGCGGATGCGGCTGCCTCCGAGCCCTCCGGCGACCCGCGCCGCCCCGCGGGCAAGGGGAAGCCGACGCCCCGTCGTCGCGACCAGGAGCGCGCCCGCGGGGTGCGCCAGGGTCCGGTGACCGCGCCGGTCACCCGCAAAGAGGCCAAGGAGCGCAAGAAGGCCGCCCAGGCGACCATGACCAAGGACGAGCGTCGGGCCGCCAGGGCCGGCGAGCGCGCCGCGCGCGAGGAGCGCCGCCAGCTCATGATGGAGGGCGACGACCGTTACGTGCTCTCCCGTGACCGCGGAGAGGTCCGCCGGTTCGCGCGCGACTGGGTCGACACCCACCGGCGCCTCATCAACTGGTTCATGCCGCTCGCCCTGTTCGTGATCGTGTTCCAGCTCATCCCGAACCCGACCCTCATGGTCTACAGCCAGACCCTCTTCCTGGTGCTCATCATGGTCGTCGTCGTCGACGGCATCCTCCTCGGACGAACCGTGAACAAGGCGGTCCGCGAGAGGTTCCCGTCCACCGACGACACCGGTTTCGGCATGGGGTGGTACGCCGTCATGCGTGCGACGCAGCCCCGCATGCTCCGCACCCCCCGCCCCCGGGTCCGCCCGGGCGACGCCATCTGACCCGTCCAGAGCCACTGATCCCCGGAAGGGCCTGACCCCCCATGCGCCTGCTCGTCCTCGGTGGTATCCGCTCGGGCAAGTCCGCCCACGCCGAGTCGGTGGCCGCGGCCACCGACGACGACGTCGTGTACGTCGCCACGGCCCGGCGCGACCCCGGGGACGACGAGATGGCCGCGCGGATCGAGACACACCGCGAGCGCCGGCCCACCCGGTGGGTGACCGAGGAGACGGAGGACATCGTCCGGGTCCTCGCCGACCACCCGACATCGACGGTCCTCGTGGACGACCTCGGAGGCTGGTTGACGCGTCGGATGGACGCCACACTCGGGTGGACCGACGGGGGTGCCGCGGTCGCGGCGGACCTGGACGCCCTCGTCACCGCTGTCGCCGAGCACTCCGGCACCCTCGTCCTCGTCTCGCCCGAGGTCGGTCTGGGAGTCGTGCCGGACACGCTCTCCGGTCGGGTGTTCGCCGATGTGATCGGTTCGCTCAACCGGCGGCTGGCCGGGGTGTGCGACTCGGCGGTCCTCGTCGTCGCCGGTCGCCCCCTCCCCCTCGAGGCCGTGCCCCCGACCGCCGGTGGCGCCACTCGCACCCCGGACGCCCGGACGGGGGCGGCCGCCGTGGCCACCGGTACGACGGTGGCCGCCGCCGGCGCGCCCGAGGCCGAGGCCGCGCCCCGGGACCTCGATACCGTCCCCCACGACTTCCCCGGCCTGGGCGACGTGTCGTACTACGACGACCCCGTCGCCTTCCCCCCGGTTCACCCGCCGTCCCACTCCGTCGCCGAGGAGGCCCGCGCCCGGCATCTCACGTTGACCAAGCCCGCGACGTCCCTCGGTCGGCTCGAGGAGCTGAGCGTGTGGGTCTCCTCGTGCCAGGAGGCGTGCCCGCCCCGCCCGCTCGACCGCGCCAGGGTGGTGGTGTTCGCCGGTGACCACGGCGTCGCCGAACACGGGGTGTCCGCGTTCCCGCGCGAGGTCACGCTGCAGATGGCCGACAACATCGTCGGCGGCGGCGCGGCGGTGTCCGTCCTCGCCCGCATGGCCGGCGCCACGGTCCGGGTGGCCGACATGGCGATGTCGGCCGAGCGTCCCGGAGGGCTCGACGACCACAAGATCCGCCGCTCCAGCGGGTCGATCGACAGGGAGGACGCCCTGACCCCCGAGGAGGTGCGGGCCGCGATCGCCGCCGGTCGTCGCATCGCCGACGAGGAGGTCGACTCCGGGGCGGACCTGCTCATCGCGGGCGACCTGGGCATCGGCAACACCACGCCGGCCACCGTGCTGACGTGCCTCGTCACCGGTCGCGAGCCGGTCGAGTTGGTCGGCCGCGGAACCGGGATCGACGACGAGGGCTGGATGCGCAAGACCGCCGCGATCCGGGACGCCATGTTCCGGGCGTCCGGCGACCTGCGGGACCCCGTGGCGATGTTGCGCAAGGTCTCCGGTGCGGACCTCGCCGCGATGGCCGGGTTCCTGGCCCAGGCCGCAATTCGTAGGACGCCGTGCCTTCTCGACGGGTCCGTGGTCACGTCCGCGGCGCTCATGGCCGAGGCGATGGCACCCGGTTCCCGCCAGTGGTGGGCGGCCGGCCACCGCAGCGCCGAGCCCGCCCACACCGCCGCGCTGACCTACCTGTCCCTCGAGCCGATCCTCGAACACTCGATGCGTCTGGGCGAGGGCAGCGGAGCCGTCGCCGCGCTTCCCGTCGTCCACAACGCGGTCGCGATCCTCACGCAGATGGCGACCTTCGCCGGCGCCGGGGTCACCGGCAAGGACTGACGAGCCGTGCTCGCCGCGGTCCGACTCGCGTTGTCGTGGATGACGGTGCTGCCCGTGGGGCGACCGGGTGTCCCCGACTCCGCGGCGGCCGGCCGGGCGATGACGGCGATGCCCGTCGTCGGCCTGGTGTGCGGCGTCGTCGCGACCGCACTGGCCCACGGTGTGCACGCGATGGGGGCCGGCGCGCTGCTGTCCGGGGTGATCGGGGTGGCGGCCGTTCTGGCCCTCACCCGCGGGATGCACGTGGACGCGCTGGCCGACACCGCGGACGGACTCGGGTCGTACGCCGGCCCGGATCGCGCACTGGAGATCATGCGGTCCGGGTCCGTCGGGCCGATGGGGGCCGCCGTCCTGGTGTTGGTTCTGCTCGCCGAGGTGGCAGCGTTGGGCACCCTGGTCGACTCGGGGGCCTGGCTCGCCCCGGTCGCCGCCGTCGTCCTCTCGCGGTGCCTACCGGCCGTCCTGCTGCGCCGGGGCGTCCCCGCGGCGTCGCCGACCGGCTTCGGCGCGCTCGTCGCCGGCTCCCAGTCCCGCGTCGCCGTGGTGGTGACCGGACTGGTGTGTGCGGCCGCGGGCGCCGCGCTGGCGGGGTCAGGGTGGTCCGCCGCCACGTGGTGGGCCCCCGCGGCCGGCGCCGTGGCGGGCGTCGCCGCCTACGGCGCCGCGGCGGGCTTCGGCCGACACGCGGTCCGCCGGTTCGGCGGGATCAGCGGGGACGTCCTCGGAGCGGTGATCGAGACGGGCACCGCCGCCGCGCTGGTGGCGGCGGTGCTCCTGCTCTGACGGGGCGCGGCTCAGACCAGCGTCGTCATCCAGCCGAACGGGTCCTCCACGGACCCGCGCTGGATACCGGTGAGCGTCTCGCGCAGCCGCATGGTGATCGCCCCCGGCCCGCCGTCACCCACCGTGTAGCCGCCGCCGGAGTGCTGCACGGACCCGACGGGGGTGATGACGGCGGCGGTGCCACACGCGAACACCTCGGTGATCTCGCCGGAGGCCACGCCCGACTCCCACTCGTCCACCGAGACCTTGCGCTCGGTCACGGGGTAGCCGAGGTGGCGGGACAACTGCAGGAGACTGTCGCGGGTGACGCCCGGCAGCAACGAGCCGGACAGTTCGGGGGTCACGATCTCGGCGGAGTCGCCGGAGCCGAGGACGAAGAACAGGTTCATCCCGCCCATCTCCTCCACGTACTTCCGCTCGATCGCGTCGAGCCAGACCACCTGGTCGCATCCCTTGGCCGCGGCCTGCTCCTGGGCGCGCAGCGAGGCGGCGTAGTTGCCGCCGAACTTGGCGGCGCCGGTGCCGCCGGGGCTGGCGCGCACGTACTCGGTGCTCAGCCAGACGCTCACGGGGGCCACGCCGCGGGAGAAGTACGCGCCGGCCGGGGAAGCGATCACCGAGTAGAGGTATTCGTCGGCCGGCCGCACGCCGAGCCCGGTCTCGGTGGCGATCATGAAGGGCCGCAGGTAGAGCGCCTCCTCACCGCCGGCGGCGGGCACCCAGTCGCGGTCGATCGCCACGATCTGCCGCAACGACTCCATGAACAGCTCTTCGGGCAGCTGCGGCATGGCGAGGCGCTCCGCGGAGCGGTTGAAGCGGGCGGCGTTCTGCTCGGGTCGGAACGAGGCGATGGAGTCGTCGGCCTGCCGGTAGGCCTTGAGGCCCTCGAAGATCGTCTGCGCGTAGTGCAGGACCACGGCGGACGGGTCGATGGACAGGGGGGCGTACGCCTCCACGACCGGGGTGCCCCACTGCCCGTTCGAGTACGGGAGGGTGACCATGTGGTCGGTGAAGTGCTTGCCGAAGCCGGGGGCGGCGAGGATGGCCTCGCGCTCGGCGGTCGATCTCGGCGAGGCGGACGGACGGACGTCGAACTCGGACATTGCGGGTCTCGTTCCTGGAGGAAGGGGGCGGGTCAGCGGGTGCGGATCTCGATGAGCGGGGGTACCGCGAGGCGGCACGGTACCTCTCGTCCGCGTACGTCGACGACGACCTCGTCGCCCTTCTTCAGACCCGCGTCCAGCTCGATGAACGCGAGCGCGATCCCCGTCTTGAGGGTCGGTGAGAACGTGCCGGAGCTGGTGACGCCCACGTCGCGTCCACCGGCGCGCACGGTCTGTCCGGCGCGCGGGATCCCGCGTCCGGTGACCTCGAGCGCGTACATCCGGCGGGCGGGGCCGGCCTCCTTCTGACGCAGCAGTTCCTCGCGCCCCCAGAAGGCGGGCTTGTCCCAGCCGATGGCCCAGGCGCAGCGTGCCTCGAGCGGGCTGAGGTCCACGGACAGTTCGTTGCCGTGCAGCGGGTAGCCGGCCTCCGTGCGCAGCGAATCGCGGGCACCGAGACCGCACAGGGCGCCCTCACGGGACAGCACCTGCTCGGCGAGCGCATCCCAGATCGGGCCGGCCTCGTCCCAGGCGGGCAGCACCTCGAATCCGTACTCGCCGGTGTACCCGGTACGGCAGACCCGCACGGAGTGTCCGTTCCAGCCGGCGTCGACGTACGCCATGTAGTCGAGGTCGGTCGGCAGCCCCACCGCCTCGAGCACCTCTCCGGCGAGCGGGCCCTGGACCGCGATCACGGCGCGGGAACGGTGTTCGTCGGTGACGGTGACCCCGGGCGCCCGCTCGGCCGCGGCGGCCTGCATCCGGCGGACCACCTCGGCGGTGTTGGCGGCGTTGGGGATGAGGAAGATCTCGGAGTCGGAGACCCGGTAGGCGATGAGGTCGTCCACCACTCCCCCGGACTCGTCGCAGCACAGCGTGTACTGGGCGCTGCCGGCGGCGATCCGGTCGAGGTCGTTGGTGAAGCACGAGTTGACGAACTCCGCGGCGCCCGGGCCGGTCACGAGCGCCTTGCCGAGGTGGCTGACGTCGAACAGTCCGACGGCGGTGCGGGTGGCGGTGTGTTCGGCGACGGTGCCGGCGTACTGCACCGGCATCGACCAGCCGCCGAACGGGGCGAAGGTCGCGCCGGCCTCCACGTGGCGGGAGTGCAGTGGTCCCTCGTGAAGGTCCCCTGTGTCTGTCATGTGGCCACTCCTCGCGCTCTATGGTCCGGCTGCCTGCCCACGTTAGTCGATAGACTATGGTGCCCTCGCCGTGGCGGTCCCGCCGCGTCGTCCGGGCATCACGACCCTTCCCGTACGTCCTGCCGACCCCCAGGAGCGCTTCATGCCGACCGCGCAGTCGATCCTCACCCACAGCCCGGATCTCGCCCCGATCGAGGCGGTCACGACGCCGGTGGACGCCGACGTCGTGGTGGTCGGTATCGCGGCCGATGCCGGGGCCGGAGAGGATGCGGCGCCCGTCGTCGTCGCCCCCGGCCTGGAGGGTGAGGTCACCGCGGCGCTCGCCGCGGTCGCGCGGTCGGTGGGCGCGTCCACCAAGGTCGCCTCCACCACCCGTGTCCCGGCGCCGGACGGTGTGTCGGCCGGGTCCGTGGTGCTGGTGGGGCTCGGATCCTCAGATGACGAGGTGTCCGACGAGTCCCTGCGCCGCGCGGCCGGCGCCGCCGCGCGCGCCTGCCGCGGACTCGGGACCGCCCTGGTGTTGCTGGACGCCGAGCGCGCGGAGCCGGTGGCCCTGGGAGCGGGACTGGGATCGTTCCGCCCGGCCAAGGTCACCTCCAAGAACGACGACGACGAGAACGGCGATTCGCTGAAGGTGTTCGTCACCGAGGGCGGCGCCGACGCCGTGATCCGCGCCGCCACCGTCGCCGAGTGTGTCGGGCTGGCGCGCGATCTGGTCAACACCCCGCCCAACCTGCTGTTCCCCGGATCGTTTGCCGACCGGGCCGCCGAACTGGCCCGCGACGCCGGTCTGGAGGTCGAGGTGCTGGACGAGGAGGCGCTCACCGAGGGCGGCTACGGCGGCATCCTCGCGGTGGGCGGCGGCTCGTCCCGCGGCCCGCGCATGGTGCGGCTCACCCACCGGGGCGCCGAGGGTCGACCCACCGTGGCCCTGGTGGGCAAGGGCATCACCTTCGACACCGGCGGCATCTCCATCAAGCCGGCCGCCGGCATGGAGCAGATGACCATGGACATGGGTGGCGCCGCGGCCGTCGTCGCCACCGTCATCCTCGCCGCGCGGCTGGGCTTGGATCTCACCGTGGTGGCGACCGTGCCCATGGCGGAGAACATGCCGTCGTCGACGGCGTACCGGCCCGGCGACGTGTTGACCATGTACGGGGGCACGACCGTCGAGGTGAAGAACACCGACGCCGAGGGGCGGCTCATCCTGGCCGACGCGATCGTCCGCGCCTGCGAGGACTCCCCGTCCCATCTCATCGACACCGCCACCCTCACCGGTGCGCAGATGGTGGCGCTGGGCAAGAAGACCCCGGGTGTCATGGGAACCGAGGACTTCCGCGACCGGGTGGCCGACCTCAGCCGGTCGGTCGGCGAGGGCGGCTGGCCGATGCCGCTGCCCGAGGAGTTGCGTGCCGGGTTGGATTCCGAGGTGGCCGACCTGACCCACGTCACCCCGCACCGGTGGGGCGGCATGCTCTCGGCCGGACTGTTCCTCTCCGAGTTCGTCGCGGACGGCGTCGAGTGGGCGCACATCGACGTGGCCGGCCCCGCCTACAACGACGGTGGCCCGGAGGGGTACCTGCCCAAGGGCGGAACCGGGGTGCCCGTGCGGACCATGCTCGCCGTCCTCGAGGACATCGCCGCCGGAGCCTGAGTCGGCCGCGGGCGGCGGGGTCAGCGCGGCTAGCCCCCCTCGGGCTCGCGCAGCCGGTCGCGGAGACGCTCGGACCGCTCGCGCCGCTCACGCTTGATGCGGACCTCCTCGTAGTCGCGCATCCGTTGGGGGTAGCCCTGGACGGCGGCGTCGAACAGGGGCAGCTTCAACTGCGCGGCGAGTTTGCGCGCGGTGGCCACGTCGCCGACCGGCCTGCGGGTCCATTCGCCGTCGAAGGCCACCAGGCACAGGCCGGGGACCGAGACGAGGGTTTCCGGCTCCAGATACGCCTCCACGCCCACGCGGGTGCGGCACCACCGGCGCAGGTGGTCGAGATCGGCCGGATCCGCCGGGACCCGAGGCCCACGACGCCCGAACAGGTCACGGATACCCACCGTCGGTCCTTCCGTCGGGCCCCCGTACGGGGTGAGGGCCGCCTATGGGACACGATCGTACCGACGCCCGACGCCCGTCACGCTGCGGGCGACCGGCGGGCGACCGGCGAATCGGGCACCGGCCGGGGTCGGGATCGGCACGTCCGCCGACGCCGAGAGGTGGCAGAGGGCACAATGGACGACGATCCTGGGTGGGGGCGCCACCGCGCATCCGGCCCCGGATCGACACGACGAACAGATAACTCACACCCACGACGCCGCTCACGCGGGCGCGGACCGCGCTTGCTGGCAGCGAATGAGAACTCTTGAGGAGTCACGACACCATGGCCTTCTCCGTACAGATGCCGGCTCTCGGTGAATCCGTCAGCGAGGGCACGGTAACCCGCTGGCTCAAGAAGGAGGGGGACACGGTCGAGGTCGACGAGCCGTTGCTCGAGGTCTCCACCGACAAGGTCGACACCGAGATCCCGTCGCCCGCCGCCGGCACGCTGAAGAAGATCGTCGCCGATGAGGACGAGACGGTCGAGATCGGCGGGGAACTCGCCGTCATCGACGACGGCTCGGGCGGGTCCGACGACTCGGACGAGTCCGACGACGACTCCGGCTCCGGCTCCGGCTCCGCCGATGAGGCCGACGACTCTGACGACGAGGCCGACCAGGCCGACGATTCCGCGGATGACGGGCCCGCCGAGGAGTCCGCCCCGGCCAAGAAGTCCTCCGGAGGCGGGGGCGGCGGCAAGGGCACCGACGTCGTCATGCCCGAACTCGGCGAGTCCGTCACCGAGGGCACCATCACCAAGTGGCTCAAGTCCGTCGGCGACACCGTCGAGGTCGACGAGCCCCTGCTCGAGGTCTCCACCGACAAGGTCGACACCGAGATCCCCTCCCCCGTCGCCGGCACCCTGCAGAAGATCGTGGCCGAGGAGGACGAGACCGTCGACGTCGGCGCCACCCTCGCCGTCATCGGCAACGCCGACGCCGGAAGCGACTCCGACGACGACTCCGGCTCTGACTCCGCCGATGAGGCCGACGACTCTGACGATCAGGCCGACGAGGCCGACGAGTCGGATGCCGCGGACAAGTCCGCGGACGACGAGCCCGCCGAGGAGCCCGCCCCGGCCAAGAAGTCCTCCGGAGGCGGGGGCGGCGGCAAGGGCACCGACGTCGTCATGCCCGAACTCGGCGAGTCCGTCACCGAGGGCACCATCACCAAGTGGCTCAAGTCCGTCGGCGACACCGTCGAGGTCGACGAGCCCCTGCTCGAGGTCTCCACCGACAAGGTCGACACCGAGATCCCCTCCCCCGTCGCCGGCACCCTGCAGAAGATCGTGGCCGAGGAGGACGAGACCGTCGACGTCGGCGCCACCCTCGCCGTCATCGGCAACGCCGACGCCGGAAGCGACTCCGACGACGACTCCGGCGATTCCGGCTCTGACTCGGACGAACAGTCGGCCGAGGAGCAGAACGCCACCGACGCCAAGGACGAGGGCGTGGACGCCTCCGACGAGGACGAGGTCCCCGAGGACACCCCCGAGACCGAGAAGAAGGCCGCTGCCAAGGCGGAGGCCGAGTCCGGGTCCACGTCCGAGAAGAAGGCCGAGAAGAAGAGCGAGAAGAAGACAGAGAAGCCGCGCGGGTCGGAGAAGTCAGACGGCGCGTCCTCCGGCGACCTGCCCGAGCGGGCCGAGCCCGCGGCGGCCGCCAAGGCCGGGAGCTCGCCGTACGTCACCCCGCTCGTGCGCAAGCTCGCGCAGGAGCACGGCGTCGACCTGGACTCGGTCAAGGGCACCGGCATCGGCGGCCGGATCCGTAAGCAGGACGTCCTCGCGGCGGCCGAGGGCTCGGGTTCCGACTCCGGTTCCGAGGCCCCGGCCGAGGAGAAGGCGCCCAGCGGCGGCCCGTCGAAGGCCGGCGTCCGGCCCGAGCTCGCGGAGCTGCGCGGCACCACCAAGAAGGCCAACCGGATCCGCAAGATCACGGCGCAGAAGACCCGTGAGTCGCTGCAACAGACCGCTCAGCTCACGCAGGTCTTCGAGGTGGACATGACCCGGGTGGCGCAGCTGCGCTCGCAGGTCAAGGAGCAGTTCGCCGACAAGCACGGCGCCAAGCTCTCGTACCTGCCGTTCTACGCCAAGGCGGTCGTCGAGGCCCTGGTGTCGCATCCGAACGTCAACGCGTCGTACGACGAGCAGACCAACGAGATCACCTACCACGGGTCGGTGAACCTCGGGATCGCCGTGGACACCGAGGCGGGGCTGCTCTCCCCGGTCATCCAGAACGCGCAGGACCTGGACATCCCGGGGCTGGCCAAGGCGATCATCGACCTGGCCGAGCGGGCGCGGGCGTCCAAGCTCACGCCGGACGACCTCCAGGGCGGCACGTTCACCATCACCAACATCGGCAGCGAGGGGGCCCTGTTCGACACCCCGATCCTCGTCCCGCCGCAGGCGGCGATGCTCGGCACCGGCGCGATCGTGCGGCGGCCCGTGGTGGATGCCGACGCCGACGGCGAGTCGATCGCCATCCGGTCGATGGGCTTCATGCCGCTGACCTACGATCACCGCCTGATCGACGGCGCCGACGCCGGCCGCTTCCTCACCACGGTGAAGGACCGGTTGGAGAAGGCCGAGTTCGACGGTGACCTCGACCTGTGAAGCCGGCTGATCGGTAGGTTCCGCTGAACCCGGCGACGGGCGTCCTCCTTCACGGAGGGCGCCCGTCGTCGTCGTCACACCCCTCGGCCTACCCTGGGGACATGTCGCACACCGGTCAGTCCCTCCGCCGTGACCCGGCGCCCCCGGAGATCCGTCGGCTCGGCACCGTCGAGTACAGCCCCACCTGGGAGCTCCAACGCGCCCTCGCCGAGGAGCGCGCCGACGGGCAGCGGGGCGACACGATCCTCCTCCTGGAGCACCCCGCCACCTACACCGCCGGCAAACGCACGGAGCCGTCCGACCGTCCCACCGACGGCACCCCGGTCGTCGACGTGGACCGCGGCGGCCGGATCACCTGGCACGGACCCGGCCAACTGGTGGGGTACCCGATCGTCGCGCTGACCGACCCCATCGACGTGGTCGAGTACGTCCGTCGTGTCGAGCAGGCCCTCATCTCCACCTGCGCGCGACTCGGCGTGGAGGCCGGGCGCGTCGACGGGCGCTCCGGGGTGTGGTGTGCGGCCTCGGACGGCAGGCCCGAGCGCAAGATCGCGGCCATCGGGATCCGTGTCCAGCGGGGCGTGACGATGCACGGGTTCTCCCTCAACTGCGACTGCGATCTGACCGCGTTCTCGCGGATCGTCCCCTGCGGGATCGTCGACGCCGGGGTCACCTCGCTCAGCGCCGAACTCGGTCGCGTGGTGCCGGTGTCGGAGGTTCTGGACCAGGTCACCTCCGACATGGTGGAGGCGCTGGACGGCCGACTGCCCGTGGCGTGATTCGCGCGTAGGCTTGCGGCCGTGACTGTGACTCCTGAAGGCCGCAAGCTCCTCCGTATCGAGGCCCGCAACGCCGAGACGCCGATCGAGCGCAAGCCGTCGTGGATCCGTACGAGGGCCACCATGGGTCCCGAGTACAAGGAACTCAAGACGCTGGTCAAGACCGGCGGCCTGCACACGGTGTGCGAGGAGGCCGGCTGCCCCAACATCTACGAGTGTTGGGAGGACCGGGAGGCCACGTTCCTCATCGGCGGCGAGCAGTGCACCCGCCGCTGCGACTTCTGCCAGATCGACACCGGCAAACCCAGCGCCCTCGATCGTGACGAGCCGCGGCGCGTGGCCGAGTCCGTGCGCGAGATGGGTCTGCGCTACTCCACCATCACGGGCGTCGCGCGCGACGACCTGGAGGACGGCGGGGCCTGGCTCTACGCGGAGACCGTCCGCAAGATCCACGAGCTCAACCCCAACACGGGGGTCGAAAACCTCATCCCCGATTTCAACGGGGACCCGGACCAGCTGGCCGAGGTGTTCGAGTCGCGTCCCGAGGTGCTGGCGCACAACCTCGAGACCGTGCCGCGGATCTTCAAGCGGATCCGCCCGGCGTTCCGGTTCGACCGCTCCCTCGACGTGATCCGCGCCGCGCGCGACTTCGGCCTCGTCACCAAGTCCAACCTCATCCTGGGGATGGGCGAGACCACCGACGAGATCGTCGAGGCGATGCGCGACCTGCACTCCGCCGGCTGCGACATCCTCACCATCACGCAGTACCTCCGGCCCAGCCCGCTGCACCACCCGATCGACCGCTGGGTCAAGCCCGAGGAGTTCGTCGAGCTGTCCGATCAGGCCCGTGAGATCGGTTTCGCCGGCGTCATGGCCGGACCGCTCGTCCGCTCGTCGTACCGAGCCGGCCGCCTCTACGTCCAGGCGCTGGAGCACCGCGGGCAGGCGGTTCCGCAGCACCTGCAGCAGCTGACGACAGGAGGTTCGGCGTCCCAGGAGGCCTCGAGCGTCCTGGACCGCGAGCGCGCCCGCGTCTGACCCGCCCACAGTCGGCCGGGGGGCACCCCTCGGGTCAGCCGCGGTTCCCGGACCGCGGTGGCGGGCACGTATCCTGATGACCATGGCGAAGAGCGAGCTCACCAAGGCGGACAAGAAGGCGGCCCGGGCCGCTCGGCGGCAGGCGGGCAAGGAACAGCGCGGCCAGATGTGGCAGGCGCTGAAGATCCAGTCCAAGCAGGACAAGCTCCTGTGGCCGCTGATGATCGGCGCGGTCGTCCTGTCGACGGTCGTGTTCTTCCTCCTCGGCATGCTGTGGGGCGGCGAGTGGTGGATGCTCCCCCTCGGTGTGCTCACCGGCCTCATGCTCGCGATGGTGATCTTCTCGCGCCGCGTGCAGAACACGGTGTACGGCAAGGCCGAGGGGCAGCCGGGCGCGGCCGCGTGGGCCCTGGACCAGTTGCGGTCCGGGTGGCGGGTCAACCAGGCCGTCGCCGCCACGACGAGTTTCGACGCGGTCCACCGCGTGGTCGGCCGGTGCGGGATCGTGATCGTGGGCGAGGGCGAGCCGCGCCGGCTCAAGCCGCTCATGGCACAGGAGAAGAAGAAGGTCGCCCGGGTCGTCGGCGACACCCCGATCTACGAGTTGATCGTCGGCGAGGAGCAGGACGCGACCCCCGAGCAGGTGCCACTGCGCAAGCTGAACCGCCGGCTCACCCGATACCCGATGAACATCAGCCGGGCGAAGGTCGACGCCCTCGACACCCGGCTCCGCGCGCTGAGCACCAAGACTGGCATTCAGAACCAGATGCCCAAGGGCCCGGTCCCCCAGGGCGCGAAGGTGCGCAACATCCAGCGCAGCGCCCGCCGCCGCGGCTGAGCCGTCCGCCGTCCGGCTGTCGCAGCCACCGGGCTCACGACGCCCGCCGCCCGTCCCGGGCGGCGGGCGTCGCCTCGTCAGCGGGTACGGATCAACGGGTACGGATCAGAGTGGTGCCGGTGGCGCGGTCGTGCATGCCGCGTCCGTCCTCGTCCTGGATGAGCGGGGGCAGCAGGAAGAAGATGAACACCACGCGCACCAGCGCACGGACGAAACCCACCCGCTCCTCGGCGTCGACCCGTGCCGTGCCGATGCCGACCAGCGCCTGCCCCGGCGTCTGGGCGAACAGCCACACGCAGACCACGCCGCTCACGCCCCACAGCAGCGGCACGGCCCAGCTGGAGACGGCGGAGAACGAGTCGCCGCCCAGAGTCTCCGGGCCGAGCAGCATCACGATGATCGCGACCAGCCCGTAGGCGAGGAACCAGTCCACCGCCAGCGCGCCGACACGCACGCCCAGCGGGGCGATCGAGCCTGCGCCGGACGCCGGGAGACCGAGATTCTCACCCTTGTACTTCTGCTCCGGCCCACTGCCGGAGGTGGGGCCGGACAACCATGATCCCGCAACGTCACGCATACTGCTCAGGGTAGCCGGGCGACCTGCCGATCCCCATGTCGGCGATCCCCCGCTTCGGGTGACTAAACTGACCCTATTGGGAGGGACCCACCCGGCCGGGGACGTAACACCAGCGAAACATTCGCTTGACGGCCGGGCAACACCTCGCCCATATCGTGAGGTCACCGCACGACGGGAGACACCGGTTTCCCGTCGCACTTCAGAGACGAGGAGCGAATCGTGGCATTCTCCACGCCGGACGAGGTCATCAAGTACGTCAAGGACGAGGGCGTCGAGTACGTCGACATCCGGTTCACCGACCTGCCGGGTAACGAGCAGCACTTCACGATCGCCGCAGCGGCGTTCGACGAGGACATGTTCGAGGACGGCCTGGCCTTCGACGGTTCCTCCATCCGGGGGTTCCAGTCGATCCACGAGTCCGACATGATGCTCCTGCCGGATGTCGCGACGGCCCGTCTCGACCCCTTCCGCAGGGCCAAGACGCTCAACATCAGCTGCTTCGTCCACGACCCCTTCACCCGTGAGGCCTACAGCCGCGACCCGCGCAACGTCGCCCGCAAGGCCGAGGAGTACCTGCTCTCCACCGGCATCGCCGACACGTGCTTCTTCGGGGCCGAGGCCGAGTTCTTCGTCTTCGACTCCGTCCGCTACGGCTCCGGGACGAATCACGGCTTCTACGAGGTCGATTCGAGCGCCGGCAACTGGAACACGGGCGCCGGCCAGGAGGCCGACGGCTCGCCCAACCTGGGCTACAAGGTCCGCGAGAAGGGCGGGTACTTCCCCGTCGCCCCGTACGATCACTTCGTCGACCTGCGCGACGAGATGTCCACCAACCTCACCAACGCCGGCTTCGAGCTCGAGCGTTTCCACCACGAGGTGGCCGGCGCCCAGCAGGAGATCAACTACAAGTTCAACACCCTGCTGCACGCTGCCGACGACGTCCAGCTGTTCAAGTACATCGTCAAGAACACCGCCTGGAAGAACGGCAAGTCGGCCACGTTCATGCCCAAGCCCCTCTTCGGCGACAACGGCTCGGGCATGCACGCCCACCAGTCGCTGTGGAAGGACGGCAAGCCGCTGTTCCACGACGAGTCCGGCTACGCGGGGCTGTCCGACATCGCCCGCTACTACATCGGCGGCATCCTGCACCACGCGCCGTCGCTGCTGGCGTTCACCAACCCCACCATCAACTCGTACCACCGGCTCGTCCCGGGCTACGAGGCCCCGATCAACCTCGTGTACTCGCAGCGAAACCGCTCGGCGTGTGTCCGGATCCCGATCACCGGCAACAACCCCAAGGCCAAGCGCATCGAGTTCCGTTGCCCCGACTCGTCCGGCAACCCGTACTTCGCGTTCGCCGCGATGATGATGGCCGGCATCGACGGTGTGAAGAACAAGATCGAGCCGATGGCCCCGGTCGACAAGGACCTCTACGAGCTCCCGCCGGAGGAGGCCGCCGACATCCCGCAGGCGCCCACCTCGCTGCCCGCCGTCATCGACCGCCTCGAGCAGGACCACGAGTACCTCACCGAGGGTGGCGTGTTCACCGAGGACCTCATCGAGAACTGGATCTCGTACAAGCGCGAGAAGGAGATCGCCCCGGTGAACCTCCGTCCGCACCCGCACGAGTTCGAGCTCTACTACGACTGCTGACCCTCATGCCCGCCCTGACCTGCCCCCGCGCAGGCCGGGGCGGGCATCGACCTCGGTCGTAGTGCCGGGCGCCGCCCGCGCGGTCATCACCTCGATGGCCGGGCGGGCGGCGCCTTTCTAGCTACTCGCGTGGCCGAAGGTCCACGCATCCACCGACGAGATCCGGACGCGCATGACCGGGATCGGAGCCTTCTCTCCCCTCTGCCAGGCGTCCGTGACGTGGATGAACGAGGCCACCCTGTCCTCCCCGTCCAGTGCCTCCTCGTACTTCGTGATGCCGATCTGCCGGAATGCACTGGCCTGGGCATCAGCCACCTGCTCGGACTTCTCATCACCCGTCAGCGCGTCGAAGGTGGCCGCCTGGATCCGCATGAACTCACCCTCGGTGGTGAGGTTCCCTTCCCAGGTGTTCCCGTTGATCACCAGGGTGATCGGGAAGTTCACGGGAGCCTGCTCGATGCCCTCTGCCATCTGGCGGAGCAGGTAGTCGAGGTCGGTTGCGCCTTCATTGCCGGTAGTCACAGCTCGAGTGTATCGGCGCCGGGCGGGCACACCGCCGGGACGCGGTCGTCCCGCACACCCCGCTACAGCTGCTGAGCCCCTCCGGAGCGCAAAAAACCTGAACCGCCCGGCCGTCCCGGCCGGTACGCCTACGGTGGTGGCAGGTAAACAGCCACTGCCGGGCAGGACGCCGGGAAGGAGCCGGACCACATGGACACCGACGCGTTCGACTTCCGGAGTTCCTCGCCCCGGGCCCGGCCGCTCAAGGTCGTCGCCGCAGCACTGGATCCCGGACACGACCCCGAGACCGACCGGCAGGGACAGGGGCAGGGCTATCCGGTCCTGCTCAAACTGTCGAGGGTGCTGGCCCCCGAGGAGGCGCGCCTGATCCTCGAGCGCAACCCCTTCCTCCACGCCGTGGCCGGTTCCCGGAAGCTCATCGCCATGGACACCTCGGTGGAGACGCTCCGTGAGCAGAAGGACCGACTCCAGCTCCTGCTCGCCGAGGTCGAGGCCGACGCCCTCGCCGAACAGGCGCGGATGCGGATGGAGGAGCACCGCGCGGCCGAACTGCGGCTGGCGGAACTGCGCCGTCGCAACGAGGTCCTCGGCGAGATCGAGTGGTGACACGGTTCGAGTGGTGAATCCGCGGCGACGTGGGAGAGTTCACCCATGAACTCCCCGATACGTTCTGCCACCGTCTCCGGCGCCGCGCGCTCCGCCGCCGACCATCCCGCGCTCGAGTGGCTGGCCCGCGCCGGATACGTCATGAACGGCGTGCTCCATCTGCTCATCGGCTGGATCGCCGTCAGGATCGCACTCGGGTCGGGCGGCGGCGAGGCGTCCAACTCGGGTGCGCTGGCGGAGATCGCGAGCGCACCGGGCGGTCAGGTCATGCTATGGGTCGGCGCCGTGGGCTTCCTCGCGCTGGGTCTGTGGCAGATCACCGAGCTGTTCCTCGGGTCCGAGGAGACCTCTGACCGGATCAAGGCCGCGGCCAAGGCGGCCGTGTACGTGGTCCTGGGACTGACCACCGCGCGGTTCGCCTCCGGGGGCGGGGGGTCCGACTCCGCGACCGCCTCCGGAGCCACGGCCGGGCTGCTCGGCTCCGGGGTGGGGAAGATGGCCCTGGTCGTCGCCGGGCTCGCCATCCTCGCGGTGGGCGGCTACCACGTCTACAAGGGGGCCACCACGAAGTTCGTCGAGGACCTCGAACGCACCGGGTCCGGGGAGGTCGGCCGGGCCATGATCATCACGGGCCGGGTGGGGTATGTCGCCAAGGGCATCGCCTTGGCGATCCTCGGGGGCCTGGTGATCGCGGCCGTCGTGACCGCGGATCCGGAGAAGGCGGGCGGGCTGGACGCCGCCCTGCGGGCGGTTGGCGAGCAACCCTTCGGTCAGGTGCTGCTGGTGCTCACCGGCGCGGGGATCGCCCTGTACGGCCTCTACTCGATCGGGCGGGCCCGGTACGGCCGGATGTGACCTGACCGAGAATTACCCAGCCGGGCGTGACCCGGCCCGGCGTGCCTCAGCCGAGCTTGGGGAAGTTCTCCGGGCAGTAGGTCCCCACCGCGGCGCCGAGGAAGAAGCCCTGGCCGTCCGCGTCGAGGCGGGCCCGCTCACCCAGCCATCCGGAGACCTCGTCCATCTGCTGCCCGCCGTCGAACCGGCCGCAGGCCTCGGTGGCCGTGGCGACCGGGTCCACGCCCTCGGGCAGGACGACACCCCGCCGCTCGAGCAGGGCGACGAAGTCCCCCGCACCCGGAGCCGGCGGGGCGGGCTCCGCGGGCGCGGGTTCCGGCTCGGGTCCGGGCGCGTCCTCGGGCGGAGGCAGTGGTTCGGGCTCCCCCGGCATCGGTTCGGGCGCCGGCGACTGCGGCGGAGGGGGCGCGACGGGACCGGTGGGCTTCTCCGGCCGCTCCTCGGCGAACGGCGACGACGAGGCGGCCGACGCGGCCGGGTCCGAGGACACCTCCGGGGCCTGACCGTCCACCGTCGCCCCGCCACACCCCGCGAGGAGGGCCACCGCCGCGGCCGAGGTGACGCCGCTGGCGATCAGGCGGATGCGTGAACTCATGGTGCGCATGCTAGGTCACCGAGCCCGCGGCGCGGGCAGAAGCACCGTCGCGACCACGCCGCGATGGTCCGTCCTGGCCACCTCCACGGTGTCCGTGTCCCCCACCGCGACCGCCCCGCGGGCCAGCACGTGGTCGATCCCGATGAGCGGCGGGATCCGTCGACCCGCCGGCCAGGTGGGTACCCAGCCGTCACTCCCGCCGGAGACCGAGTCGGTGTACCCGAGGCCCCGCAGGTCACGGAACCGCACGTGATCCCAGGTGGCGTTGAAATCCCCGCCCACCACCACCGGCGCGGGCCCGGGAAGGCTGCCGAGGACCAGCGCAGGCGATCGGCCTCCTCCACGGCGGCGGGGGCGTCGAACACCGGGGCCACCGGGTGCGCGGCCACCACCGTCACCGGGCCGCCCGGCCCCGCCATCTCGGTGCGTACCAGCCCGAGGCTGAAGCCCGGGACCCGCTCGGGCGGGGAGAGCGGGAACCGCGACCACACCGCGACCCCCTGCGTCGTGGGAGCGGTCGAGGCGGCCTCGTGCGGCAGCAGCCCCGTGAGACCCGCCGTGCGCAGCGCGTCCGCCGCCTCCGGGGTCGTCTCCACGGTCATGAGCAGATCGACCCCGCCGGTGCGGACGGCCCGGACCACGTCGTGTGGGGCGGCTCGGCCGAACTCGAGGTTCTGCACCATCACCCGCATCGGGATGCCCTCGTCGTCGTTGATCTGGCGTGGCGGTGCCACGAGGGGCCCGTACTGGACCACCCCGGCACCCACCAACACGACGGCGATGATCCCGAGCAGCACCGACCGCGCACGCAGTGCCGCGATCAGGGCCACCAGGGAGAACGCCCAGGCGGCGACCGCGAAGCTCGCCAGCACCGGCACGGCCGGGATCTCCGAGCGGGAGTGGTGTAGCGCCACACCCGCGCCGGCGACGAGCGCGGCGAGGACGGCGACGGCCCGGGCGACCGGGCGGTTAGGGCTCAACGCAGGAACTTGCGCAGGTCCCCCAGCGCGGCGATCACGCGGTCCAGGTCGTCGCCGTTACGCACCATCGAGCGCACCGTCTCGGCGACCGACGCCACGGTCGGTGAGGACGACGACGCAGCCCCGGGCGCGGCGGGACCTTCCACCGGTTGGCCCACCAGCGCGCCGGAGGCCGCACGGGCCGATCCTGCCCGGCGGCGGTCCGGGCCGAGGTCCACCTCGAAGCGGTCGCCCTTGTCGTCGGAACCGAGGCAGCGGACCCGCTCGTCGGCCGGCACCCCGGCGGCGCGGACGGCGTCGACGAACTCGTACAGCTCGCCGTAGGTCACGCCGTCGAGGGTGAGGGTGAGGTTCATGGTCACAGGCATGGACCCAGGTTATCGGCGTGGGAGCACCTGCCGCATCAGGGACGACCCTGGTCCCGGCCCTGGCCCACCCCCGGGGCCGGCGTCAGTCCTCGCCCCAGAACACGTGGTCGACCGCCTTGCGACCGAGACGGGTCACGCGCAGGTACTCGTTGAGGAACCCCGCGCCGTCGGCCGAACCGGTGCAGATCATCGCCACCGCCGCCAGGATCGAGCCCTGACCCGGCAGTTGGTCGACCGCCTTGCCGCGCGCCAGGACCAACGCGTTGCGGGCGTGGGCGGCCATGAGCCACGAGTCGACCAGTGCGTCGCGCTCGGACTCCGGCAGCAACTCGGCCGAGGCGGCGGCGTCGAGCGCCTCGAGGGTCGACGTCGTGTGCAGCCCGGGCACCCTGGCGGCGTGCTGCATCGTCAACAACTGGGCGCTCCACTCCACGTCGGCCAGGCCACCGCGGCCGAGTTTGGTGTGGGTGGCCGGATCCGCGCCACGCGGCAGGCGCTCCGAGTCGATCCGCGCCTTCATCCGGCGGATCTGCTGCACGACCTTCGGGGGCACGCCCTGCTCCGGGTAACGGAACTCGTCGATCATGTGGAGGAAATCCAGCCCGAGCTCGCGGTCCCCGGCGGCGAACGAGGCCCGCAGCAGCGCCTGCAACTCCCACGTCTCGGCCCACTTGGCGTAGTAGGCACGGTAGGAGGCCAGGGTGCGCACGAGTGGGCCGTTCCGGCCCTCCGGGCGTAGGTCGGCGTCCAGGTCCAGCGGGGGATCCGACGACGGCGAGGCCAGCAGCTTGCCCACCCGCTCGGCCACCTGCGTGGCCCACCGGACCGCCTCGTCCTCCTTGGCGCCCTCGACCGGGTCGCACACGATCATCACGTCCGCGTCGCTGCTGTAGGACAGCTCGTCCCCGCCGAGCCGCCCCATCCCGATGTAGGCGATGCGGGCCGGCGCCGCACCGCCCTCGGGCATCATGTCGCGGACCACGGCGGCCAGGGACGCCTCGAGCACCGCCCGCCACACGGCCGACAGTCGCCGCCCGACATCGGGTACGGAGATCATCTGCAGGACGTCGGCGGCCCCGATCCGGGCCAGCTCGGCGCGGCGAAGCGACCGCGCCGTGGCGATGACCCGCTCGGGAGTGGGGTGCCGGGCGGCGGAGGCGGTGAGCGCGGAGGCGATGTCGGAGACCTTGGAGGCCACGAGCACCGGGCCCTGCGCGCCGTCGGTGAGGTCGGGGATCACCTCGGGGTTGCGCATGAGCAGGCCCGCGACGAACGCCGAGGTCCCCAGCACCCGTACGAGGCGGCGGGCCACGATGCTGTCGTCCCGCAGGGTGCGCAGGAACCAGGTGATCTCCTCGTTCTCCTCGCACAGTCGCCGGTAGGCCAGCAGTCCCGCGTCCGGGTCCGCGGTGTCCGCGAGCCACTCCATGAACGTGGGCAGCAGCAGCGCCTGGATACGGCCGCGGCGACTGCTCTGTCCCGCCAACGCCCGCAGGTGACCCAACGCGTTGCGGGGCGACGCGAAGCCGAGGGCGGCCAGCTGACGCTCCATCGCTTCCGTGCTGAGCGAGAGGGCCTCGGCGTCGTACGAGGCGATCGAGTCCAGTAGCGGGCGGTAGAACAGCTTGGAGTGCAGGCGGCGAACGCGGCGGCGCAGCTCGCGCAGACTCTGCCGCAGCACCTGCGCGGCGTCGTTCGGCCCGTCCGGCCGGATGTGCGCCGCGCGGGCCAGCCAGCGGTAGGCCTCCTCGTCGTCGTCCTCCGGTAGCAGGTGGGTGCGCTTGTAGCGCTGCAGTTGCAGGCGGTGCTCGAGCAGGCGGAGGAACTCGTAGGCGGCGAGCAGTTCCGCGCCGTCCTCGCGGGCGATGTACCCGCCGTCGCGCAGCGCGCCGAGCGCCTCGACGGTGCTGGTGACGCGGAGGTCCTCGTCGGTGCGGCCGTGGACCATCTGCAGCAGCTGCACGGCGAACTCGACATCGCGCAGACCCCCGCGTCCGAGCTTGAGTTCGCGCTCGCGCAGGGCCTCGGGCACGTTCTCCTCCACGCGCCGGCGCATCGCCTGCACGTCGTGCACGAAGTCGTCCCGCTCGGCGGCGGTCCACACCATCGGGTGGACGGTGTCGTGGTACTCCTCCGCCAGGGCCAGGTCGCCGGTCATGGGGCGCGCCTTGAGCTGGGCCTGGAACTCCCACGTCTTGGCCCAACGCTTGTAGTAGGCCGTGTGGGACTCGAGGGTGCGCACCAGTTCGCCCGACTTGCCCTCCGGGCGCAGCGCCGCGTCGACCTCGAAGAAGGCCATGGACCCGATGCGCATCAGCTCCCCCGCCACGCGACCGGTCCTGGCGTCGGCCGGCTCGGCCACGAAGATCACGTCGACGTCCGAGATGTAATTGAGTTCGCGCGCCCCGCCCTTGCCCATGGCCACCACGCCCAACCGCGCCGGCATCGGCGAGTCCGGGTGGACGGTGGCCACCGCGACCGCGAGAGCGGCGGTCAACGCGGCGTCCGCGAGGTCGGACAGGCGCCGGCCCACCTCGGTGAACGGCAGGACGGGCTCGTCGTCGTCGACCGACCCGGCCACGTCGTGCGCGGCGAGCAGCGCCACGTGGTCGCGGTACGTCGAGCGCAGCACGCTGACGGCGGCGCCGCCGGTGACCCCGGCGCGGTACGTCCCGACGCTGCGCAGGTCCTCCCTCTGGGACGGCGGCGGCGCGCCCTCCACCGCCTGCTCGGGCACGGCCTCGACCGCCCCGAGCATGTCGGCCAGAACGTCCTCGAACGTCGGCAGTCCTCCGCGCAGCAGCGCCCACCGAGTGGGCTCGGCGACGAGGTGGTCGCCCAACGCGCTCGAGGATCCGAGCAGCCCCAGCAGCCGCGCCCGGAGCCGCGAATCGGACCGCAGCGCGGCGTCCAACGCCGCGACCCCGGTGTCGCCCCCGGCGCGCGCGGAGGTGCCCTCATCGTGGGACTCGGCGGTGAGTGATTCATGGAGCCGCACCAGGGCTCCCAGGGCGAGGTCCGGGTCCGGAGCCCGGGACAGCGACCACAGCACCGGGACCGCGTCGTCGTCGGTCCACCCCAGGTAGTCGAGCCAGTCCGCGGCCCGGTCGTCGAGCAGCCCGAGGCGGCCCGGGCTCGGTAACCGAGGGCGCGAGGAGTCCGTGCTCACGATGCCGCCCCCGGTCACAAGTTGAGGTAGTGCCGCAGCTCGTACGGGGTCACGTCGTTGCGGTACTCGCGCCACTCGCGCCGCTTGTTGCGCAGGAAGAACTCGAAGACGTGCTCGCCCAGCGCCTCGGCGACGAGCTCCGACTCCTCCATGGCGTCCAGCGCCTGCTCGAGGCTGCCGGGGAGGTCGGTGTATCCCATCGCCCGCCGCTCGCGCCGGCTCATGGTCCACACGTCGTCCTCGGACTCCGGCGGCAGCTCGTACCCCTCCTGGACGCCCTTGATCCCGGCGGCGAACATCACCGCGTAGGCCAGGTAGGGGTTGCAGGCCGAGTCCGGGCTGCGCACCTCGATGCGGCGCGAGGACGCCTTGTTGGGCGTGTACATGGGCACACGGACGAGCGCCGACCGGTTGGCCCGGCCCCAGGTGGCCGCGGTGGGGGCCTCGCCTCCGCCGATGAGTCGCTTGTACGAGTTGACCCACTGGTTGGTCACCGCCGAGAACTCGGGCGCGTGGGTGAGGATGCCCGCGACGAACGACTTCGCGGTATCGGACAGCTGGTACTCGTCGTCCGGGTCGTGGAACGCGTTGGCGTCGCCCTCGAACAGGCTCATGTGGGTGTGCATGGCCGAGCCCGGGTGGTCACGCAGGGGCTTGGGCATGAACGACGCCCACACCCCGTTGTTCATGGCCACCTCCTTGACCACGTAGCGGAACGTCATGATGTTGTCCGCCATGCTCAGGGCGTCGGCGTAGCGCAGGTCGATCTCCTGCTGACCCGGCGCGCCCTCGTGGTGGGAGAACTCCACCGAGATGCCCATCGCCTCGAGCGCCTCGATCGCGTGGCGCCGGAAGTGAGGGGCGGAGTCGTGCACGGCCTGGTCGAAGTAGCCACCGTTGTCGGTGGGCACCGGCTCCGCGCCGTCCGTGTCCAGGTCCTTGAACAGGAAGAACTCGATCTCGGGGTGCACGTAGCACGAGAACCCGAGGTCGGCGGCCTTGCTGAGCTGACGGCGCAGGACGTGCCGGGGATCCGCCCAGCTGGGGCTGCCGTCCGGGTTGAAGATGTCGCAGAAGATGCGCGCGGAGTGCTGCTTGCCGTCGGCGTGGGCCCACGGGAGCACCTGGAAGGTCGACGGGTCGGGCTTGGCGACGGTGTCCGCCTCCGACGCCCGGGAGAAGCCCTCGATGGCGGAGCCGTCGAAGCCGATCCCCTCCCCGAAGGCGCCCTCGAGTTCGGCCGGCGCCACGGCGACCGACTTGAGGGTGCCGAGGACGTCGGTGAACCAGAGCCGGACGAACCGGATGTCGCGCTCTTCCAAGGTCCTTAGAACGTACTCCTGCTGGCGGTTCATGCGGTCCAACCTAGTGCCTGTCGTGTTACGAGCGTGTGACATCCGCCCGCCCCGACGCCCACCGGACCCCTCCGTGCCGGTCGTGGCAGACTCGTCCGCGACAGCGCACGGATCCCGCCGCGCACGTCACCGCCCCCTGTCCACCCGGGTACCGGCGCTCCAGCCGGCCTCGAGGTCACCGAAGGAAGGCCACACTCCCATGAGCGACACCCCCGACTCCCCGGTCTACGGCGCCGGCGGCGCACCGGACCAGACGCCGAAGAGCGACGGGCCGCAGGGCCTGACCCGGGTCACCCGTCTGCACCACCTCGCCGAGCTCAAGGCCGCCGGCGAGCCGTGGCCGATGCTCACCGCCTACGACTTCGTTTCCGCGCGGTTGTTCCAGGAGGCCGGGATCCCGGTGCTGCTCGTCGGCGACTCGGCCGCCAACGTGGTCTACGGCTACGACACGACGGTCCCGGTGACCGAGGACGAGATGATCCCGCTGGTGCGGGCCGTCACCCGCGGCGCCCCGAAGGCGCTGGTCGTGGCGGACCTGGTGTTCGGTAGCTACGAGGCCTCGCCGACGCAGGCCGTGGCCGCGGCCACCCGCATGATGAAGGAGGGCGGCGCCCAGGCCGTCAAGCTCGAGGGGGGCGTGCGGATGGTCCCGCAGATCAAGGCGATCGTCGACGCCGGGATCCCCGTGATGGCGCACATCGGCTTCACGCCGCAGTCGGTCAACGGGCTGGGCGGGTTCCGGGTCCAGGGTCGCGGCGACGCGGCGGATCAGCTGCGCGCCGACGCCCGCGCCGTCCAGGAGGCCGGGGCGTTCTCCGTGGTGATGGAGATGGTGCCCGCCGACCTGGCGCGGGAGGTGACCGCGGAACTGGAGATCTCCACCGTGGGCATCGGGGCCGGCAACGGGTGCGACGCCCAGGTGCTGGTCTGGCAGGACATGGCCGGGCACAGCACGGGCCGCACCGCGAAGTTCGTCAAGCGGTACGCCGAGCTGGCCGACACGCTGCGTGACGCCGCCCGCGAGTACGGCACCGAGGTCCGCTCGCGGGCCTTCCCCGGCGCCGAACACTCCTTCTGACCGTGATGGCACCGACGACCGACCCCGGGCGCGGCGCCGCCCGCCGCGCCCCCTACCCCGCCATCGAACCCCACGACAGCGGGATGCTCGACGTGGGCGACGGGCAGCACGTGTACTGGGAGTGCTCGGGGAATCCCGATGGCGCCCCCGTCCTGTTCGTCCACGGTGGACCCGGTGGCGGGACGACGCCCGAGCACCGACGCATGTTCGACCCGGCGGCCTACCGGATCATCCTTCTCGACCAGCGGGGGTGCGGGCGCAGCACCCCACACGTCGCCGACGGCGCGGACCTGACGGTCAACACCACCTGGCACCTGGTCGACGATCTCGAGCGACTGCGGGAGCACCTCGGGGTCGAGGAGTGGCTGGTCTTCGGCGGCTCGTGGGGCTCGACACTGGCGTTGGCGTACGCCCAGGAGCATCCCTCCAGGGTCCGCGGACTGATCCTGCGCGGCGTCTTCCTGTGCCGCCCGAGCGAGATCGACTGGTTCTACCGCGGTGGGGCCGCGCACCTGTTCCCGGACGTGTGGGAGGGCTACCTCGCGCCGTTGCTCGCCGCGGACGGCCCCGACGCCGTCCATCAGCCGGGTTACGACCACGTCGCGGCCTACCACCGGCTCCTGCACTGCGGGGATCCGCAGGTCGAACTCGAGGCGGCCCGCGCGTGGACCACGTGGGAGACGTCCACCTCGACCCTGCTCCCCCGACCCGCCGGCACCGGCGGTGACCCGGACCGCTTCGCCCTGGCCTTCGCCCGGATCGAGAACCACTACTTCGTCCACGACGCGTTCCTGCGGCGCCGGGCGATCCTGGACCGGATGGACCGGATCGCCCACCTGCCCGCCGTGATCGTCCACGGCCGCTACGACGTGGTGTGCCCGGTCGTAGGCGCGTGGGAGCTGCACGCGGCGTGGCCGGGTTCGGAGCTGCACATCGTGCCGGACGCGGGGCACGCGATGGCCGAACCCGGCACGACGCACCACCTGCTGGAGGCCACGGACCGCTTCCGTCCCTGAGGAGCCCGGGCCGGGCGCGCCCCCGTCTCAGACCACCCCGAAGCGGCGCGACATCGCGACCGTGCCCTTCTGGTAGCCGGTCGGGAACAGCCGGACCAGGGCGTCGAGCAGGTGGGCGTCGACCCCCACCAGGACGCGCGCCCTACGTCGCTCGACGCCGTCGAGGATCACCCGCGCGGCGGTCGACGCCTCGGTGCGCGCGAACTTCGCGTCGAAGATCGTGGCGAAGTTCGCGCTGTCCAGACCCTCGGCCGCGCCGGCGCTCCGGGCGACGGCGGTCTTGATCCCGCCCGGGTGGACGCAGGTGACGTCGACGGGGTGCCCGGCCGCCATCATCTCCATCCGCAGGGACTCGGTGAACTGCTGGACCGCCGCCTTGGCCGCGTTGTAGGCGTTCTGGGTGGGCACGGACAGGAACGCGAAGATGCTGGAGATGTTGACCAGGTGGCCGTCGCCGGAGGCGATGAGGTGCGGGAGGAACTCCTTGGTGCCGTGCACGACGCCCCAGTAGTCGACTTCCATGACGCGGGCGATGTCCTTGTAGCCGGACTGCTCGACCGCCCCGGTGAACGCGATGCCGGCGTTGTTGACGACCAGGTGGACCACACCGAAGTGCTCGGCGACCGCCCCCGCGTACTCGGCGACCATCGCCTGTTCTGTGACGTCGAGACGCTGCGAGTGCACGTCGGTGGCGCCGTCACCGCGCGCGAGTTCGACGGTCCGGGCCAGTCCGTCTGCGTCGATGTCGCTCAGTGCCAACCGGGCGCCGCGCCGCGCGGCCCCGCGCGCCAGTTCGCGCCCGATCCCCGAGCCGGCGCCGGTGACGACGACGACCTTGCCGTCCATCCGCCAGCGGGGGCGGCGGGCCAGCGATCCGACTGTGCCGAACAGTCTGCCGATCGGGGCGCTCACCGGAGGGCCTCCTGCCCGGTACGCGTCGCGGCCGTGTCGCCGGCCGCGGTCCGCCGGTAGGCGCTCAGGTCGAACTCCCGGGTCTGGTTGCGGAAAGTGAAGGTGTAGTCCGGCCACACGGCCGGCGCGTTGCCCTTGTCGTCGAGGTACCAGCTCCGGCAACCGGTCACCCACACGGTCTCGCCGGTGCTGTCGCGCAGTTCGCGGTTGTACGCGTCCTGGACGGCCGCACGCACCTCGACGGTCTGCAGGCCGCGGTCCCGCATGGAGCGCAGCGCGTCCACGAGGTAGTTGAGCTGGGACTCGATCATGTAGATCATCGACGAGTGCCCGAGTCCGGTCGCGGGGCCCACCAGGACGAACAGGTTGGGGTAGCCGGCGACCGTGGTCCCCTTGTAGGCCTCCATCCCCTCGCTCTGCCACTTGTCCGCCAGGGTGCGCCCGTCCGTTCCGCGGACGCGCTCGAAGAACGGTGAATCGGTGACGTGGAAGCCCGTGGCCACCACCAGGACGTCGGCGGGGTGCTCGGTTCCGTCACCGGTGACGATCCCGCCCTCGGTGACGCGGGTGATCGGCTCGGTGACCACGTCGACGTTGTCCCGGGACAGTGCCGGGTACCAGGTGTTGGACAGCAGGATGCGCTTGCACCCGATCTCGAAGTGCGGGGTGAGCCGCGCGCGCAGGGCACGGTCGCGCACCTGCATCGCCAGGTGTGCCCGTCCGAGCGCCTTGATGGGTGCCAGCGCCGCGCGGGTGCGGGTCAGGCCCACCACCTGGAACTCGCGGCTGGCGTACTGCAGGGCCCGCACCGCGCGCTGCAGCCCGGGCACCCGGCGGTACAGCGACCGCTCGAACCGGGGGTACTGCCGGTCCATCCGGGGCAGGACCCAGGGCGCGGTGCGCTGGTAGACGTCGAGGTGCGCCACGGTCGGGGCGATGGACGGCACCACCTGGATCGCCGAGGCGCCCGTGCCGATCACCGCGACTCGCTTGTCGGCCAGCGTCACCGAGTGGTCCCAGCGGGCGGTGTGGAAGACGGGCCCGGCGAAGTCGCCGACGCCGTCGATCTCCGGGAGCCTGGGCTCGCACAGTGCCCCGACGCCCAGCACCACCACGCGGGCGTCGTACTCCTCCTCGCTGGTGCGCACCGTCCACCGGCCGCGGGACTCGTCATAGTCCACCGAGGTGACGTCGACGCCGAAGCGGATCTTCTCGCGCACGCCGGCCTCGTGCGTGACCTTCCGGATGTAGTCGTAGATCTCGCCCTGCGGCGAGAAGGCCCGTGACCAGTCGGGGTTGAGGGCGAAGGAGTACGAGTACAGGTGGGACGGGACGTCGCACGCCGCGCCCGGATAGCTGTTGTCGCGCCACGTCCCGCCGACGTCGGGGCCGCGTTCGAGGACGACGAGGTCGTCGAAGCCCTCCTGCGCGAGCCGGATGGCGGCACCGAGCCCGGAGAACCCCGCCCCCACCACCAGGACGTCGACGATTTTCGGCTGATCCACAGTCTCCCCTTACGACGAATGTGTGACCGTAGCCACTTACCTTACCCGCCGGTAAGTCCGGAACGGGCGGCGCTCACTGCCGGTGTTCATCCTTTACTGATACAACCGGACCATGACGATCAACGAGACCGTCGAGGTCGAGAGCAAGTTCGAGGTCGACGAGCACACCCCGCTGCCCACGGTCGACGCCCTGGCGCCTCTCGTCGCGGACGTCCCGGTGGAGCACCAGCTCTCCGCCACCTACTACGACACCGCCGACCTCTCGCTCACCCGGCACAAGGTCACACTCCGGCGCCGCACCGGCGGGGACGACGAGGGTTGGCACCTCAAACTGCCCGACCGGGCGGGACGCGTCGAACTGCAGGCCCCGCTCGGCGACGGCGACCCCCGTGACGACGTCGTCCCCGCGGAGCTCGTCACGGCCGTCGCCGGGCTGGTCCGCCGTCGGCCCCTCGAGCCCGTCGCCCGCATCGACAACCGCCGGCAGGTCCTCACGCTGCGGGACCCCGACGGGGCCGCGGTGATCGAGTTCTGCGACGACCGTGTCTCCACCGAGTCGTTCGTCGCCGGCGGATCAACGGCGGGATGGCGGGAATGGGAGACCGAACTGGTCGATCCGGCGCGACCCGATGCACACGATCTCCTCGCGACCGTCGCTGCAGCCTGCGCGGACGCCGGGGCTCACGCCTCGTCGTCGTCGTCCAAACTCGCCCGCACCATCGGCCCACTCCCCGACCTCTACGAGCGCGGCGTCTCGCCCGTGCGCGACGCCCTTGTCCAGGACCTGCAGCAACTCCTCGACCACGATCCGGCGGCCCGGCGCGTCACCGTGGTGGGCGTCCACCAGATGCGCGTCGCGGTCCGTGGCCTGCGGAGCACCATCAGCTCGTACGCCGACGAGCTCGGGGCGGAGACCGCCGGCACCGACATCGACCCGGCCGCGCTCCTCGCCGAACTCAAGGAACTCGCCGCGGTGCTGGGCAAGGCCCGGGACATCCAGGTGGTCGACCAGCGACTCGGGGCGCTGGCAGCCGACTACCCCGAGGACGTGGTGACCGCACGGACCCGGCATCTCCTGCGCACCGAGTTGGACTTCGAGGAGCAGCGCGCGGGCGAACGCGTCACCGCGGCGCTGCTCTCCGACCGGTACCTCGACGTGGTCGACCGACTCCACGAGCTGGTCCGCGTCGCCGGCACCGGCCCTGCCGCAGTGGGGGGCGGGGCGTCGTCGAAGGGCGGTGCTCCGTCGAAGGGCGGTAGGAAGCGGCGCGAGGCCGAGGAGACACTGCTGCGCGGGGTGGACCGGCAGTTCTCCAAGTTCACCAAGGTCCGCACTCGCACCGAGCGCGACCTGGACTCCCTCGATCTGACGCTGGCCCAGCGGGAGGAACTCACCCACGTCGTGCGCAAGCGCGCCAAGGCACTGCGCCGCAACGTCAGTGCGGTTCCGAACACGGAGGACCTCACGGTGGCCCCGCTGCGTACGGCCTGCGACCGGCTGCACACGGTGCTCGGGGAGGTCCAGGACAGCGTCACCACCCGGCAGTGGATCCGGCGCATCGCGCGGCGGGCCGAGTTCGCCGGTGAGTCGACGTTCGGCCTCGGCGTGCTCTTCGAGCACGAGCGGGCGTTCTCCGAGCGCACCCTCGAGGGGTTCGAGAGCGACGCCGCGGCGGTCACGGCCGCCTATCGCGAACTGTCCGAGTCACGGCGTGCGGCACGGCGGCGCCGGAAGAAGAAGGACAAAAAGAAGAGCGGCAAGAAGAAGGGCGGGAAGAAGTAGGACGGCCCGGCGGCACCGGGCCGTCGGGTCAGTACTAGTCGTCCTGGGCGTCCCAGGCCTCGTTGCGGGCCTTCGCCTTGGCCAGCGCCGCCTCGGCCTCGCCGCGCGTGGCATACGGGCCCATCCGGTTGTCCCAGTTGGTCACCTTGCCTTGCTGCGCCTGACCTGTGGCGATGTCGTAGTACCACTGCTCTTCCGACACGGTGGGCCTCCTCGGTTCGACGGGACGGGCTTGTCACCTCGGACCCTACTATCCGGGTCCGGGCCCGCCACCGCGCGCCGCAGCACCGCCTGCCGGGAACGGGGCGAACGAGCCGGCCTGTAAGCCGGATCCTGTGCCCTCCGCGGGCGGAGGGCGACGACCATCCATCTGGGCACTCCGTCACCGGGTACCTCGAGCGGTCCACCCGCGGACTCGGGCGAGCAGCCCTCCCGTGCATCGCTGCACACAATCCGCGCAGCCGCACCGCGAGCGGTGCGACCTTCGACCTTGCTCCGGGCGGGGTTTACCTAGCCGCCCCGGTCACCCGGGGCGCTGGTGCGCTCTTACCGCACCGTTTCACCCTTACCGCGCCCGCAGGCGCGGCGGTCTGTTTTCTGTGGCACTGTCCCGCGGGTCACCCCGGGTTGCCGTTAGCAACCGCCCTGCTCTGTGGAGTCCGGACTTTCCTCGGGCCGGGGCCTGGTCGCCTGTGGCGCCGGTTCCCCTGTCCGCGGCCGTCCGGCCGACTCGTTCGCTCCAGGGAGTCTAGTCGCCCGCGCGGGCCGGTCGGGGTGCGGGCTCAGACGAGGTGGGAGGTGTCGTTGACCAGGTGCACCGAGGTGGGCCCGTCGGAGTAGAAACGCACGTCGGAGACGGAGGCGAGATCCAGGTGCAGCCGGAACAGCAGTTCGTCACCGGCGCCCAGGCCCGCCCGGATCGCCAGTTTGATGGGGGTGACGTGGCTGACGACGGCGACCACGCCGCCGGGGCGGTCGGCGACTATGCGCCGCAGTCCCCGCTCGACGCGCGCCCGCACCACGGCGAAGCTCTCGCCGCCCGGGGGCGAGGTGGCGGTGTCGCCCAGCCACTGCGAGTGGAGGTCTGGATCCTGCTCGGCGGCTTCCCGGAAGGTGAGCCCCTCCCACCCCCCGAAGTCGGTCTCGATGAGGTCCTCGTCCACCACCAGGGTCACGCCGGCGGCGTCGGCGGCCCGCTCGGCAGTGCCCAGGCACCGGCGCAGTGGGGAGGAGACCACCGCGGCGAGATCCGGCAGTGCCGCGAGCCGGGCGGCGGTGCGCTCGGCCTGGGTGACGCCCAACTCGGTGAGTTCGGGGTCGCCCTGGCCCGAATAGCGCCGGTCCACCGACAGCGGGGTCTGGCCGTGACGGGCCAGGACGATCCGGGTGGGGCGCCCGGTGGCGCCGGTCCAGCCCGGCCCGCCGGTGGAACCCGGCCCGCCGGTCACGAGTTGTCGGTGCGGACCACGATCACGCCGCACTCGGGGCAGTTCAGGACCTCGTCCGCGGGGGCGGAGCGGAACGCCGAGACGGTGCTCCGGTCCAGGTCCATGGCGCAGGCCGAGCAACGGCCCCCGTTGAGGATCGCCGCCCCTCGGCCCGCCTCCGCGGCGCTACGGGTGTAGTGATCGAGGAGGTCGGCGGGGACGGTCTCCGCCTCCCGGGCCCGTTCGGCCATCGTCTCGGTGACCGCGTCCTCGAGCTCGGCGAGAGCGGTGTCCCGCAGCGTCGCGGCCATCCCGATCCGCGCGTCCAGGTCGGTGACGATCGCCCCGGAGTGGCGGACGTCGGCCTCCATGGCCTCGTGACGTTCGCCCAGCTCACCCAGCTCGCCCTCGAGGGCCTCCTGGCGGCGGGCCAGCGAACGCAGCTCGTAGTCCAGTTCGGTGGCCTGCCGCTCGGACAGGCCGCCCTTGGCCAGCAGATCGGAGTCGGCCGCCCGGCGCCGGCGCACGGCCTCCAGATCGGACCGCAGCTTGGCGAGGGCGCGGTCGAGATCCTCCAGGTGGATCCGGGCACGGGCGACGGACTCGGTGGCGGCCCGCCGCTCGGCCTCCAGCTCGTCCAGGGTCGTCTGCTCGGGTAGCTGCGACCGCCGGTGCTCGAGACTCGCCAGGCGCAGGTCGAGGTCGGCGATGTCGACGAGTCGACGCTGGTCGTGGGGATCGGCCTTCATGGGTGCCAAGACTACCGCTGCACGCGCCCTCCCCCGGCGGCCACCGTCCAGGGGTCCGTCCGTTGATCGCACACCGTCGCGGTGAGGTCCGCCCCCTCCTCGAGCAGGGCCGCGGCCTGGGCGCACCACGGGAACTCCAGCGCCCAGTGCGCGGCGTCGACGAGCAAGGGTCCGCCCGAGCGAAGGTGCTCGTCCACAACGTGGTGGCGCAGGTCCCCGGTGAGGTAGACGTCGGCGCCCGCCGCGCGGGCCGCACCCAACAGTGAGTCGCCGGATCCGCCACACAGCGCGACGCGCCTGATCTCGGCGTCGGGGTCGCCCGCGGCGCGGACCCCCCACTCGGTGGTGGGCAGACGCTCGGCCACGAGCTCGGTGAACTGCGCAAGCGTCATCGGTGCGTCGAGTTCGCAGATCCGCCCGAGCCCGGTGTCCTCGGGCCCCGGCCCGGGTCCGGCGTGGTTGACGAACACGTCCATGGCGGGCACCTCGTAGGGGTGCCCGGCCAGGACGGCTCGCCGCACCGCGGACCGCAGCTCGGGCGGCGCCACGAACTCCACCCGGGTCTCGGAAACCCGCTCGGGCTCGCCGATGGTGCCGATCGTCGGGTCGGTGCCGTCGCCGGGACGGAACCGCCCGGTGCCCTGGACGGAGAACGAGCACTCGGTGTAGCCGCTCATCCGTCCGGCCCCGGCGGCGAACACCGCGTTCAGCAGGTCGTCGAGGTCGTCGTCGGGCACGGTCACCACCCACCGGTCGACGGTGCCGTCACCGGTGGGGGCCAGGGGGCGGCCGGGGACCAGGCCGAGCACGTCGGCGAGGGCATCGTTGACGCCGGGCCGTGCGGAGTCGGCGTTGGTGTGCGCGGAGTACAGCGCGCACCCGCCGGCGATGAGCTTGTGCAGCAGCCGGCCCTTGGGGGTGTCGGCGGCCACGGAGTGCACGCCGCGCATGAGCGGCGGGTGGTGGACCAGCAGCAGGTCGGCGCCCTCGGCGAGCGCGTGGTCGACCACGGCGTCGGTGGCGTCCACCGCCACGACGACCCGTCCGACCTCGGCCGCCGGGTCCCCGGCGACCAGCCCCACGCGGTCCCACGACTCGGCCAGCAGCGGCGGGTAGGCGTGCTCCAACAGGTCGATGACGTCGGCCAGGGTGGGCCTGCCGGTGGTCATGGTCACTCCCCTTCCTGTTCACCCGCCGCAGCGGGACCTGTCCGTCCCGCGACCTGTCCGAGCCAGGCTCCGACGAGTTCGTCCACCATCGTGCCCGGCCGCACCGCCAGTCGCAGGTAGGTGGCGTCGAGGCCGGGGAACGTGTCGCAGCGGCGGGTGACGATCCCCCGGCGCACGAGCCCGGTCCGGAACGCGACCGGGTCGATCCCGGCCGGAGTGCGGACCAGGACGAACGGCGCGGACGGGGGCACCGCCACCTCGATCCCGGCGGCGTCGAGGGCGCGGACCATGGTGTCCCGCTCGGAGACGACCTGCGCCCGCGCGGCCTCGAGTTCCGGATCGGCCGCCGGACCGACGCACGCCCGGATGGCCTCCAGTTGGAGAGTGCCCAGGGGCCAGTGCGGACGGCGCGCGGCGAGATCGGCCAACACCGACGGGTCCCCGACGGCGTACCCCACGCGCAGGCCGGCCAGCGCCCACGTCTTGGTCAGCGACCGCAGCACCACGAGGCCCGGCAGGTCGGCACCGGCCAGAGTGTGGGCCGCCTCGTCCGCGAGGATGTCGCAGAACGCCTCGTCGACGACCGTCACCCGTCCGGGCCGGCACAGCGCCGCCACGGCGGACCGGGGGTGCGCCACCGAGGTGGGGTTGGTGGGATTGCCGACGACGACGAGGTCCGCCTCCTCGGGGACGAGGCCGGGGTCGAGGTCGAACGGAACCGGCAGGAGGACCCGCTCCACCGGCACGCCGGCCCGTCGCACTTCGAGCTCCGGTTCGGTGAAGGACGGGTGCACCACCGCCGCTCGCAGCTGGTTCCGGGCCGCGTGGGCGGCGAGTAGGTGGAACCCCTCCGAGGCGCCACCCAGCAGCAGGACGCGGTCACGTCCGACCCCGTGACGGGCGGCCACGGCGGAGACGGCGGCCTCGTCGTCGTCGCCCCCGGGGTATCCCCCCAGGTCGGCGAGGCGGGCCGCCAACCTGTCGCGGAGCCACCCCGGCGGCCCCGATCCGCGCACGTTGACGGCGAAGTCCAGGGCGCCGGGGACCAGCTCGGCGTCACCGTGGTGCCGCAGCGCCGCCCACGACGCCGGGTCGGGGCGCTGTCCGGGATTCTCGCTCATTCCCGGAAGCGTAGGACGACCACGCGCGGCGCACGGCCGCGGACCGGCGGGGGAACCCGCGCGGCGGACTCTGGGAGGATGGCGGCATGACCGACCGCCCGATCCTCCTCGTGGACCTCGACGGCACCATCACCGACTCCCTCGACGGCATCGCCAAGTCCCTCCACCACGCGCTCGGCGTGGTGGGCGCGCGCTGGGACTCCGACCGCGACATCCGTTCCATCGCCGGCCCGCCCATGGTCGACACGTTGACCTCGCTCGGCCTCGCCGGGGCCGACCTGGACCGGGCGGTGGCGGCCTACCGCGAGCGCTACGACGAGGTGGGGTGGCTGGAGAACGCCGTCTTCACGGGGATGGACGCGCTGCTCGACCGACTCGCCGTCGACGGTTACCGGATGGCGGTCGCCACGAGCAAGGACGAGGTCGCCGCGCGCCGGATCCTCGGGCACTTCGACCTGGCCGCCCCCTTCGAGTTCATCGGTGGGGCGGACATCTCCGTCGGCCGGATGGCCAAGGCCGACGTCATCGCGCACTCCCTCTCGGCGATGGGGATCGACCCGACGCCCGTCGACGGCGGCGGGACCGGGCAGGTACTCATGATCGGCGACCGCGAACACGACATCGAGGGCGCCGCCCGATACGGCGTCCCGACCGCGATCGTGCGCTGGGGCTACGGGCGGCCCGACGAGTGGGACCGCGCCCACTGGTCGGCCGTCGACACCGCGGCGCTGGAGGAGATCATCCGTGGGTGGTGAGTCGCGGGTGCGGGTGGTGTTCGTCTGCACCGGGAACATCTGCCGCTCCCCCATGGCCGAGGTCATGGCCCGCCGGGCGTTCCACGACGCCGGACTCGGCGACCGGGTGACCGTCTCCAGCGTCGGCACCGGCGACTGGCACGTCGGCAACGGCATGGACGCGCGCGCCGCCGCCGAACTCGCAGCCCACGGCTACGACACCGGGCACGTGGCCTCGCAGCTGTCCCCCGGCGACCACGACGCCGACCTGGTGGTGGCCCTCGACACCGGCCACCGCGACCACCTACTCCGGGCAGGGGTCGACCCGGGCCGCATCCGGCTGCTGCGGTCCTACGACCCCCGTGCACACGAGCACGGCGCAGACGGCACCGACGTGGCCGACCCCTACTACGGAGACGACAGCGGCTTCACCCGCACCCGCCTGCAGATCACCGCGGCCCTGCCCGGGCTGGTCGCCGAGGTGCGCGAGCTCACGGGGTAGCGGGCACACCTGCCACGGGACCCGCCGCGCCGGGACGGATACCCTGGGAGCATGCGGATACTGCGGCGTTTCCTGACCCCGGGATGGGTGATCGGCGTCCTCGCCGCGGCCCTGTTCGCGTGGGCGTGCTTCGCGCTGCTGGCCCCGTGGCAGCTGGGCAAGAGCGACGATCTCGACGCCCGCAACGCCCGCCTGGCCGAATCCGTCGAGGCCGAGCCCGCGCCGCTGGCGCAGGTGGTGGACGGCCCGCGGGCCTACGCCGAGCGCGAATGGCGCCTGGTCACCCTCACCGGGGAGTGGCGACCGGACTCCGAGGCACTGCTGCGGCTCCGGTCGGTGGACGGCGAGCTGGTCTACCAGGTTCTCACGGTGTTCGACCCCGTGGACGGCGCGGACATGCTGGTCAACCGCGGATACGTGCTCGTCGGGGAGAACAACGCGGTCCCGGACTATCCCGCCGCCCCCGGCGGCGAGGTCGAGATCACCGCCCGGCTGCGGGTCACCGAGCCGGGCGAGGCCGAGCCCGTCCCGATGGCCGGACTGCCCGCCGTGCGCGTGGTGGACCCGGTCGTCATCGGCGACACCCTCGGACACGACCTCGTGTCGGAGGGCTACCTGCAGCTGGCCGGGGGCCAGCCCGGATCGCTCACCCCCGCCCCGATCCCCGGCATCGAGAACGGCCCGTACCTGTCCTACGGACTGCAGTGGTTGGCCTTCGGCGTGCTCGCCCCGGCCGCGCTCATCTACTTCGCCTGGGCGGAGATCCGGGCCCGGCGTCGCGACGCCGAGGTCGCGGCCGCCGACGCCGATCAGGGGGTGGGGACGCCGGATGACGGCACCACGCCCACCGCGGGGGTCGACGCCCGGGGAGGCGACACCGATGACCTCGGCCGCGACAGCGGCGGCGCCGCTGGAGGCGACACGACGGGCGGTGACACGAACCGCGGTGACACGAACCGCGGTGAATCGGACGGCGGCGACCGGGGCACCACCGAGCTCGACGAGGCGTCCGCCCGTGAACGAGCGATGCGGGCCCGCTACGGCGACCGCAACGACGCCGAGCAGCGCAGGGCCTTCCGCCGAGCGGACCGCCTCCGGACCTGACCCGCGCCGAGCCCTCGGCACCGGGTGCGGCCGGTTGTCATAGGCCGGTTGTCATCGGTCGGTCTTCATCATCGGTGCGCGCGGAGGGAATCGAACCCCCGACCGCTGGTGTGTAAGACCAGAGCTCTAACCGCTGAGCTACGCGCGCGTGCGCACCGACGCGTCGATCGCGCCGGTGCGGTCAGATTATCCCACCCGGGACAGCGCCCCACCCCGGGGCGCACGAGGGGTCCGGAGTGCCGCGATCACTTGCGGGGCATGCTGTTCTTCCGCAGGGCGAGCCGGCTTCCGGCCCAGTCCCCGAGCGCGGCGGTGCGCGTCTGCAACATCCCCGCGGTCTGGGCGGACTCCGCGATCACTGCGGGCACCACATGCCCGTCGAGCCCCGTCTTGGGGGTGAGGACCCACACCGAGCCGTCGTCCGCCAGGGGGGTCATGACGTCCATGAGTCGGTCGACCAGGTCGCCGTCACCGTCCCTCCACCAGAGCAGTACCGCGTCGACCACCTCATCGGTGTCCTCCTCCAGCAGCTCTGATCCGACGGCGTCCTCGATGGCCTCGCTGATCGACTCGTCACAGTCGGAATCCCATCCGACCTCCTGAACGAGCATGCCCTCCGTCAGTTCGAGCTGACCAGCTACCTGGTCCGCTCCGTCCTGCTGGTTCGCCGCGGCGACCACCGTGGTGTTCCTCCCTCTACTCCGTCGTGCTACTTCTCGGGTCTTTCGCTGACCAGGAACACTACCCGCGCACACCCGCCGGGGAAACGACTACCGCCCATTTGTCGGTGTGTCGGCTCAGGCGACGGTGTCGCGCGTCACGCTTTGGGGCACAATCGGAACCGGTGGGCCTACGGTGGCCCGCCCCGAGCCCGACGCGATCCGCCCACACCTGCGGGCCGCGGCCCGGGCCCGACGATGTACCACGACATGTGGTGGCCCCACCGGGCGGCCACGGTACGAATCACAGAAGTGAGGACGATACGCATGAGCGGAAACGAAGGCCCACGGGACGGGACCGCACCCACCAACGTGCCGATTCTCCGGGAAGGGGTCGCCTCCTACCTGTCGGACTCCGACCCCGAGGAGACCCAGGAGTGGATGGACTCGCTCGACGGCCTGCTCGCCGAGGCCGGGCCCGAGCGCGCCCGTTACCTCATGCTGCGTCTCCTCGAGCGAGCCTCCAAGCAGCGTGTTCCGCTGCCCGCCCTCACGTCCACCGACTATGTCAACACCATCCCCACGAGCCTCGAGCCGGAGTTCCCCGGCGACGAGGCGGTGGAGCGGACCTACCGTCGATGGATCCGGTGGAACGCCGCCATCATGGTCCACCGCGCCCAGCGGCCCGGGATCGGCGTGGGCGGTCACATCTCCACCTACGCCGGGGCGGCCCCGCTCTACGAGGTGGGGTACAACCATTTCTTCCGCGGCAAGGACCATCCCGGCGGCGGCGACCACATCTACTTCCAGGGCCACGCCTCCCCGGGCATGTACGCCCGGGCCTACCTCGAGGGCCGGTTGCGGGAGCAGGACCTCGACGGGTTCCGGCAGGAGAAGAGCCATCCGGGGCGTTCACTCCCCTCCTACCCCCACCCCCGCTCGCTGCCCGAGTTCTGGGAGTTCCCCACGGTCTCGATGGGTCTGGGGCCGATCAACGCCATCTACCAGGCGCGGTTCAACCGCTACCTCCACAACCGCGGCATCAAGGACACGTCGCAGCAGCATGTGTGGGCGTTCCTCGGTGACGGTGAGATGGACGAGGTCGAGTCGCGCGGCGCACTCCAGATCGCCGCGAACGACGCCCTCGACAACCTCACCTTCGTCATCAACTGCAACCTCCAGCGTCTCGACGGGCCGGTCCGCGGGAACGGCCAGATCGTCCAGGAGCTGGAGTCGTACTTCAGCGGCGCCGGCTGGAACGTCATCAAGGTGGTCTGGGGTCGCGAATGGGACGCCCTGTTCGACAAGGACACCGAGGGCGCGCTCGTCTCGCTGATGAACTCGGTCTCCGACGGCGACTACCAGACCTTCCGCGCCAACGACGGCGCCTGGATCCGCGAGCACTTCTTCGGCCGCGACCCCCGCACCGCCAAGCTCGTCGAGGATATGACGGACGACGAGATCTGGGCGCTGCGCCGCGGCGGGCACGACTACCGCAAGATCCACGCCGCGTACAAGGCGTCGCTCGAGCACACCGACCGGCCGACGGTCATCCTGGCCCACACCATCAAGGGCTTCGGGCTGGGCCAGAACTTCGAGGGGCGCAACGCGACCCACCAGATGAAGAAGTTGACGCTCGACGACCTCAAACTGTTCCGCGACAAGCAGCAGATCCCCATCACCGACGAGGAGCTGGAGGCCGATCCGACCCAGCCGCCCTACTACAACCCGGGGCCGAACTCGCCGGAGATCCGCTACATGCTGGACCGCAGGTCCGCCCTCGGCGGGCACGTCCCCGAGCGGCGCCAGACCTTCACACCCCTGGCCGTGCCGGGCATCGACGCCCTGAAGTCACTCCGCAAGGGGTCGGGTAAGCAGGCCGTCGCCACCACCATGGCGCTCGTGCGGACGGCCAAGGAGCTCATGCGCGACGAGTCCCTGCGCGACCGTTTCGTGCCGATCATCCCCGACGAGGCCCGCACCTTCGGCATGGATTCGTGGTTCCCCACCCTGAAGATCTACAACCCGCACGGGCAGAACTACACCTCGGTGGACCACGACCTCATGCTGAGCTACAAGGAGGCCAAGGACGGCCAGATCATGCACGAGGGCATCAGCGAGGCGGGGTCCGTCGCCGAGTTCACCGCCGCCGGGACCGCGTACGCGACCCACGGCCAGCCGATGATCCCTCTGTACATCTTCTATTCCATGTTCGGGTTCCAGCGCACCGGCGACGGCATCTGGGCCGCCGCCGACCAGCTCGCCCGGGGATTCCTGCTGGGCGCCACCGCCGGCCGCACGACGCTCACCGGCGAGGGTCTGCAGCACATGGACGGCCACTCCCCGCTGTTGGCCGCGACCAACCCGGGGATCATCTCCTACGACCCGGCGTGGGCGTACGAGGTCGCCCACATCATGCGCGCGGGCATCGAGCGCATGTACGGCCCCGGCGCGGCCCACGAGACCGAGACCGACGGCATCGACCGCAACGTGTCGTACTACATCACCCTGTACAACGAGCCCGTCCCGCAGCCGGCGGAGCCCGAGGACCTGGACGTCGACGCCCTCCTGCGCGGTCTGTACCGCTTCCGCGCGGCGGAGGCCGGGAGCCACAAGGCCTCCATCCTCGCGTCCGGCGTGGCGATGTATGCGGCGGTCGAGGCGCAGAAGATGCTCGCCGACAAGTGGGACGTCGCGGCCGACCTGTGGTCGGCGACCTCGTGGACGGAGCTCGCCCGTGACGGGTTCGAGTGCGAACGCCACGAGCTCCGCCACCCCGATCAGCAGCCGCGCATCCCGTTCGTCACCGCGGCCCTGGCCTCGGCCGAGGGTCCGAAGGTCGCGGTGAGCGACTTCCAGAAGGCGGTTCCGGACCAGATCCGCGCCTGGGTCCCAGGGGACTTCACCGTGCTCGGATGTGACGGCTTCGGGTTCTCCGACACCCGGCCCGCCGCCCGCCGCTTCTTCAACACGGACGCCGAGTCGATCGTCGTGGCCGTCCTCGCGGGCCTGGCCCGTGAGGGTGCCATCGACAAGACCACCCTGCTCGAGGCGGCGCGTCTGTACCGGATCGACGACGTCATGGCCGCCCCCGAGCCGACGACGGACCCCGGAGTGGCGTGACAGACATGGCCGACCCCGGGACCGGGGAGAGGGACGCACATCCCGTCCGGCGACGCTCCGCGACGCCGCCGGACGAGCGTCCCGTCTCCGACGCCCTGCTCAAGCGCATCACCCGGTACTCGGGGACCCTGTCGACCGAGGCGGTCCGCGCGTTGGAACAGGACCTGGCGTTCTTCGCCGAGTTGTCCGCCGACCAGCGGGCCGAGATCCAGCTGATCATCCAGAGCGCGGTGCGCGACTTCGTCACCTGGATGCGCAACCCCGAGGCTCCGCACACGGACACCATCGCGGGGTTCAAGTTGCTCCCCAAGGGGCTCGGCCAAGGGTTGACCCTGCAACAGACGGTCCAGCTCGTCCGGTCGACGTGTGAGTACTTCGAGCTGGTGATGCCCCGGATCACCCACAACGAGCGCCAACGCGGACTCATGATCACCGCGGTGCTCAAGTTCGGCCGTGAACTCGGCTTCACCGCGGCGGCGGTCTACGCCGCCGCCGCGGAGAACCGGGGAGCCTGGGATACCCGAATGGAGGCGATGCTGGTCGACGCCGTGGTCCGCGGTGATCGTCATGCCGACCTCGCCTCCGGGGCCTCGGCACTGAACTGGGACCCCACCACCGCGGCGACGGTGATCGTCGGCAGGCCCCGTGAAGAACTGGGACTGGCGTCGGTGCCCGCCGCCCACAAAGCCGCGGTCGCGGCCGGCCGCCACGCACTGGCCGTGGTACAGGGCGCGCGCCTCGTCGTCATCCTCTCCGGGGAGCTCGAGTCCTCCTCCGCCGTCCCGGCCGAGGTCCTCGACTCCTTCTCACCCGACGCGCCGGTCGTCGTCGGGCACACGGTGAGCTCCCTCGCCGAGGCCCCGGACAGCGCGACCGAGGCGCTCTCCGGCGTGGCGGCGGTCTGTGGCTGGCCCGGCGCCCCCCGACCGGTCGCGGCGATCGACCTCCTGCCCGAGCGGGTCCTCGCCGGCGACCGGGGCGCGGCGACGATGTTGGTCGACCGGGTCGTCACACCGCTGAGGGGCGCAGACACCTCGGTCGAGAACACCCTCCGGGCCTATCTGGACTCCGGCGGGCACGTCGAGGCGTGTGCCCGCGAGTTGTACGTCCATCCCAACACCGTGCGGTACCGCCTCAAGAGAGTGAGTCAAATCACCAAATTCGACCCGCTTAACGCGAGGGACGCTTTTGTCCTGAGAATCGCCCTCGTCCTCGGGAAGTTCGCCGACCGAAGCACTCAGGAGTCGTAATCAATCACTCCCGTAACAAGGTGTAACGAAATCGAACCGACCGGAGATGGACGACCAGCCAGCTCGCCATTTGTGGGAATCGTACAAAATCCCGGCTGTGTTTCTGGCTTGGGGAACATCATCCTAAGAGGGGCGGGGCGTGTTGTCTGATACCCGTGCTTTGCCTTACTGCCCCTGGACAAGGGTCTCAGAAAGCCGGGATGCTCGCGCCCTGGCTCGAGTTGCCCGGTGCCTCGGACCGTCTCGACGAGTGGTCCGCATCGAGCGGACTCGACCTCGAGCGTCTCGGCACGACTGCGACCCTGCAGGAGATCACCGACACCGCGGTGACCCAGCCACTCGTCGTCGCCTCGGCCCTGCTCGGTGCCGCCGAGTTGCGCCGTCGCGGCCAGGTGCCCTGCGACACGATGGTGGCCGGCCACTCGATCGGCGAGATCGCCGCACTGGCGATCGCCGGCGTGGTGTCGGAAGCCGACGCCCTGCGCCTGGCGTCCGTCCGTGGTGCCGCGATGTCCCGGGCGTGTGCCGAGCGCCCCACCGGCATGATCGCGGTACTGGGCGGGGTCGAGGCCGATGTCCTGCTGTCGCTGGACACCGCCGGGCTGCAGCCCGCCAACCGCAACGGCGCGGGCCAGATCGTGGCCGCGGGCCCGCTCGAGGCCTGCGACGCCCTGGAGCAGAATCCACCGAGCCGGGCGCGACTGCGCCGGCTGGAGGTCGCCGGGGCGTTCCACACCCACCACATGGCCTCCGCCGTCGACGAGGTCCGCGACCTGGCCGACACGATAGAGGTCAACGACCCGGAGCTGACGCTGGTCTCCAACGCCGACGGCATGGTCGTCACCTCCGGTCGCGACGCCCTCGACAGGGTCGTCTCCCAGATCACCCATCCCGTCCGGTGGGACCTCTGTACGCAGACGATGCTCAAGTTGGGCGTCGATGCGTTCATCGAGCTGCCGCCCTCCGGCTCACTCGTCGGGTTGGCCAAGCGCATGATGCGTGACGTTCCCCGGTACGGCGTGACCACCCCCGAGGACCTCGAACTCGCCCTCGAGTCGGTCCCCGCACTCAGCGGCGCCTGACCGCTCCTCCCACCCCCGATCGTCGGCCCCGGCCGGCGATCGCGACCAGACCATCCGTCGCGCCCGCCGGGCACGGCACCACCCATCAGAAAGGGACACCACATGGCACGCACCGAGGCCGAGATCATCGCAGGACTGGCGGAGATCGTCGAGGAGGTCACCGGGATCGAACCCTCCGAGGTGACCCCGGAGAAGTCCTTCGTCGACGATCTCGACATCGATTCGCTCTCCATGGTGGAGATCGCCGTGCAGACCGAGGACCGCTACGGGGTTGAGATCCCCGACGAGGACCTCGCCAAGTTGCGTACTGTTCAGGACGCGGTCGACTACATCCAGAAGCTCGACCAGAGCTGACATCCGGCCCCGTGTGCCGGGGCGGGGACGCAGTCAGGGCCGAAGGTGCGGTCGGTGCACCACGTCGAGCCCGCGTCCCCTCCCCCACACAGGGCCCAGCAATGATCACCCCGCTCACCGCGGGGTGCCGGGCGGGAGGTCCGGATCGGGACGGGGGTCCCGATCCGAACGCCGATCGCCCACAAGCCAGTCCGGGGGTCCATCGCAGGCGCGCTCTCCCTCCCAGGGACGCGCGCCGAGGAAAGGACTGCACATATGACCATCACCAGCCCTGTTGACCAGAACACCCAGATCGACCCTCGAGATCCCGTCGTCCGGCTCGAGAACCTCTTCGACCCGGCTTCGCTCGAGTTCATCACCGAGCCCGACGCCTCCGGCGCCATGGCCGCGCGCGGCCTGATCGACGGCGAACCCACCATCGCGTACGCGACCGACGCCACTGTCATGGGTGGCGCCATGGGCCTGGACGGGTGCCGGCACATCGTGCACGCCATCGACGTGGCGATCGACGAGCATCTGCCCGTCGTCGGCGTCTGGCACTCGGGTGGGGCGCGACTCGCGGAGGGCGTCGAGGCGCTGCACGCGGTCGGCCTCGTATTCGAGGCCATGGTCCGCGCATCGGGCCACGTGCCCCAGATCTCCGTCGTGCTCGGGCCCGCCGCCGGCGGCGCCGCCTACGGCCCCGCGCTGACCGACGTCGTCATCATGGCGCCGGCCGGCAAGATCTTCGTCACCGGTCCCGACGTGGTCCGCTCAGTCACCGGCGAGCAGGTCGACATGGAGGGCCTGGGCGGCCAGGACGTGCACCACCGCAAGTCGGGGGTGTGCCACATTGCCGCGACCGACGAGCGTGATGCCCTGCACCGGGCGCGTCGTCTCGTGACCCTGCTGTCCGCGCAGGGTGAGTTCGACCCGCGTGCCCTCGAGGGCGATCACACCGATCTTGCGGGCCTGCTCCCCGACTCACCGAAGCGCGCGTATGACGTCCGTCCTCTCGTCCACGGGTTGCTCGACTCCTCGGAGCTCGACGGCAGCACCACCTTCGAGGAGCTGCAGGCCAAGTGGGCCCCCAGCATCGTAGTGGGCTTCGGCCGGATGTCCGGCCGCACCGTGGGTGTCATCGCCAACAATCCGCTGCGGTTGGGCGGTTGCCTCAACTCGGAGTCCGCGGAGAAGGCCTCACGGTTCGTCAGGCTCTGCAACGCCTTCGGCGTGCCGCTGGTCGTGATCGTGGACGTCCCCGGTTACCTGCCCGGCGTCTCGCAGGAGTGGGACGGCGTGGTGCGCCGCGGCGCCAAGCTGCTGCACGCGTTCGCCGAGGCCTCGGTCGCCCGGGTCACGCTCGTCACCCGCAAGATCTACGGCGGTGCCTACATCGCGATGAACTCGCGCGCTCTCGGAGCCTCCGCCGTGTTCGCCTGGCCCGACGCCGAGGTCGCGGTGATGGGCGCCAAGGCCGCCGTCGGCATCCTCCACAAGCGCACCCTCGCGGCGGCACCCGAGGACGAGCGGGAGGCCCTTCACGACCGTCTGGCCGATGAGCACGCGGCCATCGCCGGTGGCGTGGGTCGCGCGGTCTCCATCGGGGTGGTCGACGAGGTCATCGAGCCCACCGACACCCGCCGACGCATCGCCGAGGCGCTGGACGCGGCCGCGCACACCCGCGGCCAGCACAAGAACATCCCGCTGTGACCTGACCCCGGCCGGAACGCCTCCGGCAGGATCCGCACCCGACGCTGCGCCCTCTCCCCGGTCTGACGGGAGGGGGCGCAGTCGTGTCCCGGGAGGACGCGGTGGCCACCCGCAGCCGGTGCCGGGTGCCGCCAGCGTGTCGCGCACACGAGTCAGCGCCCGCCCCGAGAACTGGGGCGGGCGCTGTCCGGAGTGCGGGAGTGCGGTGGTGCGGTGGGTCAGCCGACCCGGGAGAGCCAGGTGACCTCGGCGGCGGCCGGGTGGCCGCGCAGCGGTTCGAGGGCGCGGTCCCAGGCGGTGCCGAGCTCGTCCTCCACCGCGGCATGGAAGGCGGCGGGGCCGGCTTTCATGAGATGGCGGAGCCGGTTCTCGCTGAGCACCACGTCGCCACTGGCGCCCGTCTGCCCCCGCCACATCCCGAGTTCGGGCGTGTGGGAGAAGCGTTCACCGTCGACGAGGTCGCTCGGGTCCTCGGTGACCTCGAAAGACAGCATCGACCACTTGGCCAGCGAATCGGCCAGACGCGCGCCGGTGCCGACCGGGCCGATCCAGTCGACGATCGCTTTGCGAGCGCCCGGTTGGGCCGGCTGGTCTTCCCAGCGCATGGCTGAGTTGGCGTCGAGCGTGGCTGCGAGAGCCCACTCGACGTGAGGGCATAACGCGGTAGGCGCGGCATGGATGAACACCACGCCGGTCGTCGTATCCGCGAGATAGTTATGGTCAGACATCACTTCACTCCCGACTCACTGAGGGACGTCTTCCCCAACGACCTCACGAAATCGTGTGAATGATGTTGCTTCTGTTGCTTGTAGTTAACACTGTGCCTGAAGTGATCGAATTACACCAGCGACACTTCTCGACTCTCAGCAAAGTTACAGCACGGTGATTCCCGCGCCCGGCACGAGTGCGGGCGTGTCGCGGGTGGCGGACTCACCCGCCGAGCGAGTCCTCTTCGCGCGAACGCCGGGTTGCCGCATCGACCACCCTGTCGGACAGTTCCGGCCACAGCGGCTTGGCCCAGTCGCCGAAGTCGCGGTCGGTGAGCACGATCAGCGCCGTGGAGATCTCCGGTTCGACCCACAGCAGGGTCCCGGACTGCCCGAAGTGCCCGAAGGTCGCGGGCGAGTTGTGCTGCCCGGTCCAGTGGGGATGCTTGGCGTCGCGGAGTTCGAAGCCCAGCCCCCAGGGGCACGGCTTGTGCATGCCGTACCCGGGCACGATCCCGTCGAGGCCGCGGAACTGTTCGGTCACGGCCTCCTCGAGGGTCTCGGTCGCGAGCAGCCGCGGGGCCACGAGCTCGCGGGCGAAGGCGATGAGGTCGGCCAGGCTGGCGGAGGCCCCGTGCCCGGCGGAGCCCTCGAGCGTGGTGGACTCCATGCCCAGCGGCTGACACACCGCCTCGTGGAGGTAGTCGCCGAACGCGATCCCGGTGGCGTCGGCGATGTGGTCGGCAAGCACCTCGAACCCGGCCGAGGAGTAGATCCGCCGTTCCCCCGGCTCGGCGCGGACCTTGTCGCGGTCGGCGAAGTCCAGCCCCGAGGCGTGGGCGAGCAGGTGACGCACCGTGGCCCCCTCGGGCCCTGCAGGATCGTCGAGGCCGATGGCCTCCTCCTCGACGGCCAGGAGCGCGGCCACCGCGACGAGGGGCTTGGTCACCGAGGCCAGGCGGTACACGCGGGTGTCGTCGCCGTGGACCGCGAGGGCGCCGTCGGGGCCGACCACCGCGGCCGAGACGGTGCCCACCGGCCAGTCCGTGACCACCGACAGCGCGGTGGAGAGCCTGTCTCGATCGAACTCGTCCGACATCGGTTCCTCCCTGGTTCGCCTGCGACCGGCGGCGCCGGTGTCCGTGACGGCCGCGCCGGTGAGGCGTGGCGGCCGTGCGAGCCAGTCTGTCAGGTCGTGTCGGGTGCCGCGGTCAGGTCCGCGGCACGTCGCGACGCCGAAAGCCGGCCAGCCCCACGGCGACCAGCACGACCGTCACCGTGAGGAGCACGGCCACGCCGATCGCGTTGACGGGGCCGACGGGCGCGGTGCCCACCGCGCCGAACGGGGACAGGCGCATCTGGTCCTCGTCGAGCCGGAGCGTGGGTCCCATGAGGGTGACGACGACGGCGAGGGCGAACGGCGCCCAGGCCAGGACCTGCAGTCTCGGGGATGCGCCGAACAGGCCGATCGAGATCGCGCCGAACACCAGCGCGGCGGGCACATACCACGCCCCGGCGCCGATGATGCGTCCCGCCAGGTCCGGGTCGTCGAGCACGGCGGCGGCGGTGATCCCGAACGCGGCGGCGCCGGCGAGGACCACGACGACGGTGCCGACGGTGACGACCGCGGTGTGGGCGGCGAGCCACGACCACCGCGAACGCCCCGTGGACAGTTCCATCTCGAGTCGCCCGGCGGTCTCCTCGCCGCGCAACCCGGTCAGGGTCTGCAACGCGAACCCGGCCCCGAGGAATCCGCTGAACGCCACCAGCATCTGCACGATGGAGTCGACCACGGTGCCCGAATCGCCGAGGAACACGGCGAGGTCGGGGGTGGACATCATCGTCTCGACCACCACGTTCATCAGCGCGCCGTACATGGCCATCAGTGCCACCACGCCGATCGTCCAGCCCGTCAGCGCGCCCAGGTGCTGGTGTACGGCGGTCCCGGTCCGGGACGCCCGCCACCGGGACGCGGTGGCGGGGCCGGTCCGGGCCGGGACCATCCCCTGGCCCACGTCGCGGCGCGCGGCGAGCCACAGCGCGGCCGCGGCGAGCCCGGCCGCGGCGACGACGGCGACGAACAGTGGCACCACGGAGGACTCGCCGAACGGCCGGGTCAGGCCGTGCCAGCCCAGCGGCGAGGTCCAGCTCAACCAGTTGCGGTTGACGTCGCCGATCCCGCGGGTGATCAGGGTCAGTCCGGCCACGGACATCGCCGCCGCCCACACGGTCCGGCTGTGGGCGAACACCTGCGCGAGGACGGCGGTGCCGGCCGCGTACACCCAGCCGGCGGCGACGATGGAGGCCACGTACAGCGCCGCGCCCGCGCGGTCGAGGTCGACGGTGAGGGTCGCCGCCCACAGCGCAAGGCCGAGGACGGTGAATACCCCGGCGACGACGACGAGGGCGGCCGCCGTCGGGGCGAGCCGGCCGACCCGGCCCGCCAGGAGGAGTTCGGACCGTCCGGACTCCTCCTCCTTGCGGGTGGCGCGCGCGGTCAGGGCGATCGCCATGACGGGGATGCCGAAGGCGACCATGAACGAGTACTCGTTCATCATCACGCCGCCGAGGGTGTCGAGCCCGGCCACCCGGCCGGTGAGCATGATCATCGACTCGCCGACCGAGGCGCCGTACGTGGCGAGTTCCTGCGGGGTGTCGTACAGGGCTGCGATCGACAGCCCCGTGACGAGGTACAGCGCGGCCAGGCCGAGGACCCAGGCGGCCGCGGCCCGCCACCCGGTGCGCAGGGCGATGCGTGCCAGCAGGCCGGTGCCGGCGAACGGCGAGGTCATCGCCGGTCCCCTGTCCGCTCCTCGCCCCCGGTGGCCGCACCGGCACCGGAGTAGGCGTTGAGGAACAGGTCGTCCAGGCTGGGCGGGGTCGCGGTGAGCGTGTGGATGCCGGCCGCGTGAAGGAGGCCGGTGACCTCCCCCAGCTGCGGGGCCGGCACGTGGCAGCGGACCTCGAACCGACCGTCGGCGGCCTCCTCGATCCGCAGGCCGTCGACCCCCGTCACGCGCCCGAGTGAACCCGGATCGGCGTCGGTGACGGCGTGGACCTCGGTCGTGGTGTGACGCCGCAGGTCGGCCAGCGTCCCCGAGGTGACGGTGCGGCCGTCGCGGATGATGCTCACGCGGTCGGCGAGGGTCTCGACCTCGCCCATGATGTGGCTGGACAGCAGCACGGTGGCGCCGCCGTCGACGGCCTCGCGGACGCACTCCTGGAACGTCTGCTCCATGAGCGGGTCCAGGCCGGACGTGGGCTCGTCCAGCACGAGCAGTTCGGCGTCGGAGGCCAACGCGGCGATCAGCGACACCTTCTGCCGGTTGCCCTTGGAGTAGTCACGCGTGCGCTTGGTCGGGTCCAACCGGAAACGCTCGATCAGCTCATACCGACGATCCGGGTCCAGTCCCCCGAGCGCCCGGCCCAGCAGATCGATGCACTGGCCACCCGTGAGCCGCGGCCACAGGGTCACCTCGCCGGGGACGTAGGCGAGCCGGGCGTGGAGCTCGACCGCGTCGCGCCACGGGTCCCCGCCGAACACCGTCGCCCGCCCGGAGTCGGCGCGCATGAGCCCGAGCAGGATCCGGATGGTGGTGGATTTACCCGACCCGTTGGGTCCGAGGAACCCGTGGACCTCCCCGCGGCGCACGTCGAGGTCTAACTCGTCCAGGGCCCGGGCGCGGCCGAAGGTCTTGACCAGGCCCTCGACCCGCACCACGCTGTCGTGTTCTGAACGCATGATCAGCTCCTTCGTCCGATTACCCCGATCATCCCAGGGATCCGCGTCACAATGTGGCCATGCGCTCTCCCATGTCCGGCCACCGTGACTTTTCCCCGTCGATCCCGGATCGCCTGACCAAGGCCGTCATGACCGCTGCCGGGTTCCTGCCCGGCCCGCTCCTCCGACTCGTGGGCGGGACCCCGCGACGGATGGACGGCCAGGTCCTCGACCCGCACTTCCAGGCCGGGCTCCGGGTCATCTCGATGACGTCGGAGGGCGAATACGAGGATCTGACCGTCGAGAAGGCACGTTCGGCCGTCGAGCGGTCGGCGTTCACCGTCTCGGGGAAGAAGATCGACCTCGCCGTCGTCACCGACATCGTCCTCCCGCTCGGCGGCACCGACCCGGACCGGGCCGACCTGCCCGCGCGCCTGTACTCGCCGGTCCACGGTGACGAGACGCTGCCCGCACTGGTGTTCTTCCACGGCGGCGGATGGGTGCTCGGCAGCGTCGACTCGCACGACGCGACCTGCCGCTACATCGCCAAGACGGGCCGGCTCAAGGTGATCAGCGTGGACTACCGGCTGGCACCCGAGTTCCGGTTCCCCACCGCGGTCGAGGACGCGATCGCCGCGTTCCGGTACGTCCGCGACCACGCCGAAGAGCTCGGCGTGGACCCGGCGCGCATCGCGGTGGGCGGTGACAGCGCCGGCGGCAACCTGGCGGCGGTGGTCTGCCAGCAGACGCGCGACGCCGGGGAGAAGATGCCGGACTTCCAACTGCTGTTCGTCCCCGCCACCAACATGTCCGCGCGGACCCGCTCGTACGAGCTGTTCGGCGACGGCTTCTTCCTCACCCGGGCCAACATGGACTGGTACGAGGAGACCTACATCCGGTCCGACGAGGACCGGCTCGACCCCCGCGCCTCCCCCCTGCTGGCGGAGGACTTCTCGGGACTGCCGCCCGCCCACGTGGCCACGGGCGGGTTCGACCCGCTGCGCGACGAGGGCGAGGCGTACGCCCGGAAGATGGCCGACGCCGGTGTCCCGGTCTCGCTGCGCCGCCACGAGACGCTGGTCCACCCGTTCGTCAACGCCGTCGGGGCCACCCCGCTCGCGCGCTCGGCGCTGTCAGAAGCGGTGGGCGCGATGCGGATGGGGCTGGCGTACTGACCTCGCCACCCGTGTTACCTTGTGATCGCCAGCGAGACCGATCGGTCGCGGGAATCCGGTGCGAATCCGGAACTGACGCGCAGCGGTGAGGGTGATGGCGGGGCACTATGCCACTGGGCCGCACGGTCTGGGAAGGCGCTCCGTCCAGGTGATCCCGAGTCCGAATACCGGCTGGCCCTCGCGGTGACAACCGCCAGGTCATCACCGGGCTTCGCGTTCCAGGCCCGCGACCTCGGAGCACACCCATGCGTTCGTCCACCCTGGTCGCCCTCGCCGGCGTCACCCTTCTCACCCTGACCTCCTGCACCGCCCACGACCCGGCCGCGATCGCCGGCCCGGGCACCGATCCGATCGAGAACTGCGGGGAGCAGGTGCGGCTCGACGCCCCGCCCGAACGGGTCGTCTCGCTCAACCAGGGCTCCACCGAGATCCTGTACGCCCTCGGCCTCGGCGACCGGATGGTCGGCACCGCCACCTGGACAGACCCGGTCCTACCCGAGTTCTCCGAGGTGAACAGGTCTGTCCCCCGCCTGGCCGACAACGCGCCGTCGATGGAGGCCGTCCTGGACGTGGAGCCGGACTTCGTCACCGCCTCCTTCGGCAGCACCCTCGGCGAGGGCGGGGTCGCCGCCCGCGAGCAGTTCCACGAACTCGGCGTGGGTACGTACCTCTCCCCCACCGACTGCGTGGGCAAGGTCGCCGACTCCGGGGACGGCGTCCGCGAGACCCCGCTCACCCCGGACCTGCTCTACCGCGAGATCGCCGAGCTCGCGCGGATCTTCGACGTGGAGCAGGCCGGTGACGAGCTGGTGGCGGACCTGCAGCGCCGGCTCGACGAGGCCGTCGAGAGCGTCGACGCCCGCGGTGTCTCCGCGATGTACTGGTTCGCCAACTCCGAGTCCCCGTACCTGGCCGGCTGCTGCGGGGCCCCCGGCCTCATCTCGACCACCCTGGGCCTGGAGAACGCCTTCGACGACACCACCCAGGAGTGGCCGCAGATCAGCTGGGAGGTCGTGGCCGAGCGCGACCCGGACGTGATCGTCGTGGGCGACCTGACCCGCAAGAGCCAGACCGCCGAGACCGCGGAGGCCAAGATCGCCTACCTCGAGTCCAACCCCGTCACCCGGGAGATGGCGGCGGTCCGGTATAAGCGGTTCATCGACATCACCGGTGCCGAGATGAACCCGTCGCTGCGCACGATCTACGGGGTGGAGACCGTCGCGGCGGGCCTCACCGAGCTGGGCCTCATCACGCCGGGGGCCGGCGCGCCGGACCCGGCCAACTGACCCGATGACCCTCGCACCCGAGAGGACCACCGCCCCGGTGGTCCCGGCGCCACCGCGCCGGCGGCCGCCCCTGCGGCGACCGTCCGCGCTGGTCACCCTGTGGCTCGGTGGCCTGGGGCTGCTGGCGGTGTCGACGGCGCTCGTCATCACCATCGGCCCGTCCGGACTCACCGCCACCGACGTTATCCAGTCCGCGCTGGCCCGACTCACGGGAGCCGACTCCGGGCTCACGCGGATCCAGGAGGGGATCATCTGGAACCTGCGGCTTCCGCGCACTCTCATGGCGGCCCTGGCCGGGGCGGGGCTCGCATTGTGCGGCGTCATCCTGCAGTCGCTGCTGCGCAACCCCCTGGCCGACCCGTACATCCTCGGCATCTCCTCCGGCGCCTCGACCGGGGCGGTCCTCGTGGTGGTGCTCGGGGTCGGCGCGGGCGCGGTCGGGCTCACCACGGGGGCGTTCGTCGGAGCGCTCGCCGCGTTCGGCTTCGTCCTGGTCCTGGCCTTCGCGTCCGGCGGCACCACCGACCGGGTGGTGCTGGCGGGGGTCGCGGCGACTCAGCTGTTCTCCGCGGTGACCTCGTTCGTCGTCTACATCGCCGCCGACGCCGAGCAGACCCGCGGCGTGCTGTTCTGGCTGCTCGGCTCGCTGGCCTCCGTCCGCTGGTCGGACGTGGCGGTCTGCGGCGTCGTGGTCCTGCTCGGGCTGGTGGCGTGCCTGCTGCACACCTCCAGCCTCGACGCGTTCACCTTCGGCCAGGACGCCGCGGCCGCCCTCGGCGTCAACGTGGCCCGCACGCGGCTGGTGCTCATGGTGGTGACGGCGCTCGTCACGGCCGTCATCGTGAGCACCTGCGGCGCGATCGGTTTCGTGGGGCTGGTACTGCCGCACGCCGCGCGGGCCCTGGTCGGCGGCCGGCACCGGGTCCTCGTCCCGACCGCGGCGCTGATGGGCGCCGTGTTCGTCGTGTGGATCGACGCCGTCTCCCGCACCGTGATCGCGCCCCAGGAGTTGCCGATCGGGGTGGCCACCGCACTCATCGGCGTCCCGGCCTTCGTCGGGCTCCTCCTGCGACGGGGACACGGCCGATGACCGCCGCCCCGTCGACGCTCGAGGCGCGCTGTGTCTCGTGGTCCGTGCGCGGCCGGACCATCCTCGACGACGTCACCGTAGCTCCCGCCCCCGGCACGATGGTCGGGGTGCTGGGGCCGAACGGATCCGGCAAGTCGACGCTCCTGCGCATCCTGACGGGCCTGCTCCGGCCCGACACCGGATCGGTGCACCTCGACGGCACGGACATCCGGTCGATCCCCCGCAAACGCCTGTCTCGGCGCGTGGCCCTGGTGGCGCAGGAGGCGACCACCGACCAGAACCCCACGGTCCGGGAGGTCATCGAACTCGGCCGCATCCCCCATCGCGCGGCCTGGTCGGGTCCGGGTCCCGGGGACGACGGGGTGGTGCGGCGCGCGGCGGCCACGACCGGCCTCGGCGACCGCCTGGACCAGCGGTACGCGACGCTGTCCGGCGGCGAGCGGCAGCGGGTGCAGATCGCGCGGGCCCTGGCCCAGGAGCCCGGTGTGCTGGTCCTCGACGAGCCGACCAACCACCTCGACATCCGCCACCAGCTCGACCTCCTGGCCCTGGTCCGCGCCACGGACACCACGGTGATCGCGGCCCTGCACGATCTCACTCTGGCGGCCACGTTCTGCGACCATCTGATCGTGTTGTCCGGTGGGCGACTCGTGACCGGCGGCGTGCCCCACGAGGTGCTCACCGCCGACCTGATCCGGGAGGTGTACGGAGTGGAGGCCGAGGTGACCCACGACGGGCGGGGGGCGCATGTCCGCTATCTCGCGCGCTGACCCGCGTGCGCGTCGCGGGGGCCGCGCGAGCGCGATGCCTACCCGCGCGGCAGGCATCGCGGCCGGGTTCGCCCTCGACCGCCTCGTCGGCGACCCGGGGCGGTTCCACCCCGTCGCGGGCTTCGGCCGGGTCGCGCTCGCCGTGGAGTCGCGACTCCTGCGACCCGGCCGGACGGCCAACGCCCAGAGAGCGGCGGGCCTGCTGTTCACCGGTGTCCTCGTGGGGGGCACGGCTGCGACGGTGACGGTCGTCCGCCGTCTGGCCGGGAGGAACCTCGCGGCGGCCGTGGTGTGGGACGCGGCCGTGGTGTGGTCATGCCTGGGCGGGTCCTCGTTGCTCGCGGTCGCGCGGCGGCAGGGTGACCTTCTCGTCCGGGGCGATCACGCGGGTTCCCGGGACCTGTTGCCGTGGTTGTGCGGACGGGATCCGGCCGCGCTCGGCCCGGAGGATCTCGCGCGAGCGGTCGTCGAGTCGGTCGCGGAGAACACCTCCGATGCGGCGGTGGCGACGCTGTTCTGGGCCGCGGTGGCGGGTTCGCCCGGCGCCGCCGTCCACCGCGCGGCCAACACGCTCGACGCGATGGTGGGTCACCGTTCGGAGCGGTACCGCTCCTTCGGCACCGCCGCCGCTCGACTCGACGACGTGCTGGGATTTCTGCCGGCTCGGGTCGCCGGCGTGCTCGGGGTGGTCTGCGCCCCGACCGTGAGCGGGAGTCCCGCCGGGGCCCTGCGGGCGTGGGTCCGTGACGCACCGGCGCACCCGAGCCCGAACGCCGGGGTCGTCGAAGCCGTGTGCGCGGGCGTACTGGGGGTCCGGCTCGGCGGGCCCACGCCCTACCCGTACGGGATGGAGGACCGGGCGGTCCTCGGCGACGGCCGGTCGGTCCGGGCCGACGACATCCGCCGCGCGATTCTCCTGCACAACCGCGTCCAGGTGGTCACCGCCGCGCTGGCCGTGCTGGGTGTGGTCGCACGCTCCTGCCGATGAACTCCCGCGTGCGGATCGGCGCGGGAGGGCGCCATCGACGGCGGCGGCGGGGCCTGATCCGTCGCCGCCCACACCGCTCAGGGGTGGGCCATCATCTGCCCTGCCAGCCCGGCGACCGCCCCGATCACGGTGATCGCGGGCGGCGCGACCTGAGCCTCGGCCGCCTGCCGCGCGATCGTCGCCAGCGTCCCGTGCAGGACGCGCTCGGCCGGGGTGGAGCCGTTCTCGACCAGCACAGCCGGGGTGTCCCCGGGCATCCCCTCGACCAAGAGTTCCGCGGTGATGGCGGGCAGGGTCGTGACCGCCATGAGCAGCACGAGCGTGGTCCCGGACCTGGCGAGCGCGCCGTAGTCGAGAGTCGACTGCGGACTGTCGGGCGGGACGTGGCCGGAGATCACCGATACGCCCTGCGAGAGCCCGCGATGGGTGGCCGGGACGCCCGCGAGGGCCGGAACCGACAGGGCCGAGGTGACGCCCGGGATCACGGTGACGGGCACCCCGGCCGCGGTGCACGCGAGGTGCTCCTCGGCGCCGCGGCCGAACAGGAAGCTGTCGCCGCCCTTGAGTCGGACGACGGTGCGCCCGCGCCGCGCGTGCTCGACGAGGATCCGGTTGATCTCCTCCTGCGGGGTCGCCGGACCGAAGGGCACCTTGCCCACGTCGATCACCTCGATGCCGGGGTCGAGCTCGTCGAGGATCGACACCGGTCCCAGGCGGTCGGTCACCACCACATCGGCGGTGCGGACGGCGTCGAGGCCGGCCACGGTCATCAGCCCCGGGTCCCCCGGCCCGCCGCCGACCAGCACGACCCGGCCCGCGCAGTCCCGCGCGGCCGTGGCGCCGGCGCTGTCCTTCCCGCCGGTCGTCCCGGCCGTCGCCCCGGCGGTGTCCTTCTCAGCCGTCATCGGGCCGTCGTCCCTTCTCCGCGTCGCAGTAGATACACGTCCATCACCCAGCCGTGCTCGTCGCGCAGCCGCTCGCGGTGCGCGCGCAGGTCCGGCAGGACGTCGCCCACGCGGCCCGCGACGAGCGTCTCGCCGGCGTCGCCGAGGTTCCCGCCCCACCAGATGTTCCAGTCGGCCAGGTCATCGAGCGGCAGGTCGCCGTTGAGCATCACCACCACGTTGTCGGCGCCAGCGGCCACGACCTCGCGCAGCCGGCGACCGGTGGTCACGGTGACCGTGCCGCCGATCTCGTGCAGGACCAGACGGTGGCGCGCGGCCAGAACCTGGAGCGCGGAGATCCCGGGTACGACCTCCACCTCCAGGTCCAGCGCACCGCGCTCGGCGATCCGGTCGAGGATCCTCAGCGTGGAGTCGTAGAACGCCGGGTCGCCCCACACGGGGATCGCCACATCGCCGGGCCGGGAGGCCACGACGCGTTCCCAGGCCAGGGAGCGGGCCTCGTGCCAGTCCGTCACCACGCCGCGATACCCGGCGTCGGAGGAGGTCGACGACGACGAGCGGTCCCTCTCCGGATCGGGCACACCCACCAACTCGACGCCCGGCGCGTGGCGGGCGAGCAGCCGCGCGCGGAGATCGACCAACGGGTCGGCCGGGCCTTTGACGGCCGCGAGGGCGTAGTCGCCGGCGCGCAGGGCCCGGGCGGCCTCGACCGTGATCTGGTCGAGCCCGCCCGAGCCGATGCCCACGACCCGCACCCGCCTGCGGCCGGTGGGGAACTCAGTCACCGTGGGACTCCTCGAGATCGCCCTCCACATCGAGGTAGACCTGCCGCATCCGGTCCACGATGTCCGCGTCGGGCTCGGCCCACATCCCGCGGTCGGCGGCCTCGGAGAGCCGCTCGATCATCCCGCGCAGCGCCCACGGGTTGGACCGGCGCAGGAACTCCTGGTTGGTCTCGTCCAGGACGTACTCGCGGGCGAGCGAGTCGTACATCCAGTCGTGGACCACGCCGGCGGTGGCGTCGAACCCGAAGAGGTAGTCCACCGTGGCCGCCAGCTCGAACGCGCCCTTGTAGCCGTGGCGTTGCATAGCCGCGATCCACCGCGGGTTCACCACGCGGGCGCGGAACACCCGCGTGGTCTCCTCCGCCAGCGACCGGGTGCGCACGGCGTCGGGCGTTGTGGAGTCGCCCACATAGGCGCGCGGCTCGGCGCCGGTGAGCGCGCGGACGGTGGCGATCATCCCGCCGTGGTACTGGAAGTAGTCGTCCGAGTCGGCGATGTCGTGCTCGCGGGTGTCGATGTTCTTGGCCGCCACCGCGATGCGCCGGTAGTTGGTGCGCATGTCGTCGGCCGCGGGGACTCCGTCGAGGCCGCGGCCGTAGGCGTACCCGCCCCAACGGGTGTAGACCTCGGCCAGGTCTCGGTCGTCGCGCCAGTTGCCCGCCTCGATGGTCTGCAGGATCCCGGCGCCGTAGGAGCCCGGTGCGGAGCCGAAGATGCGGGTGGTGGCCCGGCGGTGGTCGGAGTGCTCGGCCAGGTCGGCCCGCGTGTGGGCGGCGACGAAGTTGTGTTCGTCGGGCTCGTCCAGCTCGGCGACCATCCGCACGGCGTCGTCGAGCATCCCGATGACGTGCGGGAACGCATCGCGGAAGAAGCCCGAGATGCGCACGGTCACGTCGACGCGCGGGCGGCCCAGTTCCTCGGACGGGACCACCTCCAGGCCCGTGACCCGGCGGGAGGCCTCGTCCCACTCGGGGCGGACGCCCAACAGGGCCAGGACCTCCGCGATGTCGTCCCCGGAGGTGCGCATGGCCGAGGTGCCCCAGATCGACAGCCCCACCGAGCTCGGGTACTCGCCGGTCTCGGCGACGTGCCGGTCCAGCAGCGAGTCCGCCATGGCCTGACCGGTCTCCCACGCCAGCCGCGACGGGACGGCGCGCGGGTCCACCGTGTAGAAGTTCCGGCCCGTGGGCAGCACGTTGACCAGACCCCGCAGCGGGGACCCCGACGGCCCGGCCGGGATGAACCCGCCGTCCAGGGCGTGCATGACGGCGTCCAGCTCGTCGACAGTGGCGGCCAGGCGCGGCACCACCTCGCGGGCGGCGAACTCGAGCACCTGCGCGACCTCGTCGTCGTCGCCCTCTGGCGCGCCGTCACCCGCGCCGCCGTCACCCGCCCCACCCGCGGTGAGGCCCGCGGCGGCGAGGACGTCGGGCACCGCGGCGACGTCCCACTCCCGCGCGTCCATCCCCTCGACCAGCGCCTTGGCGAGCGCCTCGACCCGGTCGACCTCCTCGGTCGGCGCGCCCTCGGCCAGCCCGAGTGCGCGACGCAGGCCCGGAACCGCCCCGGACTCGCCGCCCCACACCTGCGAGGCCCGCAGGATCGCCAGCACCAGGTTGACGCGCGCCTCGCCCGCGGGCGCCTGGCCCAGGACGTGCAGGCCGTCGCGGATCTGGACGTCCTTGATCTCGCAGAGCCAGCCGTCGACGTGGAGCAGGAAGTCGTCGAACTCCTCGTCCCCGGGCCGTTGCTCGAGGCCCAGGTCCTCGTGCATGTGCGCGGACTGCATGAGCGTCCAGATCTGCGCGCGGATGGCCGGGAGCTTGGCCGGGTCCATCGACGCGATGTTCCCGTACTCGTCGAGCAGCTGCTCCAGGCGGGCGATGTCCCCGTACGACTCCGCGCGGGCCATCGGCGGGACCAGGTGGTCGACGATCGTCGCGTGCGCACGGCGCTTGGCCTGCGCGCCCTCGCCGGGGTCGTTGACGAGGAAGGGGTAGATCAGCGGCAGGTCGGCGATCGCCGCGTCGGTGGCACAGTCCGCCGAGAGCGCGGCGTTCTTGCCCGGCAGCCATTCGAGCGAGCCGTGCTTGCCGATGTGCACCAGCGCATGCGCCCCGAAGCCGTGGGCGAGCCAGCGGTAGGCGGCCAGGTAGTGGTGGGACGGCGCGAGCTCCGGGTCGTGGTAGATCGCCACCGGGTTCTCGCCGAACCCGCGGGGCGGCTGGATCAGCAGCACCACGTTGCCGGCCTGGATGGTGGCCAGGACGATCTCCCCGGCGTCGTTGACGAACAGGCTTCCCGGCGCCTCGCCCCACGCCTCGACCATCTCCGTGCGCAGCGTCTCGGGCAGGTCCGCGGTCCAGCGCAGGTAGTCCTCGGTGCTGATCCGCACGTGGCTGTCGGTGAGCTGGGCGCTGGTGAGCCACTCCTCGTCCTGCCCGCCCGCGGCGATGAGCGCGTGGATGAGGGCGTCGCCGGCGGCGGTGTCGTCGGCGTAGTCCCCGGCGGTGTCCAGGAACCGGGCGATGGGGCCGTCGTCCGGGCCCAGGCCGTAGCCCTCGTCGCGCATCCGGCGCAGCAGGCGGATGGTCGAGACCGGGGTGTCCAGGCCGACGGCGTTGCCGATGCGGGAGTGCTTGGTCGGATAGGCCGACAGGACCAGCGCGACCTTGCGGTCGGCGGGCGCCACATGGCGCAGCCGCGCGTGGGCCACGGCGATCCCGGCGACGCGCGCGCACCGCTCCGGATCGGCCACGTAGCGGGGCAGGCCGTCGGCGTCGATCTCCTTGAACGAGAACGGCGCGGTGATGATCCGGCCGTCGAACTCGGGGATCGCGATCTGGTTGGCGGAGTCCAGCGGGTTGACGCCGTCGTCTGAGGCAGCCCAGTCTTCCCGGCTCCACGTCAGGCACAGGCCCTGCAGGACGGGAATGTCCAGCGCGGCGATGCGCTCGACGTCCCACGTCTCGTCCTCGCCGCCCGCACTCACCGCACCGGGCGTGGTGCCGCCGGCGGCGAGGACCGTGACGACCAGCGCGTCCAGTGAGCCGAGCGCGTCGAACAGCTCGTCGGGGGCCGAGCGCAGCGAGCCGGCGAAGACCGGCACGCCCACCGCGCCAGCGGCGTCGATCGCGTCGGCCAGCGAGTGGGCGAATCCGGAGTTCCCGCTCACCTCGTGGGCGCGGTAGTAGAGCACGCCCACGCGGGGCAGGCCGGGGGCTTCCGTCGTGTCCGGCCGCGGCGGCATCCCCCACACCGGCACGCTGACCGGCGGCTCGAACCCGGCGCCGGTGAGCAGCACGGTGTCGGCCAGGAACGCGTGCAGCTGCGCGAGGTTGCCCGGGCCGCCCTCGGCGAGATAGCGGTGCGCCTCGGCCGCGGTGCCGATCGGGACCGTGGACAGCTCCATCAGGTCGGCGTCGGGGGTCTGCTCCCCACCCAGGACCACTACCGGGACGCCCGCGCCGAGCACGGCGGCGAACCCGGCCTCCCAGGATCGTCGGGAGCCAAGGATGCGGACCACCACCAGGTCGGCGCCGTCGAGCAGTGCGGGCAGATTCGCCTCGACGTCGAGTCGGGACGGGTTGCCGAGCGTGAACGCCGCGCCGGATTCGCGCGCGGAGAGCAGGTCTGTGTCGGAGGTGGACAACAGGGTGATGCGGGGCACGTCGTGCTGTGCCGAGGCGTCATCAGGCGACGCCGAACGCCGGTCGGGGCGCATGTTCTTCTCCAAACCCTCGTGGAACTCCTCGCCGTGGCCGGTCTCCTGGCTTCCGCATCAACGCCGCGCGACCGACCTTCCCGGACCCGTGGATCCAGTGGTCTCCGACCCGTGAGGGACGGACGAGGGCCGCGTGACTCCGCGACTACAGTGGCGAGGGCCGCGCCGGCTTTTCCTCCGGCTTCCCGAACACCACGGCACCGGCGAGCCTATCCGGCGCACCCCGCCCGTGGCCGACCGGCTGCCTCGCGTCAGCCGGGGTCGGACATCCCGGTCAGGGGAAGTCCACCACCGCGAGGTTGAGGGGGAGCTCGTTCATCCGCGGTTCCGGCGAGAGGCTCGCCTCGTCCACGAAGCTGCCGGACAGGAAGTCGTCGGCGTCGGCGATCCGCTGCGGCGGGTCCTGCCCGGCGTAGTCAAACCCCTTCAGCTCGTACGGCAGCGAGTCGGCCTCGAGCAGGCTCGGCCCGTCCATGAGCTGGAAGTGCAGGTGCGAGGCGTTGGCGTTGCCGGTGTTCCCGAGCTTGCCCAGCACCTGGCCCTCGGTCACCGTGTCGCCGGGTTTCACCGTGACCGAGCCGGAGATCATGTGTGCGTACATCGCGTACACGCCGTCACCGAGGTCGAGCACCACGTGGTTGCCGTCCACGTTCTCGACGGTGAGCTTGGAGGCCAGTTCCGGGTTGCTCGCGGGCAGGACCCCCGGCGCGTTGGCGTCCATCCCGTCGAGGACCGAGACGACGGTGGCGTCGGCGACGGCGAGGATCTCGGCGCCGTAGTCCACGTAGCTCTCGTTGTGGTTCCTGTCGCCCGTGAAGAACTCGCCCTCGTCGTTGGTGCGCTTCCAGTCGATCGCGAAGCGCTGGCTGTTGTTGAGCTTGCCGTTGACCGACATCACCGAGCTGCGGTGCGGGAACCCCGGTTCGCAACACCCGTTGAGGGCCACCCAGTTCTCGCCACGCACGGGCGGCGCGATGGCCGGCACGGTCCGGGTGGAGAAGGCGACCGGCGTCGTGATGTAGTCGATGGGCCCCGGCTCCCCGAACGCCGGCGAGGCGGCGCCGGTCCCGTAGAGGTGGTGCAGCGCCGCGTCCGGGGCCTGGTCGAGCGAGTCGAGGGTGAAGTCGATGAACACGACCCGGCTCTCCTGCGGCGGGATCTGCGCGGTGTCGACGTACCCCGCGGGCAGGTCGCGCAGGCGGTTGCAGTCACCGAAGACGCAGTCCGGGTCCACCAGCTCGGCGGCGGAGAAGCTGGCGATGACCTTGGAGGGATCGGTTCCGTCCACCACGTCGATCTTGTCCACGCTCGCCGGCACCTTGATGGCGTTGGTGAGCTGCAGGTCGTAGGCCACGTGGTACTTGCCGTCGGTGCCCTTGAACGGCAGCGGCGGGTTGCCGATGGGGGTCATCGTCAGCGCGGTGAACGCGTTCGGGACGGTCACCCCAGCGACGGACCCGGCGGCCGGCGCTGGCGTCGTCGTGGCGGCCGATTCGGCCGCGGCGGGTTCGGTGGCGGCGTCGGCGAGCACCCGGCCGCGACCAGTGCGACTGCGGTGAGGACGGAGGCGAAAAGGGTGGGTACGCGGCGAGGTGTCACGGTGGAGCTCCGTTTCTTCAGTTGTGAAGAAAAAACTTACCCTCTGCCGTCTGGGAAAAGTACACCGGCGACGGGCTGCCACAATGGCCCCCGTGAGCATCAGCGAACCCACCCGCCGGACCCGTGGCGACCTGTGCCCGGGCGTCCTGCGGCCGTGGCCGGCTTCCGACGGCGCCCTGGTCCGTTTGCGCGTGCCGGGCGGCCGCGTGTCACCGGCGGCACTGGCCGGCCTGCACGGGGTCGCCGTGAGATATGGCGACGACGACAACGTGCACGTGACCACGCGTGCGAACCTGCAGCTGCGGGCCCTGCCGATCGGTCCGGACGGGCAGCTGCCCGGCGAGGTGGTGGCGGCGATCGCGGAGACGGGCCTGCTCCCCGCGCCCGGGCACGAGCTGGTGCGCAACGTCCTCGTCTCGCCGCTGACGGGCCTGGACGAGTCGTTTGGCGGGCAGGCCCGAGGCCGCGCGGACCTGCGGCCGGTGACCGACGCGCTGGACGCCGGACTGCTGGCCGACCCTGCGCTCGGCGGCCTGCCGGGCCGATTCCTGTTCGTCCTGGACGACGGCCGCGGGGACCTGCTCGATCGCTCCTGCGACCTGGGCCTGGTCGCCCTGGATGCCGACACCGCGCAGCTGCGGGTGGGCGACCGCTGGTCCGAGGTGGTGCCGCTGGTCGACGCCGCCGACCGGCTGGTCGAGCTGGCCCGCGCCTTCGTCCGAGCCCGCGGCGTCGGTCCGGACGCCCCGTGGCACGTGCGCGAACTGCCAACCCCCCTCGTCGCGGTCCGCCCTGCGGACGGCCGGCTGCCGAGCCCGGCCCCGGCGCTGCCGTACGGGCCGGTCGCGGGGTCGGCGGGGCGGATCGAGCACGTCGCGGCGCCGGACGGGATCCTCGGCCGCACCCTCATCGCCCGGCTCACCGGCGGCGACGTCGCCGAGCTCATCGTGACCCCGTGGCGCGGGGTGCTGGTCGTCCGCGAGTAGGCTGCGGGCTGTCCCACGGCGAGGAACCCGGTGCAAGTCCGGGGCGGTTCCGCCACTGTGAGGCCCGTCGAGCCGATGGGCCCAGCCAGATACTCACCGGGGATCAGCGCGCTCCCACCGCGTCGCTGCGACTTCTCACACCGGGGCGAGAACCCCGAGGAGGACCCCATGAGTGCTGCCCTGAGGCCGCCGCGTCGCTACGACTACGTCGACGACGGGCCCGCCATCTACGTCGACTCCTTCGCGACCATCCGCCGCGAGACCGACCTGTCCCGCGTGCCGGCCGACGCCGAGCGACTCGCCGTTCGAATGGTGCACGGCACCGGCCAAACGGACCTGACCTGTGACCTGCAGGTGCACCCCGGCCTGGTCGGCGCGGCGAGGTCGGCGCTCGACGCCGGCGCGCCGATCCTCTGCGACGCCCACATGGTCGCCTCGGGGATCACCCGGGCCCGGCTCCCCCGCGACAACGACGTGGTGTGCACCCTGTCCGATCCCGACGTTCGCGACCTGGCCGCGCGAATGGGCACGACCCGATCCGCTGCGGCGCTGGCGTTGTGGGGCGATCGTCTCGACGGCGCGGTGGTGGCGATCGGCAATGCCCCCACCGCCCTGTTCCACCTGCTGGAAATGATCCTCGACGGTGCTCCCCGACCCGCCGCGATCGTCGGCTGTCCGGTCGGCTTCATCGGCGCCGCGGAGTCCAAGGCCGCGCTCGCCGTGTTCGCGGACGATCACGGCATCGACATCCCCTTCGTCACCGTCCACGGCCGACGCGGCGGGTCCGCGATGACCGCCTCGGCCCTCAACGCCCTGGCCCAGGAGGCGGAGTGACCGGCCGGCTGTACGGCGTCGGCGTGGGACCGGGCGATCCCGAGTTGCTCACCCTCAAGGCAGCCCGTCTCGTCGGCGCCGCCGACGTCGTGGCTTTCCACGCCGGCCGCGGCAAGGAGTCCAACGCCCGACGGATCGCCGCCGATCTCATCCCTTCTGGCGCGATCCAGGAGCGACTGGAATACCCCGTGACCACGGGTGTCACCGACCACCCGGGCGGGTACGCGGGCGCGATCGCGGACTTCTACGAGCGCAGCGCGCAGCGACTGGCCGAGCACCTGTCCGCCGGCCGGGACGTGGTCCTACTCTCGGAGGGAGACCCGCTGTTCTACGGCTCCTTCATGTACATGCACGACAAGCTCGCCCCTCGATTCGAGACCGAAATCGTGCCGGGCATCCCGGCCTTCGCCGCCGCCACCGCCGCAGCCGCCACTCCCCTGGTCCGGCAGACCGACGTTCTTACCGTCCTGCCCGGCACCCTGCCCGAGCCCGAGCTCGCCCGACGACTTGCAGACACCGACGGCGCGATCATCATGAAGCTCGGCCGCAACTTCCCCGCCGTCCGGCGGGCCCTCGAGTCGGCCGGTCGGCTCGACGGCGCGGTCTATGTGGAGCGGGCGTCAACCGACGCGGAGGCACATCACCCGGTCAGCGAGGTCGACCCGGACTCCGTGCCGTACTTCTCGCTCATCGTCGTCCCCGGCGACTCTCAGCACTCCGACCCCACCGGCCGCCGACCCGCGCAGCTCTCTGCACCCGAGGAGCCCTCCCCGGGGCGTACCGCCGGCTCGGTTGAGGAGCAGTCCCCAGCATCGCGCGGCGTCGTGCACGTCGTCGGTCTGGGCCCGGGCCCGACAGAGTGGCTGACCCCGGAGGCTTCGCAGATCCTGTCCGAGGTCGACCACGTGGTCGGGTACGCGCCGTACGTCGCCAGGGTTCCGCAGCGGCCCGGGCTGCGTCGCCATTGCTCGGGCAACACCGTGGAAGTCGACCGGGCTGCATTGGCACTGGAGGTGGCCCGCGCGGGTGAGCAAGTGGCCGTGGTCTCGGGCGGCGACGCCGGGGTGTTCGGTATGGCCTCGGCGGTCTTCGAGGCCGCGGACGATCCCCGCTTCGCCGACATCGACATCCACGTCGCGCCCGGCGTCTCGGCCGTGCAGGCGGTCGCTGCGCGGGCCGGGGCCCCCATCGGCGCGGACTTCGCCGTCATGAGCCTGTCCGACCGGCTCAAGCCGTGGGAGGTCATCGAGCGCCGCCTCGACGCGATCGCGGCGGCCGACCTGGTGCTGGCCGTCTACAACCCGGCCTCGCGCTCGCGCACCCGTCAGGTCGCCGACGCCCGCGAGGTCCTGCTCCGCCACCGCTCCCCGACCACGCCGGTGATCGTGGGCCGTGATGTTGGGCGAACCGAGGAATCCCTCACCGTGACGACTCTCGCCGACCTCGACTGCGACTCCGTCGACATGAAGTGCCTGCTCATCGTGGGCGCCTCTGGGACCCGGGTCACGGAGTCGGGACGCGTGTGGAGTCCGAGGTTTGTGACGTCGTGAACTCTGATCACTCGGGCATCGGCTAGACCCGAAGCCAGTATTGGCTCGCCAAAGCTCGGAAGTCATGGAGGCCTCCCGCGATCTGAGGCCGGTTTGGGCCGACTACTTGGGAGGGCGACATGACCGACATCTACTACGCGGACGATCTCGAACCCGGCCAACTAATCCCACTCGGGAGCTACACCATCACCGAGGAGGAGATCGTCACCTACGCACGACAGTGGGATCCGGTGTTCATCCACACCGACCCGACCGCGGCCGCGACAACCCCGCTCGGTGGCGTCATCGCCAGTGGACTACACACCTTGGCGATCTACCAGCGCTTGGCCGTGCCCGCCTTCTGGTCCCGTTTCACGGGAGGGGTGGGACGCAGTTTCGAGATTCAGTTCCGTCGGCCGGTGCGGCCGGACACCACATTGACCGGACACCTGACAATGCAAGAAACGACTCCACGACCCGAACGCGGCGATGCGAAAGTCACCATAACCGCAGAACTCGCCGACACCAGCGGCGAGACCGTTCTCGAGCTGACCAACCATTCCGCACTCCCGCTCCGCAGCGCCGCCGCAGGCTCAGCTTGATTGCTGCCACCACACCGGAGAATCGCTGTCCGCGGCCGCGAGACTGACACCCTGGGACTAGACCGACCACTCAAGCACTGACGTGCGCGGGGAGTGCAGCGGGGTTGGGCGGACAGATGACGGGGAGGTGCAAGTTTGCTAAAGCAGTTTCGTTCCTGGCGTCTCTGCCGTGCAGGGGAGTTCGAGGGTGAATTGTGCTCCGTGGCCTGTGCCGCGGCTGCTTACTCGGATTCGTCCTCCGTGTGCTTCGACCAGTGCTCGGGTGATCGCCAGGCCGATTCCGGTGCCGCCCGCGTTTCGGCCTCGGGCGGGATCGGCTCGGTAGAAGCGGTCGAAGAGATGATCTAGGTGCTGTGCGGCGATCCCTTCCCCGGTGTCGGAGACGGTGATCGCGGCTGTGTTCGTTCTCGAACGAACAGCGCTGAGGGTGACGGTCCCTCCGGTCGGTGTGTGTCGTAGGGCGTTGTCGAGGAGGTTTCCCAGTACCTGTCCTATTCGCTCGACGTCCACAGTGACGTCGGTCGGTTCGATCTCACCCATGTGCAGCTGGACACCTTTGTCCGAGTAGCGTTCGCGTGCTGCGTTGACTGCCGTTTCCACCAGAGCTTTAGTGGTGGTTCGGGCTGGTTGCAGTCGTGTGAGGTGTTCTTCTGCATCGGAGACGTCGACAATGTCCGACGCGAGGCGTTCGAGCCGCCGGGTGGCCGCCCACAACACCTGCCTTGTGGAGTCGTCGAAGGTACGGACTCCGTCGTCCACGGCCTCGAGGTAGGAGTCGATGGTGGCCAGCGGGGTGCGCAGCTCGTGGCCCAGATCCGCGAGCATCCTTCGCCTGGTGGCGTCTGTCGCATCGAGACGCCTGGCCAGTTCGTTGACGCTGGTCGCCAGATCGTCGAACTCCCGGCCAAGTTTCGGACTCGCCATCCGGGTCTCGTAGTGCCCACGCGCTATGTCTGCCGTCGAAGTGGTAACCATGGTGACCGAGCGCTGGACCCGGCGGGTGAGGTACCAACTGGTGAGCAAGGCCACCAGGACCGCGATGGCCACCGCCAGCCCCCAAGCAAGGACTATGGCGACCGTGAAGGCTTCTTCGACGTGGGCTGCTTCGTTCGAATCGTGGTCGATGCCGGCTTGACCGAGGTGGTCGTGGAAAATGCCCGGGGCCAGGGCGGAGGCGACGAGCCACGCGCTGACCGCGCACCCGACGACCACGCTGGACATGGCCAGAAGCAGGCGGGTTCCGAAGCTGAACCCAGCGACGCGTCGGCTGGTGCGGGGCCGAGTTTCAGTCGCGTCCGGCGATGGTATGTCGTTCACTGGCCGGTTCCCATGCGGTAACCAACTCCTCTGACCGTGCGTACGAAACGGCCTCGGGAGGCATCGTCGCCCAGCTTGCGGCGAAGGTGACCGATGTGGACGTCTACCAAGTGGTCATCACCCACCCAGTTCGGGCCCCACACGGCGGCCATCAGCTGGGCTCGGCTGAAGACGACCCCAGGGTCGCGGGCGAGCGCGGCGAGGATGTCGAACTCGGTGCGGGTCAGCGCGACATCGGCGCCGCCGACGGTGACCTCTCGGCCCGCGGTGTCAATAGTCAGGTCGCCGACGGTCCGTACCTGCTCCGGCGACCTGCCGTGGTCGATTTCGGTGGCGCCGGTTCGAGGTCTGCGCATCATCGCCTGGATCCTGGCCGAGAGCTCGCGCGGGCTGAACGGTTTGGTCATGTAATCATCCGCGCCGACGGACAGGCCGATCAGCGTGTCGACCTCCTCGGTCCGGGCCGTAAGCATGACGATGTAGGCGTCGGAGTGCGTCCTGACCTGACGGCATACCTCGATCCCGTCCAGCCCGGGCAGCCCCAGGTCGAGAACGATGACATCGGGATCGATTCGACGAGCCAGACCCACCGCCTCCTGTCCGTCCCCGGTGATCGTGACATCGAACCCGTCGCGCTCGAGATAGGACCCGACCAGGTCGGCGAGGGGCTCCTCGTCATCGACCACCAGCGCCCGCGGACCGGCGTGCTGCTGGGGATGCGAACTGCGAGCGCCAGAAACGGAAGGGGGCATGCAGGCCATCTTCGCCGCAACTCCTGGAAATCCTTCACCCGAGTGGGCGCCTTGACCGAATCTTCACACGATCTCCATCCAGAACGCTCGGGTGGCCGGTCACCATGGGCGGTCGAGTCGGACACGGGAGGTACCTCATGCTCGGATGGGTCGCATTGTCGGTCGGCGCCGTGGTCGTCACCGCACTGTGGGCGTCGACCCTGCTCCTGGTCACTGCCCTGTTCGGGCCGTCGCCCTCGGCGGACGACCGGTGAAGGAGTTGTCACGGCGGGCATTTCTCATCGGTTCGGTCCTGGCCGGCGCGGGTGCGGTGACCGCCTGCAGCGAGCCGGCGCCCTCGGGGGTGCCGGTGTCGGCGTCGGATCCGGCGATCCGGGACCTGGAGGCCGAGCGCCAGCGACCAGGCCAGCAGGTGGTGAACGCTCGGCTGTCCCCGCGCCCGGTGGAGGTCGATCTCGGTGGTCTCGTGGTGTCGACCTGGGCATTTGCTGACACTGTTCCGGGTCCGGTCCTGCGGGCCCGGGCAGGAGATCTGCTGCAAGTCGAGGTGGATAACCAGCTCGACCAGGAGACGAGCGTGCACTGGCACGGCATCGCCCTGCGCAACGATATGGACGGAGTGCCCGGTCTGACCCAGGACCCGATCCATCCGGGCGCCCGGTTCACCTACGACTTCACAGTCCCCCACGCCGGGACTCATTGGTACCACTCACACTCCGGGCTGCAGCTCGACCGGGGCCTGTACGGTCCGCTGATCATCGACGATCCCGCCGACCCCGGGGACTATGACCACGAATGGATCGTCGTCCTCGACGACTGGATCGACGGCATCGACGGCACGCCCGAGGACGCCGCCGGGCGAGTGGGCATGGATGCCCCCGGCGCTCGGGGCCGGCCGATGGCCGGAATGGGGCACGGCCAGATGGGGGGCGCACGGTCCAGCAACCCGATGATGACCTCCCGGTTGCTCGGTGTCGCCGGGGACGTCCACTATCCGCACTACTTGGTCAACGGCCGAGTCCCGGCCGATCCGGTCTCGTGGACTGCCAGCCCGGGCCAACGCGCGAAGATCCGGATCATCAACGCCGGGGCGGACACGTTCTTCCGCGTCGCCCTCGGCGGACACACGATGACCGTCACCGACACCGACGGCTTTCCCACCGCTCCCCAGGAGACGGAGGCGATCCTGCTCGGAATGGGCGAGAGGGTCGACGCCGTGGTCACGCTGACAGACGGGGTGTTTCCCCTCTTCGCCGAGGCAGAAGGCAAGAACGGGTACGGGTACGCCCTCGTGCGCACCGGGGCCGGCGAGCTACCCGCCGACCCGCGCCCCGGCGAACTCGACGGACCGGTGCTGCTGGCCGCGGATCTGACCCCAGCGCCGGACTCTCGACTGCCCGGCCGAGGGCACGACCGCTACCTCAGCGTCGACATGGGCGGCAGCATGATGCCGTATCGCTGGACACTCAACGGGCAAACCCACCCCGACACCACGCCGTTGGAGGTCTCCCGCGGCGACCGGGTCCGGATGCGGCTGCGCAACATGTCCGACATGGCCCACCCGATGCACCTTCACGGTCACACCTTCGCCCTCGCCGACAGCGGGCTGCGCAAAGACACCGTCACGATCCGCCCCATGCGGACTATCGAGATCGAGTTCGACGCGAACAACCCCGGCCAATGGGCCTTCCACTGCCACAACGCCTACCACCAGGAAGCCGGAATGATGACCACCTTGTCCTACCTCGCCTGACCACCACCCGATCGACACACCACCCGATCTTGACGCCGACCCGAAAGGACATCGACCACGATGACCCGCACCACTCTGCTCCTGCCCGCAGCCCTGACCGCCGTTGCCCTGACGCTGTCCGCCTGCACCGACAGCACCGACAGCACCGAAGCCTCGCCCGCCGCGCCCACCACCGTGGCCGGCGCCACCACATCCGTGGCCGGCACCGTTGCCTCTGGCCAGGACGAGGAGCATTCGCAGGCCGACGTGATGTTCGCGCAGATGATGCTCCCGCACCACCAGCAGGCGATCGAGATGAGCGACATCATCCTGGCCAAGGACGACATCCCCGCCGACGTCGCGGCGCTCGCCGAGGAGATCAAGGCTGCCCAGGGCCCCGAGATCGCGCAGCTGACCGACTGGCTGGAGCAGTGGGGCGAGGCGACCGAACCGCAGGATGGTCACGGCGGTCACGACATGTCCATGATGGAGGGAATGCTCTCCGACGACGAACTAGAACAGCTGTCCGACGCACAGGGAGCCGACGCCGCCCGGATGTTTTTGGAGCAGATGATCGCCCATCACCAGGGCGCCATCGCCATGGCCGAGGAGGAGGTCGAAGGTGGCCGCTACCAGCCTGCGGTCGAGTTGGCCCAGACCATCATCGACACCCAGCAGCAGGAGATCGACACCATGCGCGACCTGCTCACCTCGCTCTAACCACCCGATCGCCATGGGCCACACCGGCCCGGAACGACACCCGAGACACCACACCACGCGGAGAGGAAAATCCATGTTCTCCACAACGCGCTCTGCGCTCCCGCTCACGGCCGTCAAGGAAGCGTGTTCGTGCTGCTCCACGCCCACGGACCTAGAACGAATCGCCGCCACCGGCCGTCCGCAGGCTGACGATGACGCCGCCGTGGCCGCCGGCGCTCACACGAAAGTAGCCAAATGAGTCAGCCACACGATCACCACCACCATGATCGCCGCGGCGGACCCGGTGACGGTTCGGCCGGCCGCCCCGACGAGATGGCCACCTCGGTAGCCGAACATCATCACCCGGGCGCAGCTGACGACGCGGCGGGCCACGGCCACACCGGACAGCATCACTCCGGTCATGAAGACCACGGCGGTCATGCGGGGCACGCAGACCACGTCGGGCAGTTCCGGCGGCTGTTCTGGATCATGCTCGTTTTGGCAGTGCCGGTGGTCGGCTTCAATGACATGTTCGCCGACCTCATCGGCTACCAGCTGCCGGAGGCCGGCTGGGTGTGGTGGGTCTCCCCCGCCCTGGGCACGGTGATTTATCTCTGGGGCGGTCGGCCGTTCCTGACCGGCGCGCTGTCCGAGCTCCGCGCTCGCCAGCCCGGCATGATGCTCCTGATCGGCCTGGCGATCACGGTGGCGTTCATCGCCTCCTGGGGCGCTACCCTGCGCATCCTGGATCATGAGCTGAACTTCTGGTGGGAACTGGCCCTGCTGGTGGTGATCATGCTGCTGGGCCACTGGATCGAGATGCGCTCCCTGGCGCAGACCACCTCCGCGCTCGACTCCCTGGCGGCGCTGCTGCCGGATGAGGCCGAGAAGGTCGACGATGACGACGTCGTCATCGTCTCCCCGGCCGACCTGGTGGTCGGCGACGTGGTGATCGTCCGCCCCGGTGCTTCTGTGCCCGCCGACGGCACGATCATCGACGGCTCGGCCAGCATGGACGAATCCATGGTCACCGGCGAATCCAAGGCGGTCCGCCGCGGCATCGGCGAGCAGGTCGTCGCAGGCACCGTGGCCACTGACTCCGGCCTGCGCGTGAAGGTCTCGGCGACAGGGGACGACACCGCTCTGGCCGGAATTCAGAGGCTGGTGGCCGACGCACAGGCATCCTCCTCGCGGGCCCAGCGCATCGCCGACACCGCGGCCGGCTGGTTGTTCTGGTTCGCCCTCGCATCGGCCGTGATCACCGCGATCATCTGGAGCGCTCTCGGGTTGCCGGACGCGGGTGTGGTGCGCACGATCACCGTGCTGGTCATCGCCTGCCCCCACGCGCTGGGATTGGCGATCCCGCTGGTGGTCTCCATCGCCACCGAACGCGCCGCCCGCGGCGGCGTACTGATCAAGGACCGCCTCGCGCTCGAGTCGATGCGCACCGTCGACGCCGTCCTGTTCGACAAGACCGGCACCCTGACCAAGGGCGAACCCACCGTCACCGGAATCGAATCAATAGACGGGCACACCGCCAACGAGGTGCTTGCCCTGGCTGCAGCCGCCGAGTCCGACAGTGAGCACCCGCTGGCCAGAGCCGTGGTCGGGGCCGCACAGACCCGCGACCTGACCGTGTCGAAGGCGACCGACTTCTCCTCCTCCCCGGCCGTGGGCGTCAAGGCCACGGTGAACGGCACCGTGGTCGAAGTCGGCGGCCCCCACCTGCTCGATCAGCACGGACGCAATGAACTCCCCATCGCCGACCAGTGGCGAGGCGAGGGCGCGATCATCCTGCACATCCTCGCCGAGGGCCGGGTGATCGGCGCGCTGCGGCTGGCCGACGAGATCCGGCCGGAATCCCGGGACGCCGTCGACGCCCTGCATGCCGCCGGAGCCCAAGTCGTCATGATCACCGGCGATGCTCGCGCCGTGGCCGACACCGTCGCCGCCGAACTCGGCATCGACCGGGTCTTCGCCGGGGTCCGGCCAGAAGACAAGGCCGCCAAAGTCGCCGAACTGCAGTCCGAAGGCAAGAAGGTCGCCATGGTCGGCGACGGGGTCAACGACGCGCCCGCACTGGCCCAAGCCGACGTCGGCATCGCCATCGGCGCCGGGACCGACGTGGCGATCGGCTCCGCCGGCGTCATCCTGGCCTCATCGGATCCCCGCTCTGTGCTCTCGGTCATCGAACTCTCCCGGGCGAGCTACCGCAAGATGAAGCAGAACCTGTGGTGGGCCGCCGGCTACAACCTCGCCGCCGTGCCCCTGGCCGCAGGTGTCCTGGCCCCGATCGGATTCGTACTGCCCATGGGCGTCGGCGCCATCCTCATGTCCGCCTCCACCGTCGTCGTTGCTCTCAACGCGCAGCTGCTGCGCCGTCTCGACCTCCGCCCGGACACCGTCACCACAGCGATGCAACGAGGATGAATCCGATGAACACCACCCACTCCACTCGGAGACGAGCCGCGATCGCGCTCGTTGCCGCCGCTGCCCTGACCCTGACCGGCTGCTCGCCCGGGCCCGCCGAAAATGCAGTACCCAACTGGCCTCCCGCGTCGTTGGAGCACTACGACCTCGCCGGCCTCGACGCACCCCAGATCATCAACACGCTCGACACCATGCCGGTGGCCGACAGGCCGAACGATCTGATCGCCTCGGTGCAGCCGACAGAGCTGGTCTTGACCAGTGGCGATGAGAGCCTCGAGACGATTCCTATTCCAGAGGACCAGTTCTATCTGTCAGTGGCTCCGTATTACACGAGCACCCACCCCTGCCGATTCCACAGCCTGACCACTTGCCTCGGCGAGATCGCCAACGAACAGGTGCACGTCACAGTCACCGATAACGCCTCCGGTGACACCCTCATCGACGAACCGCGCACCACCTACGACAACGGCTTCCTCGGGCTCTGGCTACCGCGAGGCATCACGGCCACGCTCACCATCGACCACGACGGCAGAACGGCCACCGCTCCGATCTCCACGGGCGACGACGACCTCACCTGCCTGACCACTATGCAACTCGCCTGACATCCCCACTCGCGCCGATATCGCCACCGACGCGGCCACCCACCGGCAGGAAGGTAGTGCGGTCAGCATGGACCACAGCACACAGTCCCAAGACAAGCTCACTCTCACCGGATCCGTCGCACTGGGAACCGGGGTAATGATCGGAGCCGGCATCTTCGCCCTGGTGGGCCAGGTCGCGGAATTGGCCGGCGGCTGGGTGCCGTGGGCGTTCCTCGCCGGCGCGGTGGTGGTGGCGTTCAGTTCCTACTCCTACATCCGGTACTCGGCCACCAACCCGTCCTCGGGCGGGATCGCGATGTTGCTCAAGGCCGCCTACGGGCCCGGGGTGGCGGCCGGCACGTTCTCCCTGTTCATGTACGTGTCGATGATCCTCGCCGAGTCCCTGCTGGGGCGGACCTTCGGCACCTACGTGCTGCGGCCGTTCGGCATGCAGGACTCCTCCCTGTGGGTGCCCGTGCTGGCAGTTCTCGCCATCTCCGCCGCCGCGCTGGTCAACCTGGTGGGCAACCAGTGGGTCGAGCGCTCAGCCACCGCTACCGCGGCGCTCAAGATCGTGGGCATCGCGGTGCTGGCGATCGGTGGCATCCTGGCCGCGGGCGTGTCCTCGCTGGGCCGGCTGGTCACCGTCGCCGACCGCACCCCACCGGACCACGGCTGGATGGGATTCCTGGCCGGGGTGACCCTGTGCATCCTGGCCTACAAGGGCTTCACCACGATCACCAACCAGGGTGCGGACCTGCGGGACCCGGAGCGCAATATCGGCCGCTCCATCATGATCTCGATCGCCCTGTGCACCGTCCTCTACTTGCTGATCACCGTCGCAGTGACCGCCAGCCTGACCGTGCCGCAGATCATCGGGGCCCGCGACTATGCCCTCGCCGAGGCGGCCGAGCCGATGTTCGGATCCTGGGGCGTCACGCTGACCGTGATCATCGCGGTGGTGGCGACGCTGTCAGGACTCATCGCGAGCTTGTTCTCGGTCTCCAAGCTCTACGACATGCTCCGCGACATGGGGCAGGTGCCGGGCCTGCCCGGGGCCGGCGGACACCAGTCGCTCTACATCACAGCCGGCCTGGCGATCCTCATGGCAGCCTTCTTCGACCTGTCACAGATCGCCTCCCTGGGGGCGATCTTGTACCTGGCAATGGACATCGCCATCCATTACGGGATCGTCCGACGCCTCAAGGACGACGTCAATGCCAAGGCGTGGATCCCGTGGGTCGCGATCGTCCTCGACGTCGCAGTGCTCGTACCCTTCCTCCTCCTCAAGGCGCAATCAGACCCGCTCACGCTGGGCATCACCGCCATCGTGGCCCTAGTCATCATCGCAGCGCAGTGGCTCACCGTGCGTCACCGCTCGGAACAATGATCCGCCCCCCTGCCAAAAGCAGCTACAACGGGTACTGGACGCTTGCTATTACAAAGATTCTGCGAAGGTCGGCCCGAGGGACTGTAGCCAGCACTGCGCATCAGTAGCGTCGGCGTCAGCTGGGCGCCTCCAGCGACGACTCGGAGAAGAAGGGAGCACATCGATGTCTCACATCACTTCAATGATCGAAACCCACCCCAACGACGCTTCCGGCATAGACGTGCAGAAGCTTGCCGACTGCATCGCTGCGTGTTTCGAATGCGCACAGACTTGCACCTCGTGCGCTGATGCCTGCCTGGCCGAAGAGATGGTCGCAGACCTACGGAACTGCATTCGCCTCAACCTTGACTGCGCCGATCTCTGCGCAACCACCGGCAATATCCTCAGCCGTCGCACTGGGCAGAACCTCGCCACGGTCAAGACCGCGCTCGAGGCATGCCGGACAGCATGCGCAGAATGTGCTACCGAGTGTAGGAAGCACGAGGACATGCATGAGCATTGTCGAGTCTGCGCCGAAGCCTGCCGCAAATGCGAACAGGCCTGCACCGAACTCCTGTCCGCGATCAGCTAACGATCATTGCCCGGCCTGGTCGGTCGCACGACAATCGACCAGGCTGGGCCACCCGCCGATATCCAGGTTTTATGTCAACCCGACCAGGCTGAGTCACGTCTGGAAGGTCGCCACTCCTCTCGTCCGCGAACCGGCACGAATTTCGTTCGGCCCGCTCCGGACGGCGGCTACAGCACGTAGCTGTAGGAGTACCACGGCCCTCCGAGGTGCTCTACCTGCAGATCTTTTACTCCAGGTTCGAACGTGGGAGGCCCCTATAGGGAATGTGCCCACCCGCGCATGTGAAATCCGAAGACGAAGTCGGCATCGCTGACCACGACCACCCCGTCCTCTCGGTGGCTGAGCTTCCAGACCTCCACGTGCCCTACTTGCCGTGGGGTGTCGAAGCCGTAGTGCTCCGACCAACCCGGCGGATGGGAGCGAGCCTGCGCAACAGCATTCTCCATCTCTGAGCGAGAGGAATCGAACCCTTTTGGGACCGCTGCTCCAATCGCCAGCACCACGGCCACACCAGCCACGAAAAGGGCCGGAGGGGCCCCGAGCCACCACGTTCGTAGCTGCCGGAATCGCCACGCCACCAGCACCGCGATCAGCCACGCCAGGCCCGCGATCATCAGCGCCCAGCCGACCTTCTTGCCCCACACGGGTATATCGTCGTCTGGCGGGTTCGCCTGCGACAGATAGTCAACGGCGTGCCACAGGATCTCGTTTTCTTGCCCCTAAAAGTGGAGTCCACTGTGGCCGTCACGCGGCAACGATTCTCGGCGGCTCGCGGCATCGTCCGGCCTCGAAACCAGCGACTTTCCATGACCAAGGTCATTGCGGCGTTCCTTGCGGTGCCAATGTCTCGGTGACGCGAACACTCAGTTCCGGCTTGTCGTGGCCTTCGGTGTGGGTGTATGTCCCGAGATGGGACCACATCGAGTCCACGAGCGGCTGGAGGAACAAACGGCCCAGCTGAGTGACGATGACGTCGACCACCTGAACAGCATCGGCGCGGACCCTAGACGCCGCGCCAGATTCCCGCATAGCCGCCACTTCCCGGTGTGTCAGCTCGGTGAGTCGCTCGAGTAACTCACCTCGCTGACCGCCGGGATCTAGCAACGCGCGGCGCAGGTAGTTCACCACCTCGGGACGCCTGACCAGCATGTCGGCAACCGCGTCGTTGCGGATCCGGGCGATGTCGGCGCCTGGGATGTCCACGGGCGCCGAGGCAAGTGCGGTAGCGAAATGCTCTACGACCAGTCGCTCGACCGCCTCGCGAAGGCCGTCCTTCGTGCCGTAGTGATGGACCACGAGACCCACCGTCACTCCGGCCGCGGTTGCCACGGTTCGCAACGAAGTGCCGTCCTCGCCGTTGGCGGCGTAGAGATCCAGTGCGGCGTTGCGGATGCGCGCCTTGGCAGTGAGATCCTGGCCCGCGGCGCCTGGTGCGGAACGATTCACGCGGTTCCCCTTCAGTTGCGGTCGAGCCTACGGACCCCAAACTAGACTATACGTCGGTACCGCTTACTGTATGTTCGTACAGTACAAGGTGTCCCGGCTCAGTCGGCCTTGTCGACCTGACTATCGTGCCGTCGACAGCCAGTTGCTCAGGCCACCCGCATCGGGCCTCAGGGCCCCTTGGACGTCCCGGTCAAAGGTTGGGTCACGGGTCGGACGTGCGGGTGTCGGCGATATCTCCGTCGCCACAAGCCGAGGTATCGCACCCAGTACAACTTCATCGACAGGAAGGTCTGGACATGGACACATTTCGCGACAAGGCCGGCGAGCCGATAGGTACCGATATCGACAACTGGGTGGCCTCGTTCACGCGCATGGAATCCGGTTCCTCCGAGCTTCCTCCCCACCACCCCAACTGCCTTGGCTGTGGACCAGAGAACCCGAATGGTCACTTCCTCTCGGTACGGCGTGACGGAGACGGCGTCGTCGCACACCACCAGTTCGACCAGCGCCACGTCGGGGCACCGGGCATTGCACACGGCGGCGCGGTAGCGACCGTGATTGACGACCTATTCGGCTTCTTGCTGTATTCGGTCGGCGAGCTCGCCGTGACGCGCCGTCTCGAGCTCGACTATCTTGCGCCAGCACTACTCGACACCCCCTACATCCTGCGCGCTGCAGTTCGGTCTCGCGATGGCCGGAAATTGGACCTCAAGTCCACGATGGAGGATGCAGAGGGCCGCACTGTTATTACTGCCACTGCCCTGTTCATCGTGGTCGAGGTTGAACACTTTTTGCAGTCACAGAGAAACTCGAGGACTTAGGCCAAACTCACCGCCGCGAGCACCAGGCCCGAATACGTCGAGGGTGTCGGCGGAGCCTGAAGCTATTGAACGCCACTCCCAAAGAAAGGGCGAAGCTGAAGGCACCGTGCATTGCCAGTTGCCCTGTACGAGTCAACCAAGTGGCAGCGCTACCTACGACGGAACCCCGTCGGCGGGTGGCCGGTCCAGTGCTTGAAAGCGTGTGAAAAGCTGGCGAGGTCGCTATATCCGAGGTCCGTGGCGATCTCGCTCGCGGACACAGATCCGTCCAGTAAACGAAGAATCGCGTACTCACGAATGACCGACTGGCGCAGTCCGCGATAGGTCATCCCTTCCTCAGAGAGGCGCCGCTTAAGTGTGCTCGTAGAGATGGAGAGTTCGTCTGCAATCCACTGACTTCCACAATCTGCGGGACGCTTCTCTATCAGACGTCTCACCTTGTCCGAATACGAGGCGATTTTACTCCGCTCGTCGAGCCTTCGCTGCAAGTCACTGATAGCGAGTCGATACGCCACGGGGTCAGAGAACCGGCAGACGTGATTGACCGCGTCAACGGGAAAATGCAGAATGGACAGTGAAGCGTCAAATACCAGGCGACCAGCTAACCGATCCTGATCCACGGGCAGACCTTCCGGAGCGGGCCAACCCAGTGAGAGTGTGATGTCTGGTGCATCGCCAACGAGTATATTCAGCAGCCTCAGCAGGACCGCACCACAGTAGGTGACCACTAGGGAGTCTAGGACTCGATCGCCCGTCTGCCCATTGAGCGCGACAGACACTCCGTGTCCACCTGCGTAGAACTGCGCACTCAGGGCTGGGGTTATTAGCGGCAGGTAGACAAGCAATTCCAATATCTCGCCTGCGGAACCTGCGCTTACTAGTGGGACGCTTAATGGTCCGAAGGACGTCAGATGAGCATGCTGGGCGAACGCCAAACCGAGGGTCGTTGCTTGGTCAACGTCGAGGTCGGGCAAGGCTTCCCTGATCCACCGCAGGGGAACTTGGGCGTTGATGGCGAGAAGTGACTCGACGTCGCTTCGCTCACGATCCATGATCTCGCGAAACCGTGCAACGGCGTCTTGCTCCAGAACTGGGCTCTCAAGTAACTGCGCGAACACGAGCGGTGGCACGCCCTCGCGATCAAGATTCATCGCCCCCGCCTTCTGAGCCAAATTAACAAGCTTCTGCCCTCAATCAACCTAGCCGCAGTCGTCGTTGTTAGCAATGCTGTGAGCAGCTATTACCCGAACAACCATGCAGGAGCCAGCGATGACAGTCGTAACCTTCGTCTCACATGAGGGAGAGAAGCACGTGGTGCCCTTAGAGGAGGGGCAGTCACTCATGCGGATCGCCGTCAACAACGCGGTGCCCGGGATTGACGCTGACTGCGGAGGCGAAGCCGCGTGCGGCACGTGTCATGTCATCGTTGATCCGCAGTGGTCCGAACAGGTCGGCCTCTCGGGAGCAAGTGAAGAGGAAATGCTCGCAATGAACCCGGAAAGGCTGCCGACCTCTCGACTGTCGTGCCAGATGACCGCGTCCGCGGATTGGGACGGCCTGGTCGTCCAGGTGCCAGAGTTCCAGATGTAACGACGAAGGGATCAAGAGTCGTGTCAAGCAATCATGTAGAAGTCGGGGACAGAATCCGGTCGGCCATCCCGATGGATCTTCAGATCCGGGGCGCCCATCTGTACGACAGGACTCGGCGCTGGGTGACAAGGACGAATGGGAAGAAGCTCTTCGTAGAGAGTCCCATTCCTCCCGTCGAGGATGTCGAGCTCGCCGACATCGACCTCAGTAATCCCTTTCTCTATCGCCAAGGCCGCTGGCAGTCCTACTATGAGCGCCTGCGAAACGAGGCTCCGGTCCACTTTCAGCCCAACAGTGCGTTCGGGCCGTTCTGGTCAGTGACCCGACATGAAGACATCATCGCGGTCGATAAGAACCATGAGGTCTTCTCCGCCGAGCCGATGATAGTGATCGGGGCCCCGCCTCGTTTTCTCGATATTGAGATGTTCATCGCGATGGACCCACCGCGCCACGACGTGCAGCGAGCAGCTGTGCAGGGGGTGGTGGCGCCGAAGAACCTGCGCGAGATGGAGACGCTCATTCGGTCTCGGGTTCGCGAGGTACTAGACGACTTGCCGGTGAATCAGCCGTTCGATTGGGTCCAGGCTGTCTCGATCGAACTGACAGCTCGAATGCTCGCGACGCTCTTGGACTTCCCATACGAGGAACGTCACAAACTCGTGTACTGGTCAGATATTGCAACTTCGTTCGAGGAAGCGAACGGTGGTCCTGCGGACCTCGACGAGACGTTCGACGGAATGCGCGAGATGGCGAGCGGTCTGAGTTCTCTGTGGTACGACAAGAAGGCTCGGTTAGCAGAGGGGGAGGAACCCGGTTTCGACCTGGTCACCATGCTGCAGAGCAACGAGAACACCAAGGATCTGATCGACCGCCCGATGGAATTCATGGGCAACTTTGTGCTGTTGATCGTCGGAGGGAACGACACGACCCGGAACTCGATGAGTGGTGGCGTTCTGGCGCTGAACCGGTTCCCAGACCAGTTCGAAAAGCTCAAGTCCAACCCTGACCTGATCCCCAACATGGTCTCCGAGATAATCCGGTGGCAAACGCCGCTGGCCTACATGCGCCGAATCGCCAAGACTGACACTATCTTGAACGGTCAGTTCATCCGTAAGGGTGACAAGGTCGTGATGTGGTACGCCTCAGGCAACCGCGACGAGCGTGTGTTCGAGCGGCCCGATGACTTCATCATCGACCGGGCCAACGTCCGCAACCACATCTCCTTCGGGTTCGGCGTACACCGGTGCATGGGCAACCGACTGGCCGAAATGCAGCTGCGGATCCTCTGGGAAGAGCTGCTCCCCCGCTTCGAGAACATCGAGGTCGTCGGCGAACCCGAGTACGTGCAGTCCAACTTCGTGCGGGGTATCAGCAAGATGATGGTGCGCCTCACCCCGAAATCCGGCACATGACATCGCAGCGAGCCCTCATCATCGGTGCCAGCCATGCCGGAGCCCAACTCGCGGCGAGCCTACGGCAGGACGGGTGGAGCGGTGAGATCGTCCTCATCGGCGAGGAGCCCACGGTGCCCTACCAGCGCCCGCCACTGTCGAAGGCGTATCTCGCCGGGAAAACCACCCTCGACGAGATCACCATCCGCAGTTCGGACTTCTACTCCAAGCAGCGAATCCAGCTTCTCAACGCGCACGTGGAGGCGATCGACCGCTCGGCTGGGCACATCGTTATGAGCACCGGCGACACACTGACATACGACAAGCTCGCGCTGTGCACGGGAGCCCGCCCTCGTCAGCTCCGCGTTCCTGGGGCCGATCTCGCCGGGGTCCATTACCTTCGTACCGCCGCAGACGTCGAGTTGATCCGCACGTCCGCCGCCCCCGGGCGGCGGGTGGTGATCGTCGGGGGCGGCTACATCGGACTTGAGACGGCCGCCTCACTACGGGCACTGGGCCTGGAAGTCACCGTGCTCGAGGCGACCACTCGCGTCCTCGAGCGGGTCACTGCTCCCGACGTATCAACGTTCTTCGAGCGGATCCACCGAGAGGAGGGCATCGATATCCGAACGGGCGCCAAAGTCGCAGCATTAGTCGGAGACGATTGCGTCCGGGAGGTCACACTATCTACTGGCGAGTCGATTCCGACTGATCTGGTCATCGTGGGTATCGGTGTTGAACCGAGAACAGAACTCGCCGAGGCGGCGGGCTTGACCCTGAACGATGGTGTGGTGATCGACGAGCACGCCCGAACCAGTGACCCAGCCATCGTTGCCGCCGGAGACTGTGCCAGCAAGTACATCTCTCGATACGGTCGCCGAGTCCGGCTGGAGTGCGTACCCGGAGCAACCGATCAGGCGAAACTCGCCGCGGCTACCCTTTGCGGGAAGTCCAAGAGCGCAGTGTCGCTGCCCTGGTTCTGGTCAGATCAATACGATCTCAAGCTGCAGATCGCCGGTCTCAACACCGGTTACGACGAAGTCGTCCTCAGCGGTGACCCCACCCGGGACCGCGACTTCAGCTGCTTCTACCTCCGTGATGGCGAACTCCTTGCTGCAGACTGCATCAATCGTCCCCGTGATTTCATGCTCAGCAAACAGGTCATCACACAGCAGCGTCCTTTCGTCCGGACCGATTTCGCCCATACGGGTTCTCCCGATTCCTTGCGCAATGGGTAAGCCAGTCCCGAGCGAGACTCGCACGGTCAGCGGCGGAGCCTCGACGAACGGCGCTGACATCCCACTGGCGCAGCAAGAGAGCCCGGTTCGTGCCCGCCTGCCGTTCAGAAAGGAACTCTGATGACTCGCCAGACGCTCATCGAGAACTATCCACATCGGGTCGGGGGGCACTGCGGCTCAGCCGCGATGCGAGACCTCCTGCACTGGCAAGGCCTCGGCTGGGAAGAACCGCCCGATGAAGGTCTCGTCTTCACCCTCGGGGGGTCACTTGGCCTGTCCTACTTGCGCTCGAGCGACCTCTTCCCGCCGCTTTATCTGGTAGGGAGAGACTCCGATTTCGAAGTAAATCTCCCCCATCTACTGGGCGCACAGGTCCAAGTGCTCACGACCGACGATCCCCGAGAAGGATGGTCGTGGATTAGCCAGGAGGTCGATGCCGGAAGGCCAGCCCTGATATGGGGCGACATCGCGGAGTTGCCCTACCTGCGGGTTCGGCTCCAAATGAGTCGCCACGATATCGTGGTAATTGGTTACGACGAGGCGGAGAGGATCGCCTTCGTTGTTGACAACGACCGTGCCGAGGTCCAAAAGGTTCCGTTCGACGCTCTCGCTCGAGCACGGTCGTCGATGTCATTCCCACAACCGACACGTCACACCACGTACCGCATCGCCTGGCCGCATGAGTTACCAGACCTTGCGCAGGTTGCCGCAGCGGCTTTCCGTCAATCGGCAGCGAACATGCGCCACCCAACTCCGCCAGGAGTCGTTGATCTCACGACCGCGGTGAGCGGTTCCGAAGGCTTAGCAGCGGTCGTCCAGCTCGCCGCTGATGTCCGGACTTGGTCCCATCTACCGGCTGACGAACTCGAGATCCTCTTATTCAGCTTGAGCGCTTTCATCGAGAAGGCCGGCACCGGTGGCGGCCTGTTCCGAAAGCTGCTCGCTGACGGCTGCGCGGACGTGGCACGTTTGACCGGTGACCTCGCGACCGAAGATCTCGCCGTAGCCGCCAGACACTGTGCACAGACATGGACGGAGGCCGGCCGAGCCGGGATCGAGCACGAGGTCGATGTGCGTACTCGGCTGGAACGTGTGGCTTCGGCGGTTAGCCTCCTGCCCACGCTCGAGCTTCAACTGGCTGAAGCTCTGGAGTCAGCTTCGCGATCGCTTGCAGCAGCCTGACTAATCGGGAAGTCAAAACTGGACGGTAGAAGTTCCGGCCGCACTCAGACTGCAGCGGATGGCTCGCCGCCGCTCGCACCGAAACGACCGGGCTCTAGGGTTGCCTCGCCACCTCCCCGGCGACCTCGGCGATCGAGCGGTCACACCCATCCGACAAGAAGAAGCCCCGATTTAGCGAGATCCGACGGCGCCAGGGCGGTTCAGATCGTGGCCGAACTCGGCCTGGATGGGTTCGCCTCCCTGCTTGCGGGCAGCAAGAAAATCATCAACGAGTTGCACGCATCCGTCGTGGTCGACCGTGCAGAGCCCAGTAAGGCGAGCGAACACGACGGGACCCAGGAGTTGAACGATCGCGAAGGTGGTGTCGACGTTGCCGAGCTGTGCTCGAACGTCAGGATGTGTGAGGATGCGGTCAAAGGGCTGCCGGTACTCCTCGATGACTCGACTACGCAGTGAGGTGATCGCGGCCGAATCGGCAGGATCGCCGCCGACTGATCCGATTGACAGCCAAGCCAGAGTCGTAATGTTCAGCGGCGCCTGGTCAATCAGGTCGGCTTGGGCCGTGAGAAGCGCGATGAGTTGGTCGCGTACCGACCCACTGTCGGCAGAGACCTCGACGCGAGGCAACAGCCGCTCGAAGGTCGCCGCAAGCAACTGGGCGGTCCCGCCGAAATGCCGATAGAGCGTGGCCCGCGCAACCTTTGACATTCGAGTGACCGCCTCGACGGTAACCGCCTCTACACCGCCAGTGCTCAGGAGATGCGTGGCAGCGTCGAGCAATCGTTTTCGTGAGCGCAGCAGTCGCGGATCGAGCTGATCGTCGTCCGTAGCGGGCCGGTCAGCACTCCAGTCGTTCACGCTCTCCCCTTCGGCCGACGGTCACTTCTCGTCCAAGCTAACCTGTCCAGCCAGCCGGATACTGTGATACTACTTGTCTCAGACCAAGACCGACCATCTCACAGCAAGGGGCCGGCGATGCACTCACCCCAACAGACCATCACCGAGTCATCCCGGTGGACCCGAGCCGAATGGTGGATGCTCACGGTGTCGTGCCTAGCCGTGGCGTTGGTGGTCGCGGCCATGGCCGCGCTGTATTCGGCATTACCGGAGATTGCGGTAGAGACTGGAGCGACGCAAGCCCAGCTGACCTGGATCGTCGACGGCTACACGCTGGTACTGGCGTGCCTGGTCCTGCCCGCTGGAGCGATCGGTGACCGCTATGGCAGACGCGCAGTTCTCGTAATAGGCCTGGCGATATTCACCATGGCATCCGCACTTCCCCTGCTCCTGTCTGACCCGGCCTGGTTGATCGCTGCGCGAGCGATTGCCGGGGCGGGCGCTGCACTGGTAATGCCCTCGACGCTATCGATTCTGACTGCTGGTTTCGCCGCCGTTCATCGCGGCCGAGCAGTAGGTGTGTGGGCTGGAGTCGCCGGCTCCGGAGCAGTGTTAGGCATCCTCGGCGCCGGGGTGCTGCTTGAGCGCTGGTCGTGGGTGTCGGTATTTGTCGGACTGACCGCAGCGGGAGCCCTACTGGCCGCGCTGGCATGCACGATCGCTGAGTCCAGCCAGCATGATCACCCTCCCGTGGACTGGGTGGGCGCGGCGGCAGCTGCAGTCGCGGTTGCGGGAATCGTATTCGCCACGATCGAGTTTCCCGCGCGAGGCTGGGCCGACTCGATCGTTCTCGCCAGCGCCGGGGCCGGCATATTGGCGACAGCCTTTTTTATCCTGATTGAGCTGCGATCCTCGGCCCCCTTGTTGGATGTTCGGTTGTTCGCCAAGCGCGGCTTCAGCGCCGGCTCGTTGTCGGTGGCCATCCAATTCTTGGTCACTTTCGGGGTATTCCTACTCCTGGTGCAGTACCTGCAACTGATCCTGGGATACGGACCGCTGGCCTCGGCGTTGGGATTGGTGCCGATGACGGTCCCCCTGATCGTGATCTCGGTGATCGCCCCCCGACTGTCACAGCGATTTGGACTACGAGTGATGACCGTCGCCGGTCTGGCGACCATCGCAGTTGGCCTGATGCTGGTCAGCCGGATGACCGTCGATGCACGTTACCTCGACCTGCTATGGCCGCTGTTGATCATGAGCGCAGGGCTCGGACTATGCACAGCCCCAGCGACCTACGCGATCATCGCCGAAACTCCGGAGAGCAAACACGGGGTCGCCGCCGCAGTCAACGATGCGGCCCGCGAGATCGGCGCTGCGATGGGGATCGCAGTGGCCGGCAGTGTGCTGGCCGCCGGATACACCCGCCACATCCAACCCGCCCTGCCTCAGTTACCCGAACCTGCCCGCGGTCCGGTCTCCGACTCCCTGGCCGCCGCCCTAGAGATCGCCGCACAAGCCGGACCAATGGCGCAACCATTGGTCGACTACGCCAAAGAGGCATTTGTCAACGGCAGCAGTCAGGCCACACTTACGTTGGCAATCCTCACCGCCGCAGCCGCAGTCTTGCTAGCGATCCTTGCCCCGGGCACTGCTCCGCGTGACCACAAGACCACGGCCAGTTCCACAGCACCGGCACACCGGGACAGCGTCGGATAGGTGGCCCGTCCGGCTTCCGGCTGCACTGACTCGTGCCTGGAGAAACTGCGCAAGGTCAGCAAGAACCGCGGTCACTTCCCGAGTGCAGAATCTCGGCGGTCGCGCTGCTGTGGCTAGCGATACCCACCATCTTCAGGGCGGGGGTCAGTGGCTGATGCGTCCACGCTGTGACTGCAGGGTGGGCGGTAGCAGCCGTTCGGCGACCGCGCCGGTGATGGCGGCGAAGACGGCTTTGTGAAGGATGTCCACGGCCTGCTCACTCGCGGGCCAGGTCGACGGCGGCGCTCCGACTCCGGTGGCGTTTTCCACGGTTTGGTCAAATCCCAGCCGGACGGCGGTGTGCCACACGGTCGCATGAACTCCTCGGATCCCGGTGGCCGCCCACACGCCGCGAATAGCACCCAGCGCCGCGCCGGTGCTGAAGTGCATGAGGTGGTTCCACCCGTCCGGGCGGTCGTCGTCGCCAGGCTTTTGGCCCAACAGCGTGAGCAGGGCGCGCGCCGGGACGTACGAGTTCGGCCTGCCCGTGATCGCCTGTTCGGCTTTCTCGCCGATGACCATCAATCCGGCCCCTACTAAGCCGGCCACCGCTCCGGTTCCGGCCGCTCGGGCAACATGGACTGCTCGGTTCTGGGTCATACTGCTCACTCCTTCGATGCTGTGGATATGCGGGCCTGTGGGAAGGGATAACTACGAGAAGGATTGCGGGACAGTAGCTGTACTGACCACGGACGTTGTGTCACCGGTCGGCATGGCGGGCTGACATGAGGAAGACCTCCGTGTGAGGTGTGAAAGCGACCAAGCAAACACATCCACAACGGAGGTCTTCGTGTCCCACGCTAACGCCCCGCTGACTCCGACGGGAAGACTGCGTCTGGCTCGGTGTGTCGTCGTCGACGATTGGGTACCGCGGCGAGCGGCGGAGCGGTTCGGTGTCTCGGTCACCACCGCCCGCAAGTGGGCCCGCCGGTACCGGCAGCTGGGCAAGGCCGGCATGGTCGACCGCTCCAGCCGCCCGCACCACAACCCGACCCAGACGCCGCGGCGGCGGGAACGCCGCGTGCTCGGTCTGCGCGTATCCCGCCGGTGGGGCCCGGCCCGGATCGCCTACCACCTGGGCATGCAACCGTCCACGGTGCACAAGATCCTGTCCCGCTACAGCTGCGTCAGGCTGGCATTCACCGACCCGGCCACCGGCGCGCCCGTCCGGGCGCACACGCGGCGCCCGCGTCGCTACGAGCACGAGGCGCCGGGCGATCTGGTGCATGTGGACATCAAGAAACTTGGCCGCATCCCCGACGGAGGCGGGCACAAGGTCTTGGGCCGGGTGAAGGGAAAGCGTGACCGCAAACGCGGGATGGGCTACTGGTACATCCACAATGCCGTCGACGACCACTCACGCCTGGCCTACAGCGAGCTTCTAGAAGACGAGCGCAAGGAGACCGCGGCCGCGTTCTGGCACCGGGCCCACGCCTACTTCGCCGACGCCGGGATCACCGTGCGGCGGGTGCTGACCGACAACGGCTCCTGCTACCGCTCCCACGCCTTCGCCGAGGCCCTCGGAGGCAATATCACACACAAGCGCACCCGCCCGTACCGCCCGCAGACCAACGGCAAGGTCGAGCGCTACAACCGCACCATGCTCGAAGAATGGGCCTACGCCACCGCGTACGTCAGCGAATCCGACCGCGCGGCTCGCCTACCCGCATTCCTGCACCACTACAATTTCCACCGCGGCCACACCGCGCTACGAGGCGCCTCACCCGCAGACCGCGTACACAACCTGCGTGGGCAGTACAAGTAGCCCGCGTTGAGGGCTCGCTCGCGGATACCAGCCACTGAACAGCAGGATGAGCAGAGCCAAGTCGATGACCTCGCCGCCGTAGAACATCAGTTGCGCGCCAATCCGCGCGCTGGCCGGATCCACGCCGGTCGGCGGGTGTCCGTATAGCCACCTACCGAGCATCGAGTGAGCGGCGATGAACAGCACCAGCACCACCGCCGGCGGCGTAGGTGGCCCGTTCGTGGACGAACTCCACGCTCGCGCCCTTGGCGGTGATCTCACCCACGATCTGCTTGAGGTCGACCAGGGAGCGAGCGAGTCGGTCCATCGAAGCAACAACAAGCTCGTCACCGTCTCGCAGGTACCCGATGCACTCAGCGAGCTTCTCTCGGCCAGTACGCGATCGCCCCGACTCCTTTTCTACATAAATCCGGTCGCACTCCCCCACCGCTTGGAGCAGGCGAGCTTCGTTCTGGTCGGCGGCGGACACTCGCACGTACGCCACCCGCTGTCCGCGTGGCCGTGACGATCGGCGGGCCGGCTTCTGTTTCCCCTCGACGATGTTCTCCGAGTCCGTCGTCTCCACGCGCAAGCCCCAGTCCAACTCGTCTCGGCGACGGAACCGTGTCTGGACCTTCCCGCGGCTGACGATGAGGACCTCTTCGCCACCGTCACCCGACCGCCCCCGCAGCGTCCCAATCCGCTCCGCTATCAAAAGGCCCCTCCGCCGAGTCTGTGTATCAATAGACTCTAGATTGTACGGGACCGCGTGTCATAATTAGGCATACCTGTGGACTTGATCGCTTTGTGGCGGTCTTCTGTGGTTACTTCTTGGCGGCGACGTACGACGTACCAATCGGGCGTTCTGGCCGAAAGGGTTAGAGCGAGTCGGCGGCTCACGGGTGGGCGGCCGGGTTTGCGTCTGTTTTGTCAGAGTCCGAATGCTCCGCCGCTGATCAGAATGAAGGCGCCTAGGCCGATCAGGACAATCGGGAACAGGATGTGTTCCCAGCGCTCCAGGACTTCGGCGATCGGTCGGCGGGTGGCGACGAACCTTGCCAGGCCCACCAGTCCCGCCACCAGCACCAGGAACACGATGCAGTAGGCGACCACGGCTCCCGGGCCCACGTTGAGAAAGACGGGGACGAAAACGCCGATGTTGTCTCCACCGTTGGCGAAGGTTACGCCGGCCACGGTCCACACGGCGACGTTCTTGCCCTCGACCTTTGCATCGTCGTCATCATCGTCCCCGCGCCAGGCCTGCCACGCGGCCCGCAGTCCCAAGCCAAGTGGGATCAGCCCGAAGTAAGGGATGGCCTGCGGGGGCAGGAAGGCTCCCGCGCCCAGGGAGACGAGCACAGCCACGCCGAGGATGCCGGCGAACCCGAGATACTGGCCGGCCAGAATGCGTGCGGTGGTTCCGCGTTGGCCTGCTCCGCGGGCGAAAAACAGCGACAGGACGATGATGTCGTCGATATTGGTGGCAATGAACAGGCCGATCGCCTGCAGGGCCGAGGACAGGATCACGCCTGCACCTCCGTGGCGTGACAACCCGGCACTGAGCAGTCGGGCTCCAAGCAGGAGGCGTTTTCGTTGACCGCGAGGGTGATCTCGACCAAGGAAGATAGCGACCGGGCCAAGTGCGGGTCTGCGATCTCATACCGGGTCTGGCGACCTTCGGGCACTGCGACAACGATCCCGCAGTCGCGCAGGCATGCCAGATGGTTCGACACGTTCGACCGTGTCAGCTCCAGATCCCGGGCCAGCTCCGCCGGGTAGGCCGGCTGCTCCAGCAAGGTCAGCAGTATTCGGGACCGTGTCGGGTCGGCCATCGCCCGCCCTAACCGGTTCATCACATCGACACGAGAAGCAATAGTCAGCACCTGCTGAACTATACAGCGTCTGCTGAACTGTTGTGACAACGCCCTAAAAACCTAAAGGTTGTCAAGACACTTAATCTCGTCCAGGACTACGGCCAGTTTTGAACAGGTTTCCTGGCGCTACAGGCACCCACCGGAGTCTCACTAAGTCGTCTTGACGTAATTTGTTTCAGAGCCGGCTTCGGTAGGGATTTGTGGGGCAGAATCGGGCTATGAGGCATCTGGGGTACACCCGCGTCAGCACTGCGAGTCAGGACGCGCAGTGCTCACGCGGGTGTACCCCAAGAGCCTCATGACATGATTATGACTCACAAAACCCTACCGAGCACCACCCTGCGACAGTTCACGGTGAGACGACTTCGCGAGAGGCAGAAGGTGCCCATCGGCCCATGAAGCGGTCTCGGCGTCCGGTCCCCGCCTGGTGTCTCATAAGACTGTAGGTTTTTAAGGCACATTCACGGCGCCAGGCGGGCCGCCGCGGGAGCCCTCGTCCACCCCGCTGGGGCCGCGGGTTTCAGGCGCAGCATGACGTCGGCATCTGGTTTCGGAAGAGGCCGGCCACGATGCGCAGGCTTTCGCTCATGGTCAGGTACGGCGCCCAGGTGTCGGCCAGATCGTCGACGGTCATGCCGCTTTTGATGGCGTAGGTGGCCGCCAGCATGATCTCCCCGGCCCCGTCCGCCAGAGCGTGCACGCCCAGAACCTTGCCGCTCACGGCGTCGGCGACGAGCTTCACCGCCCCGCGGGTGTCGTGCTGGACGAGCGCCCGGGGGACATCGGACAGGTCCAGGACGCGGCAGTCGCACGCGTGCCCTCGGGTGAGGGCCTCGTCCTCGGTCAACCCCGCCGAGGCCAGCTGGGGCCGGGTGAACACGACCGCAGGAAAGCCGGCGTAGTCGACCCGAGCTGCCGGCGGGTACCTGTCCTCGGTCAGGGCGTTGAGCGCGGCGGCCCGACCGCCGGCGGCGGCGGCGTAGACGTACTGGGGAGCCCCCGAGACGTCACCGGCGGCCCAGACGCGCGGGTTGGAGGTGCGCTGGGTCTGGTCGACCACGACGAAGCCGCGCTCGTCCACGTCCACACCGGCAGCGGCCAGGTTCAGGCCGTCGGTGCGGGGCAGGCGTCCGGTGGCCACCAGGACCTGCGCGCCGCGCACCTGTTCGCCCGAGTCCGTGGTCACCACCACCTCTCCTGCGGGGCCTGGTTCGCGGGCCACAGTGGTCGCGCGCTCTTCGACCACGGTGATGCCGTCGTCGGTGAAGACTTCCCGAAGTCTCTGGGCCAGCTCCGGCTCGGCGTGCGGCGCCAGACGCCCGACCACAGAGACCCGGGTGCCGAGGTGAGCGAACAGCTGGGCCTGCTCCATCCCGACGTACCCGCCACCGATAACGACCAGGGACTCAGGCAGCTCGGTCAGCTGCATCGCGGTGGTGGACGTCAGCCGGTCCACAGAGTCGAGACCGACCACCTCCGGGATGGCGGGGGTGGCACCGGTGGCGACCAGATAGGCCCGGGCCCGCAGCGCCTGGCCGTCGACGGCCAGGGTGTCCCCGTCCAGGAAGCTGGCCTGGCCTGGGCGGACCTGGAAGCCGTAGGCAGCGGCCACATCGGCGTACTTCGCATCACGCAGGCGCTCGATGAGTGCGTCCTTCTGGGCCACCAGATCGCCGAGGTTCACCGGTGCGGCTGACGTTGGGGCACCTTTGAAGGGATTGGTGAGCGCGGCGTGCCGGGCCCCGGCGGCCGCCAGGAGCGTCTTGGACGGCACGCAGCCGATGTTCACGCACGTCCCGCCCAGAACACCGCGCTCAACCAGCACGACGCTCTTACCGGCCTGGCTGGCCGCGATGGCGGCGGACATCGCCGCGCCTCCTGAGCCGATCACGGCCAGATCGACGTCGTAGTCCACACCCATTTGCCCACCTTCCTTCGCGTGACCCCTCTTCAGCGTCCATAGTGGACGTTCCAGCGCAGGGGAAGGTCAAGGCGAACATGGACGAGAGCCGAGAAAGGGGCCACTGTGCGCATCGGTGAGTTGGCCGTGGCCAGCGGCACCACAACCAAGACGCTGCGCTTCTACGAAGAAGCCGGCCTACTACCTGCGCCTGAGCGCACCGCCAACGGATACCGCGACTACACCCCTGCGGCCCTGGCGCGCCTGGACTTCGTTCGCCGCGGCCGCACCGCTGGGCTCACCCTGGCCCAGATTCGCGAGATCCTCGACATCCGCGACGCCGGAGTCGCACCCTGCCAGCACGTGCACGCCCTGCTCGAAGCCCACCTGGGCGACCTGGACCGCCAAATCGCCGACCTGCAAGCACTGCGACACACCGTCGCGCACCTTCACCACAGTGCCACCACCAGCGACCCCACCAAATGCGACACCACGACCGTCTGCCGCTATCTGTGACCAGACCGGTGCTCGCGTGTATCGCCATGAGCAGATGCCGCCACAGAGCGTCGACAGAACCCCGCCATATAACGGCGAAAGCCACAGGCATACCCACCCTGCGACACAGCGTCAATGCCCAATCCTCGACCGTGTCGTAAGGGTGTACCCCACAGGGGACGTGACTACGCCTCGATGCTGGCGAGCGCAGCTGAAGCCTCTCCGATCCTCACGGGTCTCGCAGCTGGCGTTCCTGGCGAGCCACGCGGCCCTTCGCCGATACCGTTGCGTCGGTTCGGGCTTCCTGGCGGCCGGAGGACACTGTCTGTTGCCCGCTGCCTTCGGCCTATCCGTTCAGCCCCGCCGCTTCGACTCTCGCTCCGGGCTCGACGCGTACAACCACGATTCCGCTTCGCCCGGCCGCACCAGCGCCGGTCCCACGAGGATCACCGCTGCCTGGCGCAGGCCAGCCGCCTCCACCGCTGCCGCGATGTCAGCGAGAGTGCCGCGCAGCTCCACGCGGTGCGAGCGGCTCGCGTTGGCCACCACCGCCACCGGGCAGTCGGCACCGTGCGTGGGCACCAGACGCTCGGCCAGCTCACGGATCCGGGTGATCGCCAGGTGCAGCACCAGCGTGGCGCCGGTGGCGGCGAAGTTCTCCAGTGACTCCGTCGACGGCATCGCCGTCGACCGAGCCTGAACGCGGGTGAGCACCACCGACTGCACCACCTCGGGAACCGTGAGCTCCACCCCCAGCTCGGCGGCGGCCGCCGCATAGGCCGGAACACCAGGAACGACGTCCCACGGCACGCCAGCCGAGTCGAGCCGGCGAGTTTGCTCGGCGAGAGCCGAGTACAGCGACGGGTCACCCGAACACAGCCGAACCACCTCGAGCCCATCGGCGTGAGCGGCGACGATCTCGCCGATGATCCCGTCGAGGTCCAGATGCTGGGTGTCCACCAGCCGGGCCTCGGGTCGGCAGTGGTCGAGCACACCGTCGTCGAGGTACGTCCCCGCGTACAGGCAGACGTCGGCCTCGCGCAGGGACGCAGCCGCGCGCAGCGTCAGCAGATCAGCGGCGCCGGGGCCGGCTCCTACGAAGTGAACGGTCACGAGCTCTCCCCTGTTTCCGAAGTATCAGCCGCAGCGACGAATGGCTTCACGGCCGCCCACTGCACCACCGCACGGGCGGGGGCCCAGCCGGCGAACCGGCCGATCGAGTCCGCGTGCTCGACCTGGATCCTGGTCAGCTCCCCGCCGAACTCGGCGCGGGCGTCGACCACCACGCGCTCGGTCTCCAGAGTCACCGCATGCGCGACCAGCCGTCCGCCGGGACGAAGTGCGTCCCAGCACTGTCTCAGCAGGCCAGGAGCAGTGCCGCCTCCACCGATGAACACCGCGTCCGGCCGCGGCAGACCGTCCAGAGCCTGGGGCGCCCGTCCGTGGACGACCTCCAACGACGGCACCCCCAGCCGCACGGCGTTGCGCGCGACACGCGCCGCCCGCTCGGGATCGGCCTCCACCGCGATCGCCCGACATGACGGGTGGGCGCGCATCCACTCGATGCCCACCGACCCGGCGCCGGCGCCCACGTCCCACAGCAAATCACCGGCCATCGGTGCGAGCCGCGACAGGGCGGAAGCCCGCAGGTCGCGGCGGGTGAGCTGGCCGTCGTTCTCGAAGGCGTCGTCGGGCAGGCCCGGCACCAGTCCGAGCGGTCGGGCGGACGCGTCGGCCACGCACTCAACCGCCAGGACGTGCAGGGCGGGGGCCAAGTGATCGACAGCCCAGTCGCGCGCCGCGCGGAAAAACCGGGCCTCGGCCGGGCCCCCGAGATCGGCGAGCACGGTCATCTCGCTCCCACCGAAGCCGGCGCCCCGCAGCGTCGCGGCGACCTCTCCCGGCGTGTGCCGGTCCGCTGAGAGCACCAGCAGACGTCGCCCGGGCGCCAGCTCGCGACCGAGCGAGCGGTGGTCACGCAGCACCGCAACGGACTCGGCCGGCCACCTCATCCGGGCGCAGGCCAGCGCGACCGAGGACACCGCCGGGAGCACCTCCACCGCGTCCGCGCCGAGCAGGTCGATCAGGGCGGTGCCGATCCCGGCGACCAGCGGATCGCCCGAGGCCAGAGCCACTATCGACCGCCCGCGGAACCGCTCGAGGAGCTCCGGCAACCCGTCCCGCAGCGGCCGCGGCCACGGCACCCGATCGGCCGTCACGTCGCCCGGAATCATCGCCAGATGACGCTCGCCCCCGAGCACCACATCGGCGGCCAGGACGGCGCGACGGCGGGTCTCGTCGAGCCCCGCCCACCCGTCGCCGCCGATGCCGACGACCACCACCCGTGCGTTCATGACGCGGAACCCTACCGCGACACCTGAGGCGCCCCGGGACAGGCCGTTGGGCTAGCCTCGGGACCACACAACCGAACAGACCCCACAGCACGAGGTGCCCCACGACCCGCCACAGGCGGAGCGGAGGGGAGAATCAGGGAAGCCGGTGAGAATCCGGCACAGGGCCCGCTACGGTAACCCGGCCTCTCAGGCGATCGCGCCCCGCGCGCACGTCCGAGATGAGCCGGGAAGTCCGGAGACCGGCCTCGCGCTGACCAGCCTGGCAGACGAGAGCGGGAGCCCCCATGCCACTGCACTACCCCTTCAGCGCTGTCGTCGGTTCCGACGACATGGCGCTGGCCCTGACGCTGACCGCGGTGTCCCCGGCGGTCGGCGGCGTGCTGATCCGCGGTGAGAAGGGCACGGCCAAGTCCACGATGGTCCGCGCCCTCGCCGGGATCCTGCCGGAGGTCGAGGTCGTCACCGGCGACCGCTTCTCCTCCGCACCCGACGACCGCGGTTCCGAGACCCCGGACGGGCGTATCCCCCACGACGCGCCCACCGAGCGGCGGCCGGTCCGCCTGGTCGAGCTGCCGATCGGGGTGTCCGAGGACCGCATCACCGGATCACTACACCTGGAGAGTGCGCTCGCCGACGGTGTGACCGTGTTCCAACCTGGCCTGCTCGCCCGCGCGCACCGCGGACTGCTCTACGTGGACGAGGTCAACCTGCTCCACGACCACGTGGTGGACCTTCTGCTCGACGCCGCCGCGATGGGCCGGGTGACCGTGGAGCGCGACGGCATCTCGGTGGAGCACGCCGCGCGCTTCGTGCTGATCGGCACCATGAACCCCGAGGAGGGTGAGCTCCGGCCCCAGCTGCTGGACCGCTTCGGCCTCACCGTGGAGGTGGCCGCGCCCCGGGACCCGGAACTGCGGGCCGAGGTGGTGCGCCGCCGGATCGCGTTCGAGGCCGACCCGGCGGGATTCGTCGCCGCCCACGCCGCCGACGAGGCCGCAGTGCGCGAGCGGATCGCCGCCGCGCGGCGCGTGCTCGACCGGGTGAGACTGACCCCCTGGGCGCTGTCCACCATCGCCCGGGTGTGTGCGGGCTTCGACGTGGACGGCATGCGCGCCGACATCGTCACTGCCCGCACCGCCGCCGCCCACGCCGCGTGGCAGGGCCGGACCCGGATCACCCGCGAGGACATCCGCGTCGCCGCGCGTATGGCGCTTCCCCACCGCCGCCGCCGCGCGCCGTTCGACGCGCCGGGCCTCGACGAGGACCTGTTGGAACGGCTGCTGGGCGACGACGACGAGCCCGATCCCGACCCCCGGGACGAGACCGCGCCGGCCGAGGACGCCGAACAGTCGGAGTCCGCAGACGAGTCCGCGTCGGCAGACGCCCCGGACGCCGAGTCCGACCCGGCGCGGGCCTCGGCCGAGGACGCCGGGCACGAGCACGCGCCCGAGCAGACCGAGCAAACCGAGGACGGCCTCGGCGCCGGCAACGCCTCCGGTACCGAGGGCCCGGACCAGGCGGGCGGCCACTCGGACGACGACGCCGACGGCCGAGCCGACGAGCAGCCCGGCGGACACGCCGCGGAGGACACCCCCGGCGACGCCTCCGGGTCCGACGCTCCCGGGCCCACCCCGCCCGAGCCAGGCACGGTCACCGCGGCCGCCGCGCCGTACCGCACCCGCCTGCTCGCCGTCGCCGGTACCGGCCAGGGCGCTGCCGGCCGCCGGTCGAGGGCCATCACAACCAGCGGCCGCCGAATCGGCTCGGGCGCGTTCACCGGGTCCGACCTGCACCTGCCCGCCACGATCCGGTCCGCCGCGCCGCAGCAGTCCGCCCGCGGTCGCGGAGCCGGCCCAAACGGTGGCCGACTCCGGCTGGCCGCCGAGGACCTGCGCTCGTCCGTGCGAGAGGGCCGCGAGTCGAACCTCGTGCTGTTCTGCGTGGACGCCTCCGGCTCCATGGCCGCCCGCACCCGGATGGAGCAGGTCAAGACCGCGATCCTCTCCCTACTGCTGGACGCCTACCGCCGCCGCGACAAGGTGGGACTGGTGACCTTCCGCGGGTCCGCGGCCCACGTGACCCTGCCGCCCACCTCGTCGGTCGACATCGCGGCCACCCGCCTCGCGGAACTCCCGGCGGGCGGCCGGACCCCACTGGCCGAGGGACTGCTCACCGCCGCCGAGGTCCTGCGCATCGAGGGAGTCCGCGATCCGCGGCGGCGGGCCCTCCTCGTCGTCGTCACCGACGGCCGCGCCACCCACGGCCCGGACGCCCTCGCCAGGTCCCGCACCGCGGCGACCGGGCTGGCCTCCCTCGGCGTGGCCTCGGTGGTGGTGGACTGCGAGACCGGCCGCTTCCGGATGGGCCTGGCCTCCGCGCTCGCCGGGCACCTGGGCGCTGAGCACGTGCCACTGGGCGAGGTCACCGCCGAGGGACTCACCGATACCGTCCGCGCCCGCACCGCGCGCCCCCGGGGCGTCGACCCCCGGAACGAGGTGGCCTGATGCCCAAGGGACAGCCGGAGATCGTGCCCGACGACGGGCTCAGCACCCGGCAACGCCGCAACCGTCCGCTGGTCATGGTCCACACCGGGCCCGGCAAGGGGAAGTCCACCGCCGCGTTCGGTCTGGCCATGCGCGCGTGGAACCAGGGCTGGGACATCGGGGTGTTCCAGTTCGTCAAGTCCGCCAAGTGGCGCATCGGCGAGCAGACCGTCATGGAACGCCTCGCCCGCCTGCACGCCGAGACCGGCGAGGGCGGGCCCGTCGAGTGGCACAAGATGGGCTCGGGGTGGTCGTGGTCGCGCAAGGACGGCACCGAGGACGACCACGCCGCCGACGCCGCCGAAGGATGGGCCGAGATCAAACGCCGCCTGGCCGACGAGCGGCACGACCTCTACCTGCTCGACGAGTTCACCTATCCCATGAAATGGGGCTGGGTGGACGTCGACGACGTGGTCGCCACCCTCGCCAGCCGCCCCGGCCGGCAGCACGTGGTGATCACCGGCCGCGACGCCGACCCCCGACTGCTCGAGGTCGCCGACCTGGTCACCGAGATGACCAAGGTCAAACACCCGATGGACGCCGGGCAGAAGGGTCAGCGGGGCATCGAATGGTGACCGCGCTGCCGCGGATCGTCGTGGCCGCGCCGGCGTCGGGGCACGGCAAGACCACCGTCGCGACCGGCCTCATGGCCGCGCTGCGCCGCACCGGGCTGGAGGTCTCGGGGCACAAGGTGGGCCCCGACTACATCGACCCCGGGTACCACGCTCTGGCCACCGGGCGGCCGGGCCGCAACCTCGACCCGCACCTGGTGGGCGAGAAGCGGATCGTGCCGCTGCTGCTGCACGGCGCCGGCGCGGGCGGGGCCGGGATCGGCGCGGGGCGCCCCGCCGACGTCGCGGTGATCGAGGGCGTGATGGGCCTGTACGACGGCCACATCGGCGGCGACGGGTTCGCCTCCACGGCCCACGTCGCCGCGCTCACCGGGGCCCCCGTCGCGCTGGTCGTCGACATCTCCCACGCCTCGCGCAGCATCGCCGCGGTGGTGCTGGGGATGGCCTCCTACGACCCGGCCGTGCACATCGCCGGGGTGGTGCTCAACAAGGCGGGTTCCGTCCGCCACTCCGACGAGGTCCGCCGCGCGCTGGCGCCCCTCGGCATCCCGGTGCTGGGTGTCCTCCAGCGCGACGACGACGTCACCGCCCCCTCCCGCCACCTCGGCCTGGTCCCCGCCGCCGAACGCCCGGAGGCCGCGCGCTCGCTCGACCACCTGGCCGGGAAGGTGGCCGCGTCGATCGACCTGGAGGCCGTCATGCGGATCGCGCGTGAGGCGCCGCCGCTGGCGGGCGGGGCGTGGTCGGCGCGCGTGGCGCTGGGTGGTGACCGAGCCCACGAGGTCGACGACGACGAGGGCCGCCCGCTCATCGCCGTGGCCGGTGGCCGGGCCTTCACCTTCCGCTACGCCGAGACGGTCGAGTTGCTCGAGGCGACCGGCTGCTCGGTCGTGCCGTTCGACCCGCTGGCCGACGAGGCCCTGCCCGACACCGCCGCGGGGATCTACCTCGGGGGCGGGTTCCCCGAGGTCCACGCCGCGGACCTCGCCGCCAACGAGCCGATGCTGCGGGCACTGCGCGCGGCGACGGCCGCCGGGACGCCGACCGTCGCCGAGTGCGCGGGCCTGCTCTACCTCTGTCGCACCCTCGACGGTGTCCCCATGGTCGGTGCTGTTGACGCCGACGCGGCCATGGCCCCGCGGCTCACGCTGGCCTACCGCCGGTCGACCGCGGTCGCCGACAGCGTCCTGGCGACCGCCGGCACCGAGGTCACCGGCCACGAGTTCCACCGCACGGCCGTGAACCCGCCCGCCGGCGCGGCGGGCTCTTACGCGGATGTGCCCAGCACGAGCGGACCGGGAGCGGCTCCCGCCTGGACCAGCAGCGCCGGACCGGAGGGCTTCGTCAGCGGGTCGGTCCACGCCTCCTACCTGCACACGCACTGGGCCGGGCATCCGGCGATGGCGGCCCGGTTCGCGGCGCACGCGCGGCGCTTCGCCCGGTTAGCGGACCGCGGAATGGGCACGGCCGCCGAGTTGGTCTGACTCCGCGACGACGAGCGCGCTGTCCGACGACACCAGCCGCTCAGACCGCGCTCACCGATACACATCCCGTCTGTGCTCGACCCGGAGAACGAGGACCTCTCTGGCGTCGTCGTCGATCCGATACAGGATGCGGTAGGTCCCGCGACGGGCGGAGTACACGCCGGTCAGCTCCCTTCGCAGTTCGTTTCCCGCTCGCCGTGGGTTCGCGATCAGTGGCCCGGTGAGGAATTCGACCACCGCCGCGGCGATGTTCTCCGGAAGGCCCCGCTGGATCGCCCGAGCCGCGGGTGGGGCGACGACGAGCTCGTAGCCCTCCACCGCGCGGCCTACGGGCGGAGGGCCCGGACGGCATCGACGCCGCGCACGACCTCTCCGTGCGTCCTCGCCGCATCGGCCTCCCGGATATCCGCCAACGCTGACGGGTCGGAGAGGACATCGAGGGTCTCCTCGAGAGCGGCGAGATCGTCCGGGCTCATGACCACGGCCACCGGACGTCCGTTCTTGGTCACCGTGACGCGCTCGTGGTGCTTGGAGACACGGTCGACCACGTCGCTGAAGTTGGCCCGGACATCACGGAGCGGCTCGGTAGACATGTACACAATTGTGCCACGCTTCGCGCGTAGGCGACATACTCAATTCAGGCTGCGAGCCCACTCCGCCGCGGCAGCCGCCCCGTCCACCACCGGAACGCCCGGCGCGGACCCGGGCCGCCGCACCACCACGACCGGTACGCCGAGCTCGTCGGTCACGGCCATCTTCGACCACGTGTGACCGCCGCCCGAGTCCTTGGTGACCAGCACGTCCACGCCGTGGTCGGCGAAGAGTTCGCGCTCACACTCCACCGAGTAGGGGCCGCGGTTCAGCAGCAGTCGCCACGACGCGGGCAGCCCCACCTCGGGCGGGTCCACCACCCTGACCAGCGCGTGGTGCTCGGCGAGCGGGCCGACGAACTTGTCCAGCGACTGCCGGCCGATCGTGAGGAACGGCCGCCGGCCCACGCGGGACGCGGTCGCCGCGGCCTCGTCGTGGTCGTCCACCCAGTGCCAGCCGTCCGCGCCGGGGGCGGCGGCCCACCCCGGTCGCTCGAGGCGCAGCAGCGGGACCTCCGCGGCGGCGCAGGCTGCGGCGGCATTGGCCGAGATGCCGGCGGCGAAGGGGTGGGTGGCGTCCACGACCGCGGTCACGCCGGCCTCCGTGAGGTGCCGCCGGAGCCCGTCGATGCCGCCGAACCCGCCGACGCGCACCTCCCCCACCGGCAACCGCGGCCGCGCGACCCGGCCCGCCAGAGACGAGGAGAACCGCAGGCCGCCCTCCTGCAGCAGGACGGCGAGGTCGCGGGCCTCGGCGGTGCCGCCGAGGATCAGCACGCTCATCGGTCCGCCCCCGGCGGCAGCAGCGGCAGTTCCGGAGCACCCGAGCGGGCCAGCTCGAGCAGCGCGTCCAGGTCGAGGTGCTCCTCGGCGAGATCGGCCAGCAGGTCGAGCCGCGTCTCGCGGGCCCGCGCGAAACTCACCCCGGAGGCCGGACGCACACGACCCGCGCCGCCGGAGCCGCCGACGACCTCGGCCAGCAGAGCCGACCGGAAGCCGTCCGACTCGAGGGTTCCGTGCCACATGGTGCCGAACACGCGGCCCCGCCGGGCTCCGCCGGGGAACTCCTCGTCGTCGTCGACCCGCGCGCCCCCGCCGCCGACGCTCACCCTGCCGTGATGGATCTCGTACCCGCCCACGTCCTGACCCAGCGCGCGTCCGGTCGGCAGTCGCAGGACCTTCTCGGCGCCGAAGCGAGTGGTGGCGGGAAGCAGTCCGAGGCCGGTCACCCGCGCGCCGGGCTCGCCCTCGATGCCGTCCGGGTCGGCGATCTCCCCGCCGAGCATCTGGAAGCCGCCGCAGATCCCCAGCACCGCGCCGCCGCGCTCGACGTGGGAAGTGAGCGCCCGGTCGAGGCCCCGGGCGCGGAGCCAGGCGAGGTCGTCGAGGGTGGCGCGGGTCCCGGGGACGACGACGAGGTCCGCCCCCGCGAGGTCGCGGGGCTCCGTGACGTACTCCAGATCGACGTCCGCCTCCAGGCCGAGGGCGTCGACGTCGGTGAAGTTGCTGATGCGCGGCAGACGGATCACGGCCACGCGCAGGGTCGCGGTGGCGTCGGCGGCGCGGGGACCCACCGCGAGGGCGTCCTCCGAGTCCAGCCACAGGTCGGGATTCCAGGGCAGCACCCCGTGGACCGGCCGGCCGGTGAGGTCCTCGATCTGCCGCAGCCCGGGGGCCAGCAGCGTCGGGTCGCCGCGAAACTTGTTGATGACGAACCCCGCGACCAGCCGCTGATCGGCGGGCTCGAGCAGTGCGACCGTGCCGTAGAGGGCGGCGAAGACCCCGCCGCGGTCGATGTCCCCCACCACGACGACCGGCATGTCCGCGTGCCGGGCCAGGCCCATGTTGACGTAGTCGCTCGAGCGCAGGTTGATCTCGGTGGGACTGCCGGCCCCCTCGCAGATGACGAGCTCGTGGCGGGAGGCGAGGTCGGAGTAGGCGGCGTACGCGGCCTCGGCCAGGTGGGTCCGTCCGTCGACGAAGTCGCGGGAGGACACCGACCCGGCTGGCTGTCCCATCACCACCACGTGGCTGCGCCGGTCGCCGCCGGGCTTGAGGAGCACCGGGTTCATCGCCGGCTCCGGGGCCACGCCCGCGGCCAGGGCCTGGATCCACTGCGCGCGCCCGATCTCAGCGGTGCCGTCCGGGCCTGTGCCGTCCGGACCTGTGCTGCGAGGGGCGGCGACCACCATCGAGTTGTTGGACATGTTCTGGGCCTTGAACGGGGCCACGTCGATGCCGCGGCGGGCGAACGCCCGGCACAGCGCGGTGGTCACGACGCTCTTCCCGGAATCGGAGGTCGTACCGGCGACGAGCAGGGAGGCGACCATGGAGATCGATCGTAGTCGGGCGCTCCGGGCCCGCCTGACCGGGCTGACCCACGTTCGAAGACGGTGCACGAGACGGTGGTGGGGCCAGCGGGGCTCGAACCCGCGACCAGCGGATTATGAGTCCGCGGCTCTAACCAACTGAGCTATAGCCCCCCGCACGCGCCGGGTACGTCACCGGCACGCGCGGCGCAATCGTAGCAAGGCGTCAGGAGCCGCCGGCGGGCCACCAGACCGCGCGGACGTCGGCCAGTCCGTCCTCGACGACCGCGGGGGGTTCGTCCCACACCTGCACCCGCCTCCCGGGGGGCGCGTAGGGCGGGGACCCCGGGTCCCCGGAGCGGACGAAGTCGACCCACGACCGGTGCATCGCGTCGACGAGCCCCGGCGGCGCATCCGCTCCGAGGTAGGCCCGCACGTTCGCGGCTTCCGGAACCGACCAGAAGAACGGCAGGTCCGCGCAGTGCACGGCGCCGCGACCCTCGGACCAGCGGAAGTCGTACACCCAGGTGGGCGCGCCGGCGGCCACCCGGGTCTCGGCCGCACGCACGACGGTCGAGTGGATGGTCGCGGCGTCGACCACCGCCCCCACCGCCCGGCGCAGCGACTTGCCCGCCGATTGTCTGGCCAGCGCGCGCAGTCCGGTGGTGGGCAGCTCCTGGGACCGCAGGATCATCGCGGCACCCGGCACCAACGCGGCCCCGGGCAGGGCCCGGACGACCCCCTCGAACTCCGTGGCCGTGGAGCCGATGAGCAGTGGCAGGTCGAGCCCGGGACCGCTCCCGATGCCCTCCAGGGGCGGGACCGGGACGGTGTCGTCGCCGACCGTCGGCCGGAACGGCATGAGAAACGGATTGTCCTTGCGCAGGCGCCGGTGGAATTCGTCGACGGCGCCCCGACCGCCGGCAGCCAGTCCCGCCGCAGTCGTACCCTTGGGGGCCTGAGCGGCCGGGGACCGCAGGACCGCCGGCGACGAGGCGATCCCCCGGTGGAACAGGCCGGCCGCCAACGGCGAGGCGAGCAGGCAGAGCACCGCCCCGCCGCCCGCCGACTGACCCGACACCGTGACCTGCCCGGGGTCGCCGCCGAACGCCGCGATCTCGTCGCGGACCCACTCCAGGGCCATGATCCAATCCCGCACCCCGCGGTTGTCCGGGGCGTCGGGGAACGCGGTGAACCCCTCGACGCCCAGGCGGTAGCCCACCGAGACCACGACGATCCCGGCGCGCGCGAAGGCGGTCCCGACGAACCAGGGCTGGTGCGACGACCCGGACTCCCACCCGCCGCCGTGGATCCACACCAGCACCGGGTGGCCCGCGCCCTCGGTGGGAGCCCACACGTCGACGTGCAGGATGTCCGTTCCGGCGACGATCGGCTCGGGGATCGCCGGGTCGGGGTCGAAGCGCAGCCGCTGCGCGGTGGCCGCCGGCCGGGTGGCGTCGCGGACGCCCGGCCACGGTTCGCGGCGGACCGGGGCGGCGAACCGCAGGTCGCCGACGGGGTCCTCGGCGTACGGAATGCCGTAGTAGCGGACCACATCCCCCAGGTCGGTGCCCTTGACGCGGCCGGTGGACAGCGCGATCTCGACGTCGGTCATGGCGGCCAGATTAGCGACGACAGCTGAGATCCCCCGGCGATCACTGCTACCAAGGGGAGATGACGAGTGACAGGGACCTGATCATCGAGCGTCTGGCCGACGTGGCCTCAGCGTTGGACTCACGTGACTGGGACGGGCTGGGCGAGCTGTTCACCGAGTCCGCGACCGGGTACGGCGCGACCGGTCGGCAGGCGATCGTCGAGAGGGTCCGGGAGCACCTCGGGGGCTGCGGACCGTCCCAGCACCTGCTGGGCAACCATCGGGTGCAGCTCGCCTTCCACGGAGACGAGGACCGGGCGCGGAGCCTCACGTACGCGCGGGTCCTCCACCTCGGCGCCGGGGACCGGTCCGATTTGTCCTACGAGTGCTTCGGCGAGTACTCGGACCTGTGGACCCGAACGCCGGAGGGCTGGCGGATCGACTCGAGGAGGTTCCACATCAGCTTCGACCGAGGCGATTTCCGGACACTCCAACCGGGCTGATCGCCGACTGCCTCCCATGGGAGGCGGCTTCGGGTCGTACAACGACAAGGGTGATTGGGGCGGCTACTGACTACTCCGGCGTGTTCGACCCCTGGGTCACCCAGATGACCACGCTGCTGACCACGGTGGTGTCAACGACCCTGGATGGTCCCCTCGACTGGCCGGACGCGGCCATCGTCAGCGGAGACGCCGTCGAGGTGGTCGCTCGCTTGAAGCAGCAATCCGACGTGTCGTTGCGCTCGCACGGCAGCTTGTCGATGAACCGGGCGCTGATGGCCGCCGGTCTGGTCGACCGGTGCAGGTGACGGTGTTTCCCTGGCGCAGTGGGTGGGTACCCGGTTGGGGTGAGTGATCGAAAATGATCGAACCCTTGTGCTAGTGCGCCGACGCGGGTATTGTCGAATGTAAGTTCGACGTCGGCGGCGGAGGAGGTGGGATGGTGACGACGACGAGTTCGCTGTTCGCCGTACCCGAGCCCCTCGGCATGGTCGACATGGAGGCCGTCAGCGAGGCGGCCCGTGCCGCGACGCTGGCGCAGAACCGCGCCGGGGCCACGCGGCTGGAGGCGGCGAATGTCCTGGTCGAACAGTTCGCCCGGGCCGAGCAGGCACAGGCGGAGGAGGCTGGCGAGGCCGGCGCCGGTTCGCGTCGGCCCGCGTACGCCCGGCTGGATCCGGAGGCCCGGGCCCGCGATCACCTCGTGGCGGCGTGTCAGCTCACGTGTTGGCACGCCGCGCGGTTGGTGACGGCCGGGACGCAGATCCACCGGCGGTTGCCCCGTCTGCGATCCACGGTCGACCGCGGGCTGCTGCCCGAGCAGTTGGCGGTCGATATCGCGTGTCGCCTGGCGGAGGTGTCCGACGCGATCGTGTCGGCCGTGGAGGACGAGGTGGTCGCGCGCTTCACGGACGATCTCGACGGTGGCGACCGGCCGACCCGCAACGCGGTGGACTCGGCGATCGATGACGCCGTGGAGCGACACGACCCGGCTGCCGCGCAGGACGCCGCCGCAGCGGCGGCCGCCACCCGCTCGGTCCGATTCCGCGGCGACCGGAACGGCATGGCCACGATGTGGGCCAAGCTCACCGCCGCCGATGCCGAACTCCTCCGGCGTCGCATCGAGACCGATGCGTCGGCCGCCTCGGCGGACGGACTGGACGGTTCCCCGGATCAGCTCCGCGCCGACGCCCTCGCCGCGCTCGCCGTCTATCCGCCTGCTGGTGACCCGTCCGCGACCAAGCCCGGCTCCGGCTCCGGCCCCGGCTCCGGCTCCGACCCGGCCCCTGCGTCCGAGCACGACGGCATCGAACTCGGCGACGTCAGGCTCGGGGCGGACCTCCCCCGGCCCACGCTGGGCAACGCCGCGCGGGCCGGTCAGCCGATCCGCATCAGCGTGATCGCCTCCGCGGCCCGGGGCCTGCCCAACCGCGTCGAGTTCGTCCACGGCACCTACAGCAGCGTCGAATGGCTCTGCACGGAACTGCTCGAGGGCGACGACGCGAGCGTGCGGTTCGACCTCATCGACCCCGCCCCCGGCGTGCTCGACTCCCCCGAGCACGCCCTGCGCTACGTGATCACCCCCGCGATGGCCGAGCGCATCCGCATGCGCGACGGCACCTGCCGCCACCCCGGGTGCTCGGTTCCCGCCGAGGCCTGCGACGTGGACCATGTGATCGCGTTCAACACGAAGGATCCCGAGCTCGGCGGGCCGACCACCGAGTGGAACCTCGTCTGCCTGTGCCGCAAACACCACCGCGAGAAGACGTTCGGGACCAACGCCTACCGGTCCGGGCCGTTGGGTGAACTCGTCATCATCACCGACACCGGACACGAACACCGCACCAGACCCAAGGGCCCCTTGGCCCGTGCCCGTGACGCCATCTGGGAACGCGAGTGGAACGCCTTCGCCGACCGCATCGTCGCCGACGACGGCACACTCATCAATCCGCCGGGTCAGAACCCGCGCAGACCCTGGAGACGACCGGCCTGACCAACTCAGCAGTCGCCGACGCCCACCCATTCGGAGACGCCGTCGGTGAAGCGCTGCCGCTTCCAGATGGGCACCCCGTGCTTGAGACGCTCAATGAGCTCCGAACACGCCGCGAACGCCTCGGCCCGATGCGGAGCCACAGCGACCACCACCACCGCGACCTCGCCCACCGGCAGCACGCCCACGCGGTGGACGGCCGCCACCCGCGCCGAGTGCTCCCCCGCGACCTCGGCGCAGAGCCGGGCGAGAGTGTCCCGGGCCGTCGGGTGAGCGGAGTATGACCTCGAGCTGCTCGAGAGCCGTACCCTCGACGGCCGGATCCAGGAACTGATCTACCGGCCCACCCTGCACGCCCCACCCGGCTGACCACCCTGAAATGCAGACCAGGTCAGGGCTCGGAAGCCTCTGACCTGGTTGCTGGGCTCCCCCAATTGGACTCGAACCAATAACCCTTCGATTAACAGTCGAATGCTCTGCCAATTGAGCTATGGGGGATCACTGCAGGCGCCCGGCGGTGATGCCGGATACCGAGAACTCACCTTAGTGCGCCGCAGGCCGACGAACCAAATCGGCTGGTCAGGCGATGTCCGGAGTCGCGCCGACCGCCTGGTTCAACAGGCCACGCCGGTACTCCTCCAGAGCCACCAGATCACCGAACAACGCCGAGTACCCCTCGGGGTCCTCGGCGGGGCTCATCCGCTGCACCTTGGACTTGAGATCCGCGATCTGACCCGAGACCCACACCTCCTGCAGCCGCGCCAAGACACCGGAGATGTAGCGGGGCAACGCCTCCTCGGACACGCGCAGCGTCTCCACCGCGAGGCTCCCGACCAGTCGGCGCAGCCCGTCGTCGCCCAGCCCCTCGGAGACCTCGGAGACCCAGTTCGCGCCGCTCTTGCCGGCCGCGCACCCGCCGGCCTTCGACAGTGCCTGCGCGATCGTGGCGTAGGCCGGGTGGGTGTAGCACTCCTCCGGCAGCGAGTCGAAGAGTGGACCCGCCAGGCCCGGGTACTGCAGGGCCGCCTTCACGGCCTCCCGCTGGGGCCACAGCACCGGGTCCGCCGCGGCGGGGATGGGCACGCCCGACGGCACCTCCGGCGTCTGCGGAGCATCGCGGCCGCCGGCCTCGTCGTCGTCGTATCCCCCACGTCCACGACCCGCGCCGCCCCCACGCTCGGCGGCGTCCCACCCCGGTCGGGCTCCCCCGCCCGGTCCACCGGGGGCACGCTTGCGCAACCCGGGACCCGACCCGGCCGACCGCGCGCGACCCTTCTTGCGCGCCTCCTCGCGGACGCGGCGCACCACCGTCGCCGGGTCGTCCCAGCCCACCCATCCGGCGAGCTGGCGGGCGTACTCGTCACGCAGCGTCGAATCGCGGATGTCGGCCACCACCGGCACGGTGCGTCGCAGGGCCTCCACGCGCCCCTCGGCGTGGTCGAGGTCGTAGTCCTCCAACATCGAGCGGATCGCGAACTCGAACATCGGCACCCGCGCGGACACGAGATCCCGCACCGCCGCGTCGCCCTTGTTCTGACGCAGGTCGCACGGATCCGTCCCCGGCGGGGCCACCGCCACGAACGTCCGGCCGGAGAACTGCTGGTCCCCCGAGAACGCCCGGAGCGCGGCCTTCTTGCCGGCTTCGTCGCCGTCGAACGTGTAGATGATCTCGCCGCGGAAGTAGTTGTCGTCCAACATCAGGCGCCGCAGCGTCGACAGGTGGTCCTCGCCGAACGCGGTGCCACACGCGGCGACCGCGGTCGTGACGCCGGCCGCGTGCATGGCCATGACGTCGGTGTAACCCTCGACCACGACCGCGCGACGCTGCGAGGCGATCTCCCGCTTGGACAGGTCCAGACCGAACAACACCTGGGACTTCTTGTAGAGCATCGTCTCGGGCGTGTTCATGTACTTGCCCAGGGTGTCGTCCTCGAACAGCTTGCGCGCGCCGAACCCGATCACCTCGCCCCCGAGGTTGCGGATGGGCCACAGCAACCGGCGGTGGAAACGGTCGATGAGGGTGCCGCGCGAGCTCGTCTTGGACAGCCCGGCCGCCTCCAGCTCCTTGGGCTCGAACCCCTGGCGCATGAGGTGCTTGCTCATGGTGTCCCAGCCGGCGGGCGCGTACCCACAGCCGAAGTGCTGGGCCTGGGCCATGTCGAACCCGCGGTCGGTGAGGAAGGTGCGCGCCGTCTCCGCCTCGGGATCCTGCGCCAGTCGCTCGGCGTAGAACTTCTGCGCGGCCGCGTTCGCCTGCGCCAGCCGGGACCGCGTGCCGCGATCGCGCTGGATGACCTGCCCGCCACCCTCGTAGGAGATGCGGTAACCCAGCCGGTCGGCCAGCTGCTCCACCGCCTCCACGAAGCTGATGTGCTCCATCTTCATGAGGAACGCGAAGACGTCGCCACCCTCACCCGTCGAGAAACAGTGGAAGTAGCCGTGCTGCGGACGCACGTGGAACGAGGGGGTCTTCTCGTCCTTGAACGGGGACAGCCCCTTGAGCGAGTCCGCGCCACCTGGTTTGAGCGCGACGTACTCGCCGACGATCTCCTCGATACGGGTGCGTTCGCGGATCGCGGCGATGTCCTGCTCCGGAATCCGCCCTGCCATGACGCCCAGAGTAGCCGCCTCCGGCGAGGACCGGCGTGCCCCCTGTTCGGGGCCGATACGCTGGGGCCATGATCGCCGCCCAACTCCTGCCCGCCGCCGCCCGGCGACCCCGTTCCCGGTTCAGCCAGGCCCCGGTGACAGCGCTCGCGACGGTGGTCGCGTTCCTGGCCTGCGCGCTGGTGTGGGCCGCCCCCGGCGCCTCGGCCGAGCCCCCGTCGAACCTGCAGCAGCAGCTCACCGACTCCGCGGGGGTCCTCGGCGGTGACACCAGCGAGGTGGAGAGCCGACTGGCCGAACTGCGCTCGTCCGACCAGATCCAGCTGTGGGTGACGTTCGTCGACACCCTCGACGGCATCCCGGTCGAGCAGTGGACGCAGCAGACCCGGGAACTGTCCGACCTGGGCGCGTCCGACGCGCTGCTCGTGGTGGCCGTGGACGAGGGCAGGTACTGGTTCGAGTTCGACGACCCCGAGGCCTCGCCCACTGCCGATCAGCTGACCGCGCAAGAAATCGCCGATCGCGACATCGAACCGCGCCTCGCCGCCGGCGACTGGGCCGGCGCCGTCACCGGCGCGGCCGACGGGCTCGAACGCCAGGGCTCCGGCTCGGAGATCTCGCCGTTCGCCATCCTGGCCATCATCGTGGTGATCATCGCCGTCGTCGCGGCCGTGGTCCTGTTCGCCCGCCGGCGCCGCGCCACGCGGACGGCCAGGCAGGCCGAGGACGCTCGCGACATCCCCGGCGACGACACCGCCCGGATGTCGGCCCTGCCTGTGGAGGTGCTCGACGCGCGCGCCCGCTCCGGGTTGGCCGATGCCGACCAGTCGGTGGACGCCTCCACGGACGCCCTCGAGACCGCCGCAGGCGAGTTCGGCGAGCTGCGTACCCGGCCGTTCCGCTCCGCGCTCGACTCGGCACGGGCCGAGGTCGCCGCCGCGCACGCACTTGTCCAGCGGCTCGACGACGACATCCCCGAGACGCCCGACCAGCGCAAGGCCATGCTGCTCGAGGTGGCCGCCCGCGCCGAACGAGCCGAACGCGGCCTCGAGGGACAGGCCACGGCCTTCGCTGAGATGCGCGACCTGCTCATTAACGGCGCCGCCTCCGTCGACACGCTCACCCGCCGCGCGGTCTCCCTGCGCGCCCGGCTCCCCGAGGCCGAGAAGACCATGGCGGACCTGCGCGAGCGGTTCCCGTCGGCCGTGCTCTCCTCCATCTCCGACAACCTCTCGCTGGCCGGGGAGCTGCTCGACGCCGCGGAAGGCGAGACCGTCCGCGCCCGCGCGGCACTGGCCCGGCCGGTGGGTGAGCAGGGCGAGGCCGTGGACGCCATCACCTCCGCCGAAGGCGAGCTGTCCCGGGCCGAGAAGCTGGTCAACGGCGTCGAACACGCCGCCGACGACATCGCGACCGCGCGCCGCGACCTCGACCCGCTGATCGAGGAGGTCGAGGAGGAACTGACCATGGCCTCGCGGCTGCTGGCGTCGACCGACGTCAGTGACACCTCCAGCCAGACCCTCACGCAGGTGGCCGCCGCGGCGCGCGAGGCGGTCGACGCGGCCCGCCGCGACGGTCAGACCGATCCGCTGGGGACGTTCTCCCACCTCATCGACGTGGACCGCGACCTCGACGAGGCCCTGGCCGCCGCCGGGCACGAGGCCGAGGCCGCCAACCGCGCCCGGGCCGCCCGCCGGGCCGCGATCACCCGCGCCGCCGGAGCGGTCCGCGAGGCCGACGACTTCATCGGCAGCCGCTCGTACGTGATCGGCCAGGCCGCCCGCACGCGCCTCGCGGCCGCGAAGAGCTCGCTGGCGACCGCCGAGGGCACGGTCGGACCGGCCGCGTTCCCCGCCGCCGAGCGCGCGCTCAACCTCGCCCGCGAGGCGCTCCGACTCGCGCAGAGCGACGCCTCCCGGCCCCAGTACTCCGGCGGCTACGGCGGGTACGGCGGCCGGAGCGGCCCGTACGGACGCGGCGGACGGCGCGGGTCCAGCACCGGCGCGATGGTCGGCGGCATGGTCGCCGGCGCGCTCATCCAGGGGATGCTCCGCGGCGGCGGGGGCGGATTCGGTTCCGCCCGCGGCTTCGGCGGCGGCGGCCTCGGTGGCGGATTCGGCGGTGGCTTCGGAGGCGGTGGCGGCGGCTTCGGCGGTGGCGGCGCGGGCGGGCGGTTCTGACCCCATGACACGTCGTCGGAAGGCTCTCATCGCGGTGGTCGCGGTGGTCGCGCTCCTCGTCGCAGCCGTGGTCGCGGTGGGCGTCTGGTACCGGCCGATGCTGCTCACCGGCACCGGGTACGCCGCCCACAACGCCTGCGCCCTGCACTACCTCGTGGGCCGAGAGGACTACGACACCGACCTCCCGCCCAATCCGCTGGTCCCCGTCATGCGGACGTCGGTCGACGAGGAAACCGGGACCGCGACCGCCTCGGTGCTGGGGGTGGGCTTCCGGCAGACCGCCCACGTCTCCGAGCACGGCTGCGCCCTCGGTGACCGCGCGGCGGGATCGCAGGGCACCGAGCCGCCCCCGCCGCTGCGCGAGGACGGCGCCCAGGGTGTCCGCCTGGCCGAGGCGACCGACGCCCCGGACGAGGTCTCGTCGGCACTGGATGAGGCCGCGGCGCAGGAGGGGACGCGGGGCCTCGTCGTCGTCCATCGCGGCGAGATCCTCGGCGAGCGGTACGCCGACGGTTTCGGCCCCGACACCCGCCAGCTCGGCTGGTCCATGGCCAAGAGCGTCGCCGCCACCCTCGTGGGGCGCGCGCAGGTCGAGTTCCCCGACGCCGACCTCGACCCCGCCGCCACCGGCCTGCGTCCCGAATGGACCGACGAGCGGTCGCAGATCTCCCTGGACCACCTGCTGCGCATGACCTCCGGCCTCGACTGGGACGAGGAGTACGACCTCGGCACACCCATCACCCGGATGCTGTTCCTCGAACCCGACATGGCCGCCTTCGCCGCCTCCCAGCCGGCCGCCCACGCCCCCGGCGAGTTCCGCCAGTACTCGTCCGGCACGAGCAACATCGTCTGCGACCTGCTGCACGAACGCACCGGGCTGGGGCCGGAGATGGCCGCGGAACTGCTCTTCCGCCCGCTCGGGATGCGCAGCGCAGTCCTCGAGGCCGACGCCTCCGGCGGGTCGGTGTGTAGTTCGTACCTGTGGGCGAGCCCGCGCGACTGGGCGCGGTTCGGTCAGTTCGTGCTCGACGACGGCGAGGTGGACGGACAGCGGCTGCTGCCCGCGGGATGGATGGACTACGCGACGACCGGGGTCCCGGCGGGCGGCGAGCCCGAACCGTACGGCGCCCAGTGGTGGCTCAACACGGCCGGTGACGGGACCCCGCTCCGGTTCGCGGAGCTGCCGACCGACGCGTTCTGGGCCTCCGGGCACGACGGGCAGTACGTCGTGGTGGTCCCCTCGGCCGACCTCGTGGTGGTCCGCACCGGCTTCTCCCCCGGCTCGACCCTCGACGCGGTGGGCGTGGACCGGCTGGTCGGCGACGTCGTGCGCGCGGTCGGCTGACGGCGGCCGGCGGTCGCGGGGGTGGGGGCGGGCTGCTCAGCCCCAGGCGGCCTGGATGCCGGCGCTCGCCCGGTCGACCCGCTCGAGCCGGCTCTCGGTGTACAGGGCGATCTGGTCGACGATCACCCGCATCCGCGCGGCGTCGTCCGGGGCCGAATCCCACAGCGGGCGCAGGACCGGGTCGAGGCCCGCGGGCGCGGACTGGGCGAGGAACTCCGCCACCCGGTGGATCCGGTCCCGCTGGCGGTCCTGCCTGAGGCGGTGGCCGGGGTCGCTCATGACGTAGCGCACCGCCATCGTCTTGAGCATCACCACCTCGGCCTCGACCTCCACCGGCACCTCGAGACCCGCGCTGTAGCGGCCGTGTGGTTTGGCCCCGTGCACCTCGCGGGTGGCGTGGATGGCGGGCATGACGAACCGGCCGACCAGCTCACTGGTCAGGGCCTTGAGCGCCACGAACCCGGTGAAGCTCTCGGAGAACGGCTGCACGGCGCGGACCACCTCGAGCGCGCCGAGACGCCCGGCGGCCTGCTCCAGCTGATCGGCGTCCGGACCGCGGAACTCCTCCGCGCCCAGTTCCGCGAGCGCCGCGACCTCCGACCGGTCGGACAGCGAGCGCAGGTCCAGCCGGCCGGCGACGATCGCGTCCTCGACATCGTGGACCGAATACGCGACGTCGTCGGAGAAGTCCATGATCTGCGCCTCAAGGCACCGGGTGTCCCCGGGAGCGCCTTGCCGGATCCACGCGAGGGTGTCCGCGTCATCGGTGTAGGCGCCGAACTTCCGCGTCCCCTCCCTCGGCAGCCACGGGTACTTGGTGGCGGCGTCCAGCGCGGCGCGGGTGAGGTTCAACCCCACCCCACGGCCGGAGGCGTCGACGACCTTGGGCTCGAGCCGCGACAGGATCCGGACGGTCTGGGCGTTGCCCTCGTAACCGCCGAACCCGCGCGCGACCTCGTCCAACGCCCGCTCGCCGTTGTGGCCGTAGGGCGGGTGCCCGATGTCGTGGCTCAGGCCCGCCAGGTCCGCCAGGTCCGGGTCGCACCCCAGCCCGGCCGCGATACTGCGGGAGATCTGGGCGACCTCGAGCGAATGGGTGAGGCGGGTCCGCGGGGTGTCGCCGTCCCCGGGGCCGACCACCTGGGTCTTGTCGGCGAGCCGGCGCAATGCGGCCGAGTGCAGGACGCGGGCGCGGTCCCGGTCGAACGGGCTGCGTTCGCTCGCCTTCCCGCGGGCGCGGCCGGAACCCTCGTCGACCCGGCGCTCGGCGTCCGCGGCGTCGTACGCGTATCCCGTCATCCACTTCTCCTCCGGGCGTCACCGCCCCGTCATCCCTGCGGCAGGCCGCATCCGCTCGCGCGACCCGCCCCGGCGGTTCAGTCCGGGAAGTCCACACTGCTCCCGGCGAGCCGGTGGTACTGGTACCAGAGCACCGCGCCCGTCTCCCGGATGATGCCCATGATCTGGTTCTCCCGGGTCCACACCGCCGGCCCGTGGCGGGTCGGCGAGGTCCACGCGTCCAGCCCCGCGTCCCGCGCCATCATGCGCGAGCGATACGAGTGCGTGGGGTCGCTGACCAGCACCACCGACTGCCCGCCCTGGTCGCGCACGGTCTGCGCCACGGCGTCCAGACTGCCCTCGGTGTTGGTCCCGGTCTCCACCGCCAGGATCACCTCCGGGGGCACGCCGAGGCGGGTCAGATAAGCCCGCCCCGACCCGGCCTCCGTGTACAGGTCACCCGGCTGGCTACCACCGACCGTGATGACCTGCGGCGCGACCCCCTCCTCGAACAGCAGGGCCGCGTGCTCCAGCCGGGCCTGGAACACGGGGGTGGGGATGCCGTTGTACTGCGCCGCGCCCAGCACCACGATCGCGTCGGCCGGAGATCGATCATCGACACGCGCCACGGACCACACCCGGAACGAGATGAATCCGGGTATGACCAGGCACAACAGCAGTGCGATGGCCAGGAGCCAGCCGACGGCCCTGGACACCGCACGGACCGGGGACCGGGTTGTTCTACTCACCCGACCAGTGTGCCAGGGGAGTCCGTCAGCACCCGATCAGGCGCTGCGCGAGGTACCCCTCGACCTGGTCGATCGCCACGCGCTCCTGCGCCATGGTGTCGCGCTCACGGATGGTCACGGCCTGGTCCTCGAGGGTGTCGAAGTCCACCGTGATGCAGAACGGGGTGCCGATCTCGTCGTGGCGGCGGTAGCGGCGACCGATGGCCTGGGCGTCGTCGAAGTCGACGTTCCAGTTCTTGCGCAACTGGGCCGCCAGGTCACGGGCCTTGGGCGACAGGTCCGCGTTGCGCGACAGCGGCAGCACCGCGGCCTTGACCGGCGCGAGCCGGCGGTCGAGCTTGAGCACGGTCCGGGTGTCCACCCCGCCCTTGGCGTTGGGCGCCTCGTCCTCCGTGTAGGCGTCCACGAGGAACGCCATGAGCGAGCGGGTCAGGCCGAAGCTCGGCTCGATGACGTAGGGGATGTACTTCTCGCCCGAGGCCTGGTCGAAGTACTGCAGGTCCTCACCGGAGTGGGTCTGGTGCTGCGTGAGGTCGTAGTCCGTGCGGTTGGCGATACCCATGAGCTCGCCCCACTCGTTGCCGGAGAACCCGAACTTGTACTCGAAGTCGATCGTGCCCGCCGAGTAGTGGGCGCGCTCGTCCTCCGGGACGTCGAAGCGACGCAGGTTCTGCGGGTCGATCCCCAGGTCCACGAACCAGTCCCAGCAGTCCTCGACCCACGTCGTGAAGTGCTCGTCCGCCTCGTCGGGCTTGACGAAGTACTCAATCTCCATCTGCTCGAACTCGCGGGTGCGGAAGATGAAGTTGCCGGGGGTGATCTCGTTGCGGAACGCCTTGCCGATCTGGCCGATACCGAACGGCGGCTTGCGACGCGCGGTGGTCATGACGTTCTTGTAGTTGATGAAGATGCCCTGCGCGGTCTCCGGACGCAGGTAGTGCAGGCCGGTCTCGTTGTCCACGGGGCCGAGGAAGGTCTTCATCAGGCCCGAGAACAGCTGGGGCTCGGTCCACTGGCCCTTGTTCCCGCAGTTGGGGCAGGCGATCTCCGACATCGGGGCCTCGGACGGGTGATCCAGCTTCTTCTTGGCGGCGTACGCCTCCTGGAGATGGTCCTGACGCAGCCGGGTGTGGCAGGACCTGCACTCGACCAGGGGGTCGGTGAACGTCTCGACGTGGCCGGAGGCCTGCCACACCTGGCGGGGCAGGATGATCGACGAGTCCAGGCCCACCACGTCGTCCCGGCCGGTGACGAAGGTGCGCCACCACTGCTTCTTGATGTTGTCCTTGAGCTCCACACCCAGGGGGCCGTAGTCCCACGCCGAGCGCGTACCGCCGTAGATCTCGCCACACTGGTACACCAGTCCTCGGCGCTTGCAGAGGTTGACGACGGTGTCGATGACGGAAGCTGAGGCTGCCACGTCGGGGGTTCTCCCTTGGTGAGTCGGTTGGCGGAGGCGTCGGGTGGACCACCTCGGCGCGGGCCGGCGCCCGGGCACTTTCACCAGGGTATCCGGTCGGCCCCCCGGGTCTGGGATACTGGGGTCCCCTACCCGATACGACGCCGGCGGCGACCGAGCCCGGGAGCGAGCCCGGAAGGTGGAGACGATGCACAGCGGACCCCGATCGACCGGATCCGACCCGGTCACGGACGTCCACGACGCCGACCACCGGGCCTCCCCGGTCCCCCTGCCTCCCGAGCGGGTGGTGTCCGCGGCCGGGGAACTGCTCCGGGCCCTGTCCGCCCCGCTGCGTATCGCGATCGTGCTGCAGCTACGGGACGGTCCCCGGTGCGTGCACGAGTTGGTCGACGCACTCGGCGTCACCCAGCCGCTGGTCAGTCAGCACCTGCGCATCCTCAAGTCCTCCGGCGTGGTCTCCTCCCACCGGCAGGGTCGGGAAATGCGCTACGAATTATTGGACGAGCATCTGCTCGACATCGTCGAGGCGGCCGTCGGGCACGCCGGGGAGCAGTAGATCCATGACGACACCGGACAAGCCGATCGGCGTGCGGTCGACTCGCCAACGCAGCGCGATCTCCGCTCTGCTCGACGAGTCCAAGGGCTTCCGTTCCGCCCAGGACCTGCACGCCGAACTCCGCGAGCGCGGGGACACGATCGGGCTGACCACCGTGTACCGGACCCTGCAGTCGATGGCCGACGCGGAGGCCGTCGACGTGCTGCGGACCGACTCCGGGGAACTGATCTTCCGCAAGTGCTCCGACTCGCACCACCATCACCTGGTGTGCCGCGTCTGCGGGTTCACCGTGGAGGTCGAGGAGCCGGGGGTCGAGGTGTGGGCCCATCGCGCGGGCCGGGCACACGGGTTCACCGACGTCAGCCACACCGTCGAGCTGTTCGGCCTGTGCGCGGAGTGCGCGGCGGGCCAGGCGGGCGGGGCTGGCCTGCCTGACTGACCGGGCCTCCGCGAGTCAGGGGCTGGTGACGCCGCCGAAGCGCCGGTCACGCTCGGCGTACTCCAGGCACGCCGCCCACAGGTCGCGGCGGTCGAAGTCCGGGAACAGCGTGTCCTGGAAGACGAACTCGGCGTAGGCGGCCTGCCACAGCATGAAGTTGGACGTGCGCAGCTCCCCGGACGGGCGCAGGAAGAGGTCGACGTCCGGCATGTCCGGCTCGTCGAGGAACTGGGAGAAGTTGTCCTCCGTGAGGTCGTCGGGCGAGAGTTCGCCGGCGGCCACGCGGCGGGCGAAGTCGCGGGCGGCGTCGACGATCTCGGCGCGACCCCCGTAGTTCACGCACATGGCCAGGGTCATGACCGTGTTGTCGCGGGTGAGCTCCTCGGCCTCCTCGAGTTCCGAGATCACCGACCGCCACAGCCGGGGTCGCTGCCCCGCCCACCGGACCCGCACGCCCAGCGAGTGCATCTCGTCCCGCCGGCGGCGCAGGACGTCCCGGTTGAAGCCCATGAGGAATCGGACCTCCTCGGGACTGCGCTTCCAGTTCTCGGTCGAGAAGGCGTAGGCGGACAGGTACGGGATACCCATCTCGATGCAGCCCTGCACGACGTCCATGAGCACGGCCTCGCCGCGCTTGTGCCCCTCGGTGCGGGGCAGACCGCGCTCCTGCGCCCAGCGGCCGTTGCCGTCCATGACCAGCGCGACGTGGCGCGGCACGAACTCGGCCGGGATGGCCGGCGGGCGGGCACCCGACGCGTGCGGGGTGGGTGGCCGGACCACGCTCGCCTGAGGGACGGGACGCTTACGAAATCTGGGTAGTCCGGGCACGGGACTCCTCTACTGGCTCGACGGGGCCGACCGTGCCGCGGTCGACCAGGGGCAGGCTGCGCAGGTCTCGTTCGAGATGCCACTGCAGGTGTGCGGCGGCGATGCCGGAGGCCTGCCGCACGACGGCGGGCGAGGACACCCCGACGGCGTCCCACTCCCCCGCCAGCAGCGCGGACAGGTGCTCGGCGACGCCGGGTGAGAGCATCGCGCATCCCTGCGGGCGGCAGTGCACGCACACGGTCCCGCCGGACGCGACGTGGAAGGCCCGGTGCGGGCCCACCACGCCGCAGCGCACGCAGCAGTCCAGGACGGGCTCCCAGCCGGAGGCGGACATGGCGCGCAGGAGGAACGCGTCGGCGACCAGTCCGGGCTCGCGGCGGTGCTCGGCCAGTGAGCGCAGGGCGTTCACGGCGAGGCCGAGCAGCCGCGGGGTGGGCGCCCCCTCCTCGCCCGCGAGGCGCTCGGCGGTCTCCAGGACCACGCACCCGGAGGTGTACGCCGGGTAGTCCGCCACCAGCGGACGAGCCAGGGACTCACGGCTGCTGGCCTGGCGGACGGTCCCGAGCCCACTGCGACCACGGCCCGGGGCGATCTGCACCTCCACCACCGCGAACGGCTCGAGGCTCGCGCCCATCCGGGACCGGGTGCGTCGCACGGCCCGGGCAACGGCGCGGACGAGCCCGTGCCGCTCGGTCAGCAGGGTGACGATCCGGTCGGCTTCCCCGAGGTCGTAGGTGCGCACGACGAGGCCCGTGTCGGTGAAGGGATGCATCCGGGCCTCCTTCCGGGGCGATGTCCGGGCGGGCGCGCACGCGGGTGCGTGCGCGCTCAGGTGTCCAGTGTCCCACGGGCCACGAGCCGCGGAGAGGCTAGAAGCCCAGGCGTCCCAGCATCTTGGGGTCGCGCTGCCACTCCTTGAGGACCTTGACGTGCAGGTCGAGGTAGACCTTGGTGCCGAGCAACTTCTCGATGCCGGCCCGGGCGGTGGTGCCGACCTCGCGCATCCGCGAGCCGCCCTTGCCCAGGACGATCGACTTCTGGCTCTGTCGTTCCACGTACACGGTGGCGTGGACGTCCACCATGTCGTCGCGGCCCTCGTGCGGCAGGATCTCCTCGATCGACACGGCGATCGAGTGGGGCAGCTCGTCGCGGACGCCCTCGAGGGCCGCCTCGCGGATGAGCTCGGCCATGCGGCTCTCGTCGGACTCCTCGGTGATGATGTCGTCGGGGTAGAACTGGGGGCCCTCGGGCAGCAGGGTGGCGATGACGTCGGCCACCACGTCGACCTGCTCGCCGGACGCGGCCGACACCGGGACGACCTCCGAGTCCGGTCCGAGGAACTTCGATACGGCCACGAGCTGCTCCATGACCTTCTTCTTGGAGACGGTGTCGATCTTGGTCACCAGCCCGAGCACCGGCGTGGTGGGGCACAGCTTGCGGACCTGCTCGAGGATCCAGCGGTCCCCGGGGCCGATGCGCTCCCCGGCGGGGATGCACAGGCCGATGAGGTCGACATCGGAGTAGGTGTCCTCGACCAGCGCGTTGAGCCGCTCGCCGAGCAGGGTGCGGGGGCGGTGCAGTCCGGGGGTGTCGACCAGGATGATCTGGGCGTCCGGCCGGTGCACGATCCCGCGGATCGCGTGCCGTGTGGTCTGCGGCCGCGAGGAGGTGATGGCGATCTTCTCCCCCACGAGCGCGTTGGTCAGGGTGGACTTGCCCGTGTTGGGTCGGCCCACGAAGCTGACGAACCCGCTACGGAAGTTCTCGGGAGTGCTCATCGGTTGTCCTCGCGCTCGGGGTCGTCGTCGTTGTCGTCGTCCTTCTCGGTCCGCTCGGCCACGACGGTGACCACCTTGACCCGTCCGCGCCGGTCGTGGCCGCCCTCGGCGCGCAGGTCGAGCCCGGTGGACACGACGTGCGCGCCGGGCAGCGGGACGCGCCCGAGCTCCAGGGCGAGGAGCCCGCCCAGGGTCTCGACCTCCTCGGTCACCTCGTCGGCGAACTCGACGTCCAACAGCTCGGCCACCTCGTCCAGCCCGAGCCGGGCGGACAGGCGGTAGCGTCCGTCGCCGAGGTCCTCGACGGGCGGCACCTCGGTGGTGTCGTACTCGTCGACGATCTCCCCGACGATCTCCTCGAGGATGTCCTCGATGGAGACCAGCCCGGCGGTCCCGCCGTACTCGTCGACGAGGATCGCCAGGTGGTTGTGGTCCCGCTGCATCTCGCTCAGCAGGTCGTCGATCCGCTTGGCGTCGGGCACGAACACCGCGGGGCGCATCACGTCGGCCACCGGGGCGGCGCGCCCGTCCGGGTCGTCGAGCCGGGCGACGATGTCGCGCAGGTAGACGACGCCCACCACGTCGTCGGAGTTGTCCCCGTCGACCACCGGGATACGCGAGTACCCGGACTTCACGGTGAGTCGCGCGGCCTGGCCGACCGTCTTGTCCGACTCGATCCACACCATCTCGGTGCGCGGGGTCATCACCTCGCGCGCGGTGGTGTCGCCGAGTTCGAACACCGACTGGATCATTCGGGATTCGTCGTCGGCCACGACCCCGCGTTCGCGGGCCATGTCGACGATCTCGAGCAGCTCGATCTCGGAGGCGAAGGGACCGTTGCGGAAACCGCCGCCGGGGGTGACGGCGTTGCCCAGGCCGACGAGCAGGGTGGCGACGGGGCCCAGGACGAACCCGGTCACGGTCAGCGGGGTCGCGGCGCCCAGGGCGAGAGAGTAGGCGTGTTGTCGGCCGAGGGTGCGGGGTCCGACCCCGGCCACGATGTAGGCGGCGACGGTGGTCACCACGACGGCGACGGCCAGCGCCCAGCCCGTGGAGTCGATGAGGTCGTTGAACACGACGGTGAACAACACCGCCGCGGCCACCAGGCTCAGCATGTGGAGCAGGACGGTGACGTTGATGTACCGCGGCCGGGTGGCGAGCATCTTCGACAGCCGCGTCGCGCCGTGACGGTTCTCCTTGGCCATCTCCTCGACGCGGGCCACCGAGACCGTGCTCAGGGCGGCGTCGAGGGCGGCGAACAGTCCGGCGACGGGGATGAGCACCACGGCCGCGATGGCCGTGAGGATGGTGGTGTCCACGTCTCAGGCGTCCACTCTCGGGGACTCGTCTCGGTGGTCGTACCACTCGCCCAGCAGTTCGTTCTGGAGGCCGAACATCTCCCGCTCCTCGGCGGGCTCCGCGTGGTCGTACCCCAGCAGGTGCAGGCACCCGTGGACGGTGAGCAGCGCGAGCTCGTGCGCGAGGGGATGGCCGGAGCTGGCGGCCTGGTCGGCGGCGAACGCCGGGCACAGGACGATGTCGCCGAGCATGGCCGGTCCGGGTTCGGGCAGGTCGGGGCGGCCTCCGGGCGTGAGCTCGTCCATGGGGAAGCTCATGACGTCGGTGGGGCCGGGCAGGTTCATCCACGTCACGTGGAGATCGGCCATCGTGTCCTTGTCGACGAGGGTGATCGACAGTTCGGCGGCCGGGTGGACGTCCATCCGGGCGATCACGAACGCGGCCACGTCGATGAGTTCTGCCTCGTCGACCTCCACGCCCGACTCGTTGGCGACCTCGATGCTCATCGGCGGCGCTGCTCCCTGTTCTTGTGGATGGTGGGTCGCTCGCCTCGTTCGAGGCGCGCTTCGTGCTTGGCGTAGGCGTCGACGATCCGCCCGACCAGCGCGTGACGGATGACGTCGCGGGAGGTGAGTTCGGAGAAGTGGATGTCGTCGACCCCGGTGAGGATGTCGCGGACGACCTTCAGTCCCGAGCGCTGGCCGCCGGGGAGGTCGATCTGCGTGATGTCCCCGGTCACGACGATTTTCGAGCCGAAGCCGAGCCTCGTCAGGAACATCTTCATCTGCTCGGGCGTGGTGTTCTGCGCCTCGTCGAGGATGATGAACGAGTCGTTGAGGGTCCGCCCACGCATGTACGCCAGCGGCGCCACCTCGATCACCCCGGCCGCCATGAGCTTCGGGATGGCCTCGGGGTCCATCATGTCGTGCAGCGAGTCGTACAGCGGCCGCAGGTACGGGTCGATCTTCTCGTGCAGGGTGCCGGGCAGGTAACCCAGACGTTCACCGGCCTCGACCGCGGGCCGGGTGAGGATGATGCGGCTGACCTCCTTGGCGCGGAGCGCGGCGACGGCCTTGGCCATGGCGAGGTAGGTCTTACCGGTGCCGGCCGGGCCCAGTCCGAACACGATCGTGTGGTCGTCGATGGCGTCGACATACCGCTTCTGGCCGAGGGTCTTGGGCCGGATCATGCCGCCGCGGCGGGACAGGACGTCGGTGCCGAGCACCTCCTCGGGCGTGAGCGGCCCCGAGTCGGCGAGGATCTCCACCGAGCGCCGCACCGAGGCGGGGGTGATCTCCACTCCCCTGCGGGCCTGCCGCAGCAGGTCGGACACGACCCGGGAGGCACGGTCCACGTGGGGCGGATCGCCCGAGATGGTCATGGTGCCACCCCGCACGTGCAGGTCCGCGTCGAGCAGGTCCTCGAGTGCGCGGAGGTTGGCGTCGGCGGTGCCGAGCACCGCCATCGCCAGGTCCGGGTCGAGCTGGACGGCCGTGCGGGCGGAGGAGTCGCCGGTGTCCCGTCGGACGCCACCGGTGTCGGTGGCCGTGGCGGGATCCCGGTCGTTCCCGGTGGGACGGTCGTTCCCGGTGGCGCTGTCGTTTCCGGTGGCGCGGTCGTTTCCTGCGGTGCTTACGTGGATCACTTCCCGTGTCGTGGTGAGGTTGGATCGAGTGTAGACCCCGCGGGCGACCATCTCGGTGTGAGAACGCCGAGTGCGGCGAGCGCCACGGTGGCGGCGGTGGAGGTGCGGAGCACCTCCGGGCCCAGGACGACGGGCCGGGCGCCTGCCGCGGTCAGCGCGTCGAGTTCGGCGTCGGAGACCCCGCCCTCGGGGCCGACGACGACGAGGACCCGTGTCGCCGGCGGGCCCGCGGTGACCGCGTCGGCGAAACCGGCGGCGCCGTCCTCGTGCAGGACGAGTGCGCAGGCGCCGGCGTCGACCTCGGAGGCGACCAGGGCGGCGAGAGCGGTCGAGTCGACGAGGTCGCCGATCTCGGGCTCCCACGCCCGCCGCGACTGCTTGGCCGCGGCGCGGGCGGCGTTGGTCCACTTGGTGCGGCCCTTGTCGACCTTGGGGCCGGTCCAGCGGCTCACGCAGCGGTCGGCCTGCCACGGCACGATCCGGTCGGCTCCGGCCTCGGTGGCCAGTTCGACCGCCAGCTCGGACCGCTCGGACTTGGGCAGGGCCTGCACGACGGTGACCTCCGGGGTGGGGCGTGGGACGTCGACCCGGGTGACGACCTCCGCCTCGACCCTGCCGGGGCTCGTCGTCATCACCACACAGTCCGCCACCACTCCCCGACCGTCACCGACCCGCACGGCCTCTCCCACCCGGACGCGGAGCGCGGATCCGGCGTGCCGGCCCTCCGGCCCGTCGAGCACCAGTGTCTCGCCGACACCGGGGACCGTCCCGGCCCGGAACAACGACGGGGTCACGGGCGCCTCAGTGCCCCGCGACGGCGTCGCGCAGGCGGGAGAACAGGCCACCGCGGCGGGCGGTGTCCTCGTTGACGACCTCGGCCGAGTCGCCGTCGAGGCGGCGCAGCTGCTCGACCAGGTCGCGGCGCTTGCGGTCCAGCTTCTCCGGGACCACGACCTCCATGTGGACCGTGAGGTCGCCGGCGCCGCCGCCGCGCACGCGGGGCATCCCACGGCCGGTCAGCGTGACGGTGTGACCGGGCTGGGTACCGGACGGGATGTCGATCGTCAGGGGCTCGCCCACGACGGTCTCGAGTTCGACCTCGCCGCCCAGCATGGCGTCGACGACGGGCACGCGGACGGTGCAGTGCAGGTCCTCGCCGTCGCGGACGAACACCGGGTGGTTGCGCTCGTTGACCTCGATGTACAGGTCGCCGGCGGGACCGCCACCGGGACCGACCTCACCCTGCCCGGACAGGCGGATGCGCATGCCGCCGCCGACGCCGGCGGGGATCTTGGCCGAGACGGTGCGGCGCTTGCGGACGCGGCCCTGGCCGGTGCACTCACCGCACGGGTCGGTGATGATCTCGCCGGTGCCCGCGCAGGTTGGGCACGGGCGGCTGGTCATGATGTTGCCGAGCAGCGACCGCTGGACGGACTGGATCTCGCCCTGGCCCTGACACATGCCACACGTGGCCGGCGGCGTGTCCGTGGCCGACCCCTTGCCGTGGCACTTCTCGCACAGCACGGCGGTGTCGACCTGGATCTCCTTGGTGACTCCGGTGGCGCACTCGTCCAGGCCCAGGGTCACGCGGATGAGGGCGTCCGAGCCGGGCTGCACGCGGCTGCGCGGACCGCGGCCGCCGCCGCCTCCCCCGCCGCCGCCGAAGAAGGCCTCGAACACGTCACCGAGGCCGCCGCTGCCGAAGCCACCACCGAAGCCGCCGCCGCCGCCGTAACCGGCGCCGGGCGAGGAGTCCAGCGGGTCGCCGCCCATGTCGACGACCCGGCGCTTCTCGGGGTCGGTGAGCACCTCGTAGATCGCGGTGATCTCACTGAACTTCTCACGCGCCTCGTCCGACGGGTTGACGTCGGGGTGGAGCTCCCGGGCGAGCTTGCGGTAGGCGCGCTTGATCTCGGATTCCGAGGCGCCCCTATCGACCCCGAGGGTCCCGTAGTAGTCGCGTGACACGTGTGGCCTTTCGTCGAGAGGAAGATCTGGCTCCGGGAAGGAGCGTACGGACGTCAGCGCCCGGTGATGAGCTCGCCCACGTAGTGGGCAACAGCGGCGACCGAGGCGATTGTTCCCGGGTAGTCCATCCGTGTGGGCCCGAGCACCCCCATCCCACCGAATGTCTGGCCCTCCGCCCCGTACTGCGAGGACACCACGGAGGCGCCGCGGATCTCGGCGGCCTGGGTCTCCGCCCCGATCTGGACGGAGACACCCCCCGGCCCTCCCCGGCCCACCGAGTGGGCCGCGGTGAGCAGCCGCAGGATTACGACCTGCTCCTCGAGCGCCTCGAGAACCGAGCGCAAGGAGCCGTCGAAGTCGGCGGCGCTGCGGGTGAGGTTGGCCGTGCCGCCGAGGACGATCCGGTCGTCGGGGTGTTCGACGAGCGTGCCGACCAGGACCGTGACGCAGCGCTCGACCGCGTCGCGGATCTCGGGACGGGCCCGGTCTCCTGTGCCGGCCAGGGCCTCGGAGGCGTCGGGAAGACGTTTGTCGGCGACGGCCTCGGACAGCAGGGTCCGCAGTTCCGCGAGGAGCTCGTCGGTCAACGGCGCGGCCAGCTCCACCGTCCGCTGATCGACGCGGCCGGTGTCGGTGATGAGGACCAGCAGCAGGCGGGTGGGGCTCAGGCTCACCACCTCGAGGTGGCGCACCGTGGAGCGACCGAGGACCGGGTACTGGACGACGGCGACCTGACGGGTGAGCTGGGACAGCAGCCGTGCGGCCCGCCGGAGGACGTCGTCCAGGTCGACGGCGCCCTCGAGGAAGGCCTGGATCGCCCGGCGTTCCGCGCGCGACAGCGGGGTGATCTCCTCGATGGAGTCGACGAAGTGCCGGTAGCCCTTCTCCGTGGGGACCCGACCGGAACTGGTGTGGGGTTGGACGATGAACCCCTCGGCCTCGAGTACGGCCATGTCGTTGCGGATGGTGGCGCTGGACACGCCCAGCGAGTGCCGGTCGACGAGGGCCTTGGACCCGACCGGTTCGTGGGAGGCGATGTAGTCGGAGACGATCGCCCGTAAGACGTCGGTCCTACGATCGGCCGTACTCGACATACTCGCTCCTCCCTGTGCTCGTCGTGGCGATTCTATGCCACTTCCCGGGCCGACGGTTCAGACGAGGACGTCGCGCACGACCCCGTCGGCCAACAACCGGCCTGCCTCGGTGAGCGCGTAACCGGGGCCCGCGGGATCGCCGGCCGATCGTCGCCGGAGCAGTCCGGCCGCCACCTGGGTGTCGGCGCGGATCCGCTCGTCGGCGGTGAAGGCGCCGTCGTCGAGCCCCTCGGCCAGGCGGAGCCCGGTCATGATGCGCTCGATGTGGCGGTCGGTGTCGGTGAGGAGTTCCCCGCCGTCCACGGGCAGCCGGCCCGCGTCGCACTCGGCGGCGTAGCGGGCGGGATGCTTGACGTTCCACCACCGGGCCCCGGCGACGTGCGAGTGCGCGCCCGGCCCGATGCCCCACCAGTCGCCGCCGCGCCAGTAACCCATGTTGTGGCGGCAGTATCCCGAGGAGTCGGTGGCGAAGTTGGAGACCTCGTACCAGTGGAACCCGGCACGGGCCAGACGCTCGGCCACCTGCTCGTAACGGTCGGCCAGGACGTCGTCGACCGTGCCCGGCATCTCACCGCGGCGGATGCGGCGGGCCAGCGCGGTGCCGTCCTCCACGATCAGCGAGTAGGCGGAGACGTGGTCGACCCCGGCGTCGACGACCGCGTCGAGTGTCCGCGCCAGGTCGTCGTCCGTCTCGCCCGGGGTGCCGTAGATGACGTCGAGGTTGACGTGCTCGAACCCGGCCCGCAGGGCCTCGGCCACCGCCTCCTGCGGGCGTCCGGGGGTGTGAGTCCGGTCGAGCACGCGCAGGACGTGGGCTGCCGTCGACTGCATGCCCAGCGAGATGCGGGTGAATCCGCCCTCGCGCAGTCGGGCGAAGAACTCCGGCGAGGTGGACTCCGGGTTGCTCTCGGTGGTGACCTCCGCGCCGGGCGCCAGCCCGAACGCCGAGTCGATGCGCTCGAGCAGGCCCACGAGGACGTCCGCGCCCACCAGCGACGGGGTGCCGCCGCCGATGAAGACCGTGTCGACCTGCGGGGGCGTGCCCGCCGCGGCCAGTGCCTGGGCGGCCCGGTCGATCTCGATGGCCGCGGCCCGTTCCCAGTCGACCGGGGAGGTCGCCGAGCCGAGTTCGCCGGCGGTGTAGGTGTTGAAATCGCAGTATCCGCACCGGGTGGAGCAGAACGGCACGTGGAGGTAGATGCCGAAGGGCGCCCGCGGATCGCGGGTCGGGGGCGCGCTCGCCAGTGTGGCGGGGTTGTGGGGCGCGGCGGTCACACCTGACCGGTCTGGGTGTCCGATGAGGTCTCATCTCCAGTCGGGTCCGGGGCGGGCAGGGTCTCGATCGGCGGGGTCGGCGTCGCCGAGATCTCGTCGTCGCCAAGGACTGTAGCCGCGGGCGCGCTGTAGGTCGGTGCCTGGGCGGCATCGGCGGGGGTACCCGGTCCCGCGGGAGCCTTCGGCGCGGTTGTCCGACGATCGGGCCCGGCCGCGGTCTGCGTGGGCGCGGTCTGCGTGGTCGCCGCCGGTGTGGTCGCGGCCGGTGTGGTGCCTGCGGGCTTGGACCCCGTCGGTTTCGCCGCCCGCTTCTGACGTGAACTCGTCGTGGCCGGGGTCTTCTTTGCCGAGGCCTTCTTCGCAGGCGCCTTCTCGGCCCGGGTGTTCGTCGCCGAGGTCTGCTTCGCGGCCGCCTTCTTGGCCGGGGCCTTCTTCGCGGCCGCCTTCTTGGCCGGGGCCTTCTTCGCGGCCGCCTTCTTGGCCGGAGCCTTCTTCGCGGGCGCCTTCTTGGCCGGCGCCGTCGTGGCACCCGCCTCTCCGGCGGCGGGCCGAGACGCCGCGTCCGCGCCGGACTCGTCCTGCGTGGCCGCCCGGGTCGAAGCGCGATCGCGTCCGATCACCGCCGTGGCCTTGGACCCCGACTTCGCGGACTCCTTGGACGCCTGGCGGGCAGCACTGCGCTGCTCCTTGCGCTCCTGCGCCAACTCGCCCGCCGATTTGCGCGCGGCGGTGGGGGTGCCGCTCTTCTCCCGCTCCTCCGCCGCGACCACGAACTCCGCCAGGGCGTCCTCGACCGCGTTCGCCAACGGCCAGGGATCCGGGACGAGGTCACGACACCCGATGAACCCGAAGTGCAGACTGCCGTCCAACGACATCACGGTGCAGTTGAGGCCCGCGCCGTGGAAGACCGGGCCCAGGGGCAGCATCTTCTCGATCTTCGCGCCGAGGAAGTACAGCGGGAAGTTGGGGCCGGGCACGTTCGAGATGACGAGGTTGTGCACCACGGGGTGGCGCTCGGACAGCCGGAGTCGCGAATACATGCGGACCGCGGAACCGAACACCGAGGGCGCCGCGAACTGCGCCCAGTCGGTGAGCAGGTTGGCGTCCAATGCGTCGGTGTGGTCCTTGGCGACGGTGTTGGCGTCGCGGATCGCCTCGAGCCGACCGACCGGGTCGTCGATGTCGGTGGCCAGGGACATGAACATGCCGGAGACACGATTGGTGCCGGGGCGCGATTCCGCGGCGTGCACCGACATCGGGACCATGGCGATCAGCGGCTTGCGCGGCAGCGCGTCCCGGTCGTCGAGGTACTTGCGCAGGGCGGTCGAACAGACGGCGAGCACCACGTCGTTGACCGTGGTGCCGAACGCGTTCTTGACCCGCTTGATGTCCGCCAGGTCCACACTCGCGTAGGAGATCGACCGGTGTCCGGTGATCGTGCGGTTGAACGGGGTGCGCGGGGCGGTGAACGGCGCGGGCATCGCCAGTCCCTTGCGGGCGCGGTTAATCCAGGACGGGAGCACCCCGACCGTCCCCGGCAACAGGGAGGCGAGTCGCCACGGCGTGGCCAGGCGCGACAGGGCACCACCGACGGCGAGCTCCAGGGCGCCGGACCCACCGGCGGTCTCCTCGACCAGCTCCTCGTCGAGCTCCGGCTCGTCCGGGGAGAGGGTGCACAGCTGCGAGAGCATGTTGGCGCCGGTGACGCCGTCGACGGTCGAGTGGTGCATCTTGGCGAAGACCGCGACCCGGCCGTCCGGCAGTCCCTCGATGACGTACATCTGCCACAGCGGCATGGACCGGTCGATCGGCTGACTGCCCAGGTGGGCGCACAGTTCGGCGAGCTCGTGGTCCCCGCCGGGCTCCGGTATACCGACGCGGTGGAGGTGGTGGTCGATGTCGAAGTCCTCGGCCTCGACCCACACCGGATGGTCCACGTTGAGCAGCGAGTCGTGCAGCTTGCGCCGGAACGGCGGCATCGCGGTGATCCGACGTCGGAGCTCGGTCCGCAGGGCCTCGAAGGAGTACCCGTCCTCCATCCCGGAGACGTCCAGGACGATCAGCCCGCACACGTGCAGGAGCTGGGACCTGGTCTCGAAGTAGAGGAAGCTGGCATCGAGCCCACTCAAGCGCTGCATGTCGAGGAGTGTACGGCCGGACGGCGCCGCGTGGCGGTGGTTGGAATTCCGCGGCGATCGCGGAAATGTCGCCGTGGAACGGGGGTCAGAGCACCTCGACGAGGACCCATGCGATCACGACGAGCGCGATCAGCAGGACCAGGGCGAGTGTCACACGCGACCGGGGCATCAACGGACCTCCTTCCGGGTCTCGACGGTTCTCGGGGCGACGAGCGCCCGGAACCGGTGGACGAGGACATCCGCGCCCTTCTCGACCGCCACCGCGACGAGGAAGAACAGCGGGAGCCCCATCACGAGCAGGAGCATCACCTGCAACGGGAACGGCAGGGTGGCGAGCCAGAGCTCGACTCTGTCCCAGAACTGCAGGAACGCCGTCACGTCCCGATCCTACGACCGCCCGGCGGTGGCGACCCCGTGGCCTCCCACCACCGAGGAGTCGAGCCCACGCCGACGCAGCAGCGCGGCGGTGCTCGGCTCCGACCCCCGCATGCGGCGGTAGGCGTCGAGGAAGTCGATGGCCCCGCCCCGGGACAGCACCTCGCGCCGCATCCGCTCGCCCGAGGACCGCGTCAGGCCCCCGCTCTCGACGAACCACTCGGTGGCGTCGGCGTCGAGCACCTCGGCCCAGAAGTAGGAGTAGTACGCGGCGGAGTACCCGCCCGCGAAGATGTGCTGGAAGTACCGGGACCGGTAACGCGGCTCGATGCCGGGGACGTCGAGACCTGCCTCGGCGAGGACGCGGGCCTCGAACTCGTCGACGTCGGTGACGGCGTCGGCCTCCTCCGGCGACAGGGAGTGCCAGGCCAGGTCGAGCAGTGCCGCCCCGAGGTACTCCACGGTCGCCTGCCCCTCACCGAAGCGCTCGGCCTCCCGCATCCGCTCGACGAGGTCCTCGACGATCGGCGCCCCCGTCTCCACGTGCCGGGCATAGTGCGCGAGCATCTCCGGTCGACGCGCCCACATCTCGTTGACCTGGGAGGGGAACTCGACGAAGTCCCGGGGCACGGAGGTGCCGGAAAACACCGGGTACTCCACGTCCGACAGCAGCCCGTGCAGGGCGTGCCCGAACTCGTGGAACATCGTGGTGACCTCGTCCATCGTGAGTAGCGTGGGCTGCCCCGCCGCGGGACGGGCCAGGTTCATGACGTTGACGACGACGGGCCGCGAATCCAGGAGCCGGGACTGGTCGCGGAACGAGCTCATCCACGCCCCGCCGCGCTTGGTCGGGCGGGCGTAGTAGTCCAACAGCAGGAGCCCCACGCCGGCGTCGGGCTCGGCCCGCTCGTCGTCGAACACCTCGATGACCCGGACGTCGGGGAGGAACCCGCGCAGGTCGTTCCGCTCGGCGAAGCGCAGCCCGTACAGCTCGGATGCCGCGTGCATCACCCCGTCACGCAGCACCCGCTCGAGCTCGAAGTAGGGACGGACGGTCGCGTCGTCGACCTGGAACCGCTCGGCCCGCAGCCGCTCGGACGCCCAGGCCCAGTCGGCCGGGTTCAGTTCACGGTCGTCGCCGCCGAGCAGGTCCTTGGCCTCGTTGCGGGCGTTGGTCACGGCCGCGTCGACCACGTCGAGCAGCAGCCCGCGAGCCGCCTCGGGCGATCCGGCGGTCTCCACCGCGAGGACGTGCTCCGCGTGGCATCCCAGCCCGAGCAGCCGCGCCCGCTCGGCGCGTAGGCGGACGATCTCCAGCACGACCGGGGTGTTGTCGTGGCCCGGCGTCGCGCCCCGACCGAGTGATGCCTCCATGACGCGGTGGCGCAGACCGGCGTCGTCGAGCAGGGCGCTGATCGGCTGCACGGTGGGAAGCCCCAGTGGGATCAGCCACCCCTCTCGCCCCGACTCGGCGGCGACCGCGGCGAGCGTGGACCGCATGGACTCCGACAGGCCCGCGAGTTCGGTCTCGTCGGAGACCGGGACGGCCAGTTCCGTGGTCGAGGCCAGCAGGTTCTCGCCGAACTCGGTGGTCAACTCGGCCAACCTGGTGTCGATGGCGGTGAGTCGGGCCCGGCCGGCGTCGTCGAGGGCGGCGCCCGCGCGCAGCAGGTCGCGGTGGTGGCGGCGCACGAGCCGCTCCGTCTCGTCGTCGACCTCCAACTCCCCCGCCTCCAGAGCGGAGAGCACCGCGTCCACCCGGCCGAACAGAACCGGGTTGGTCATCACCGCGGAATGGTGCGCGGCCAGCAGCGGCGAGACGACCCGGTCCACGTCGAGGCGGGCCTTGGTGGCGTCCGGGCCGAGCAGGCCGTAGAACACCGACAGGACCCGGTTCAGGGCCAGGCCCGAGCGCTCGAGGGCGACCACGGTGTTGTCCACCGTCGCCGGCTCCGGGTTGGCGACGATCGCGGCGACCTCGGCCGCGTGGTCGTCGATCGCGGTCCGGATGGCCGGCTCCAGATCCTCCTCCCGGATGGCGGCGAAGTCCGGCAGGCCGTACGGCAACGGCGACTCGTCGAGCAGCGGATGACGGGAGGCCTCGGGGCTCGGAAGGGTCATGTGCGGGAGTCTACGTCCGCGGGCGGTCGCGTCGGCGACCGCCGCGGCGGGCCCAGGGGTCACAGCCACTGCGTGGCGGTCTCCCAGGCCAGTCTCACCGCCAGGATGCTGATGACCACGAGGAACACGGTGCGGATGAACTCGTTGCCGTGCCGCATCGCCATCCGCGCCCCGAGGAACCCGCCGGCCAGGTTGGCCACCGCCATGCACCCGCCGATGATCCACAGCAGTTCACCGTGGAGGCCGAACACCAGGATCGAGGCGATGTTCGTGGTGAGATTGGCGAGCTTGGCCGCCACGGTGCCCTGGAGGAACCCGAACCCCAGGAACGCGACGATCGCGATGACGAAGAACGACCCCGTCCCCGGGCCGAGCACCCCGTCGTAGAACCCGATCACCCCACCGATGAGCGCCGAGCGCCACGTCCGCGACCAACCGGTGTGCCGTTCCTCGTGGACCCGCCCCATGGTCGGCGTGAAGTAGGTGTAGGCGCCCACCGCCACGACGGCCACCAGGACGATCGGCGTGAGGAGCTCGTTGGGGATGAACCGGGCCACCGAGGACCCGGCCGCGGATCCCGCGAAAGCCGCCACCACCAGTGGGAGCACCATCGCCACCGGCACACGGATCTTCCGGAGATAGGTCAGGGTCGCGACCAGGGTGCCGGCGACCGAGGACAATTTGTTGGTGCCGAGGATCTCCGGCGTCGAGGCCTCCGCCGGCAGCGCGATGACGAGCGCCGGCAGCTGGATGAGCCCTCCCCCGCCGACCACCGAGTCCACCCACCCGGCGACGAACGCCGCCAGGACGAGCGCGGCGAGCACCCAGACGGACACACCGAGTGCGGGGGACGCGGCGACGGCCGCGAACGATGAGGGCATGGCGATCACTGTGCTGTAATCGGTTTGTGTATATCAACCCTTACGGGGCCGATCCGGTCACCCTGGCCGCCGACCTGGCCAATCGCCGCCCCCGCACCACCCGCGAACTGGTGGACCGCTGTCGCGAGGCGGGGGTGACCATCGACCGGAGCGCCTCGGACGCGGACCTGGACGAGGTCGACACCTTCCTGGACGAGTGGCTCGTCGTCGTCGACACCACTGCGCCGCACGGGCGCGCCGACGCCCTCAACGCCCTCCTGGCCGAGCACTCGGCACCGCCGCGCCTGACCGACCACGACGGCCACTGGCACGTGCACTACCGCGCCGACGACGTCTCCTTCGCGCGCCTGCTCACCGCCATGTTCGCAGTGGGCACCGCACTCCACCTGACCTCGCGGGGCATCGACCGGCTCGCGCGGTGCGCCGCCGACGACTGCGACGCCGTCTTCGCCGACACCACCCGCAACGGACGCAAGACCTACTGCTCGACGCGGTGCACCAACCGGTGCGCCGTCCGCCGACACCGCGCGCGGACCTGAGTCACGCGCACGGTGTCGGGGCCTACTTCTTGTCCGCGCTCGAATCCGCCGACAGCGCCGCGACGAAGGCCTCCTGCGGCACGTCCACCCGCCCGATGGACTTCATCCGCTTCTTGCCCTCCTTCTGCTTCTCCAGCAGCTTGCGCTTACGGCTGATATCGCCGCCGTAGCACTTGGAGAGCACGTCCTTGCGGATCGCGCGGATGTTCTCACGGGAGATGATCTTCGCGCCGATCGCCGCCTGGATCGGCACCTCGTACTGCTGACGCGGGATGAGCTCCTTGAGCTTGCCCGTCATCTTGTTGCCGTAGGCCTGGGCGTAGTCGCGGTGCACGATCGCGCTGAACGCGTCCACGGCCTCACCCTGCAGCAGGATGTCGACCTTGACCAGATCGGAGACCTGCTCGCCGGCCTCCTCGTAGTCCATCGACGCGTAACCCTTGGTCCGGGACTTGAGCGAGTCGAAAAAGTCGAAGATGATCTCGCCCATCGGCATGACGTACCGGAGCTCGACGCGGGTCTCGGACAGGTAGTCCATGCCCTTCATCTCGCCGCGCTTGGACTGGCACAGCTCCATGACGGTGCCCACGTACTCGCTCGGCACGATGATCGTGCACTTGACGATCGGCTCGTAGATCTCGCGGTGCTTGCCCTCGGGCCAGTACGACGGGTTGGTGACCTGGTGCTCGCTGCCGTCCTCCGCGACCACCCGGTACACCACGTTCGGGGCGGTGGAGATGAGATCGAGGTTGAACTCGCGCTCCAGCCGGTCCCGGGTGATCTCCATGTGCAACAGTCCGAGGAAGCCGCAGCGGAAGCCGAACCCGAGCGCGACCGAGGTCTCCGGCTCGTAGTCCAGCGAGGCGTCGTTGAGCTGGAGCTTGTCCAGGGCGTCGCGCAGGACCGGGTAGTCGGAGCCGTCGATCGGGTACAGGCCGGAGAAGACCATCGGGTTGGGCTCGGCGTACCCCGCGAGCGGCTCCTCCGCCCCGCCGCGGGCGGTGGTGATGGTGTCGCCGACCTTGGACTGGCGGACGTCCTTGACGCCGGTGATGAGATAACCGACCTCGCCGGGCCCGAGCCCCTTCGTGGCTTTGGGCTCCGGCGAGATGATGCCGACCTCGAGCGCCTCGTGGGTGCTGCCCGTGGACATCATCCTGACCTTCTCGCGCGGGTTGAGCGAGCCGTCGAACACCCGGACGTAGGTGACGACACCGCGGTAGGTGTCGTACACCGAGTCGAAGATCATCGCGCGGGCCGGGGCGTCCGGATCGCCCACGGGCGCGGGCACCTTTTCGCACACCTTGTCCAGCAGCGCCTCGACGCCCATGCCCGTCTTGCCGGAGACCCGCAGCACGTCGTCCGGCTCGCACCCGACGATGTGGGAGATCTCCTCCGCGAACCGGTCCGGATCCGCGGCCGGCAGGTCGATCTTGTTGAGCACCGGGATGATCTCGAGGTCGTTCTCCATGGCCAGGTAGAGGTTGGCCAGCGTCTGGGCCTCGATGCCCTGCGCGGCGTCGACCAGCAGGATCGCACCCTCGCACGCCTCGAGCGCGCGGGAGACCTCGTAGGTGAAGTCCACGTGGCCCGGGGTGTCGATCATGTGCAGGACGATCTCCTCGCCCTGGTGGGGGCCGGAACGCGGCACCCACGGCAGGCGGACGTTCTGCGCCTTGATGGTGATGCCGCGCTCGCGCTCGATGTCCATCCGGTCGAGGTACTGGGCGCGCATGAGCCGCTCCTCGACCACGCCGGTGAGTTGCAGCATGCGGTCGGCGAGCGTCGACTTGCCGTGGTCGATGTGGGCGATGATGCAGAAGTTCCTGATCCTGGCGGGATCGGTGAACGTCGTCTCTGCGAAGTTGGGAATCTCGATCACTCCTCGGGCGGGCCCGGGCGTGGCTGGGTGCGGTCCGACCGGGCGATCACCCCATTGTCACACGCCCACGCCGGGAACTCCCATCACGTACCGCCCTGTGGGGACGGCGTCCACCGTGCCGTCGTCGAGGAACCGTCCGGTCGAGGCGGTCATGGCCTCGATGTTGGCCGCCATGCGCGCGTCGTCGCCGCGGGCATCGAAGAACACCCCGAGGTCCGTCGCGGCCTCGATGGGGAAGACCTCCTCCACGATCCCGTCGATCACCGGTGCGTCGGCGGTCAACGCGCGGACCACCACGTGCTGGGTGTAGGCGGTGGTGGACTGGGTGTCGATGGCGACCTGCGTGTGCTCCTCGAGCCACGTGCGCAGCCACTCCTCCCGGCCGATGCGCTCGGGCCGCCGCAGGAACGCCAGGTTGGCCATTCCCTCGCACCGGCCGTCCGGCCCCGGTCCGGGCGCGGGCAGCGGCTCGGAGGCGGTGACCGACCAGGCCGACACCGACCCCAGCTCGCGCAGCGCGTCGAGCAGGTCGGCGCACGCGGAAGCCGAGGCGACCGGCACGCGGGCGCGCAGCGCCGCCAGCACCGGCCGCGGCGTGACCCGGACGTCGATCATCGCGCCCGAGACCGCCTCGTCGCGCACGTTGAGCAGGTACTCCTCCACCCCGAGGGCGGCCAGCGGCCCCTCGACGGCGTCCGCGATCCGTGCCCGCAGGCCCGCGGCGTCCGCAGGATCCACCGAGGCGTCGTCGTCTGCCCACACCACTGCCAACAGCATGTCCATGTCGAGATCATAGGGCGGTTACGCTGACGCCCATGGCTATCGACTGGGCCCGGGTGGGTCGAACGGCGGTCCGCGTGGGCCGCAGGTACGGACCGACCGTCGCGCGCGAGGTACGTAGGCGGCTGGACGACCGTGGGGTCTCCCCCGCCCTGTCCCCGGAGGTCGGTGGCGGGGGACGGCCCGCCACCACCGGCACCGCCCCCACCTCGAGCCGGGCTCGCCGGATCGCCTACGCGCCCGACCTCGACGGCCACGCCGACCCCGGCGAGATCGTGTGGACCTGGGTCGAGTTCGAGGAGAACGACGGCCGCGGCAAGGACCGCCCGGTCCTGGTGGTGGGGCGCGACGGGGACCGCCTGCTCGGCCTCCAGCTCTCGTCGCAGCACTCCAGGGACGACGACGAGGGGTGGCTCGGGCTCGGATCGGGCCCCTGGGACCCCGAGGGCCGACCGAGCTGGGTGCGCCTCGACCGCGTGCTGGACGTTCCCGAACAGGGCATCCGCCGCGAGGGCGCGATCTGCCCGCGGTCGAAGTTCGAGGCGGTCGCCGATCGGCTCCGCGCCGACTACGGCTGGCGCTGAGACGTCCGACCCCTCCGGGGCCGGGGATCGACGGAGGCGTCCTCGCACGTTTTGGCCGGTGACACCCCCGCTGGTAAAGTGGGCCGTCGGTGTCCACCGGAGCACGTTGTGCACGTGTCCGCGCGGACGAGACGACAAGACATCCGATCGGCGGGATCCCCTCGTGGAGCCGTCGACACACGACAAAAAGGTGTGACGAGTGGCCAACATCAAGTCCCAGATCAAGCGGAACCGCACCAACGAGCGCAACCGCCTCCGCAACCAGTCGACCAAGTCGGGTCTGCGTACCGCCATCCGCAGCCTGCGTGAGGCCACCGCGGCCGGTGACAAGGAGAAGGCCGGCGCCCTGCTCGTCGCCACCTCCCGTCAGCTCGACAAGGCCGCCAGCAAGGGTGTCATCCACCCGAACCAGGCCGCCAACAAGAAGTCGGCGCTCACCAAGGCTGTCAACAGCCTCTGAGCACCCCGGTCCCTCCCCTGACCGGGAGGCACCCAGCCCCACGTCTGCTCGCCTGACGTGACGAGGCTCCGAGGGCCCACCCCGCACCACGTGCGTGAGGTGGGCCCTCGTCGTATGGGTGGCTGTCGTGTGTGGGGCCTGCGTGTGAGTGGCCGACGTGTCCCCGATGCGGGTCCGCTCACGTCCCCGCTGTGCGGGCCCGGTCAGCCGGCGGACGCGAGCGTTCCGACCGCGCGGACGGCGCGCTCGAGGGCGTAGGACGTGTCCTCCGCCCCGCCCTTGACCTCGCCGTTGAGGGTGGCGACGACCTGCAGCGCGCTGCCCAGGGTCTCGATGGACCAGTACCGGGTCTGGGCGGTGACCTTCTTGACCTTCCACGGCGGCAGGCCCTGCCGGGCCAGGTCGGCCGGCGGCACTCCCCGCTGGGTACCGACCAGGGCGATGGAGTTCACCGCGTCGGCCAGGGCATCCGCGAGCACGACGTGCGGGACGCCGGTGTGCATGGCCCACTCGAGTGCCTCGATCGCGCCGGCCACGTCCCCCGTGACCGCGCGTTCGGCCACGGTGAACCCGCTGACCCCCACGACCCCCGAGTGGTAGCGCCGCACCGCCTCCACGTCGACCTTGCCGCCGGTGTCGGCCACGAGCTGACCGCACGCCGACGCCAACTGCCGCAGGTCCGTGCCCACCGCCTCCACCAGGGCCTCGCAGGCCTCGGGCGCGACCCTCACGTCGAGTGTCCGGAACTCGGACCGGACGAAGCCGACCACGTCCGTGTGCCGGGTGATTTTGCCCGCCGCGTGTTCCTCGGCCCCCGCCTTGCGCAGGTCCGCCACCAGGGCCTTGGCGCGACCGCCACCGGTGTGCTGGACGACCAGAACCGTCTCGGGGGGCAGGTCACGGGCCGCGCCGAGCACCGCGGACTGGGCGTCCTTGCCCAGCTCCGCCGCGCCGGTGATCACCACGATGCGGGCCTCACCGAACAGGGACGGCGAGAGCAGCTCGAACAGCTGCGGAGCCGTGACCTCGGGCCCGCCGAGCCTCGAGACGACCGGCGCGTCCTGCCCGGCGGGGGTCGCCGCACGCACCGCCGAGACGACGCCCGTGGTGGCGCGTTCGGTGAGGAACTCGTCCTCGCCCAACACCAGGTGCAACACAGCCGGTGCCGACCCCGATGCCATCTGCGCTCCTCGTCGTCGTTGTGGTTGTCGTCGTCATCTCTCCCAGTCATCGTGCCACGCCCCGCCGACAGCCCCGCACCACCACCGCGCACCGACCGGTCGACCCGGCCCGCTCCCCCACGTACTTTCGGGGCCACGAGCCAGTCCGACCGTGCGACGCCGACGCGGAGCGCCACGATGCGCGGTGTCCCAGCATCGAAAGGAACGACATGAGCGAGAACCAGGACGTTAACACCGAGACGACGGACCAGCTGACGTTCCAGAACCCGGCTACCCGCTACCCCGCCATCGAGCCGCCGGTCCAACACCAGGACGAGCCGGGCCTCGACGCCGACCTGGAGCCGAAGGCGGACCTCGGCGAGCACTCCTACCGTGGCACCGGCCGGCTCACCGGCCGCAGGGCGCTCATCACCGGCGGCGACTCGGGCATCGGGGCCGCGGTGGCGATCGCCTTCGCCCGCGAGGGCGCCGACGTGGCCATCCACCACCTGCCCGAGGAGGAACCCGACGCCCGCGCGGTCGCCGAGATCATCGAGCGCGAGGGCCGCACGGCCGCGCTCATCCCCGGCGATCTCACCGACCGCGCGTTCTGCGAGAGCCTCGCCGACACCGCCGTCGAGCGGCTCGGAGGCCTCGACATCCTCGTCAACAACGCCGGCAAGCAGGTCGTCGCACCCGCGCTCGAGGATCTGCCCGACGAGCAGCTCACCGACACCTTCGGGGTCAACATCGTCGGGATGTTCCGGGTGACCAGGGCCGCGTTGCGCCATCTGGAACCCGGGTCCACGATCATCAACACCACGTCCGTGGTGGCCTACATGGCGCCGCCGAACCTGTTGGACTACGCGTCCACCAAGGCCGCGATCAACAACTTCACCAAGGGGCTGGCGCAACAGCTCGCCCCCAAGGGGATCCGGGTCAACGCCGTGGCGCCCGGCCCCATCTGGACTCCTCTACAGGTGTCGGACGGGCAGCCCAAGGAGGAGTTGCCCGAGTTCGGCACGTCCACCCCGCTCGGCCGCGCCGGGCAACCCACCGAGTTGGCGCCCGCCTACGTGTTCCTCGCCTCGCCCGAGTCCAGCTACGTGATCGGCGAGACGCTCGCGGTGACCGGAGGCATGCCCACGCCGTGACCCCCGGACCTGTCGGCCTCAGGACCGCCGCTCGGCGTCCTCCATGACCATCCGCTCCCGGGTGTCACCGTGGACCGCGGTGCCCTCCGCGACCGGCTCGTGGAGGGCGCCGGCGGTGTCCGGCACGGGCGTGCCCTTGCTGATCTCGGACTCCGAGAGCTTCCCGGAGAACCGCTCGCCCAGCTCGCGGAACAGCCTGTGCGAGGACCTCGCGGTGCGGGCCTTGGGGCCGACCGGCCGCTCCTGCTGCGGATCGGTGCACGCGTCGATGATCGCCTCCACCACGATGTCGGGATCGTCCATCGCCGACAGCCTGGGCTCGTGTCCGGTGTAGTTTCCGACGTGATCCCACCAGGGCGTGTCGGCGGCCCACGGCAGGATCGTGGACACCGTGACCTGTTCGCCCAACCCGGCCAACCGCAGCTCCTCGTTGAGTGAACGTCCCAGGCTGCTGATGCCCGCCTTCGCCGCGACGTAGCTGGCCTGGTACGCCAACGGCACCTCGCCGGCGACCGAGCCGACGTTGACCAACACGCCCTCCCCTCGAGCGGCGAAGCGGCGCAGCGCCGCATGGGCACCGAACATCATCCCCTTGAGGTCCACGTCGACGAGCCGGGCGTGGTCGGCGACGGGCACCTCCCAGAACAGACCCATGACGCCGACCGCAGCGTTGTTGACCCACACGTCGATGTGACCGAAACGCTCCTCCGCCGCCGCGGCGAGCTGCTCGACGGCGTCCGCGTCGCTGACGTCGGTCGGCACTGCCACCGCGCTGCCGCCGGCCCCGGTGATCTGCGTGACGACCTCCTCCAGCGGTGCGGCCCTCCGGGCGGCGACGACGACGTGGGCACCCCGCTCACCGAGTGCCAGTGCCGTGCCGCGGCCGAATCCGCTCGAGGCACCCGTGACGACGACCGTACGTCCCGCCAGGTCTTCCCGCTTGCCCATGATTCCTCCTCCGGGGGGTTTTCCCGGGGTCCGACTGTGACGCCCATGGTCCACCGCGGTCGCCGACCACGCATCCGGTCAGGCAGCGCCGACGAACGGATGCGGCGGCCTGTGGTCGCCGGGATACTGGGGAGGTGGATCTGCTGCTCGACGCCGTACGCCGCTGGCGCCTGGAGAACGTGCCCGGCGCGTTGGCCAGGGTCGTGCACACCGGGGGGTCGGCGCCCCTTCCGGCGGGTGCGGCGATGGCGGTCGCCGCCGACGGCGAGGTCGTCGGCGGCGTCTCGGGTGGCTGTGTGGACGGGACGGTGTTCTCCCTGTGCGAGCAGGTGATCGCCGACGGCACCCCCGTGCTCGCCCGTTTCGGTGGAGATGAGCTCACTCCGTTCGCGGAAGGGCCGACCTGCGGCGGGACCTCGGAGGTCCTCGTCCACCCGCTCGACGACGCCGGTCACGATGCGCTGGAACGGGTGCGCCAGACGCTGCGCGGAGGTCGGTCGGCGGTCCTCGCGACCACCGTGACAGGTCGATGCCCCGGCGCCCACCTGGTGGTGGCAACCGACGGCACCGAGGGTTCCCTCGGTGCCACGCACCTGGACCGTCACGCGACCCGCGTCGCGGCCGAACACGTCGGACGCCCCGGTGCGGTGACGGTCGACATACCCGGCCCCACGGGCGTCCACGAGCCGGCCACCCGCGTGCTGGTGCACTCCTTCGCTCCCCCCTCCCTTCTCATCTTCGGCGCGAGCGCGTTCGGCGAGGCGCTCAGCCGGGCCGGCGCCCTGCTCGGCTACCGGGTGGTGGTCTGCGACGCCCGCCCCGCCCTCAACCGGCGAGAGCGCTTCCCCGAGGCGCACGAGGTGATCACTTGCTGGCCGCACGACTACCTGGACTCCGTGACGGTCGCCGAATCCACCGCGATCTGCGTGCTCACCCACGACCACAAGTTCGACATACCGCTCCTGCGGTCGGCCCTGCGCAGTCCGGCGGGGTACGTCGGCGCGATGGGTAGTCGACGCGTCCACGCCGAACGACTCGATCTGCTCCGAGCGGAGGGACTCACCGACTCCGAGCTCGCCCGCCTGCGTTCCCCTCTCGGGTTGGACCTCGGTGCGCGCACAGCGGAGGAGACCGCCGTGTCCATCGCCGCCGAACTGGTCGCCCATCTCCGCGGCGGCACCGGCGCGCCGCTCACGGGCCTCGACGTGGCCATCCACCGATGACCGGCCTGGTGCTGGCCGCGGGCGCGGGTCGCCGGTTCGGCCGACCCAAGGCCGTGGTCGACTTCCGCGGAGCCCGGCTGGTCGACCGCGCCGTGGCGCTGCTCCACGCGGGCGGATGTGAGCGGGTCGTGGTGGTCAGTGGCGCGGTCGAGCTGGACGTGCCCGGCGCCGAGGTGGTGCACAATCCGCTCTGGCAGACGGGGATGGGGTCCTCGCTGCGTGCCGGGCTCACGGCGGTCGGGGACGAGGACGCGGTGGTGGTCCCCGTCGACATGCCGTGGCTGGGCGCGGAATCGGTCCGCCGGGTCATGGCCGCCGATGCGCCACTGGCGGTCGCGACCTACGGCGGGGTCCGTGCACACCCGGTCCTCCTCGGCGCCTCACACCATGCCGCGATCATCGCCTCGGCGGTCGGTGACGCCGGAGCTCGCCACCATCTACGGGAGCACTCGCACGAGGTTCGGGAAGTGCCGTGCGACGGCACGGGGTCCCCGCGCGACATCGACCATCCCGCCGATCTCGTGGACGACGGCGGTCCGCCCGGCGGTCACTGATCGACGGGCAGGTGTTCCAGGAGTGCGTCGGCGTGGACCGGTAGGTCGCGGATGCGGGCGCCGGTCGCGTTGTAGACGGCGTTGACGACGGCCGCCGCGCTGCCGACGTTGCCGATCTCGCCCGCACCGCGCGTGCCCATCGGGGTCGCGTGCTCGTCGACCTCGTCCAGCCACACCGCGTCGATATCCGTGGCGTCGGCGTGGGTCGGGACGTGGTAGTCCGCGAGGTTCTGTGTGACGACGTGGCCGAACCGGGTGTCCCGCACGCTCTGTTCGTGCAGCGCCATGGACAGCCCGAACGTCATGCCGCCGATGAACTGCGACCGCACGGTGCGGGGATTGACGACCCGGCCGATGGAGAACACGCCCAACATCCGGGGCACCCGAATCTCCCCGGTGTCGGCGTCCACGCGGACCTCGACGAAGTGGGCGCCGAAGGAGATCGCACGGTAGCGCTCGAGCTCGGGATAGTCGCCGGCTGCGGCGGTGGTCTCCGCGCCGCGGGGCGGATCGTCGCCGTACCTGGTCCGGAACCGTCCGGCCGCGGCGAAGATGGCCGAACCCCAGGATGAGATGCCGGACGAACCGCCGGCGACCGTGGCGTAGGGCAGGGCCGAGTCGCCGATCTCCAGGGTGATCGACTCGGCGGGTCGGCCGAGCGCGTCGGCGGCGACCGCGGTGAGTGCGGTCCACGTGCCGGTGCCGATGTCCACGGCCCCCACCCGGACGCGGTATCGGCCGTCGCCCTCGGCACGGATCGTAGCGCGCGACCCGGGTTGCACCATGTGCGGGTACGCCGCACCCGCCACGCCGTAGCCGACCAGCCAGCAGCCGTCCCGACGGGAGGCCGGAGTGGTCGGGCGCCGGGACCACCCGAATCGCTGCGCACCCTCGCGCAGGCAGTCGACCAGGCGCCGCGACGTCCAGGGTTTGCCCGACTCCGGGTCGGTCTCCGGGTCGTTGCGCACCCGTAGGTCGATGGGGTCGAGCCCGCACGTCTCGGCCAGCTCGTCCATCGCGACCTCCGCCGCGAACGCGCCCGGGGCCTCCCCCGGCGCACGCATCCAGTACGGCGCGGGCACATCCAGAGGCACGGCACGGTGAGTCGTCCTGCGGTTGGGCGCGGCGTACATCGACCGGGACGGGACCGCGGACTGCTCCACGAACTCCTTGACCCGCGAACTCTGCGACCAGGCCTCGTGGCCGATCGCGGTCAGGTGCCCGTCAGCGTCGGCGGCCAGCCGGATCCGGGACACCGTCCGCGGGCGGTACCCGACGAAGACGAACATCTGCTGCCGGGTGACCGCGTACTTGATCAGCCTGCGCGGCAGGTGCATCGCGCCCAGGGCGGCCAGCACGTCGTGGGCGTGCGGTGCGCCCTTGGAGCCGAAGCCGCCGCCGACGTGTGGCGCGATGACCCGGATCTGCCCGGCCTCCAGGCCCAACACCGGTGCCAGCGTCGTGGCCACGCCGTGCGGGGACTGGGTGGAGTCATACAGCGTCAGCAGGGGCTCGTCGGGGTCCCAGTGGGCGGAGACGGCGTGCGGCTCCATGGGATTGTTGTGTTCCTCGGGAGTGGAGTAGCTCTGGTCCACGACGTGGCCGTCGACGCCCGCCTGTGCGAGGGCGGGGCCCATATCACCGGTCGCGGACGTGGGCCCGTAGCCGCCGTTGACGACCTCGGGCTCGTAGGCGTCGGCATGGTCGGGGCGAAAGGCGACGTCGTGGGGCGCCTGGTCGTACGCCACCCGCACCAGCGACTGGGCCCACCGCGCCACCTCGGCGGTCTCGGCCAACACCAGTCCGATCGGCTGACCGCGATAGAGCACCTCCGCGTCCTGACAGATGGCGTACTCGCGCTCCGAGGTGTCGGCCAGCCGCGGCGCGTTCCACGGGGTGAGCACGGCGAGAACCCCCGGCTCGGCCTCGGCCGCCGCGGTGTCCATCGCGGTGACGGTGCCCCGCGCGATGGTGGCGGTGATCGGATGAAGATGCACCGTCTCGCCCGGCCCGGTGTGCTCGAAGGCGTACGGTGCCGTCCCGGTCACCTTGGCGGGGCCGTCGAGACGGGGGACGGACGTGCCCATGGCGCTCATCGAGCATCCTCCTGTCCGGCCGCACCGGCGCGACCGCTCGTAGACCCGGCCGTCAGGTCGCGCAAGACGGCGATCATCGTCCGCCGCAGCAACGGCACCTTGAACTCGGTGCCGTCGACGGGCTCGGCCGCGGCCAGCTCGGCGTCGGCCGCCTCGGCGAACGACGCGGCGGTGGCGGCCCGACCCGTGAGCGTCTCCTCGGCCCGGGTGGCGCGCCACGGCGCGTGGGCGACTCCACCGCAGGCGATCCGGGCGTCGGTGACGACTCCGTCGTCGACGCTCAGATGCGCGGCCACGGAGACGATCGCGAATGCGAAGGACGCCCGGTCACGGACCTTGCGGTAGGTGGCGACGGCGCCGCGCACGGGAGGGGGCAACTCGACCGCCACCACCAGCTCGTCACTCTCCAGGACAGTGTCCCGCTGGGGTTGGTCACCCGGGAGACGGTGGAACCGTGTGACCGGGATCCGACGTTCCCCGCCGGGACCCACGACGATCACAGTCGCGTCGAGTACCGCCAGGGCGACCGCCATGTCGGAGGGATGGGTGGCGATGCAGTCGGAAGAGTGGCCGAAGACCGCGTGATAGCGCGTGTAACCACCTATGGCGGAGCAGCCGGTTCCGGGCTCGCGCTTGTTGCACGGGGTGGTGACGTCCTGGAAGTACACACAGCGGGTCCGTTGGAGCAGATTGCCCCCCGTCGTGGCGAGGTTGCGCAGTTGCGGTGACGCGGCGGACAGCAGTGCGCGGCTCAGCACCGGGTAGTCGGCCCGGATGAGAGGGTGGGCCGCCAGGTCGGCGTTGCGCACGTTGGTGCCGATCCGCACGCCGCCGTCGCCCGACCGGTCGACGGAGTCCAGCGGGAGCCGGGACACGTCCACGACGACGTCCGGGGTGGCCACTCCCAGCTTCATCAGATCGATGAGATTGGTACCGCCCGCCAGTGGTCTGGCACCGGCGTGCTCCTGCAGGAAGGCGACGGCCGAGTCGGTGTCCGTGGGACGTTCGTACCGGAACGGTCTCATCGCTCGGCCCCTTCCGCCTCGTCGCCCGCGGAATCGACGACCTGTCGGATGGCGGCGACGATGTTGGGGTAGGCGGCGCATCTGCACAGGTTGCCGCTCATCCGTTCCCGGATCTCCTCGTCGGTCAGGGCGATCTCCGCACCCGGATCCTCGGTGACGAGGCTCGGCGCGCCGGCCCGGGCCTCGTCGATCATCCCGACGGCGCTGCACACCTGACCGGGTGTGCAGTAGCCGCACTGGAACGCGTCGGTGTCGATGAACGCCTGTTGGAGCGGATGGAGGCCGTTCTCGGACAGGCCCGCCGCGGTGACCACGTCTTTCCCCTCCTGCGCCACCGCCAGCGACAGGCACGAGGTGACCCTGCGGTCGTCAACCAACACGGTGCAGGACCCACACTGTCCGTGGTCGCAGCCCTTCTTGGCCGAGTAGTTACCGAGCCGGTCGCGCAGAGCGTCGAGGAGGGTCGTGCGTGTGTCCACGGTGACGACATGCTGCTCGCCATCAACCCTGAGAGTGATGTCCATCTCCATATTCCGACTGTAGGCGCGGCGGCAGGTGCCCCGCGACCGGTCGGGGGCGCGTGCGGTGGGAGCACACCGCCCAGTGCGCATACGCTCGACGGTCCGGGACCATCCCACCGCGGGCAGCCCGACCGCGGATAGAGAGGACGCACTCGTGACGACGACCCAGGCCGAGGCCACCGATCCCCACGAGGTGGCGCGCCGCGTGTTCGGCTGGGACGACCTGCGCCCGATGCAGGCCGAGGCGATCGAGGCGGCGGTGGGAGGCCGCGACGTGCTGGCGGTGCTGCCCACCGGCTACGGCAAATCGGCGATCTACCAGCTCGCCGGGATCATGGCGGACGGCCCGTGTGTGGTGGTCTCACCGCTCATCGCGTTGCAGAGCGACCAGTGCGAGGGTCTGAACTCGCTCGCGGATTCCGCGCCCACCCGGTCGCTGGCGATCAACTCCTCGATGGGCGTGCGACAGCAGGCGGAGGCCTGGGACGAGGTCGTCGCGGGGCGCGTCCACTTCGTGTTCCTCACCCCTGAGCAACTGGCCAAACGAGAGGTGCTCGACCGGCTCCGTGCCGCCGAGCCGAGCTTCCTCGTGGTCGACGAGGCGCACTGCGTCTCCGCCTGGGGCCACGACTTCCGCCCCGACTACCTGCGGTTGGACGCCGCCCGCCACCGGATGGGGTCGCCGACCGTCATCGCGCTCACCGCCACCGCCTCGACCCCGGTCCGCGAGGAGATCGTCGACAGGCTCGCCATGTCCGACGCCCTGGTGCTGGCCGGAGGATTCGACCGGTCGGAACTGCACCTCGCGGTGAGACGGCACGTCGAGGACGACGGCAAACAGGACGCGGTCGTGGAGCGGGCCGTCGAACTCGGCGGCCCCGGACTGGTCTACACCGCCACCCGCCGGTCCACCGAGGAGTACGCCGAGCGCATCGCCGCACGAGCGGCCGACTCGGATCGGCCGATGAGGGTGCGTGCCTACCACGCCGGCCAGAAGTCGGCCGACCGCGAGGAGACGCTGGGCGCCTTCCTCGATGGTGACCTCGACGTGGTGGTGGCGACGAGTGCGTTCGGGATGGGGATCGACAAGGAGGACGTGCGGTTCGTCCTGCACGCCGACATCCCCGACTCACTCGACACGTACTACCAGGAGGCGGGACGGGCCGGCCGCGACCGCGAGCCGGCGACGATCGAACTCCACTACCGCAGCGAGGACCTGGGCCTGCGGAGTTTCTTCTCGTCGCACAGCGCCGACGAGGAGGTCATCCGGGCGGTCATCAAGCACCTCCGCCGGGCCGACGGCCCGGTGCGGCTGACCCGGTTGAGGAAGTCGCTGGACTTCGGCGGAAAGCGCGTCACGGGGGCGGTCAATCTCCTCGCGGCGGCGGCGGTCGTCGAGTCCGGGCGGGAGGGCCTGCGACTCGTGGAGGACGTGCGGCCCAAGGAGGCGGTCCGGCGGGCCGAGGAGACGTCGGAGACGTTCGAGCGGATCGATCGCTCGCGGATCGAGATGATGCGCGGATACGCCGAGACCGACGGGTGCCGTCGCCAGTTCCTTCTGGGGTATTTCGGTGAGGAGCTCGCGGACCCGTGCGGGAACTGCGACACCTGCGACGCCGGCACCGCGGTCGACCTCACCCACGACGCGGCGGATTTCCCCCTGCAGTCCGCGGTCGTGCACCGTGAGTGGGGCTCGGGGATCGTCATGAGCGTCGACGACGACCGGCTCACCGTGTTTTTCGAGGAACAGGGCTATCGAACGCTGTCACTCGACCTGGTGCGCGACCAGGAACTGCTCACCCGGGCATGACGGGTGGCGAGCCCGGCAGCCCGGCAGCGATGCCGGCGACGGTCTCGAGCCACCACAATGCGGGGGCGCAGGCCGCGGCCAGCAGGACCGCACCGCTCTCCCACACCGGGCCGAGCGCGGCCGCCGCGGTGCCGAGCACGGTGACCAGCGGGACGGCCGGGGCGACGGCGATGTTCGCGGGCAGGGCCCACGGCCCCTGACCCAGGCCCGAGGCCACGAGCACCGGCAACGTGGCCAGGTGGGCGACGACGCACACCGCCAGGATGTCGGCGGCCGGCCCGGGCATCCACGGTCGACGGATCCGCTGGGCCACCGGCCTCGCCGCCAGGACCAGGGCGGCGGTCGCGGTGACGGACAGGACGAAGCCGGTGCCGGTGGCCGTGGCGGGATCGAGCAGGGCGACGACGAGCACCACCGCCGCCAGCGCGGCCAGCGGGCGGCCGGTGCGGTGGGCGCCGAGTGCCGCCAGACCGATGGCCCCGGTGCCGGCGGCGCGCAGGACGGCCGGTTCCGGGCCGACCACCGCCACGAATCCGGCCAGCGCGAGTCCCGCGGCCAGGATCCGCCCACGCCGCCCGACCCCGAGAGCCGCCGCGGCGAGCAGGACCGCACCCACGACGTAGGTGGTGTTGGCACCCGAGACCGCGGCGAGGTGCGCCAGCCCGGCCGCCCGGAACTCCTCCCGGGTCCGGGTGGACACCCCGCCCTCGTCGCCCAGGACGAAGGACGGGAGCAGCCCTGCGGCCTCTCCCTCGAGCGCGCGGCCGGACACCTGCCGGAGCCGCTCCCTCACCGCCGCCGGGACCCGTCCGGACCATCCGGGTGGGCCCGTCACGCGGGGCGGGGACAGCGCCCGGAGTGCAGGTGGTTCTCCCGCGGATCGCGGCTCCACCACCGCCACCGATGCCTCCACCCGGGTCCCCGGCGGGAGCCCCCGCCAGCCGTTGCGGGCCAGCAGCACAACGTCGAGTTCGGCCTCGCGCGCCGAGCTCCCCGACCCGGTGGACTCCACCCGGACCGGCACCATCACCCCGCCGCCGCGGATCGGCCGGTCAAAGCCGGTCACCACCGCCTGTACCCCTGTCCGCGCGCCCACCAGATCGTTCAGCGGGTGCGCGGACAGGGCGTGCACCCGGGCGGCCTGTACCCCCGCCGCAACCGCGCCCGTCGCGCACACCACCGCGAGGACGCCCAGCGCGGCGCGGTCGAGTCGCTCACGCACCCCGTGCCCGGAACCGGTCGACCCGCCGACGGACCACAGCGCGGCGACCACCGCGGCCGCCGCCAACACCACCGCGACGGCGGCGGCGAGAGCCGGGCGGACCACGCCCGTCGCGGCCGTGGCCGCGAACACCGCGAGCGTCGGCACGACCAGCCGCAGATCCCGCGCCGCAGGGATCCGGCGCCGTGACGTGTCGACCGGGTCGCTCACACCGTGACCAGCGGCCGGAGCCGTGCCAGGGTCGCCGGCCCGATACCGTCGACCTCCACCAGCTGGTCGACGCTGGTAAACGACCCGTTCGCGGCCCGCCACGCCAGGATCGACGACGCGGTCACCGGCCCCACGCCGGGCAACGACTCGAGTGCCGCCGCGTCGGCGGCGTTGAGATCGACCAGACCCCCACCTCCTCCCGGATCCGGTGAACCCGCCGCGGGCGCTCCGGTCCCCGGTGCCGCCTGCCCCGGGCCGGGGCCCGGTGCGATGATGTCGCTGCGCGGACCTCCCGACCCGTCCGGGCCGGGGGCCGACCCGACGAGGATCTGTTCGCCGTCGGAGACCTTGCGCGCCAGGTTGAGCCCGTCCCGGTCCCCGCCCTCCAGGACACCCCCCGCACTGTCGAGCGCGTCGGCGACCCGGGCGCCGGGCGCGAGGGTGACCAGTCCACTGCGGCCGACCAGCCCGACGACGGAGACGACGACCGGCTCCCCGGCGGGAACCGCCTCCCCGGGTACCGACCCCGGGGACGGTGGGGCGGGCCGGTGCGAGGCGCCGGTCTCGTCAGCGGCCTCGGTAACGGTCTCCCCCACCTCCGCCAACGGGAGGTCGGGCACCGCAGGCCCCTCGGGGACGGACGAGATCAGACGGTGCACGGAGAACGCGCCGAGACCCAGCACGAGCATCACCAGGGCGATCCCGGCGAGCCGGTCGGGCGCCCACCGGATGCGACCCCACCACGGCGGGTCGGCCCAGGCGGTCGCATCCGGGTACTGCGGCGGGATCCGCTCCGGCCGGTCACCCGCGGGGTCGAGGTCGGCCCACGGCACCGCGGCCAGCCGGCCGGGCCCACCACCGGTTGCCGGAGGGGCGTCGCCCGGGGCCGGACGATGATCGACCGCGGCAGGACGGTCGGCGTCCGGTGGCGAGAGTGCGCTGGCGAGTCGGTGCAGGGCGGCCGCCCGCGCAGGGTCCCGGTGGGAGTCGACGGGGCCGCCGGATCGTGCCGGGGTCTCGGTTCGCATGGCGCGAAGCTAGCCCGGCACATCCTCCGCGGTGGCCCCGATCGCGGCCGTCAGTCCGCCGGCTGTGGAGAGGGGGGAAGGATGGGGAATTCGGTGTCGACCAGGTCCGTCACCGAGACACCCACTGTTCCCGGCCCCAGGTGCCATGCGAGGACCTCGTCGAATTCGACGATCATGACCCGCTCCGGAAACTGGGTCTCCTTGCGGATCTCGGTGGCCATCTCCTCGGCCCGCTCGCGCGCCTGGTGGTGGTGGACCACCACCAGCACGTCACCGCGCGCCACGTCGTCGCGCAGCAGGGACCGCAGCCGCGCATGCGCCTTGGTGGTGGTGCGGGCCTTGGCCGCCAGGTCCACCGATCCATTGCGCAACACGATCACCGGGCGCATGGCCAGGGCACTACCGAAGAGCGCGGCGAGCGCACTGATCCGGCCGCCTCTGCGCAGGTTCTCGAGTGACTCCAGTGCGGCGTACGTCGAGGCGCCCCGGCAGAGTCGCTCGGCCAGTTCGTAGGTCGCGGACAGGCCGAGCCCGTTCCCCGCCGCCCACGCGCACTGCGCGACGGCGGCCCCGAACGCCATGCCCGCTCCGCGGGAGTCCGAGACCAGGACCCGGCCCCCGAACCTGGTCGCGGCGTCGGCCGCCGACTGCCACGTTCGCGAGAGCTCGCGGGACAGGTGCACCGACACCACGCCGGTGCAGTCGGGATCCGCGAGCAGTTCTCCGTAGATCTCCGCCAATTCGTCGGGCGTGACCGCGGCCGTGGACACCGCGCGGTCGTTCTCCTCCACGACGTGCAGACCCACCACCGTGATGCCGAACCCGCGGACCCACTCGGCCGGCAGGTCGGCACTCGAGTCGGTGACCAGGCGGATCGTCATGACGAGCCCACCGGAGGCGTGATGCCGGCGTTCCACTGGTCCAGGCGCCACAGAACACCTCGGGCGGCCTCGGTGGTGGGGCCGACCTCGGACTCGGGAGGCTGCGCGGCCGTGCCCTCGGGGCGGACGTGCGCCGACAGCTGCACCCAGCAGGTGTTGCCCAGTCCGTTGAACACCGAGTACTGCTCCACCGGCAGCTCGAGCAGCGACGCGGTCAGGGCCGCGATCGCGCCGCCGTGGGCGACGATCACGGCGGGGTGCTCGCTCCAATCCGGCGACGACTCGACCAGCTCGTCGACGACCTCTCGGGTCCGCCGCGCCACGTCCAGACGGCTCTCGCCCTCCGGCGGGGACCACCGCGGGCTGCTGCGCCACCGGACCCGGGCGTCGGGCCACTGCCCGTCGACCTCCGAGTGGCTCATGCCCTGCCACGTGCCCAGGTGCGTCTCCCGCAGCCTGGGGTCGGTGCGGACGTCCAATCCCACCTCGGTGGCCAACGCCTTCGCCGTCTCGTGCGCCCGCTGCAGGTCCGAGGACAGGATCGTCCACGGGCGACGGGGTGCCAGCACGCGGCCGACCGCGTGGGCCTGCCGCATACCCAGCTCACTGAGCTCGGTGTCCAGCTGTCCCTGCATCCGCAACGAGGCGTTGTAGTGCGTCTGGCCGTGACGCAGGAGGATGAGACGTCGGGTCACCGGGTGGTTCAGAGCTCCTGATCCCGCTGCGGCTCCTCCGGCGCGAGCGAGTCGTCGGCGTTGCCGGCGTCGTCAGCGGGCCGTCGCGACGTCTCGACGCCCTCGATCTCGACGACCGGGCAGTCCTTCCACAGGCGGTCGAGCGAGTAATAGTCGCGCTCGTCGACGTGCTGGACGTGCACGACCAGCTCGTTGTAGTCGAGCAGCGCCCACCGCCCCTCGCGGGTGCCCTCGCGACGCAGCGGCTTGTGGCCGGCCTCGCGCAGCTTGTCCTCGATCTCGTCGACGACGGAGTTGACCTGCCGCTCCGTGTCGGCGGACGCCAGGACGAAACAGTCGGTGATGATGAGCTGGCCGGAGACGTCGATGACGACGATGTCGGTCGCCAGCTTGTCGTCGGCGGCGCGGGCCGCGATGGCGGCCATCTCAAGGGCCTCGGGACTTGCGGTCACTGGGGATTCTCCTCGGGGTGGGGATCGGTGGGGACGGGCACCCGGTGTACCGGGGCCGTCGCTGCGGGGGTGCCGTCCAGGCGGGTCGAACCCTCGGGCCGGTAGAGATTGCGTTTCGCGATGTACTGCACGACACCGTCCGGCACGAGATACCACACGGGCGCGTCCTCGGCCGCCCGGCGGCGGCACTCCGTGGACGAGATGGCCAGCGCGGGGATCTCGAGCAGGTAGACGCGCCCGTCCCTGATCTCGGCGAGGTGTGTGTCGGACAGTTCGAACCCGGGCCGGGAGACCCCGACGAACGTGGCGAAGTCGAACATCTCCTCCCACCCGCGCCATGTGAGGATCTTCTCCAGCGCGTCGGCGCCCGTGATGAAGTACAGATCGGTGTCCGGGTGCTGGCGCAGCAGGTCCTTGAGCGTGTCGAGCGTGTAGGTCGGCCCGTCCCGGTCGATATCGACGCGGCTGACCGAGAAGCGCGGGTTGGAGGCCGTGGCGATGACCGTCATCAGGTAGCGGTCCTCGGCCGGTGACACCGCCCGGCCCCGTTTCTGCCACGGCTCGCCGGTGGGGACGAACACCACGTCGTCGAGACCGAACCGGTGGGCGACCTCGCTGGCCGCGACGAGGTGACCGTGATGGATGGGGTCGAAGGTCCCGCCCATCACTCCGATACGGCGTCGAGCGCCGTCGGAGGTCCCCGTCGTGGCCATGGTCGGTGAGTCTATCGGTCGGGGGTGACGCCCAGTCGTCTGCCGCGCCCCGCCGCCGCAATCGCTTACACGGGAAGCAGGCTCGCGACGACCGTCGTGAGCTGTTCGACGTTGCGGCACTCGTGCATGGGGACGTACTGGGAGTACAGCCTGGCGGCCGAATCGCCGGTCCCCCACTGCCGCTTGGGCTCCGGGTTGAGCCAGTGGGTGTGTCCGACCCGCTCGCTGACGAACTCGAGTGCCTCGACGGACGGATCCCGGTAATTGTTGCGGCCGTCTCCCAGGATGAGCAGCGACCCCGTCCTGGTCAGGGTGTGGGCGTACCTGTCCGCGAAGCCCGCCAGTGCGTGGCCGTAGTCGGAGTGACCGTCGTAGGTGACGATCTCGGCCTCGCGGACCATCCGGCTCATCGCGGATCCGAGGTCCGACCCGGTCTCGAAGAACGAGGTCACCTCGTCGGTGGTGTCGACGAACGCGAACACCCGTACCCGGGAGAACTGCTCCCGGAGCGAGTGCACCAGCTGGAGGGTGAAGTGGCTGAACCCGGCCACCGAGCCGGACACGTCGCACAACACGACCAGCTCCGGACGGGCCGGGCGGGGCTTGCGCAGCACCAGTTCCACGGGCACGCCGCCGGTGGACATGGACCGGCGCATGGTCTTGCGCATGTCGATCGCACCGTGCCGGTGACGACGCCGGCGGGCCGCCAGCCGGCTGCCCAGCTGCCTGGCCAGCGGACCCACCCTGCGGCGCAGTGCCTGCAGGTCCTGGTCGTTGGCCCGCAGGAAGTCGACCTGTTCGGCCGCGGGCCCCACCGCGTACTGCGCGACGCGGTCGCGACCCACGGTCTCGGCGGTGCGGCGGCGGGTCTCGTCGGCGACCTCCCGCAGGAAGCCACGGACCAGGTCGGCGGCCGAATTGGCGGCCGCGGTCTTCTCGGCGTGCCGCTGGGAACCGTCCGGGTCGAAGGGGTCGGCGCCGAGCAGCCCGTCCAGGATCCGCTGCATGATCGAGTTGGTGTCGAGCGGGCTCAGTGCCTGGTAGGCGGAGTAGCGCGGCCCGTTCACCGAGTCATACGAGCCCAGCTGCTCGACCAGGAGTTCCGCCAACGCCCGGGCCTTGGCCCGCGACTCCTCGGTGTCCTCGAGCAGGAGCGACGCGATGAGCTCGTTCAGAGCGTCCGGATCCACCTTGCCGTCGTCGTCGGTCGGGATCTCCACCTCGAGCGTCACCGCGTCGCCCGCGGTGTGGGACCCCACGGCGGCCGGGAACCACAGGTCGAAGAGCTGGTCGAACACCCCACGGTGCGTGGACTTGTGCAGGATCGTCGAGGCCAGCGCCTCGCGCAGCGCGGCGCGGTCGAGCAGGTCGACGTGCACCATCGCCGCGGCGGCGTCCACGGCCTCGCTCGGACCGACGGGGATGCCCTTGCGGCGCAATGCGTCGACGAAGTCGACGAGGTGACCGGACATCCCGCCCGGGGCCCTGTCGGTCATTCCACCCATCTCCCTGTTCCGCACGGCCCTAGTTGAGCCGGAGCTCGGCGGCCGCGCGCAGCTGGTCGGACTGGTGCTTGAGCACCACGCCGAGCGTCTGCAGGACGACCTCGTCGTCAATGGTGTCCAGGCCCAGCGCCACGAGGGTGCGACCCCAGTCGATCGTCTCCGACACGCTCGGCACCTTCTTCAGCGCCATCGCGCGCAGGACGCCCACCACGCGAACGAGCTGCTCGGCCAGCCGGTCGTCGAGCTCCGGCACCCGGGAGGCGAGGATCTTGCGCTCCAGCTCGGGGGTCGGGAAGTCCAGGTGCAGGTAGAGGCACCGCCGCTTGAGCGCCTCGGACAGCTCGCGGGCCGCGTTGGAGGTGAGCACCACGAACGGGCGTCGGGAGGCCTCGATGGTCCCGAGCTCGGGGATGGTCACCGCGAAGTCGCTGAGGACCTCCAGCAACAGCCCCTCGATCTCGATGTCGGCCTTGTCCACCTCGTCGACGAGCAGGACGGTGGGCTCGCTGCGCCGGATGGCGGTGAGCAACGGCCGGGAGAGCAGGAACTCCTCGGCGAACACGTCGTCGCGCGTGGAGTCCCACCCCTCGCCCTGCCCGGCCTGGATCCGCAGGATCTGCTTGGCGTGGTTCCACTCGTAGAGCGCACGGGCCTCGTCCACGCCCTCGTAGCACTGCAGGCGGATGAGTTCGGCCTCCGTGGCGGCGGCGACGGCCTTCGACAGCTCCGTCTTGCCGACACCGGCCGGGCCCTCGATGAGCAGCGGCTTGCCCAACCGGTCGGCGAGGTAGACCACCGTCGCGGTCGATCGGTCGGCCAGGTACCCCTGCCCACCGAGGGCCTCGATGACGTGGTCGATGCTCTCGAATGCGGGTCGCTGGGCGGTGCGGGCTCGGTCCATCGGGTGGGTCCTTTTCGGTTCGGGGTCGTCGGTGGCGGGCCGGCGGGTGGCCCGGGCGCGAGTGCCTCTACGGCCGCACGTGCCCCTTGCCGTGGGCGATCCACTTCGTGCTGGTCAGTTCCTCGAGCCCCATCGGGCCGCGGGCGTGGAGTTTCTGGGTGGAGATACCGATCTCGGCGCCGAAGCCGAACATCTCACCGTCGGTCCAGGCGGTGGAGGCGTTGACCATCACCGCCGCCGCGTCGACGCGGGCGCAGAACTGGTCCGCCACGTCGATGCTGCGGGTGGAGATGGCCTCGGTGTGTCCGGAGGACCAGCGGTCGATGTGCTCGATCGCCTCGTCCACCCCGTCGACGACCTTGAGCGCGATGTCCATGCTGAGGTACTCCTCGCCCCAGTCGACGTCGTCGGCGGGGACGAGGCCCTCGCGGTCGCCGTGGACGGTGACGCCGGCCGTCCTCAACGCCCCCACGACGCGGTCCACGGCCGCGTCGCCGAGTGCGGAATCGAGCAACACCGTCTCGGTGGCGTTGCAGACGCTGCAGCGACGCGTCTTCCCGTTGAGCAGCAGGCTGATCGCCTCGTCCAGGTCCGCGTCTCCGTGGATGTAGAGGTGACAGTTGCCGGTGCCGGTCTCGATGGCCGGGACCTTGGCGTTCTCCACCACGGCCTGGATCAGCCCCGCACCACCGCGGGGTATGACGACATCCACCAGACCGCGCGCCTGGATGAGGTGGGTGACCGACGACCGGTCCTCGGACGGCAGGAGCTGGACCGCATCGACGGGCAGGCCGTGCTCCGCGAGGACACCGCGGAGCACCTCGACCAGCGCCTCATTGGAGTTGCGGGCCGAGCGCGACCCCCGCAGCAGTGCGGCGTTGCCCGATTTGAAGGCGAGCCCGAACGCGTCGACGGTGACGTTGGGGCGACCTTCGTAGATCATCCCGACCACGCCGAGCGGGACCCGGACCTGTCGCAACTGCAGCCCGTTGGGGCGGGTCGAGCCACGCGTGACGGTGCCGACCGGGTCCGCCAGGCCGGCCACCTGGCGCAGACCGCCGGCGATGCCCTCGATCCGCTCGGCGGTGAGCCGCAGCCGGTCGAGCATGGCCTCGCCCATTCCGGCCTCGGACTGCTCGGCGAGGTCCCGGGCGTTGGCCTCGAGGATCGTCGACTCCGCCACCACGAGGGCGTCGGCGGCGGCCTGCAGCAGTGCGTTCTTGCGGTCCGCGGTGAGCAGGGCCAGCTCGCGCGAGGCGGACCGGGCCCGGCGGGCGGCGTCGTGGACGGCGTCGCGGGTCGGGTCCGCGGCGGGCCCGGCGTCCGTCTGGCCAGTGAGGTCGGAAGCGTCGAGGTGGCTGGCTGTCATACGTTCCAGCTTACCGATGCGGCCGGCGGAGCCACCTCCGACGAGTCAGACCGTCGGGACGGCTCCGGTCTCGCGCACGGCGAACTCCCGGAATCGGCGGGCCAGGTCCGGGTCGCCGGCAGGGCCCGATCGCTCACCGGGTCCGGGCGGGCCTGCGATCTGTCGGAAGCCCGTCGGTCCGATGTACGACGCCGGCGGCAGATCCTCCGTCGCCGCGTACAGCAGCGGGCGAGCCCCGTCGGCGGCCGTGGGGACGATCCGCCGGCCGAGCAGGTTGAGCACGGCATTGACCGGCGGGAACGGGGTCGGGTCGAGGATCGAGGTGGCGGCGAACCCGGGGTGGGCGAGCTGCACGTCCACCTCGGAACCCGCGGCGGCGAGCCGGTTCTGCAGGTCGAGGCCCCAGAGCATGCACGCCAGCTTCGACTGGGCGTACGCCGCCGCCATCGAGTAGGGGCGCTGTCGGAAGTGGGGGTCGGCGAAGTCGAGCCGCCCCTTGGCGTGGGCCATCGAGGCCGTGATCACCACCCGCTCCCGGATCCGGGGCAGCAGGAGTTCGGTGAGCAGGAAGGGCGCGAGGACGTTGACCCCCAGGTGCAGCTCGAAGCCGTCGGCGGTCTCCCGCCTGGTCTTGCTCATCAGTCCGGCGTTGTCCAACAAGATGTCGACGGGGTCCGTGTACGAGCTCGCGAACTCCCGCACGGCGTGCAGGTCACTCAGGTCCAGCTCGTGGACCTCGGTGGATCCGCCGATCTCCGCGGCCGCCGCCTCCCCCTCGGCGCGGGTGATGGACGGGAGCACGACGTGGGCGCCCCGGCGCGCGAGTTCACGCGCGGCTTCCTTCCCGATGCCGCTGGTGCCGCCCGTGACCACGATGGTCTTCCCGGTCAGGTCGGGCAGGTCGTCGACGGTCCACGCCGCGGAGCTCACGAGGCTGCCCCGTCGCTGCGCTCGAGGACGGTGACCATGAAGCCGCTGTCGTCGTCGAACGGCAACAGATCCCACGTCGACCAGCGCTGCTGCACCCGCAGCCCGGCGCGGTCGGCGTCGCGGTCGAACTCCTCCCGGGTCCAGCCCCGGTCGAGCCCGAAGCCCACGACCAGGCGGCCGGCCCTCCCCTCGGCGCCCTCGTCCGCCGTGGCGAGGCGGGCGGCGAGGTTGGTGAGCACGGCGCCGCGGCTGGCGGGGTCGACGAAGGCCAGGACGTTGCCCGCCGACACGGCGAGGTCGAACGGCCCGCGGGGCCAGCCTTCGTCCGCCAGGTCCGCGACCTCCCACGACGCTTCGGGGCACAGCTCCCGCGCGCGCTCGATCAGGTGCGGGTCGAGGTCGACGCCGGTGACGCGGTGTCCACGCGAGTGCAGGTAGGCGCCGGTGCGCCCCTGACCACAGCCCACATCGAGGATCCGGGCACCGCGCGGGGCCATCGCGTCGATCAGCCGCGCCTCGCCGTCGATGTCCACTCCCTCGGCGACCATGTCGTCCCACCGTCGGGCGTACCGCCGGGAGTGCTCGGGGTCGGCCTCCACGATCTGCTTCCATGTCTGAGCCATGCGGCCCAGTATGGCCGCAGGGAGCGACATGCGTCGCGGAGGACGACGACGACGAGCGCGGCCGCAGCAGGGCCGGCGGAACGCGGTGGTCACGAGCCGATGGCGCAGAGGAGTCGGAAGGTGGGCAGATCGGCTCCCCTGGTCTGGTTGACGAGGGTGACCGCGAGGGTCCCGCCGACGGTGTCGACGACGGCGATCGACCGGAATCCGCCGGTCCCGCCGTTGTGCCACAGGGTGCCCGGGCCGGCGCGATGCCACCCGAGCCCCATCCGTCCCGGACCCGACGGCGGCGTGGCCTGCGTGAGTCGGGCGGCGGCCTCGAGGTCGGTGGTCGACGGATCGAGATGCGCGGCGAGGAACCGCGTCATGTCGGCCGCCGTGGAGCGCAGTGCTCCGGCGCCCGGCATGCCGCGCAGCGGCCACGGCTCGGCGCCGCGGCGGCGGCTGCGGTGCCCGAGGGCCGTTCGCCGCCGCTGCTCGTCGGTCATCTCATCCTCGGTCACGGTGTCGGGCATGCCCAGTGGTCCGCAGATCCGGTCGCGGACGAGCGCCCCGAAGTCGGCCCCGGTCGCGCTGGTCATCGCGATGCCGAGAAGGCCGAAGCCGAGATTCGAGTACCTCGGCGTGCCCTGCCCCGGGTGCCGACGCGGGCGGAGGCCACGGAGTCCGGCGAGGACGTCCGATTCCGTGAGGTCCACATAGGGATCCGCACCCGTGCGCACGTAGGCGAGGTTCTCCCGGAGCCCCAGCCGGCCGGGCGTCCTGGGGAGCCCGGAGGTGTGGGTCGCGAGGTGCTGCAACGTGATCGGGTCGTCGTCGCCACCCGGCAGGTCCGTGCCGGTGGGGAGCAGGTCCCGGACCGGGGTGTCCAAGCGCCACTGCCCCCGGACGACACCGTCGGCCAGCAACAGGGCGGTGAACACCTTCGTGACGGAGCCGATCTCGAAGAGCGTGTGGGCGTCCGGCGTGGCGCCCCGACCGGTGTCCCCGCGTGCAGCGGTGTGGACGCCGCCCGGTGGCCCGGCAGCCATCACGACCCCGACCCGCCGCCGCGACAGTCGGTCCGTCGCCCGCTCGACCTGCCCCGCGATTCCCTGCCCACCACTGGTCACGGGGCCGAGTAAACGCTCCCGGGCTCCGCTCCGCAGGTGAGCTGTCGGAGCGGTGGGGCACGATGGGCCCATGACCTCGACAGCGGACCGTCCCACTTCCGACGACCCGGCCACCGGGGACCGGGCCGCCCTCCGGGCCCGCGCCGACGAACTGCTCAGCGCCCTCGCCGGCCCGGGCGCCGTCCTGCGCGAGGACCAGTGGGTCGCCATCGAGGCCCTGGTGGCGGACCGGCGACGCGCGCTGGTGGTCCAGCGCACCGGCTGGGGCAAGTCGGCGGTGTACTTCATCGCCGCCCGGTTGCTCCGCGAGCTGGGGTCGGGCCCCACCGTGATCGTCTCGCCGTTGCTCGCACTCATGCGGAACCAGGTCGAGGCCGCCGCCCGGGCCGGGGTGCGGGCGGCCACCATCAACTCGGCCAACATGACCGAGTGGGACGAGGTCCGCTCGGCGGTCCGGGCCGGTGAGGTCGACGTGCTGCTGGTGAGCCCGGAGCGTCTCAACAACCCCGACTTCCGGGACACGGTCCTGCCCGCGCTCGCAGCGGACGCCGGCCTCGTGGTGGTGGACGAGGCCCACTGCGTCTCGGACTGGGGTCACGACTTCCGGCCGGACTACCGGCGTATCCGCACGCTCCTCGCCGATCTGCCCCTGGGCGTGCCGGTCCTGGCCACCACGGCCACGGCCAACGACCGGGTGGTCCGCGATGTCGCGCAGCAGCTCGGGGTCGGTGAGTCCGCCTCGGAGGACACCCTCGTCCTGCGAGGCGGACTGGACCGCGAGTCGCTGCGGCTGTCGGTGGTGGCTATCGACGACTCGGAGAAGCGCGCCGCCTGGCTCGTGGAGAACCTCGAGTCGATGCCGGGCAGCGGCATCATCTACAGCCTCACCGTCGCGGCGGCCGAGGACATGGCCGAACTACTCACCTCGGCCGGGCACCGGGTCAGCTCCTACACCGGCCGCACCGACGCCGGTGAACGCGAGGAGCTGGAGCGCGCGCTGCTCGACAACGAGGTCAAGGCCCTGGTCGCCACCTCCGCGCTGGGCATGGGCTTCGACAAGCCGGACCTGGGCTTCGTGGTCCACCTGGGTGCCCCGCCCTCCCCCATCTCCTATTACCAGCAGATCGGCCGCGCCGGGCGTGCCGCCGACCGCGCCGAGGTGGTCCTGCTGCCCGGGCCCGAGGACCGCGCGATCTGGAATCACTTCGCCTCCCTGGCGTTCCCGCCCGAGAACGTGGTGCGGCGGGTCCTCGACGCGCTGGAGCCCGACCAACCGCAGAGCACGCAGGCGCTCGAACCCGCCGTCGACCTCGGCCGCAACCGGCTCGAGATGGTGCTCAAGGTCCTCGACGTCGACGGCGCGGTCCAGCGCGTCCGGGGTGGCTGGGTGGCCACCGGTCGGCCGTGGCACTACGACGCCGAGCGGTACGCGGGGCTGGCGGAGGCACGGCAGTCCGAGCAGCAGGCGATGCTGGAGTACCAGCGCACCGGGTCCTGCCGCATGGAGTTCCTCCGCGGCCAGCTCGACGACCCCACCCTCGACCCGGCCTCCGACGGCTGCGGTCACTGCGACAACTGCACGGGTCAGCGCCGCACCACGGACGTCGACTCCGGGGCCCTGACCCGCGCCCGCGAGGCCCTCGAACGGCCCGGCGTGGTCCTGCCGCCCCGCCGCCAGTGGCCCACCGGCCTCGCCAAGCTCGACGTCCCGCTCAAGGGCAAGATCGCCGACGGCCCCGCCGAGGGCCGGGCTCTGGCCCGCCTGACCGATCTCGGCCTGGGCCAGAAGCTGCGCGCCCTGCTCGCCGAGCCCGACCAGGACGCCCCGGAATGGCTCGCACGCGCGTGTATTCCCGTTCTCCGCGAGTGGGGCTGGGCCGACCGGCCCACCGGCGTGGCCGCCCTCCTCACCGGCGAGCACCCGCAGCTGGTCACCACTCTCGCCCATGCCCTGGCGCAGATGGGTCGCATGGAACATCTCGGGGAGATCTCCCGCGATCCGGCCCTGCCCGCCGTGACGGCCCAGAACTCCGCATACCGCGTGGCTCAGTTGTGGGGCACGTTCTCCGGCCCGTCGACGCCGTCCGAGGGCCCCGTCCTCCTGGTCACCGACCTGCTCGGGACGGGGTGGACGATCACCGAGGCGGCCCGGCATCTCCGCTCCTCCGGGGTCCCCGCCGTCCTGCCCCTGGCCGTCGCCACATCCGGCTAGGTGTGATGTCCGGCTAGGTGTGTTGTCCGGCTGGGTGTGATGTCCGGGGAGGTCGCCGCCCGCGCCTCGACAGACCGGAGTCCGGCACGGGATCATCGACCCATGGGTAACGCAACGAGACCGTCACCGTCGGCCGGGCCGGGGTTCACCACGATCCGGTCGGACCCGTCATGAGCGCCCTCACGGTGCTCGCCCTCGCGGTGGGATTCGTCCTACTCATCGGCGGCGGCGAAGTACTGGTGCGAGGCGCCGGCGGTCTGGCCGCGACCCTCGGGATCTCCCCGCTGGTGGTGGGACTCACCGTCGTCGCCTTCGCCACCTCCGCGCCGGAGTTCGCGGTGAGCGTCGACGCCGCGCTGAGCGGGTACCCGGGGTTGGCCGTCGGCAACGTGGTGGGCAGCAACATCGCGAACATCCTGCTCATCCTGGGTCTGACAGCGATCGTTGCCCCGCTGGTGGCGACGTCCCGCATCGTGCGGGTCGACATCCCCATCATGGTGCTGTTCTCGGTGGTCGCGCTGCTGGTGGCACTCGACGGCACGATCAGCTTCCTCGACGGTCTGCTGTTGTTCGCCGGCCTCGTGGCGTATGTGGTGGCGACGATCGTCATCTCGCGCAAGCAGGATGGAGGCCGGGCCGCCGCGGCACCGGAGGACCCGGTCGCTGACGGCGCCGGTGGTGGCGACGCCGCCGTCGACGGCGCGGGTGATGGCGACGCGGGTGGCGCCAGTGCCGGCGAGACGCGGTCGTCCGGCGTCGCGTCGTCACACCCGGTTCTGGTCAGCAGCGTCTTCGTGGTCGTCGGAGTGGCCCTGCTGGTGGTCGGCGCGCGACTACTCGTCGCGGCGGCGAGTGATCTCGCGTCGGCATGGGGGATGAGTGACCTGGTCATCGGCCTCACGGTGGTGGCGGTCGGGACGTCGCTGCCGGAGCTCGCCACGAGCGTGGTGGCGGCGATCCGCGGCGAACGGGACCTGGCCATCGGCAACATCGTCGGTAGCAACATGTTCAACATCGGTGCCGTTCTCGGGATGACCTCGCTCATCACGCCCATCGACGTCGCCCCCGGGGCCGTCCGCTTCGACCTGCCGATCATGCTCGCCGTCTCGCTGGCCCTGCTCCCGGTCGCCTTCACCGGTATGGCGATCAAGCGGTGGGAGGGACTGCTCTTCACCGGCTTCTACGCCGCGTATGTCGCCTACGTGGTGCTGCAGGCGGCCGACCACGACGCGTTGGATCCGTTCAGCGCCGCCATGCTCTGGTTCGTCATCCCCATCACCGCGCTGTGGCTCATCGTGCTGGCCACCTATGAACTCGGCGTACTGCGGGGGCGCCGACAGGCGCGGGAGCGGCGAGTCGCGGCGGGGGCGCGCGGAGCGGACGAGGAGGGCCCCACGGAGGTGACGACCGGCGACGGCTGAGCACCCTCGCCGGGCCCGTTCGCCGAGGACCTCCGGTTCACACGGTGAGTCGGAGGCTCCGGAGGCGACGGACCAGAAGACTCTGGTGCCATTCGGTCCGCGAGACGTCGATCTCGAGGTCCCCGCCGAGATCGAGGAGGAAGTCGAGTGCGGCGCGGGATTCCATGCGCGCCAGGGCCGCACCCAGGCAGAAGTGGATGCCGCGCCCGAACGACAGGTGCGAGCCCTCATCCGGTCCGGTCCGAACCGGTCCGGATCCCCGAACCGGTGGGGGTCCCGGTTGGAGCTACCCCACAGGAGGAAGAGGTGGGTGCCCGCGGGGAGAGCGGTCCCGCCGAGTTCGGTGTCCGTGGTGACGTGGCGGTAATGCCCCCGGAAGGGCGCATCCGTTCTCAGTGTCTCCTCGATGAACGGCGAGCGGCGCCCCGGGTCCGACCGGAGTGTGTCGAGGTGCTCGGGGTGCTGCCCCAGGCGCCACACCAGCGTGCCCAGGTGGCCCACGGTGGATTCGATACCCGCCGCCACGAGCTGGACCAGGACCTGCACCGCGGCGTCGTGGGAGATCTCGCCACGCTCCAGCTCACGGGCGAGTGCCCCGAGCACCGAGGCGCCCTGTCCGGCCTCCGCCCCGGTCACCGCGGCCGAGAGGTAGTCGACCAGCTCCCCGGCCGACCGGAGCGAATCGTCGAGCTCGTCGGCCGTGACCATCCCGTCCAACATCCTGGTACTGGCGAACGCCCACTCCCACAGTCGGTCGGCATCCTGTGGCGGCAGCCCCATGAGTTCCGCGATGACGGCGGGCGGGAGACGCTCGGCGATGTCCCTCACCCAGTCGATCCCGCCGTCTCGCCAGCCGTCCGCCCACAGTTCTCGCAGTCGGCGGTCGACGAAGGGCCGCCAGGCTCGCAGTGTGCGCGGGGAGAGGGACGACGTGACCACGCTCCGGTGGGCTCGGTGCACCTGCCCGTCAGCAGTCGCCAGCGCGTGGACGGGGGATCCGAGTTCGGCGACGGGGAACTCGGTCACCTCCCCGCCAGGGCCCACCACCATCGTCGCGGTGAGGTTGGACGAGAAGTCCTCGACCCTGCTCGCGGCCTCCACGATCAGGTCCCATGACCGGACGGCGTAGAAGCCCGAGTCCCCCACCCGCTCGATTCCCGGCGAGGTCCTCGAGGGGTCGAACAGGTCCATGATCTCGTGCGCATCCCGCATACCCGCCACACTCGCGGACCGGTACCCGGCCCACATCGGAATCGCACATTCCGGTGGTCACTCGGCGGGCGCGGGCGACCGTCGTGGGGCTCCGGGGGCCCGGAGCAGCACGACACAGCTGATCCCCGAGACCGCGGCGGAGGTCAGCAGCAGTGCACCGAGCCCCAGGGACGGTATGACGGCCCCGGCGAGCGCCGGCGCGATCTCCGAGCTCACGGCGCCCACCACCAGGCACGCCGTGAACGCCGCCCCCGCGCGATCGGGGGCCAGGTCCGCCGTCCACACGGCGAGGACCGCCGAACCGGTCATGTACCCCACACCGAAGACGCAGGCGGAGATCACCGTCGCGCCCAGGGAGTTCCCCGCCTGACCCAGCAGCGCCAACGACACCGCGACGGTCACCAGGCACATCGCCGCGACCCGGGCACTGCCCCACCGTTGCGCCATGGCGCCGGTCGCCAGTGCCGTCAGGCCGCTGGCACCGATCAGGACGTAGGCCGCCGGGACAGCGAGCTCCGGCAGGTCCGTGCGGTCGAGGACGTCGGAGGCGTAGGTGAAGTAGATGATGACGACGGCGAAGTAGACGACCGAGTAGCCGGCGGGTACGGGCAGGACCCTGGCCAGGTCCGCGAGCCCGCGCTGACCCCGCGGGCGCGCCACCGGGTCGCTCCGCGGTACCAGGTGCAGGTTGACGACCGCCGCGACGACCGCTGCCGCGGCGACCCCCGCCCACACAGACGCCAGGATCCCTGGACGGCGAGGACGGCCAGCCCGCCCAGGGCGATCAGCCCGACTCCCGTGCCGGTGGTGATCATCGCCAGAGCCCTGCGCTGGTGTCGGGCGGTCACCGTCCGGGTGACGATGTCCGAGTACGGCGCCCAGACCCAGCCACCCGCGCTGCCGGCCAGCACCGCGCCCACGGCGAGCAGCCACGGAGACTGCGCGGTCACCACGATGGCGGCACCGAGCGCGCCGCAGACCCCGCCCACGGTGGTCGGTGCGCGCGGTCCACGCCGGGCCGCCAGGGGTCCCGCGAGCAGCAGGCCGGCCAGGTAGCCGACGAACGTGGCGCTGGCGACGAGCCCGAGCACCAGCTCCGGCAGACCGAGGTCCCGGCGGATGTCGGGCAGGGTGAGCCCGTAGACGTACCGCGCCATGCCGAAGGCAACGCCGACGACCGCCGCGCCGGCGATACCGATCCTCGCCGCGGAAAGAGTGCGCTCCTCGCGGCCGCCCGCGCCGATCAGGCCTCCCGCGCCATCGCCCGGCCCGCCTTGAGCCCGGAGAAGATGCACCCGCCGAGGAACGTGCCCTCCAGCGAGTTGTACCCGTGCACGCCGCCGCCGCCGAAACCGGCGACCTCGCCCGCCGCGTACAGGCCCGGGAAGGGCTCGCCATCGGGGGTCAGGCACTGGGAGTCGAGGGTCGTCTCGATGCCGCCGAGCGTCTTGCGGGTCATGAGGTGCACCTTGACCGCGATGAGCGGGCCGCCGGAGCCGGCCGCCGAGCCCGTGCCCTGCCCCGAGTCCCTGAGCAGCCGGTGCGGCTTGGCCATCCGGGTGAGCTTGTCGGTGAGGACGCGCCGGGCGTTGTGGATGGCCTGCACCTGCGCGTCCTTGGCGAACGGGTTGTCCATCTGGCCGTCCATGGCCAGGACGAACTCGCGCACCCTCTCCACGTCGAGCTCCGGCTCCCCGTCGCGCAGCAGTGAGTTCATGCCGGCGACCATCTCCTCGAGGGTGTCCGCGACCACCCAGTCGACGCCCTTCTCGGCGAACTCGGCGATCGACGGCGGCAGTCCGCTGCCGGCCTTGGAGGCGAACTTCCTGATGCTCTTGTCCGTCAGCTCGGGGTTCTGCTCGGACCCGGAGAGGATGAACTCCTTGCCGGCGATGGCGGAGTCGAGGATGAACCAGGAGTAGTCCCGGCCGGTGCGGCGGATGGCCTCGATGGACGCCGTGGTGTGGAACCCCGGGAACAGCGGCACCGGCATCCTGTCGCCGTTCGCGTCCAGCCACAGGGTGGACGGCCCGGGGATGATGCGGATCGCGTGGGAGGGCCACACGGGCGCGTAGTGGGCGACCCCCTCGGTGTAGTGCCACATCCTGTCCCGGTTGATGAGGTTGGCCCCGGCCACCGCGGAGATCTCCAGGATCCGGCCGTCCACGTGCTCGGGCACCCCCAGGATCAGGTGCTCGGGAGCGTCGCCGAGCCGGTCCGCGGGCCAGTACCGACGAACGAGGTCGGGGTTGCCGCCGATGCCGCCGGAGGCGAGCAGCACCGCCCGGGCGCGGAACTCGAACCCCCCGGTCTCCTCCCGCGGGGAGGACACGCCCCGGTCGAGTTCGCAGGGAACGAGCGTCGCGCCGCGCACTCCGACGGCCCGGCCGTCCTCCACCACGATCTCGTCCACCCGGTGTCGTACGGCGAAGCGCACGAGCCCGGCCCGGGCGGCCTCCAGGATGGGTTCCTCGAACACCCGCACCACCTCGGGCCCGGTCCCCCAGGTCACGTGGAAGCGCGGGACGGAGTTGCCGTGCCCGGCCACGTCGCCGCCGCCGCGCTCGGCCCAGCCGACGGTGGGGATGATCCGCAGGCCCAGGTCGTGGAGGTACCGCCGCTTCTCCCCCGCGGCGAACTCGACATAGGCACGCGCCCACTGCCGCGGCCAGTGGTCCTCCGGCCGGTCGAAGCCGGCGGAGCCGAGCCAGTCCCGCCACGCCAACTCGAGCGAATCGGAAATCCCGATCCGCTTCTGCTCGGGTGTGTCGACCAGGAAGAGGCCGCCCAGCGACCAGAACGCCTGCCCGCCGAGGTTCTTCTCGTTCTCCTGGTCCACCACGAGCACCTTCTTGCCCGCGCGGGTCGCCTCGTGGGTGGCGACCAGTCCGGACAGACCGTGCCCCACGACGATCACGTCCGGGGTGAAGCCCGGCTCCGGCGCGGGAAGCGGTCCGGTGTTGGCCGCCCGTGACGCCGACGGCGGCTGCCACTCCGGGTAGACGGGGTGGACGGGCCGGGCCTCGCCGGTGGTGCGGTGCGATCGGGACTCAGAGCGGCTCATGCGCCCCAGTGTGCCCGGTCACTCCAGCAGGTGGCGCAGATACCGTTCCGGCGCGTCGAGATAGCGCCGGTGGTGGTCGACCATCGCCAGATCCTCCCACCGGGTGCGGTGCATCCCGGCGTCGGAGAGCTCGTACACCGCGGCGCCGGGCACCGAAGCGAGGATCGGCGAGTGGGTGGCCATGAGCACCTGCGCCCCGCGCCGGTCGGCCAGCTCGAGCAGCAGGGCGACCAGTCGGAGTTGGGCGTCGAAGGACAGTCCGGCCTCGGGCTCGTCCAGCACGAACAACCCGCCGCCGGAGAACCGCGAGGTGGTGACGATGTCCCAGAACGCCTCACCGTGGCTGCGGGAGTGGAAGTCCTGCTCCGGGCCGGAGGACTGCAGGTAGGTGAACATGCCGTGCATGGTCTCGGCGCGCAGGAAGTAGCCCCACTTCGGCGCGCCCCCGCCCCGGACCAGCCGCAGTGAGTCGTGCAGCGGGGACTCCGACTCCCAGGTGACGTCACGGCCGTTGACCGACCCGCCCTCGGCGCCGAGCCCGTACGCCATGGCGACGGCCTCGACGATCGTCGACTTGCCGGCGCCGTTCTCCCCCACGAGCACGGTGAGGTCGTCGAGTTCGAGTCCCTCGCGCAACAGCTGGGCCACCGCCGGGATCGAGTACGGCCACCGCCCCGCCCCGGCCGACACGGGCTCGGCCCGCTCGCCCACGCCCCCGTCGCGCTGCCGCTCGACGCGTACCACCGGTCGTGGATCGAGCACTCCACCTGCGGCCATGCCACGCACCCTACCGACGGTCGGTACCGTTTCTCCCATGCGGATCCACCAGCTCAACTGCGGCACGATGGGGGGCCTGGTCCCCACGCGCGTCCTGCTCGTGGAGACCCCGGACGCGCTCGTGCTGGTGGACTCCGGGATCGGGGTGCAGGACATCGCCGACCCGGCAGGCCGCCTCGGCGCGATGCGCCACGCGCTGCGCCCGGCACTGCGCACCGACGAGACCGCGCTCCGCCGCATCGAGTCGCTGGGGTTGGATCCCCGGGACGTTCGGCACATCGTCCTGACCCATATGGACGCGGACCACATCGGAGGGCTCGCGGATTTCCCGGAGGCGCAGGTGCACGTCGCCGCCCAGGCGCTGACGTGGGCGGTGCGCACGCCGCGGTTCGTCGAGCGCCGCCGGTACCGCCGCCCCCAGTGGTCGCACGGGCCGCGGTTCGTCGAGTACGCCTACGGGACCGACCGGTGGGAGGGCTTCCGGGCGCACCCCCTGGACCACGTCGCCGAGGGGATGATGCTGGTGGACCTGCCGGGCCACGCGGTGGGTCACGCCGGGGTGTTCGTGCCCGGTGGCGGTGACGACGACGACGACAAGGACCTCCTCCACGCCGGGGACGCCTTCTACCACCGGGGGCAGATCGGTCCGACGGGTCGGGTACCCCGGCCGATCCCCGTCCTGGAACGCGCCCTGGCCCTGGAACCCGGTGCCGTCTCCCTCACCCACGCCAGGCTCGCCGGGCTGGCCCGGCGCCGCCGGGACACCCTCGACGTGGTGTGCGCACACGACCCCTCGGGACCCGGGGGCCTGTAGATGGTCCGGATCCGCGAGACCGCCTGGACGCCGGCCGAACGCACGGAGGCGGATCCGGACCTGCCCGACCGGGCGGCGGCACTCGCCGAACTCCTGCGGGGACGGCGGGCGGTGGTGCTCACCGGCGCCGGGATCTCGACCCCGTCGGGCATCCCCGACTATCGCGGGCCCGATTCGCCCGGCCGGACCCCGATGACCTTCCAACAGTTCGTCGGCGACCCCACGTTCCGCCGGCACTACTGGGCCCGCAACCATCTCGGCTGGCGGCACATGGAGGCCGCGCGTCCCAACGCGGCGCACCTCCTGCTCGCCGACTGGGAGCGGCGTGGTCTGGTTTCCGGGGTGATCACGCAGAACGTGGACCTGCTGCACCTCAAGGCGGGCAGCCGCCGCCTCGTGGACCTGCACGGCACCTACGCCGTGGTCATCTGCCTGGACTGCGGCCTGCGGCTGAGCCGGTGGGCGCTGCACGAACAGCTCGAGCGCCTCAACCCGGGCTTCACCGAACGCGTGGCGTCCCGGGGCGCGATCGAGGTGGCCCCGGACGCGGATGCCGTCCTGGGCGACACCTCGGACTTCCGCATGGCCGACTGTCGGGCCTGCTCGGGAGTCCTCAAACCGGACATCGTCTACTTCGGCGAGAACGTCCCCGCGCATCGCGTGCAGGAGGCCAACGCGCTCGTCGACGGGTCGGACCTCGTCGTCGTCGTCGGCTCCTCCCTGACCGTCCGGTCCGGATACCGGTTCGTACGACGTGCGGTGACCACCGGCACGCCCGTCGCGGTGGTCAACCGCGGCCGCACCCGCGCGCACGGCGAGGCCACCCTGACGATCGACGGCGACTGCGTGGAGGTCCTCGAGCTGGCAGATGCGGCCCTGCCGCACCACGGGTGAGCGTCAAGGAGCAAAATAGGGCCATGCAGATCGCAAAGACACCGGAGACCGCGCTGGCCCGGCTACTCCGCGGCAACGCCCGCTACGTGGCCGGGGAGAACCTCAACGAGCACAAAGACCCCTCTCGGCGCACCGAGCTCGCCGGCCAGCAGAATCCGTTCGCGCAGGTGTTCGGCTGCGCGGACTCCCGAGTCCCCGCCGAGGTCGTCTTCGACCAGGGGCTCGGCGACCTATTCGTGATCCGCAACGCCGGACACATCGTGGACTCGTCGGTACTCGGGTCGATCGAGTTCGGGATCGAGGCCCTGAACATCCCGCTGACCCTCGTGCTGGGACACACCTCGTGCGGCGCGGTGGGCGCCACGATCACCGCCATCGACACGCACTCCACCCCGTCCGGTTACCTGCGCGACGTGGTCGAGCGGATCTCGCCGGCCGTGTTCGAGGCGCGGCGCGACCCGGACGCCGGGTACGACGACGTGGTGGTGGAGAACGTCCGCCACACCGTCACCGCGATCCGGCAGAAGTCGGCCGCCGTCGACCGCGCGATCACCGAGGGCCGCACCGCGATCGTCGGCGCGATCTACAACCTCGAGGAGGGGACCGTCACCCCGGTCCACACCGAGGGGACCGTCACGGAAGGCTGAGCGCGGGCCGACCGGGGTCGGTGGTCGGACCAGCGCTGGTCAGACCGGGACGAGGTCGTCGGCGTGCACCAACGGGCGCCCCTGACCGGAGCCGGTGCCGCCCGCCGCCCGGTCCGCCAACCGGGCGCGGACCTCGACTGAGTCGTACTGGGCGATCCCGCGGGCGACCACCCGGCCGTCGACGTCGTGCATCTCGATGACGTCGCCGAAGTGGAACAGCCCGTCCACCCCGGTCACCCCGGCCAGTAGCAGGGAGCGTCGCGAGCCGGTCACCGCTCGGACCGCTCCGTCGTCCAGCAGGACCGCCCCGCGGGCGTCCGCGGCGTGCCGGACCCAGAAGCGCCGGGCGGTCATCCGCTCGGGCCGGGCCGCGAAGACCGTGCCCACCGTCGGGTCGGCGGCGAGGGCCTGCGGCGCCAGCTCCGCGGCCGTGAGCAGGACCGGGATGCCCGCGTCCGCGGCCAGACGGGCGGCGGCGAGCTTGGAGGCCATGCCGCCGGTCCCCAGGGCACCGCCGGCACCGGCGATCACGCCGTCGAGGTCGCCCTCGCCGCCGACCATGGTCACCGCGCTGGCCCCGCCCTTGCGCGGGTCGGAGTCGTACAGGGCGTCGACGTCCGAGAGCAGGATGAGGGCGTCGGCGCTGATGAGGTGCGCGACCAACGCGGCGAGCCGGTCGTTGTCACCGAACCGGATCTCGTTGGTGGCCACGGTGTCGTTCTCGTTGATCACCGGCACCGCGTGCAGGGTGCGCAGGCGGTCGAGGGTCCGCTGGGCGTTGGCGGCGCTGTCCCGCCGCCCGATGTCGGCGGCCGTGAGCAGCACCTGGCCCACCACCCGGTCGAAGCGGGCGAACGAGTCGCCCCACGCGCGCGCCAGCTCGAGCTGTCCGACGCTGGCCGCGGCCTGCTTCGCGGACAGGGTGCCGGGGCGGGTGGTCATCCCCAGTGGCGCCATGCCGGCGCCGATCGCACCGGAGGAGACGACGAAGACGTCCGACCCCGCGGCCATCCGCGACTGGCAGACGTCGGCGAGTGCGTCGAGTTCGGCCCGCCGGATCCCGCCGTGGAAACTGGTGATGGCCGACGAGCCGATCTTGACCACCACGCGGCGGGCCGCGCCGATACGACGGCGCAACTCCCGCTCCTTGGTCACTCCAGGATCTCCTCGTCCGGGTCGATCAGGCCGCGGCGCACCCGCTTGCGGTACTTGCGCTCGGTGGCGCCGATCCGCTCGTCGGACTCGAGCCGGATGTCGGTGCCACGCCCGGTGCGCATGAGGTCGACGCCGGCCGGGGTCTGCGGCTCCCACTCGAACGAGACGTCACCGATGGTGACGGTGCAGCCCTCCGTGGCGCCGGCCTTGATGAGCGCCTCCTCGACCCCGATCCGGGCCAGCCGGTCGGCGAGGAAGCCCACGGCCTCGTCGTTGTCGAACTCGGTCTGACGGATCCACCGCTCGGGCTTGGCCCCGGTGACGATGAACGCGCCGCGGTCGGCGGGATCCGGGCGGACGCGGAACTCCTCGACGTCCACCGCCTTGGGGCGGATGACGATCCGTTCGGGCGCGGCGGGCGGGTTGGCTTTACGGTGTGCCTTGATCAGCTCGTACAGGCCGTACCGCAGCTCGTCGAGCCCCTTGTGGGCCACCGCGGAGATCGCGTAGACGGGCCACCCCTTGGCCTCGAAGTGCTCGCGCACCATCTCCGCCATGTCGGCGGCGTCGGGCACGTCGATCTTGTTGAGCACGACCACGCGGGGGCGGTCTGCCAGGTCGCCGATCCCGGCGTCGGTGAGTTCGGACCGGTAGGCGGCGAGTTCGGCCTCGAGGGCGTCCACGTCGGAGATCGGGTCCCGGTCGGACTCGAGGTTCGCGCAGTCCACCACGTGGGCCAGCACGGCGGTGCGCTCGATGTGACGCAGGAAGTCCAGACCCAGGCCCCGGCCCTCGCTGGCCCCGGGGATGAGGCCGGGGACGTCGGCGATGGTGAAGGTGTCGTCGCCGACCGAGACCACGCCGAGGTTGGGTGCCAGGGTGGTGAAGGGGTAGTCGGCGATCTTGGGCTTGGCCGCCGAGAGCACCGAGACCAGGGAGGACTTCCCGGCGGACGGGAAGCCGACCAGTCCGACGTCGGCCATGGACTTGAGCTCGAGCGTGAGGTCGCGGACCTCGCCGGGCTCGCCGAGCAGCGCGAAGCCGGGGGCCTTGCGGGCCCGGGAGGCCAGGGCGGCGTTGCCCAGCCCGCCCTTGCCACCCTCGGCGGCGACGAAGCGGGTGCCGACGCCGGTGAGGTCGGCCAGCACCTCGCCGTCCTCGTCGAGCACGACGGTGCCGGGCGGTACCGACAGTACGAGGTCGGCGCCCTGGGCACCGTTACGGTTGGCGCCCATACCCGGCTGGCCCCGGCCCGCGCGGGCGTGGGGCCGGAAGTGGAAGTCGAGCAGGGTGTGGACCTGGGGGTCCACGACGAGGACGACGTCGCCGCCGTGCCCGCCGTTACCGCCGTCGGGGCCGCCGAGGGGCTTGAACTTCTCGCGGTGCACCGAGGTGCAGCCGCGGCCGCCGTCCCCCGCCGCGAGGTGGAGCACTACGCGGTCGATGAATCTCGACATGGTGGGGACTCCTCCGGGTGACGGGCGATGACGGGCGGGGTGGTGCAAATACTCTCGGGGGCCGGGTGTGGGGTCTTGACGACCCCGCCCGGCCCCCGAGGGCTGTTCATGAAAGTGGTCGGCTGGGAGGCTCAGGCCTCGGCGCCGGCCGGCACGATGTTCACGGTCTTGCGACCGCGCTTGGTGCCGAACTCCACCGCGCCGGCGGAGAGGGCGAACAGGGTGTCGTCGCCACCACGGCCGACGTTGACGCCCGGGTGGAACTTGGTGCCGCGCTGGCGCACCAGGATCTCACCGGCGTTGACCTCCTGGCCGCCGAACCGCTTGACGCCGAGGCGCTGTGCGTTGGAGTCACGACCGTTACGGGTGCTGGATGCGCCCTTCTTACTTGCCATGTCCGAGTCCCTCCTTCAGGGAGCACGCCCGAGGGCGCTGAGCTGGTGGCCTGAGCGGCCGGAGATGGATTACTTGATACCGGTGATCTTGACGACCGTCAGCTTCTGACGGTGGCCCTGACGCTTGTGGTACCCGGTCTTGTTCTTGAACTTGTGGATCCGGATCTTCGGTCCCTTGGTCTGCTCGACGATCTCGCCGGAGACGGTGACCTTGGCCAAGGCGTCGGCGTCGGAGGTGACGGCCGAACCGTCGACCACGAGGATCGGGGACAGCGACACGGAGGTTCCGGCCTCGCCCTCGATCTTCTCGACCTTGACGTGGTCCCCTTCGGCGACCTTGTACTGCTTGCCGCCGGTCTTGACGATCGCGTACATCGAGGGCTTCCCCTTGCTTCTCGGGTGTGCGGCCGCCTGGGGCGACCACACCTGGTGTGCGGTGTTCTCTCTTGCTCGCCGACTCGCGTCGGTCGAGGGTCGCGGGCCCCGGAACCGTTCCCGGTCCCGTCGCGCGACTCCTCGCGCCACGACATAGCGCCGCGACGAGCGACCTGTCAAGGTTACGGTCCGGCGGCACAGCAGGTCAAACCGACCGTGCCGCCGGCCCGCGGCCGGGTGCGTCAGTCGCCCGCGGGGGCGGTCGTCGTCCTGGTGGCACGTCGCCTCGCGGGCCGCGTGCGCGGCTCGGCGACCACCGAGGTGGGCGCTTCCGCCAGGGGCGCGGCCTCGACCTTCGCCACCGGATCGGCCGGTGCGGCCTGCGGCGCGGTGTTGGTCCCGGCGGCGCCAGCCTCGCGGCGGGTGGACCGCCGGCGGGGGCGGCGCCCGCCCGGGGCCTGACCCGTGGGCCCGGTATCCGGACCCGCCGTGTCCGGACCCGCAGTGTCGGGACCCGGGGTGGAGACCTGCTCCACGACGGTCTCCGCCTCGGCCACCACGGCGGCCTCGGACTGCGGGGAGTCGGTCACCTCGGCCGCGGCTGCGTCCTCGGCCGCGGTCGTCGGCGCCGGAGCACTGCTCGTGGCCCGCCTCGCTGCCCGGCGGCGACGCGCCGGCCGCGTGGTCCCGGCGGCGTCCGCCGAGTCGGGCTCGGCGGTCCCCGGCGTCGGCTCGGCGGTCTGCTCCGCGGCGGGAGCGGCCGGTGCCTCCGCCGCGGGCGCGGTCACGACCTCGGGGGCGGTGGCCCCCCGGGCGCCGGCGTCCGCTCTCCCGGCTGCCCGGGTCTCGGGCGCCGCGTCACGGCCCTGGTCGGTGTCACGGCCCCCGTCGGTGCGGGTGCCACCCTGGGCGTTCGACTCGGCGCCGCTGTCGGCGTCTGCCTCGGCGTGCTGCCGTGAGATCGCGAGCGCGGCCGGGTGCGCGGCCGGCGCGGGGCCGTCCTTGCGCGGGGCCTGCTTGGGCGCGGGCGCCTCGGACTCCCCCGAGCCCTTGCCGTTGCCGCCCTTGCGACGGCCACGGCGGCCACCGGGCTCGTCAGCGTTGTGCGACTCGGTGTGCAGCGGGTCCGCGTGCACGATCAGCCCGCGGCCCTGGCAGTGCTCGCACGGGGTGGAGAACGCCTCGACCAGCCCGGTACCGAGCTTCTTGCGGGTGAGCTGCACCAGCCCCAGTGACGTGACCTCGGAGACCTGGTGGCGGGTGCGATCGCGCCCCAGCGCCTCGGTGAGGCGCCGCAGCACGAGGTCGCGGTTGGACTCGAGCACCATGTCGATGAAGTCGATGATCACCATCCCGCCGACGTCGCGCAGGCGCAGCTGGCGGACGATCTCCTCGGCGGCCTCGAGGTTGTTCTTCGTGACGGTCTCCTCGAGGTTGCCGCCGGAGCCGGTGTACTTGCCGGTGTTGACGTCGATGACGGTCATCGCCTCGGTGCGGTCGATCACCAGCGAGCCGCCGGAGGGCAGCCACACCTTGCGGTCGAGCGCCTTGGCCAGCTGCTCGTCCACACGGTAGGTGGCGAACACGTCCACATCCGGGTTGTCGTACCGCTCCACGCGCTCCGTCATCTCGGGCGCGACCCGCGAGACGTAGTCGTGCACCGTGTCCCAGGAGGTCTCGCCCTGGATGACGAGCTTGGAGAAGTCCTCGTTGAACAGGTCGCGGACGACCTTGACCAGCAGGTCCGGCTCCTCGTACAGGGACACGGGCGTGCCGGCCCCGGAGTCGGTGCGCTTGGCGGCAGCCTCCGAGATCTCGGTCCACTGGGCGGCCAGGCGCTCGACGTCGCGGCCGATCTCCTCCGCGCTGACGCCCTCGGCGGCGGTGCGGATGATCACGCCGGAGCCCTCCGGCACGACCTCCTTGAGGATCGCCTTGAGGCGGCGACGCTCGGTGTCGGGCAACTTGCGCGAGATGCCGGTGGAGTTGCCGTCCGGTACGTACACGAGGAAGCGCCCGGCCAGCGAGATCTGCGTGGACAGGCGGGCACCCTTCTGCCCGATCGGGTCCTTGGTGACCTGCACCAGCACCATGTCGCCGGACTTGAGTGCCTGCTCGATCCGCCGGGCCTTGCCGCCGAGCCCGGCGGCCTCCCAGTTGACCTCGCCGGCGTACAGGACGCCGTTGCGGCCGCGCCCGATGTCGACGAACGCCGCCTCCATGCTGGGCAGCACGTTCTGCACACGGCCGAGGTAGACGTTACCGACCATCGAACGCGCCGATTCGGTGGTGACGAAGTGCTCCACGAGGACCTTGTCCTCGAGCACGCCCACCTGGGTCATGACGCCCTTGCCGTCGCCGCGCTGCTTCTCGCGGACCACCATGACGCGGTCCACGGCCTCGCGGCGGGCGAGGAACTCGGACTCGGAGAGGATCGGCTGGCGACGACGACCGGCCTCGCGGCCGTCGCGGCGGCGCTGGCGCTTGGCCTCGAGCCGCGTGGAGCCGGTGATGCCCTGGACCTCATCGGACGACGTACCCGAGCCCTGTCCCCCGCGTCCGGAGCGACGGCGGGCCTCGCGTTCGTGGACCTCGGTCTGGGGCGGGTCATCGTTGGACGTCTGGGTGTCGTCGGAGCCGGAGCTCCCACTGCGACGACGACGACGGCGACGGCGCCTCGAACCCGACGGACCGTTCCCCGAGTCGTCCGAATCATCACCGTCGGCGTCACCCGGACCGGACTGCCCGTCGGAGTCGTCGGCGGACCGGTCGTCGGTCTCGCCGGCGGAATCGGAACGAGCGTCGGAGCTCCCGTCATCGCTGCCGGAGGTCTCGTCCGGGTCGCTGTCGCGCGGGTCGCTGCCGCGCGGGTCGCTGTCGCGCTGGTCGTCGCCGCGCTGGTCTCCGTCGTCCGACGACTCGGTCCCGGTGTTCTCACCGTTCTGGTCGTCGCCGGCCTCGCCGCGCCCGCGCCCACGCCCACGACGGCCCCGACGGCGACGACGGGGCCCGCCGTCACCGGAGTCGGACTGGTCCGTGGCGCGGCCGTCGTCGGATCCCTGCTCCTGCCCGTCCTGCTCGACCTGCGTGTCCTCGGCGGGAGGGGTGGGAGCGGTGTCGGGGGCGGTCTCGGTGCGGGCCCGGCCCTGGGTCTGGCCCTGGGTCTGGGTCTGGCCCTGGCCGCGGCGGCCGCGGGGCTCGTCGCCCGAGCGGGTGTCCGCCTGCGTCTGCGCGGGAGCCTCGTCGGGCGAGAGGAACAGCGGAGAGAACGACGGGGTCGCAGTGGACCGACGCCGACGGTTGCCCGACTCCTCCGACCCCACCTCGCCGGTGACGATCGCGATCTCGGGCAGCGCCGGGCGGTTCCGACCGCTCGTCCCGCCTCCCCCGGTCCCTGCGGACTCGTCCGCGGAGCCCTGCACGGACTTCGTCCCGGTCCTCGTGCCGGACTTCTCCGCGGACCTGGAGGCGGACTTCTCGGCGTCCGTGGCCTTCTCGGCGGTCTTCTCGGCTGTGGTCTTGCGCGCCGGGCTCTTCCTGCCGGACGCCTTCTTCGCGGGAGCGGTCTCCGTCGCCGCCGTCCCGCCCGTCGCCGACTCTGCGGCAGGCGCCTCGGCCGGCGTCTCGGCCGGCGTTGTCCCAGCGGCGGTCGCCTCAGCCGACGCCGGGTCGGCGGGCACCTCTGCGGTGGGGGTCTTCTCGGCGGTCTTCCCGGCGGGAGCCTTGGCCGCCCTCTTGGCGGCAGCCTTCTTCGTGGGGGCCTTTTCCACAGGCGCCTTGTCCGCCGGGGCCTTCCGGGCGGGGGCGTCGGTCGCGGACGCCTCAGCCGCCGGCGCCTGGGCACCGGTGTCCCCTGCCGGCGCGACACCGGACGCCGTCCCCGTGTCCTGCCCGCGGCTGGTGAACCAGTCGAGCAGCACCTGCCTGGTCACCCCGGACTGGGCGCTCTTGATCTCCACGCCGATCCCGGCCATGGCGGCCAGGAATTCCCTGCTGCTCATGCCCACGGCCCTGGCGGCCGCGTGCGCACGCATCCTCTCGGGAAGCGCGTTGATGTCGTCGATTGTCAGGTTCGGATCCGACACGTGTCTCCTCCGGCCGGACTCCGGGCGCGATCACGTCACCGGATACCGGTAACCCACGCCGCCGCACGGGGTCGGGCGTCTTCTTGTCTGGGCCCCACCTGGGTGGGACGACGTCTTGTGGTCCGCGGCACCGGGACGAACCGGGCCACGGGTGGCGGGCGCCCGTTTCGGGGCGGACTGGTGGTCCACTCGCCAGGATGGGCTCCGACCATTCTCCCACACCCGCCGCCGAAACGTCGTCGCCCGGCACCACCGAACGCAAACGCGCCCGCCGGGCCTCGGGGCCGACGGGCGCGCGCAGCTCGATCACTGCGGGAGGACGGGGATCTACAGACCGGGGAACCAGAGCGCGATCTCACTGGCGGCGGACTCCTCGGAGTCCGAGCCGTGGACGAGGTTGAACTGGGTCTCGAGACCGAAGTCGCCACGGATGGAGCCGGGCGCGGCCTTCTCCACAGGGTCGGTGCCCCCGGCGAGCTGACGCCACGCGGCGATCGCCCGGGGGCCCTCGAGCACGCCGGCGACGACCGGACCGGAGGTGATGAACTCGAGCAGGTCCCCGTAGAACGGACGCTCGGAGTGCTCGGCGTAGTGCTCGGCCGCCGTCTCCTGGGACACCTGACGCATGTCCATGGCGACGATCTTGAGGCCCTTGGCCTCGATACGGGCCAGGATGGTCCCGGTCAGCGCGCGCTCGACACCGTCGGGCTTGATGAGGAAGAAAGTTCTCTCGGTCACGAGGGCGATCCTACAAGCCCGGTGTCCACGCCGACCGTCCGGAGCCGTCAGTCGTGCTGGCTGGGCAGATAGCCGCCGGCCATGCGGCGGGTCAGGTCCCGGCGCAGGTACAGGATGTACGCCCAGACCGCGGCGAACATGAGCCCGCAGACCCCCATCGACCAGTGCACGGCCCAGCCGGCGACGGCCAGACCCGCGAGCGTGAGGTTCAGCGGGATCGCCCAGGGCTTGCGCTGGAGTCCACTGGCCACGAGCATCGCGACTGCGAGGAGGCTGACGAACCACACCTTCCACGGTTGGAAGTGGGCGCCGCCGTCGAGCCGGGCGATGACCGTCAGCACCAGACCGATCACGATCGCCTCGAGCACGAGGGTGCCGGCCATGATGCCCCGCAGCCCCTTCCACGGGTCCACCGAGGGCTCGTGCGCGGCGCCCCGGGGGCCGGGGGTCGGGTCGGTCACTGTGCGTCCTTTCCGAACAGGCTGCGGGCGGCCCCGGCGGTCACCACGGAACCCGTGATGAGCACGCCGACGCCCGAGACGTCGTCGTCCGCGGTCGGATCCGGGACCCCGACCAGGTCGAGGGCCGCGCTGACCGCGTCGGGCAGGGTGTCCACCACGTGGACGCGCTGGGCGGTGAACCGTTCCTCGGCGATGCGTGCGAGGTCGCCCGGGTCCATCGCGCGCGATGAGGCGGCCCGGGTGACGACGACCTCCTCCACCACCGGCTCGAGTGCGGCGAGAAACGCGTCGGCATCTTTGCCGTCGAGCATCGCGACCACGGCGACCAGCCGCTTGAAGTCGAACTCCGAGGTGACAGCCTCGGCGAGTGCGCGTCCGCCGTGTCCGTTGTGGGCGGCGTCCACCAGGACGGTGGGGCTGGAGCTGAGCCGCTCGAGGCGCCCGGGATTGTCGACCGCCGCGAAGCCGGCACGGATGAGTTCCGGGTCCAGGGCCCTGTCCGGGCCCGCGCCGAAGAACGCCTCGACGGCCGCGAGCGCGGTCGCGGCGTTCTCGGCCTGGTGCTCCCCGAACAGCGGGAGGAACACCTCGGGGTACTCGCCCCCGAGGCCTCGCAGGGTGAGCTGCTGGCCGCCGACGGCGACCCGCCGCTCGACCACGTCGAACTCCGAACCGAGGCGGGCGACGACCGCGCCCACCTCCACGGCGCGACGCAACAGGACGTCCATGGCCTCGGGCTCCTGGCGCCCGATCACGGCGATCGGGTCTCGCGGCAGCAGATCGTCCTCCGGGCCCGGCTGGATGATCCCGGCCTTCTCCCCCGCGATCGTCGCGAGGTCCTCGCCCAGGTAGTCGGTGTGGTCCAGACCGACGGGGGTGATCACGGCGACGGCGGGCCGGACCACGTTCGTGGCGTCCCACGTCCCGCCCATCCCCGTCTCCACGACCGCCACCTCGACCGGTGCGTCGGCGAACGCGGCGAACGCCATCGCGGTCAGCACCTCGAAGTAGCTCATGCGTGGGCCGCCGGCCTCCTCGGACCGCTGGTCGACGAGCTCGAGATAGGGCTGGAGTTCGCGGTAGGTGTCCACGAAGGCGCGGGCGGTGACCGGCTCCCCGTCGAGCGCGATGCGCTCGGTTACGCTCTGCAGGTGGGGGCTGGAGTTGCGTCCGGTGCGCTGGTGCAGGGCCCGCAGCAGCGCGTCGACCATCCGCGTGACCGATGTCTTGCCGTTGGTGCCCGCCACGTGGACCACGGGGTACGCGTGTTGCGGATCGCCGAGCACGGACATCAGCTCGGCGATCCGGTCCAGGCTCGGCTCGAGCCGGGACTCCGGCCAGCGGGTCGTCAGTTCCTCCTCGACCGCGGCCAGGTCGGCCGCGTCGGCCTGCCATTCGGGGCTGCCGAACTCGGGGACCGGGCGCGGCGGCAGGTGATCGTCGCCGTCACCGTCCTCGTCACCCGGGATCGGACCACCGAGCGGGACGCCCGAGACGAGGCCGTCCTCGCCGAGCATCTCGGCGACGTCCTCCTCGGTCGGGGTGTCCCACCCCTCGCTCGGGTCGTGCGGTGGGAGCCACTGTCGATCGCTCACGCGGGGTCACTTCCTGCCGGCATCGACTCGAGCCGGGCGGTGATCCGGGAGACCTCGGCCTCGGCGAGGTCGCGGCGGCCGCGGATCTTGTCGACGACGTGGTCGGGCGCCTTGCCCAGGAACGCCTCGTTGCCGAGTTTGGCACCGGTGGTCTCGAGTTCCTTGCGGGCGGCGGCGAGATCCTTCTCCAACCTGCGTCGCTCGGCGGCGAGGTCGATCGTCCCGGAGGTGTCGATCTCCACGTCCACCGTCGACAACCCGAGCCGGACCTCGAGCGAGGCCGTGGCGGTGAAGTCCTCGGCGGCCGGGGTCAACCGGGCGAGCGCGCACACCTGGGCGAGCAGGTCCGCCGGCAGGTCGGCGGCGTCCACGCCGGAGATCCGCGCCGGCACCCGCTGACCGGGCTTAAGGCCCTGGTCGGAGCGGAACCGCCGGATCTCGGTGACGAGGGTCTGGGCGTCGGCCACGCGGCGGACCGGCTCCGTGGCGTCATCGGCCGGCGCCACGTCGGTGGGCCAGTCCGCGACCACCACGGACTCCCGCCCGGTCAGTGCCGTCCACAGCGTCTCCGTGACGAACGGGATGACCGGGTGCAGCATCCGCATGAGGACGTCCAACACGTGTCCGAGGACGAGTCTCGTGTTCTCCGCCCGCTCGGAGGCGCGCGCGGCGTCGTCCGAACCGAACTGGACCTTGGCGAGCTCGAGGTACCAGTCGCACACCTCGTCCCAGGCGAAGTGGTACAGGGCCTCGCACGCCTTGGAGAACTCGTAGCGGTCCAGCGCGTCGTCGACGCCCACCCGCACCTCCCCGAGGCGATGCAGGATCCACCGGTCGGCGTCGGTGAGCGCGGACGCGGCGGGCAGCTCGCCCACCTTCGCCCCGTTCATCAGCGCGAAGCGGGTGGCGTTGAACAGCTTGGTGGCGAAGTTGCGCGACGCCTGGGCGGCGTCATCCCCGACCGACAGGTCGCCGCCCGGGTTGGCCCCGCGGGCCAGGGTGAAGCGCAGGGCGTCGGCGCCGAAGCGGTCCACCCAGTCGAGCGGGTCGATGCCGTTGCCCTTGGACTTGGACATCTTCTGGCCGTGCTCGTCGCGCACGAGGCCGTGGAGGAAGACGTCGGTGAACGGAACCTTCCCCGGAGCGGCCTTGTCGCCGGTGAGGGTCCGGCCCACGAAGGTGCCGAACATCATCATCCGCGCCACCCAGAAGAAGAGGATGTCGTACCCGGTGACCAGGACGGACGTCGGGTAGAACCGCTCGAGGTCGGCGGTGCGATCGGGCCAGCCCATGGTGGAGAACGGCCACAGTCCGGAGGAGAACCACGTGTCGAGCACGTCGGTGTCCTGGGTGTATCCGGCGGGCGGCTCCTCGCCTGGTCCCACGCAGAGAACGTCGCCGTCGGGGCCGTACCAGATCGGGATGCGGTGACCCCACCACAACTGGCGGGAGATGCACCAGTCGTGCATGTCGTCGACCCAGTCGAACCAGCGCGGTTCCTGGTTCGTCGGGTGGATCACCGTGTCACCGTCGCGCACGGCGTCCCCGGCCATCCTCGCCAGTTCCTCGACCCGCACCCACCACTGGAGCGACAGCCGCGGCTCGATCGGCTCGCCGGACCGTTCGGAGTGGCCCACCGAGTGCAGGTACGGACGCACCTCCTTGACGATGCGCCCCTGCTCGGCGAGGTCGTCCCGGACGGCCTTGCGGGCGTCGAAACGGTCCATGCCGTCGTAGCGGGTCCCGGTCCCGGTGATGTGGCCGGTGGCGTCCATGATCGTGGGCATCTCGAGGCCGTGACGCTGGCCGATCGCGAAGTCGTTGGGGTCGTGCGCGGGCGTGACCTTCACCGCGCCGGTCCCGAACTCGGGATCGACATAGTCGTCCGCGACCACTCGCATGGTCCACCCGTCCCGGAACGGGTGCGGGATCTCGGTGCCCACCAGGTGCGCGTAGCGCTCGTCGGAGGGATGGACGGCGATCGCGGTGTCACCGAGCATCGTCTCGAGCCGGGTCGTGGCCACGACCAGGTGCGGCTCGGAATCGTCCATCGAGCCGTAGCGGAAGCTCACCAGCTCGCCCTCGACGTCCGCGTACTTGACCTCGATGTCCGAGATCGCGGTCTGCAGGGTGGGCGACCAGTTGACCAGTCGCTCGGCGCGGTAGATCAGACCGCTGTCGTAGAGCTCCTTGAAGATGGTCTGCACCGCGCGCGACAGTCCGTCGTCGAGGGTGAACCGCTCACGCGACCAGTCGACACCGTCGCCGAGGCGACGCATCTGCTCCCCGATGGTCCCACCGGACTCGCGCTTCCATTCCCAGACCTTCTCGATGAACGCGTCGCGGCCGATCTCGTGGCGGTCGATCCCCTCGTCGCGGAGCTTGCGGTCCACGAGGGTCTGCGTGGCGATCCCGGCATGGTCCATGCCGGGCAGCCACAGGACCTCGAAGCCCTGCATGCGCTTGCGCCGCGTGAGCACGTCCATGAGGGTGTGGTCGAGCGCGTGGCCCATGTGCAGGCTGCCCGTGACGTTGGGCGGCGGCAACACCACCGAGTAGGCGGGCTTGTCGCTGGACGGGTCGGCCTCGAAGTAGCCGGCCTCCACCCAGCGCTGGTACAGCCCGCCTTCCACCTCACCTGGGTTCCAGGAGGCGGGCAGCGCGTCCGCGCGGTCGGTGTTCGGGGAGGCAGAAGCTGGAGTCGTCACCCGACCATCCTAGGCCGTGGACGCCGGGGCCCGGCACACGCCGTCAGCCCCGGTGCACCCGAGGTCAGTCGGCCAGTCCCAGTCCGTGAACGGCGTCACGCTCCGAGACCAGTTCCGCCACCGACGCGTCGATGCGGGCTCGTTGGAAGTCCTCGATCGCCAGTCCTTCGACGACCTCCCACTCCGCGCCGCGGCTGCGGCAGGGCAACCCCGTCACCACACCCGGCACGGTCCCGTACTGCCCCTCCGACGGCAGTGCGACCGTGGTCCAGCTCTCCCCACTGGTGCCGTGCACCCAGTCGCGCATCTGGTCGACCGCCGCGCCGGCGGCCGAGGCGGCCGACGACGATCCGCGCACCGAGATGATCTCGGCTCCCCGGTTCGCGACCCGCGGGATGAACGTGTCGGCCAACCACTCCTCGTCGAGCCCGGAAGTGACCGGCTCGCCCCGTCGCGTCAGGTACGACACGTCGGGGAACTGGGTGGCCGAGTGGTTGCCCCAGACCACCACCCCGTCCAGGTCGGCGACCGGCGCTCCCAGCCGGGTGGCGAGCTGGCTGAGCGCGCGGTTGTGGTCGAGCCGCATCAGGGCGGTGAAGCGACCGGCGGGGACGTCGGGCGCGTGTCGGTGGGCGATGTAGGCGTTGGTGTTGGCGGGGTTGCCCACCACCACCACCCGCACGTCGTCGGCGGCGTGGGCGTTGATGGCGCGGCCCTGTTCCCGGAAGATCGCCCCGTTGGCGGTGAGCAGGTCGGCGCGCTCCATCCCCTTGCCGCGCGGCCTGGCGCCCACCAGGAATGCCGCGTTGGCGCCGTCGAACGCGGTGTCCACGTCGTCGGTGATCTCGATCGACTCGACCAGCGGGAGCGCGCAGTCCTCGATCTCCATCGCGACGCCCTCCGCCGCGACCACGGCCGACGGGATGTCGAGCAGACGCAGGCGGACCGGGGTCCCGGGCCCGAACACCAGCCCGGAGGCGAGACGGAACAGCAACGAGTAGGCGATCTTTCCGGCGGCGCCGGTGACGGTCACGGTGGCCGGGGTGGCGGTGACCGGGGTGGAGGTGCTCATGTGGGGCGGACCTTCCGGAGACGACGACGGGGTCGGTTCCCACAGTAGTGAGAATCCGACCCCGCCTCCCGCCTCCGCGGGCGGTGTACACCTGACGTCCACCCGAGCGTCGACTCAGGCGTGGATCTCGGCGCCCGTCTTCCGGCGGACCTCGTCGATCGTCACGTCCGGCGCCAGTTGGACGAGCCGGAAGCCCTCCGGCGCGATGTCGAGGACGCACAGGTCGGTGACGACCCGCTGGACGCAGCCCTTGCCCGTGTACGGGAGCGTGTTCTCCTGCATGAGCTTGAGGTCGCCCTTGCGGGTGACGTGGTCCATCATCACGATCACGCGGTCGGCGCCGTGGACGAGGTCCATCGCACCGCCCATGCCCTTGACCATGGCGCCGGGGACCATCCAGTTGGACAGGTCGCCGGACTGCGAGACCTGCATAGCGCCGAGGACGGCGACGTCGACGTGACCGCCGCGGATCATGGCGAAGGACTCCGACGACGAGAAGAACGCCGCCCCCGCCTCGGCGGTGATGGTCTCCTTGCCTGCGTTGATCATCTCGGGGTCGAGCTCGTCGTCCGTCGGGTACGGCCCGACGCCGAGGATCCCGTTCTCCGAGTGGAGGGTCACCTGCACACCCTCGGGAAGACAACCGGGGATGAGGGTGGGCATACCGATACCGAGGTTGACGTACTGGCCGTCGGTGAAATCCGCGGCGATGCGGGCCGCCATCTGCTCGTGGGTCCAGCTCATGGCTCAGGCCTCCCTGGTGGTGCGGATCTCGACGCCGGTCTCCTGGCGGCCGACCTCGACGATCCGTTGGACGAAGATGCCGGGGATGTGGACGTTGGCCGGGTCGATCCCGCCCGGCTCGACGACCTCCTCGGCCTGCACGATCGTGATCCGACCGGCCATGGCCACGTCCGGGTTGAAGTTGCGGGCCGTCCCACGGAACTGCAGGTTGCCCATGGTGTCGGCCCTGTGGGCGTGGACCAGGGCGAAGTCGGTGACGATCCCGCGCTCGAGGACGTACTGTTCGCCGTCGAAGACCCGGACCTCCTTGGGCTCGGACGCCTTGGCGACGCCCCCCTCGCCGTCGTAACGCAGTGGCAGGCCCCCGTCGGCGACCATCGTGCCGACGCCGGCCGGGGTGTAGAAGGCGGGGATGCCGGCGCCTCCGGCCCGCATGCGCTCGGCGAGCGTGCCCTGCGGCGTGAGCTCCACCTCGAGCTCGCCGGAGAGGTACTGGCGGGCGAACTCTTTGTTGGCGCCGACATACGAGGCCGTGGTCCGGGTGATCCGGTGCGATTCCAGAAGTTTGCCCAGGCCGAAACCGTCGGTCCCGCAGTTGTTGCTCACCGTGCTCAGGTCGGTGGCGCCCTGCTCGAGGAGCGCGTCGATGAGGACGGCGGGGATGCCGACCAGACCGAACCCGCCCACGGCCAGGGAGGCACCGTCGGGGATGTCCGCGACCGCGTCCGCGGCCGACGAGAAGATCTTGTTGGTCATGTCACGAACCCTATCCGGTGTTCGCATCTTGTACAAGTGTTCGCTCCTCGTACGATATGCGGGTATCGTGGGTCAGGTACCGACGTGGAGCGCCTGCGCCCGAGCGCACCACACACCACGCAACGCACCGCCCGCGACCAGACGCACGAGAGGACCGACACCATGCCCGCCACCCTGTCCCACGAGGTCAGCGGACCCCGGTCCGCCGACACCCCCGTCCTCGTCCTCCTCGGATCACTCGGGTCCGACCGTTCGATGTGGGACGCGCAGGCCCGGGACCTGTCCCGCGACCACACCGTGGTCGCGGTGGACCACCGGGGCCACGGCACGTCCGAGGTCGTCCCCGGCCCCTGCACGATCGCCGACCTGGCCGCCGACGTTCTGGCCCTGCTCGACTCGATCGACGTGGACCGGTTCCACGTGGCCGGACTCTCGCTCGGTGGCGCGGTGGCCCAGTGGCTCGCCGTCCACGAACCCACCCGCGTGCTCTCCACCGCCCTCCTGTGCACCGCCGCGAAGTTCGGTGAACCGTCCGGCTGGGCCGATCGCGCCACCGCGGTCCGCGAGGGCGGGACGGCCGCGGTCGCCGACGCCGTCGTCGCACGGTGGATCACCGCCGCGCGGGCCGAGGCCGAGCCCGAGCTGGTCGCCGGGCTCCGCGAGATGGTCCTGGGCACCCCGGCCGAGGGATACGCCTCCTGCTGCGACGCGCTGGCCGGCTGGGACAACCGCGCCGAGCTGGGTCGGATCTCCTGCCCCACCCTCGTGCTCGCGGGGGACGAGGACCCCTCCACTCCCCCGGAGGTACTGCGCGAGATCGCCGACGGGGTGCCCGGAGCGGACTTCGTCGTCGTCTCCCCGGCGGCCCACGTGCCCACCGTCGAGATCCCTGACCGCATCACCGACGTGCTCCGCCGACACCTCGACGCCGCACGGAACACGGGCGCGGCGTGACCCGCCCCGACGTGGTGTCGACCCCGGCCGGGTCCGTGGACGACGGCGGCGACCGCCCGGCCTCCCCCGACTTCGTCCAGTCGCTCGCGCGCGGCCTGGCGGTCATCCGGGCATTCGACGCCCGCCAGCCACGCCAGACCCTCAGTGACGTCGCGCGCAACACCGGACTGACCCGGGCGACCGCCCGCCGCTTCCTCCACACCCTCGTCGAACTGGGCTACGTGGACACGGCCGACTCGGTCTTCTGGCTCACCCCCCGGGTCCTCGACCTCGGGTACAGCTACCTGTCGGCGCTCCCGCTGACCGATCTCGCCCAACCGCACCTGGAGAAGCTCAGCTCGCGACTCGGCGAATCCTCGTCCGTGGCGGTGCTCGACGGCCCCGACATCGTCTACGTGGGGCGCGTCCAGGTGCGTCGCATAATGACCATCGGCATCACCATCGGAACCCGGTTCCCCGCCTACGCCACGTCGATGGGGCGGGTCCTGCTCGCCTCGCTCCCCGCCGAGGACCTCGACGCCTACCTCGCCGCGACGGACCTGCGGGCGCTCACCCCCCACGGCCTCGCCGACGAGTCAGCGCTCCGCGCGGAGCTGGCGCGGGTGGCCGAGCGCGGGTGGTGCGTCGTCGACCAGGAACTCGAGCCCGGCCTGCGCTCGGTGGCCGCACCGGTCCACGACCGCCACGGCGCGGTCAGCGCCGCCCTCAACGTCTCCACCCACGCCGCCCGCTACTCCCCCGACCAGCTCACAGGCGAGGTCATCCCCGAACTGCTGGCCACCGCCCGCGCACTGTCGGCCGACCTCGCCATCGTCAACCGCTGACCCCGAACGAAGGAACCCCATGCGTGACGTCGTCATCTGCCAACCCCTGCGCACCCCCGTGGGACGCTTCGGCGGGGTGTTCCGCGACCTGGACGCGAACACCCTGGCCACCGGCCTGCTCACCGCCCTCGTCGAGCGCACCGGCCTGACCGGAGCCGACGTCGACGACGTGGTGCTGGGACAGGGCTCCCCGAACGGCGAGGGACCCGCCATCGGCCGCATCGCCGCACTCGACTCCCCTCTGGGGATCGACGTGCCGGGCATGCAACTCGACCGGCGTTGCGGCTCCGGACTCCAGGCGATCATCAGCGGCGCACTCCAGGTCGCCTCCGGCGGCATGGACCTCGTGGTCGCCGGCGGTGTCGAGTCGATGAGCCAGGTGGAGTTCTACGCCTCCCCGAGCCCCCGCTGGGGCATCCGCGGGGACGGGATCTCGCTGGTCGACCGTCTCGGCCGGGCCCGCACGACCGTCGGCGGACGCTCGCACATCATCGACGGCGGGATGATCGAGACCGCGGAGAACCTCCGTCGTGAGTACGGCATCAGCCGGGACGAGCAGGACCGGTTGGCCGTGCAGTCCCACCAGCGGGCCGTGGCCGCGCAGGAGTCCGGGGCGTTCGCCGAGGAGATCGTCCCGGTGACCGTTCCGCAGCGCAAGGGTGACGACCTCGTCGTCGACACCGACGAGCATCCCCGTGCCGACAGTTCCGTCGAGGCGCTGGCGCGCCTGCGGCCCATCATGGGCCGCACCGACCCGGAGGCCACCGTGACCGCCGGGAACGCCTCCGGCCAGAACGACGGTGCCGCGATGTGCGTCGTCACCACGGCGGACAGGGCCGCCGCCCTCGGACTGACCCCCCTGGTCCGCCTCGCCTCGTGGGCCGTCGCGGGCGTGGCACCGGAGACGATGGGCATCGGGCCGGTCCCCGCCACCGCCAAGGCGCTCGACCGACTCGGCCTCACGCTCGCCGACATGGACGTCATCGAACTGAACGAGGCGTTCGCCGCGCAGGCCCTGTCCGTGATGCGCGAGTGGGACATCGACCCCACCTCCGAGCACCTCAACCCGCACGGCTCCGGCATCTCCCTGGGCCACCCCGTCGGCGCCACCGGGGCGCGCATGCTGGCGACCCTGTCGCGCGAGATGGTGCGCCGCGACGCGCAGTGGGGCCTGGAGACCATGTGCATCGGAGGCGGCCAGGGGCTCGCGGCGGTGTTCGAGCGCGTCTGACCGACACACCTCCCGCGCGACGAGGCCGCCCGCCCCTTTCGGGGCTGGCGGCCTCGTCGTCTTTCGCGGGACGTGAGTTCCCGGGCGGTCAGCCCGGCGCGATCACTCGATTCGCGACGGGTGCCGTGTCAGGGCCATGACCTCGATGTCCATGTACGGGAACAGCGGCAGCCCCTGGAGGATCTCGTGCAGTTCGTCGCCGGACCCGACATCGAAGATGCTGATGTTCGAGTACTGACCCACGATGCGCCACAGCTCCCGCCATGTGCCGGAGCGCTGCAGCTCCTGGCTGTAGGCCTTCTCCCGGGCCAGGGTGTCGGCGCGGACCTCGGGGTCCAGGTCATTGGGGATGTTGACGTCCATGCGGACGTGGAACAGTGCCATCGTCGGGCTCTCCTTCTCGGTGTGGTGCCGCGGTCAGCGGCGGGTGAACTTGTCGACGGCGTCGTGGTCGAGCTCGACGCCCAGCCCGGGCCCGGACGGCAGGTGGACCCGGCCGGCCTCGTAGCGGATCGGGGTGGTCACGTAGGTCTCGGCGAGCAGCAGCGGCCCGAAGAGCTCCGAGCCGTAGTTGAAGCCGGGCTCGGCGCACGCGAGATGCAGTGAGGCGACGGTCCCGATCGGCCCCTCGAGCGACGTGGCGGCGTGGCAGGCGATCCCGGCCGCGCGGGCGATCGCCACGACCTCCTTGCCCCGGGTCAGCCCACCGAGCTTGGTGGTCTTCACCGCGATCACCCCGGCCGCGTCCCGCCGTGCCACCTCGAGGGCGTCGTGCGGGGACTGGACCGACTCGTCGGCCATGAACTGCACCGGCAGCGAGCGGTTGAGCTCGGCCAGCACCTCGATCTGCTCGGTGGGGGTCGGCTGCTCGATCAGCTCGATGCCGGCCTCGACGAGCGCCGGGAGGTGGACGTTCGCGGTGAACCGGTCCCAGCGGGCGTTGATGTCCACCCGAAGGCCCGCCCGGCCCTCGAGGCGCTCGGCCAGTGCCGCGATGCGGGCGACGTCCTCGGCCGGGTCCAGGGCGCCCATCTTCAGCTTGAACGTGCGGTGACGGTCCGCGGCGAGGAGTTCGTCGATCTCCTCGACCATCTCCTCGAGCGGCATCGCGCCCAGGGCCCACGTGCACTCGATCGAGTCGCGGACCGCTCCGCCGAGCAGCGAGCGCACGGGAACGTCCAGCGACCGGGCCCACGCGTCGAACATGGCGATCTCGAGGGAGGCCTTGGCGAAACGGCCGCGGGCCACCACACCCTCCATCGCCTCGAGAACGGCGGGGATCTCGTCGACCCGCCGACCGACGGCCACGGGGGCCAGGTACTTCTCCACCAGCACCTGCATGGTCTCGGCGGACTCGCCTCCCCACCAGGGGCCGCCCGGTGTGACGCCTTCGCCGTAGCCGACGACCCCGGACTCGGTGGTCACCGCCACGAGCAGGATCGACTGGGCGGTGGCGGTGGTGGTGGCGAACTTGTGCGGCCTGATGAGCGGCACGTCGAGGATCCGTGTCTCCACGGAACGGATGGTCAGGTCAGACATCTTCGAGCCCTTCGTGTTGGTGGTCCGGCCGGATCGACCGCCGACGCCCCGGCCGCTCGTGGCGGCCGGGGCGGGCGGGGATTGCAGACGAGGTCGTCGCCGGTCAGGCCACGAAACGCTTCTCGGAGACGGGGTCCAGGACGAAGTCGTAGGTGACCTCGTCGATCCCGTCGGCGTTGGGCTTCGGGTCCAGGATCAGCTCGGGCTTGACGGCCCCGGCCACGTCGTCCTCGACCCACTTTCCACCCTGGAAGTACAGCTGGGTGGTGATGAGGCGCTTGCCCGGGGCGGTGACCTTCAGGTGCAGATGCGCCGGACGCCACGGGTGGCCGCCGTAGCTGGCGATGAACTCGCCGGTCGGGCCGTCGTGCGGGATCTGGTACGGCGCCGGCTGGACCGTGGTGATGTGGAAGTTGCCCTCGGCGTCCGTGGTGAAGGTTCCGCGCAGGTTCCACTCCGGGATACCCATGCCGTCGTCGAACTGCGAGTAGTAACCGTCGGCGTCGGCGTGCCACAGCTCGACGGACGCGCCCTCGATGCCCGTGCCGTCCAGGTCGCGGACCTGGCCCTTGAACACGAACTGCGTGCCCTTCTCGTCCTCGCGCATCGGCATGACGCCCTTGGCTCCGAGCTCCGGGGCGTTCGGCACGTAGTAGGGGCCCTCGATGGAACCCTTGGTCCCGTTGAAGATGCGGCTGTTGGAGTCCTCGATGAAGTGCTCCAGGAAGACGTCCAGCCAGAGCGGCCACTCGCCACCCTCGCCGACCTCGATGAGCCACTGCTTGAGAACGCGGTACTCGTCGTAGGTGACCTCGTGCTCGAAGATCACCTCGGACAGCTTGGTGAGCACGTCCTTGTAGATGGCTGCCGCACGCTCGGTGCTCGTGTCGGACGTGAAGCGGCTGCCCTTGAACTTGTCCGTCGCGGCGGAGCCGGAGCCGGCGGCGGTGGGCACTGCGGTGCTGGTCATGACGCTCCCTCTGGTGGGGTCGGGGTGGGGGTCGGATCGGACCGGTGGGGCCCGGTCGATGTCCCTACTGTGCGCCGGATTCGATGTGTCGTCAATCACCGCCCACTACACATGTAAAGCACATTTCGTGCGCGGAGCGAACGCTTTTCAGGCAATAGTGCAGGTCTCGCGCCTGGGACCTCCACAGTGTTCGCATTGCGAACGCGGCACACCTAGGTATGACTAGGAGATACCCTAGTGTGATCGAAGGCACAGTAGGGCACCGTGGAGGAACACCGGCAGCAGGCCGCATCGTCGCGGCCGGAACCGACCCCACGCTAGGAGCCCTCGATGTCAGATCGACTCGACCACGTCCAGGCCACCCTCGAGACCGCACTCGAGGACCGGCCCGCGGACGGCATCATCCGCGCCAACCGTCGCATCTTCACGGACGAGGAGATCTTCGAACTCGAGATGAAGCACATCTTCGAGGGCAACTGGGTCTACCTGGCGCACGAGAGCCAGATTCCGGAGGTCGGCGACTACTTCACCACCGACATCGGCCGCCAGCCCGTCGTGATCACCCGCGGTAAGGACGGGCAGCTCAACTGCCTCATCAACGCCTGCTCCCACCGCGGCGCGATGCTCTGCCGGCGCAAGACCGACAACCGCACCACCCTGACCTGCCCGTTCCACGGCTGGACGTTCTCCAACTCCGGGGAGCTGCTGAAGGTCAAGGACCCGCGGGACGCCGGGTACCCCGAGCAGTTCAACACCGACGGCTCGCACGACCTGCGTCGCGTGGCACGCTTCGAGAGCTACCGCGGGTTCCTGTTCGGCAGCCTCAACCCGGACGTGGTCCCGCTGGAGGAGCACCTGGGAGACAGCCGCACCATCATCGACATGCTGGTCGACCAGTCCCCCGAGGGACTGGAGGTCCTGCGCGGCTCGTCCACCTACACCTTCGACGGCAACTGGAAGCTCCAGGCCGAGAACGGGGCCGACGGTTACCACGTGTCGGCCACCCACTGGAACTACGCGGCGACCACCGCGCGCCGCTCGTCGGGTGAGTCCAAGAACGAGACCAAGGCGATGGACGCCGGCACCTGGGGCAAGCAGGGCGGCGGCTACTGGTCGTTCGAGCACGGCCACCTGCTCCTGTGGATGTGGTGGGGCAACCCCGAGGACCGGCCGCTGTGGGACCGCCGCCAGGAGCTCGCCGACCAGATCGGCACCAAGAAGGCCGAGTTCATGGTGGGAGCCTCCCGCAACCTGTGCCTGTACCCGAACGTGTACCTGATGGACCAGTTCTCGAGTCAGATCCGCCACTTCAAGCCCGTCTCGGTGGACAAGACCGAGGTGACGATCTACTGCATCGCCCCCAAGGGTGAGAGCGCCGAGAACCGCGCGGCCCGGATCCGCCAGTACGAGGACTTCTTCAACGCCACCGGGATGGCGACCCCGGACGACCTGGAGGAGTTCCGGTCCTGCCAGAAGACCTACCTGGCCGACGTCGCGCCGTGGAACGACATGACCCGCGGCAGCACCCACCAGATCACCGGCCCGGACGAGACCGCCCGCGGCCTGGGCATGGAGAACGTGTTGTCCTCCGGGGCCAAGACCGAGGACGAGGGGCTGTACCCGATCCAGCACGCCTACTGGCTCGAGACCATGCAGCGCGCGCTCGAGGCCGAGACCGCCGCCCGTGATGCCGCCGAGGCCAGCGCCCGCGAGGACGACGAGCGTCGGGCCCGGCAGCGCACGACCGTCCCGGCAGACGCCTGACCCGGCCCGAGTCGACCGCACGCCCCACCCCCGCCCCACGAAAGGCCTGACCATGACCGCACCCGCCGTGGCGTCGATCTCCGTCGACGAGATCTCCGCTTTCCTGTTCCGCGAGGCACGACTGCTCGACGACCGCCAGTTCGAGCAGTGGATCGAGTGCTACCGCGAGGACGCGATGTACTGGATGCCCGCCTGGGACGACGACGGTGAGCTCACGACCGACCCGTACTCGGAGATCTCGTTGATCTTCTACCCGAACCGGGCCGGTATCGAGGACCGGGTGTTCCGCATCCGGACCGAGCGCTCCTCCTCGACGTCACTGCCGGAACCGCGGACGAACCACCTCATCAGCAACATCGAGGTGCTCGACCGCCGGCCCGGAGAGGTCGACATCCGCTTCAACTGGCTGTCGTCGTACTTCCGGTACAACACCACCGACCAGTACTTCGGCACGTCCTTCTACACCCTCGACGTCACCGGTGAGTCCCCGCTGATCACCTACAAGAAGGTGGTCCTGAAGAACGACTACATCCACCACATCGTGGACGTCTACATGGTGTGATCCCACACCCACGCCGGCGCCCGCCCAGGGCGCCGGCACCCACCCGGTCGCGTGCGCGGCCGACACCGCCAGCGACCTGGAGTGAGACCCCATGAGCTATTCAGTGGCCCTGGCCTTCGAGGACGGCGTGACGCGCTTCGTCAACTGCGGTCCGATGGAGACCGTCGCCGACGCCTCGTACAAGGCCCGGATCAACATCCCCCTCGACTGCCGCGACGGAGCGTGCGGGACGTGCAAGTCCCTGTGCGAGTCCGGCGACTTCGACGGCGGCGACTACATCGACGACGCCCTCACCGAGGACGAGGCCGCGGCCGGATACTGCCTGCCCTGCCAGATGGTCCCGCGATCCGACCTGGTCGTGCAGATCCCCACCACCTCCGACGTGGCCAAGACGGCCGCCGCGGCGCACCCGGCGACGGTCACGGCCGTCGAGCGCCTGGCCGAGGGCGCGTTCGCACTCTCGGTCGAGTTGGACGACCGCGACGCCCTGGCGTTCCTGCCTGGCCAGTACGTCAACATCTCGGTTCCGGGTACCGACCAGACGCGGTCGTACTCGTTCTCCACCGGAGCGGACTCGCGGCACCTGTCGTTCCTCATCAAGTACGCCTCCGGCGGGGCGATGTCGGAGTACCTGGCCCAGCGCTGCGCGGTGGGCGACCGCCTCGAGCTGACCGGTCCGATGGGCAGCTTCTTCCTCCGCGAGTCCAGCCGCCCCCTGCTACTCCTGGCGGGCGGCACCGGCCTGGCGCCCGTGCTGTCGATCCTGGAGACCCTCGCCGCCGCCCGCACCGCCGACCGGCCGGTCCACCTCATCTACGGCACCTCGTTCGACACCGACGTGGTCTACACGGACCTGCTGGACGAGTTCACCACCCGGATCCCGGGCATGACCTGGGATCTGGTCGTCGCCGACCCGGCCACGACCCACCCGAACAGCGGGTACGTCACGGGGCTGATCCGCCCGGAGCACCTGCATGACGGGACGACCGATATCTACCTGTGTGGGCCTCCCCCGATGGTCGAGGCGGTGCGTGGATTCCTCGACGACGAGGGCCTGCAGGTGACGCATTTCTACTACGAGAAGTTCACTCCCGCGACCGCGGTGCCCGACCAGTCCGCCGAGCCCGCCGCGGAATCGGCGGAGCCGACGGAGGGGGCCGCCCTCGTCGTCGACACCTCCCCCTCCACCCCGGAGACGGAGCCCGCGGCACCCGCCGCGGCCACCACGGCTCCGGCCGCACCACACGGGCCGGCCCGGATCATCTCGCGCGGCCCCGGGGACCCCGTTCCGGCAATCGAGGCCCGACCGGTCGGCTACACCCCGCCCGCCCCCGGCGGTCACACCGCGCCCGGCACCCGGACCACCGAGCCGGTGGCGAACATCGCCGCGCGCCCGGTCGGTTTCACCCCGCCGACCCCGGGCGGGCACGCCGCGCCCGCCGACCGCGCGACCGAATCCCCCGCGCCCATCGCCGCACGCCCGGCCGGCTACGTCCCGCCGCAGGTCACGCTCGCGCCCAGGTCACCCGCGCCCACCGCCGGCACCACTACCACGGTGTCCCTGGCCGGCGGGAACCGCTCCGAGACCGTCACCTCGGCCCCCGGCGTCGTCAGTGGCGAGGTGCACCCCGCGATCCGGCACTCCGACGCCCAGTTCGACGCCCGCATGGCGCTCGAGCTCGGCGTGATCGAGCTGACCATGGGACGTCTCGACGGCGCCCGCCTCGCCGAGTTCCGCATGCTCGCCGAGTCGGCCAACCAGTACATCGAGGGCGATCGGTTCCGCGACCCCGAACGGTTCACCGCCGCGAACGCCCAGTTCCACGAGTTCCTGTTCCGCTGCACCGGCAACGACTCGCTGCTGCAGGCCTACCGCATGCTGGAGGTGACCCAGGTGATGAACAGCGTCCTGCCCGACGCCCGCTGGGTGTCCGAGGACATCGTCCCCGAGCACCTGGAGATCGTCGCGGCCTTCGAGACGGGCGACCGCGACGCCGCCCGATACCTCATCCGCCGGCACAGCGAACACGCCAAGGCCACCATGCGCACCGCACTGGACCAGAAGGCCGTGGAGGCGGCGTCGTGAGCGCGCCCGTCGGCGAGTACGACCCCGTCCCGCCCGTCGTCTCCCCCGGTCGCTTCGCCGGCCGGTCGGTGCTCATCACCGGCGCCGTCCAGGGGATCGGTCGCACCGTCGCCGACCGGGTGGTCCGCGAGGGCGGGCTGGTCACCGTGGTGGACCGGGCCGACCTCATCAGCACGGTCGCCGACGATCTGACCGCGGTGTCCCCGGACGGTCACCGGGTCGTACCCGTCGAGGCCGACCTGGAGACGTTCGAGGGTGCCGAGGCCTCGGCCCGCGCAGCGTTGGACGCCCACGGCCGGATCGACGTGCTCATCAACAACGTCGGTGGCACCATCTGGGCCCGCCCGTACCACGAGTACTCGGCCGAGCAGATCGAGGCCGAGGTCCGCCGCTCCCTGTTCCCCACGCTGTGGATGTGCCGGGCGGTCCTGCCGTCCATGGTCTCGGCGGGCGCGGGCACGATCGTCAACGTCTCCTCCGTCGCCACCCGCGGCGTCAACCGTGTCCCCTACGCCGCGTCCAAGGGCGGCGTCAACGGCCTCACCTCGGCGTTGGCGCTGGAAGCCGCGCCGCACGGGGTGCGGGTGGTGGCCACCGCCCCCGGCGGCACCCTCGCCCCCGAACGACGGATCTCCCGTGGCGGCGACGCCCGCACCGACCAGGAGAAGACCTGGTACTCGGAGATCGTCGAGCAGACCGTCGACTCCTCCGTGATGGGCCGCTACGGCACCCTCCACGAGCAGGCCGCGCCGATCTGCTTCCTCGCCTCCGACGAGGCCTCCTACATCACCGGATCCGTCCTCCCCGTCGCCGGCGGCGACCAGGGCTGAACCGCCTGCCACCCCGGGCTGAACCGCCTGCCACCCGGGGCTGACCGCCCACACCTCTCCCCACCCCCCACCGAACGGAGCCCTTCCGTGTCCTCGAGCACCCCTGCGCCCTCCAGCCGCCCCGTCCCCTCCAGCCCACCCGGGAGAACCATCCCCGCCCCCGAGGTGTGGGAGTCCCCCGCCCACCGCCGCACGGTCTACGGTGTCCTCGCCGTGGTGGCGCTCGCCATCCTCTTCGACGGATACGACCTCGTCATCTACGGCGCCGTCCTGCCCACCCTCATGGCCGACCCCACCCAGATCGGCGCCCTCGGCGCGGCCCAGGCCGGTGCGCTCGGCTCGTACGCCCTCGTCGGCGTGATGATCGGCGCCCTCACCGCCGGCGCCGTCGGTGACCGCATCGGCCGACGCCGGATCATGCTCGGCGCCATCGCCTGGTTCTCCGTCGGGATGGCCGCCACCGCGTTCGCCCGCGACATCACCACGTTCGGCGTCCTTCGCCTGCTCACCGGGCTGGGGATCGGCGCCATCGTCGCCACGGCCGGTGCGATCATCGCCGAGTTCGCCCCCGCCGGGCGTCGCAACCTTTTCAACGCGGTGGTCTACAGCGGGATCCCCGCCGGCGGTGTCCTGGCCTCCGCGCTGGCCATGGTGCTGCGGGACCACATCGGATGGCGCGGCCTGTTCCTCATCGGCGCCGTCCCACTGGTGCTGGTCCTCCCCTACGCCTGGTTCGCGCTCCCCGAGTCCCCGCGGTGGCTGGCCTCCCGCGGCCGCATCCGCCAGGCCGCCGAGGTGTGCGCCAGCAGGGGCCTGCCGCTCGAGATGGCCGCGGCGCCGGGCGCGCCCCTCACCGCCGACACGACGCCTCGCGATGACCGCGACGACGACAAGGTGGCCGCCCGCACCGGCTTCGCCGCCCTGCTGTCCCCCGCCTACCGCCTCGGCACCCTGCTCCTGGGGTTCATGAGCTTCGCCGGCCTGCTGCTCACCTACGGCCTCAACACCTGGCTGCCGACGATCATGGAGAACTACGGCATCGACGCCAAGAGCTCCCTCGGCTTCCTGCTCGTCCTCAACGGCGGCGCGATCGTGGGCGGTCTCGCGGCCTCGTGGCTCGCCGACCGGCACGGGCCGCGCGTGATCGTCGCCTGCTCGTTCGTCCTGGCCGCCCTGGCCCTGGTCGCCATCACCGTGGCCCCGCCGTTCGTCCTGGTCGTCGCCCTCGTCGCGGCTGCCGGCATGGGCACGATCGGCACGCAGGTCCTGCTGTACGGGTTCGTCTCCAACTACTACGAGACGGGCGCACGCGCCGCGGGTGTGGCGTGGTGCGCGGGGTTCGGACGCCTCGGCGGCATCCTCGGTCCCGTGATCGGCGGCTTCCTCGTCGCGGCCGGACTGGAGGCGGACACCTCCTTCCTCGTGTTCGGCGGGATCGCCCTCGCCGGCGCCGCCCTGACCCTGGCCGTGCCCCGCTCGCCCGCCCAGTCCGAGCCCGTCGCGGTCCCCGACGAGGTCACGCCGCTGGACTTCGACCCGCCGGCCGCCGCGGTGGCCGGGGAGCCCGTCGCCGCGGAACCGGTCGAGCACGCCGGGTCGGATCTACGCTGACCGCATGACCTTCGCCCACCCCGTCCCCCGCTACGGTCACCACCGCGCCGCGGATCGTCTCCATTCGATCCACGACGCGGTGGCGGGCAAGCGGTCGACGACCGTGCTGGTCACCGCCGCCGACGGTGGGGGCAAGAGCCACCTCGTCGATTCCGTGGTCGCCGAACTCGCCGGGGTCACCTCGGTGCTCGTGCGGGCGCTGCCGTGGGAGAAGGACACGAAGCTCGTCGTGGCCGCCCGGGTCCTCGAGCGCCTGCCCCGGCCCGACGCCGAACCACCACGTCGCGCCGCGGCCGCGGAGACGGCCGGGGTCGCGGGGGTCGCAGAGACGGCCGGGCCGGTCGGTGACGTCGTGCTCGTCGAGTCCCTGGCCCGGGCGTTCGTCACCGCCGGCCCCGGCGCGGTGGTGGTGATCGACGACGCGGAGTACTCCGATCCCGACTCCCTGCGTGTCCTGGCCTCCGCCGTGGAGGCGGCCGGCCGGGCCTCCGTCATGCTCGTGCTGACCCTCGGCAGCCCCGCGCACGGCCCCTCCGCCGAACTGTGCGCGGAGTTGGCCCGCGAGACCGTGCGGCTGGGAGCCCTGGACCAGTCCGAGATCCGGACGCTCGTCGCGACCCGGACCGGGCGCGAACCGTCCGCGGCGGCGGCCCGGCGTCTACTGGACTACACCGGCGGCGAGGCGGGTGCCGTGGCGACGGTGGCCGATCAGGCGCCCGGCTCGTGGTGGATCGCCCCCTTCTCCGTCCCGCCGCTGCCCGCCTCCGTCGAGCGGGAGACGGCGGCGCTGCTCGACGCGATGGAGCCCGGGCAGCGGGAGGTCATCGAGGCTGCCGCCGTCCTGTCCCCACCGGTCACGCTCGAGTCGCTGACCGCGCTCATCTCCGCGCGGGGCGGGGTCGTACCCGGCCCCGCGCTCGTGTCCGCCGCCCTGGACGCCGCCCACACGGCGGACCTGGCCCAGGTGGACCTCTCCCCCGGCGCCGCGACCGTCCGGTTCCGCTCCCCACTGTTGCGGACGGCGGTCCTTCGCGGGGTACCGCCCAGCGAACTGCTCCACCTGCATACGCTGGCCGGCCGCGTCGCCGAGGCCGCCGACGACGTCGACGGCGCGCTCGACCACCGCGCCTCCGCGTCGACGGGGCCCGATGCGGACCTGTCCGAGATGCTGCGCGCCCGCGCGCTCGTGCACGCCCGCGCCGGTCGATGGAGCTCGGCCGGCCACGCCTACCTCACCGCGGCGGCGCTCACCCCTGACGGCGACCGCGCCCGCGACCTGCACATCGACGGGGTCGACGCACTCATCAACGCGGGCCGCATCAGTGAGGCCCGATCACTGGCCCAGGGACTGGAGCGGGTGCGGTCGGATCCCCGGCGGGACGCCGTACTGGGATCCCTCGCGGTGCACCTCGGGCACGCCGGAGAGGCCCAGGTCCTGCTCGACCGCGCCCTCGCCGCCCGCGAGGGCGGCGTCCCGGGTTCTCCCGCCGCGGACCCGGTCGCCCTGGCCCAGAAGTTCGTCGTCCACTCCCTGTGCGAGTGGCGACCGACCCGCATCCGCCACTGGACACGGGTGGTCACCGGCAGCGGGCGCCCGGACCAACCCGAGGTCGAGGAGGCCCGGGCCATCGAGATGCTGGGCCGCGCGATCGAGGGCGGCCCCGACGCGTCCCCCGCCGTCGAGGACCGGCTCGCCGGTCTCGCGCCGGCCGTGGCCCAGCGCTTCGAGATGGCATCGGGGTGGATCGCCCTGGCTCGCGACGACCTGGAGACCGCCCGCCGGCACCTGGGGTCCGCGGTCCCCACGGCGGACGTCTCGGGCTCCGCACGCATCTCCATCTGGGCCCAGGCGTGGCTCGCCCGCACGCTCCTGCTGCGCGGCGACTGGGATGACGCCCTGCGGGTGGTGGACACCGCCGCCCGCAGGGTCGACGATCTCGAACTGGATCTGCTCGCCCCGGTCGTGCACTGGCCCGGCGCCGTCATCCGGTCGATGCGGGGAGACCACCTCGGGGCTGCCGCCCACCTGCGCAATCTCACGACCAGCGCCGACGCCTACCCGGTCCAGGTCATCCCGTCGGCGATGGCGCGGATGCAGGTGGCGGCCTCGTCCGGTGACTACACGTCCGTGCGTCTGTCCGCCGAGCCCCTGGTGGCCCTGTCCCGTGAACTCGACATCGATCAGCCCGGGTACTGGCCGTGGCACGACCTGTACTCACACGCGCTCGTCCTCGCGGGTCGGCTCGACGAGGCGGAGGACCTCATCGGTCCCGCCGAGGCCCGCGCCGAGCGCCGGGGCCACCGTTCCACCCTCGCCCGGCTCGGAGCGGTGCGCGCCCGTATCGCCGCGGTGCGCGGGGACGTCGACGAGTGCAACCGGATTTTCCGGCGCAGTCTCGACCACCTCGACGGCCTCGCCATGCCCTACTACTCCGCGCGCATGCACTTCGGCTACGGGCAGACCCTGCGCAGGGCCGGCCGACGCCGGGAGGCGCACCTCGCGCTGGGCACCGCCCGCGACATCTACGAGCAACTGGGCGCCCGCGCCTACGTGGAGCGGTGCGATCGCGAACGACGCGCGGGCGGTGTGGACGTGGCCAGGACGGGGGGCAACAGCACCCTGACGCCTCAGGAGAGTGCGGTCGCGACGCTCGTCGCCGCGGGCCGGACCAACGCCCAGGCGGCCGAGGAGTTGTTCCTGTCGGTCAAGACCGTCCAGTACCACCTGACCCGCATCTACTCGAAGCTCGGAGTGAGCGGTCGCACCGAGCTGGCCGCACACGTCTCCCGCAGCAGCGAGCCCTTCCGTACCGACTCGCCCCGTATCGATTCAGCGCGTACCGACCCCGACCCCACGGGAGACCTGTGAGCAACGGAACCCCGGACGACACCACCGTCCGCCCCGCCGACCCGACCGCGACCGGCCAACCGCCCGCGCGCGGCCGCCGACGCGATTCCGCCCCGGTGGCGCGCCCCTCGCCCCGCCGGGTCCTCGCCGACCTCGGCCCCCGCGAGTTCGCCAACGCGCTGATCGCGCTCGTGTTCTCTGCGACCGGCCCCGTCGCCGTCATCCTCGCCGCCGGCGGGCAGGGCGACCTGTCCCCCGCACAGTTGTCCTCGTGGATCTTCGGCGTGTTCTTCGCCAACGGACTGCTCACCATCCTCATGAGCTGGGTCTACCGCACGCCGCTGGCGTTCTTCTGGACCATCCCGGGCACCGTGATCGTCGGCAACTCGCTCGGGCACCTGCGGTGGTCGGAGGTCCTGGGGGCCTACGTCGTGACCGGGGTGCTGATCCTGCTGGTCGGGCTGACCGGCCTGGCCCGCCGGCTCATGGACTGGATCCCCATGCCGATCATCATGGCGATGGTCGCCGGGGTGTTCCTCCGGTTCGGGCTGGGACTGGTCGAGGCCGTGTGGGCCTCCGTCGCGGTGGCCCTACCGATGGCGATCGCGTTCCTCGTCGTCGGCGCCGTCCCCCGCGTGGCCAGGGTGGTACCGCCCATCCTGGCCGCGATGGTCGTGGGGATCGTCGCCGTGGTCCTGTCCGGCGGGCTGTCGCGCGGCGTCCTCGACGACGGGCTGATCGCCGCCCCCATGCTGCAGGCCCCGGAGTTCACCCTCCGGGCGATCGCCGAGCTGGTCGTGCCACTGGCCATCACCGTCCTCGTGGTGCAGAACGGTCAGGGCATCGCGGTCCTGCGCGCGAAGGGCCACCACCCCCCGGTCTCGGCATGCGCGGTGGCGTGCGGCGTCTGGTCCCTGCTGGTCTCGGCGGTCGGCGCGGTCTCGACGTGCCTGACCGGACCGACGAACGCCCTGCTCGTCTCCTCCGGTGAGCGCGACCGCCACTACGCCGCCGCGATCGCCAACGGCGGCCTGGCCCTGGTGGTCGGCGTCTTCTCCCCGGCCTTCGTCGGGCTCATCCTCGGCACGCCCGCGGCGTTCATCGCGGCCCTGGGCGGGTTGGCGATGCTCGCGCCGCTGCAGTCGGCGTTCGTCACCGCGTTCCGGACCGACCGGGCACTCGGACCGCTCGTGTGCCTGCTCGTCACCGTTGCGGACGTGTCGTTGCTCGGGATCTCGGCGCCGTTCTGGGGCATCGTGCTGGGGATGGCCGTCTCGGCGCTGCTGGAGCGGCGGGCCGCGGCCTGACCCGGCGCCCGCCCGGGCCGGAGACGACGGAAGGCCCCCGCCGAGTGGCGGGGGCCTTCTCACGGGTCCGGTGTCAGGCGGAACGCTCGCGCAGCTCCTCGTCGGAGAAGGGGACGATCGTCGGCAGGACGTTGTCGCGGACCGTCTCACCGGTGACCACCACGCGGGCGACGTCATCGCGCCCGGGGATGTCGTACATGACCGGCAGGAGGACCTCCTCCATGATGGCGCGCAGGCCACGGGCACCGGTCCCCCGCAGGATCGCCTGGTCGGCCACGGCCTCGAGCGCGTCCTCGGTGAACTCCAGCTCGACACCGTCCATCTCGAACAGCCGGGCGTACTGCTTGACCAGTGCGTTCTTAGGCTCGGAGAGGATGTTGACCAGGGCCTCGCGGTCCAGGCTCGTCACGGTCGCCACGACGGGCAAACGGCCGATGAATTCGGGGATCAACCCGTACTTCACCAGGTCCTCCGGCATGACCTCGCTGAAGTTGTCGGTCGTGTCGAGGTCCTTCTTGCTGGCGACCTCGGACCCGAAACCCATCCCCTTGCGACCCACGCGGTCGCCGACGATCTTCTCCAGGCCCTGGAAGGCACCGGCCACGATGAACAACACGTTGGACGTGTCGATCTGGATGAACTCCTGGTGCGGGTGCTTGCGGCCGCCCTGCGGCGGCACCGACGCCTGCGTGCCCTCGAGGATCTTCAGCAGCGCCTGCTGGACGCCCTCACCGGAGACGTCCCGGGTGATCGACGGGTTCTCGGCCTTGCGGGCGATCTTGTCGACCTCGTCGATGTAGATGATGCCCATCTCGGCACGCTTGGTGTCGAAGTCCGCAGCCTGGATGAGCTTGAGGAGGATGTTCTCCACGTCCTCGCCCACGTAACCGGCCTCGGTCAACGCGGTGGCGTCCGCGATCGCGAAGGGCACGTTGAGCATCTTGGCCAACGTCTGGGCGAGGTACGTCTTGCCACAGCCGGTGGGTCCCAGCATGAGGATGTTGGACTTGGCCAACTCGACACCGTCGCCGCGGCCGAGGGAGGCCCCCACCCGGATGCGCTTGTAGTGGTTGTAGACGGCCACCGCCAGGTTCCGCTTGGCGGCGTCCTGCCCCACCACGTACTCGTCCAGGAACGCGTGGATCTCGGACGGCTTGGGCAGCGTGTCCGGACCTGTCTCCTGCGCATCGTCGACCTCGGACTCGATGATCTCGTTGCACAGCTCGATGCACTCGTCGCAGATGTAGACGCCGGGACCGGCGATCAGCTTCTTGACCTGCTTCTGGCTCTTCCCACAGAAGGAACACTTCAACAGGTCGCCGCTCTCACCTACACGCGCCATGAGTTCTACGTCCTCGCATTCCGGGGGCGCCGATGTCACGCCCCGTAGTCGACGGTACGCGGTGACGGCCGTAAAGCCGACCCCGCGTGATCAGTTCATTGCACCCGACGGCGCACCGCTACCCCCAGCGGCGCGCCGCCGTCGGCTCAGTTGCTCGTCGACAGTTTGCGGTAGTCGAACACGGTGTCGATGATCCCGTAGTCCTTGGCCTCCGCGGCCGTGAGGATCTTGTCGCGATCGGTGTCCTTGCGGACCTGATCGGCGGTGCGCCCGGTGTGCTGGGCCAGCGTGGTCTCCATGAGGCGACGCATCCGCTCGATCTCCGCGGCCTGGATCTCGAGGTCGGAGACCTGGCCCTGGATGCCGCCGGTGGCCGGCTGGTGGATGAGCACGCGGGCGTTGGGCAGCGCGGCCCGCTTGCCCTTGGTGCCCGCCGCGAGCAGCACGGCGGCGGCCGACGCGGCCTGGCCGAGGCAGACCGTCACGATGTCCGGCCGCACGTACTGCATGGTGTCGTAGATCGCCATGAGCGAGGTGAACGAGCCACCCGGCGAGTTGATGTACATGGTGATATCGCGGTCCGGGTCCTGACCCTCCAGGACCAGCAGCTGGGCCATGATGTCGTTCGCCGAGGCGTCGTCGACCTGGGTGCCCAGGAAGATGATGCGCTCCTCGAAGAGCTTGTTGTAGGGGTTGGACTCCTTGACGCCGTAGCTGGAGTGCTCGACGAAGGACGGCAGGATGTATCGGGAGGTCGGCATTGAGGTCATCGGTGACTCCGTGGTGGTGTGCGGGGCTGGGTGGGCTGCGGGAGCGCTCCCGTGGGCGGAGGGCTCGATCACGACGGCGAGGTCCCGCCCGTCTGGGACGCACGCGAGATCACGTGGTCGACGAACCCGTACTCCTTGGCCTCCTCCGCGGAGAACCAGCGGTCACGGTCGGAGTCCTCGGTGACCTGCTCGAACGACTGGCCCGTGTGGAAGGCGATGAGCTCGGCCATCTCACGCTTGGTGGCGGCGTACTGCTCGGCCTGGATGGCGATGTCGGCGGCCGAACCACCGACACCGGCCGACGGCTGGTGCATCATGATCTTCGCGTGCGGCAGGGCGTAGCGCTTGCCCTTGGTGCCCGCGGTCAGCAGAAACTGACCCATCGAGGCGGCCAGGCCCATGCCGTAGGTGGCCACGTCGCACTCGACGAACTGCATCGTGTCGTAGATCGCCATGCCGGCCGTCACGGAACCGCCGGGCGAGTTGATGTACAGCGCGATGTCGCGGGTGGGGTCTTCCGCCGCGAGCAGCAGGATCTGCGCGCAGAGGCGGTTGGAGATGTCGTCGTCGACCTGGGAGCCCAGGAAGATGATCCGCTCCTGCAGGAGGCGCTCGTACACGGAGTCGCCGAGGGTGAGTCCGTGCGACCCCGGCGAGCTGAGTGCGGGCTGCGTCGAACCGGGCTGAGCCGCTGAACCGTTCTGGGCCACGGGGAACCTACCTTCGCTCATCGTCTTCACCGCTAGCGCGGCGCCCGGCCGACCGGTGGCCGGGGAACCGTTACGTCAAACACTAACCAACACCGACGACGGAACCGTCCCGCCGGGGCGGGTGTTCGCTCTCAGCGTCGGGCCACCAGCATCGTCCACGGGGGCCACGACGACAGGGCCGGGGCCGCGTGGTGCGGCCCCGGCCCTGTCGGGGGTCGATCAGGGGACGATCAGGCGTCGGAGTCCTTCTCGTCCGCTGCCGTCTCGTCGGCGTCGGACGCGGTCGCCTCGGCGTCATCGGCGCCATCGGCGGAGTCGGCCTCGACGGTGCCGAAGAACTCGCTGGTGTCGACGACGTTGCCCTCGGTGTCCTTGACAGTGACCTTGCCGATCACGTCGGCCAGAGCCTTGGACCGGCGGACGTCGGAGAACAGCGAGCCGAGCTGACCGGCCTGCTGGATCTGCTGCACGAACTGGTTGGGGTCCATGCCGTAGCGCTGGGCCTGGAACAGGATGTGCTGGGTGAGCTCCTCCTGCGAGACATCGGTCGAGTTCTGCTCGGCGACGGCATCCAGCAGCAGCTGGCTGCGGATGGCGCGGGCGGCACCCTCACGGGTCTCGGCCTCGAAGGTCTCGCGGTCGGTGCCCTCGGCGGCCAGCGCCTGGTCCAGGATGGACGCGTCGCCACCGAACTGGTCGATGAGCTGGTGCATCTGGGCGTGGGCCTCGGACTCGACGACCGCCTCCGGGGTGGGGACGTCGGTGGCCTCCATCAGCGCGTCGAGGACCTTGTCGCGGATCTCGCCCGCGAGGCCGGCCTTGGCCTGCTGCGCGACCTTCTCGGTCAGATCGGCCTTGAGCTCGTCGAGGGTGTCGAACTCGCTGGCCATCTGCGCGAACTCGTCGTCGGCCTCGGGCAGCTCGCGCTCCTTTACGGACTGAACGGTGACGGTGATGACCGCCTCCTTGCCGGCGTGGTCACCGGCGACGAGCGAGGAGGTGAACTCCTTGGACTCGCCGGCCTTGAGACCCGCCGCCGCGTCGTCCAGGCCCTCGACGAGGGTGCCCGAGCCGAGCTCGTAGGACAGTCCCTCGGTGGAGGCTTCGTCGACGGGCTCGCCGTCGACGGTCGCGGCCAGGTCCACGGAGAGGAAGTCGCCCGTGGTAGCGCCGCGCTCGACGCCCTTGAGGGTGCCGAAGCGGGCACGCAGGTTGTCCAGCTCCGCGTCGACGGCGGCCTCGTCGGTCTCGGGGGCCTCCACGGTGACCTCGAGGTCCTCGAAGGTCGGCAGGGTGATCTCCGGGCGGATGTCGACCTCGGCGGTGAACTCGACGACGTCGTTGTCCTCCAGCTTGGTCACCTCGATCTCGGGCTGGGCCAGCACGACGAGCTCGTGCTCGTCGACGGCCTGGCTGTAGCGCGACGGGATCATGTCGTTGATGACCTGCTCGAGGACCGCCGGGCGACCGATCCGCGACTCGAGTAGCTTGGCCGGGGCCTTACCCGGGCGGAAGCCCGGGATGTTGACCTGGCCGGCGAGCGACTTGTAGGCCTTGGCGAAATCCGGCTCGAGCTCCGCGAACGGCACCTCCACGGTGATCTTGACCCGGGTCGGGTTGAGCTGCTCGACAGTGCTCTTCACGGTGATGTTCTCCTAGGAAGTCATGTGGGGTTCGTGTCTTTCGGCTCCGCTGGTCGGGATGACAGGATTCGAACCTGCGACCCTCCGCTCCCAAAGCGGATGCGCTACCAAGCTGCGCCACATCCCGGTGAGTCGCGCGGCCGACCATCCCGCGATCATGCACAGGACATCCGCCGGGCCGCAAACCAACTCGCCCAGTGTACGACAGGGCCATCCGCCCGCCGATTCCGACTTGTCGGGCCGGGAGTTGGGAGCGTCGCCACGGTCCGGTAGTGTTATCCGGGCGTGAGCGTGACCGTGGATGAAACGCCAGGTCAGGCTGCCGATGCGGGTGTAGCTTAATGGTAAAGCCCCTGCCTTCCAAGCAGGCTACGCGGGTTCGATTCCCGTCACCCGCTCCACCGGATGCCCTGTCCCGTCAGACACTGACGAGGCAGGGCATCGTCGATTTCACGACCGGAGCTCCCACGCGGTGCATCCCCGCGAAGTCCCCACCTCCGCCCCGCAGGCGCTCCCGCGGATGGCGTCTCGCGCGAGCGCATGCCCGCACCTCCCACAGCCGCTCCTCGGCCCGGCGCCCTGCCCGCACCGCGGTGCGCGCGAGACGCCATGGCGGCGGGCGGCTGCGAAATGCCGCCTGCGCGGCCTCAGCGCGGTCGGCCCGCCTGGCACGTCGGGCACCAGAAGAGCGTCCGGGCGTCCATCGTCTGCAGGGCGATCTCGTCCCCGCACACCCGGCACGCCCAGCCGTCGCGCTGGTAGACGTAATTGCGCGGTCGATCGGCTCCCCGGCGGGGTACGTCGCCGTGGTCGTGCTCGGGACGGATCGTGTGGATGGCGCCGGTCTCCACCCCGACCTCCATCAGCGTCACGAGGTCGTCCCAGAGCGCTCGGAACTCCCCCTCGCGCAGCTCCACCCCGGGGAGGAACGGGCTGATCCCGTGCCGGAAGAGCACCTCGGCGCGGTAGACGTTGCCGACGCCGGCCAGCACCTTCTGGTCCATGAGCAGCGCACCGATCGTCCGCGCGCTACGACTGATCCGCGCCCACGCCCGATCGGGATCGGCCGCGGGGTCCAGCGGGTCCGGGCCCAGCCGATCTCGTACGTCTGCGACGCCCGCCTCGGCGATCACCTCGCAGCGGGTCGGGCCGCGCAGGTCGACGACGTGGGCGGGCCCGTCCCCCGCCGTCGCGCCCACCCGCATCCGCACCTGCCCGACCGGGGCGGGCGGGTCCTGCCCCTCGGGGACGAGGTGCGTGTCGAAGAACCCGTACAACCCCAGGTGGACGTGGACCGCGAGGCCGCCCTCGTAGTGGTGGAAGAGGTGCTTGCCGACGGCCGTCGCGCGGTCGAAGTACCGGCCGTCGACGCTGACGTGGTCGGCGAACCGCCCCTGCGGGCTGGACACACGAACGGGCCCGCCTGCGAAGTACTCGGTGTGCAGGCGGGCCAACCGGTGAAGGGTGTGCCCTTCAGGCACGGGGACTCAGGCGCCGGGGACGGGCGGGGCCTCGTGGGTGGCCTCGTACTCGGCGAGGATGTCGATGCGCCGCTGATGGCGCTCGACCCCCGACCACTCCTGGTCGAGGAAGGCGTCGACGATCGCGAGCGCCTCCTCCTCCGAGTGCATGCGGCCCCCGATGCCGATGAGCTGGGCGTTGTTGTGCTCACGCGCCAGCCGCGCGGTCTCGACGCTCCACGCCAGGGCGCAGCGGGCGCCGGGGACCTTGTTGGCCGCGATCTGCTCGCCGTTGCCGGAGCCGCCGAGCACGATCCCGAGGCTGCCCGGGTCCGCGACGACCTTGGCTGCCGCGTCGATGCAGAAGGCCGGGTAGTCGTCCTCGGCGTCGTAGGTGTGGGCGCCGCAGTCGACCACCTCGTGCCCGGAGGCCTTCAGGTGCTCGGCGATGGCGTTCTTGGTCTCGAAGCCGGCGTGGTCCGCCCCCAGGTAGATGCGCATGACGGAGATTCTGCCACGCGACTCCACGGATCCCCACGGCAGGCGAGGCCGGGCGAGAGCCGCGCAGCCGACCACAGCCGCGCGCGATCTCAGTCGAACTGCGGGTCCTCGGTACGGCTTCGCTTGAGCTCGAAGAAGTACGGGTAGTCGGCGAGCATGGCGGCGCCGTCGAAGACCTTGCCGGCGTCCTCGCCTCGCGGGATGCGGGTGAGGACGGGACCGAAGAACGCGGTGCCGTCGACGTGGAGGACCGGGGTCCCGACCTCGTCGCCCACCGGGTCCATGCCACGGTGGTGGGAGGCGCGCAGCTCGTCGTCGTACTCGTCGGTCCCCGCGGCGGCGGCGAGGTCGGCGTCCAGGCCTGCAGCCTGGAGCGCCTCGGTGATCACGGTGGGGTCCTCGATGCCGCGGCCCTGGTCGTGGATGCGGGTGCCCAACTCGGTGTACAGCGTCCCGAGGACCTCCGGACCGTGGAGCTTCGCCGCGGCGATGGCCACGCGTACCGGCCCCCAGCCGCGCTGCATCAGTGCCGTGTAGTCCTCGGGCAGGTCGCGGCCCTCGTTGAGCACGGACAGGCTCATGACGTTCCACGTCAGAGAGATGTCGCGGACCTTCTCCACCTCGAGCATCCAGCGGCTGGTGACCCACGCGAACGGACACAGCGGGTCGAACCAGAAGTCGACGGAGCGGGTAGCGGACCGGGTAGTTGATGTCATGACCCCATCCTCCCCGTCTCCGGCGGCCGCCGCCACTGCGGCCGCCTCGGCTCCCCGCCGGGTGGTAGGACTGGTGCGGTAGCCGAACCCCCACCGAACCGAGGTCCTCACCGATGCGCTCGCTCAACCTCACCCGCGCCGACGCCGCCGCCCGGTCGGAACTGCTCGCCGTCGAGTCGTACGACGTGGAGATCGATCTCACCGACGGCCACGGCGGGCCCGGGACCGACACCTTCCGTTCGCGCACCGTGGTGCGGTTCTCCTGCTCGCGTCCGGGTGCGGAGACCTTCATCGACCTCCGCGCGGCCGTGATCCGGTCGGCGACCCTGAACGGCCGGGAACTGTTCCCGGCCCCCGGCGACGAGCGGTACGACGACGAGGACGGCATCACCCTGCCCGACCTGCAGTCGACGAACGAGCTGATCGTGGACGCCGATCTGGCGTACACCACCACCGGTGAGGGCCTGCACCGGATGGTCGACCCGGCCGACGGGGAGGTCTATCTCTACTCGCAGTTCGAGACGGCGGACGCCAAGCGGGTGTTCGCCTGCTTCGACCAGCCCGACCTCAAAGCCCGCTACACCCTGACGGTGACCGCGCCCGAGCAGTGGGAGGTGGTGGCCAACACCCCGGCCGCGGAGTCCCCGGCCCCCGGCGGTGGCGTGGTGCACCGCTTCGCCCCCACCGAGATCATGTCGACGTACCTCGTCGCCCTCATCGCGGGCCCGTACCACGTGGTGGAGGACGCCTACACCGACGAGCACGGCACCATTCCTCTACGCCTGCTGTGCCGGGCGTCGCTGGCGGAGTTCCTCGACTCGGAACGCCTGTTCGCCGAGACCAAGGAGGGCTTCGGCTTCTACCACCGTGAGTTCGGCCTGCCGTACGCGTTCGGCAAGTACGACCAGATCTTCGTCCCAGAGTTCAACGCCGGTGCCATGGAGAACGCCGGTGCCGTGACGTTCCTCGAGGACTACGTCTTCCGCTCCCGGGCCACCGGCTACCGCTACGAACGGCGCAACGAGACGATCCTGCACGAGATGGCCCACATGTGGTTCGGCGATCTGGTGACCATGTTCTGGTGGGACGACCTGTGGCTCAACGAATCCTTCGCAACGTTCGCCTCGGTGCTGGCCCAGGTCGACGCGACGCAGTACACGGACGCCTGGACGACCTTCGCGATCGTGGAGAAGTCGTGGGCGTACCGCCAGGACCAGCTGCCCTCCACACACCCCGTCGCCGCGGACATGACCGACCTGGAGACGGTGGAGACGAACTTCGACGGGATCACCTACGCCAAGGGCGCCTCGGTACTCAAGCAGCTCGTAGCCTATGTCGGTCGCGAGCCGTTCCTGGCCGGTCTGCGCGCGTACTTCGCCGACCACGCCTTCGGTAACGCCCGGTTCGACGACCTGCTCTCCGCACTGGAGGCATCGTCGGGGCGCGACCTGTCGGGCTGGGCCGACCAGTGGCTGCGCACGACCGGCATCAACCCGATCTCCGTCGAGGTCACGACAGGTGGCGACTCCCGCACGATCGACGACCTGACCGTGGTCCAGGGCCCGGCGTCCCCGGGCGCCGGCGAGCTGCGCACCCACCGGCTCGGCGTGGGCCTGTACAGCCGCGACGGGTCCGGTGCGATCGTGCGCACCGAACGGGCCGAGCTGGACATCTCCGGCGAGCGGACGCCCGTCGCCTCGCTCGCCGGGCAGCACGTGCCCGATCTGATCCTGCCCAACGACGACGACCTGACCTACTGCTCGGTCCGGCTCGACGAGCGGTCCCTGGCCACCGTCCTGGAGTCGCTCGAGGACGTCGCGGACCCGCTGGCGCGGACGCTGTGCTGGTCCGCACTGTGGGAGATGACGCGGGAGGGGCGCCTGCCGGCCCGCCGGTTCGTCGAGGTCGTGGCCCGGGCCGTGCCGCGTGAGTCCCACATCGGCGTGGTGCAGAGGGTGCTCACCCAAGCCCAGACAGCCCTGGCCCGGTACGCCGACCCGGACTGGGCCGCCGCCACCGGCTGGAGGACGTTCTCCGCGGCCATGCTCACCGCGGCCCGCGACGCCGAGGCGGGGTCCGATCACCAGCTGGCGTTCCTCACCGCCCTGTGCGCCTGCCCCATCGGTGTCGATCAGGGGCGCGTGCTCGCCACGCTCCTCGACGCCGGAGCCGACGAGGCGGGACTGCCCGGCCTCGTCGTCGACACGGACCTACGCTGGACCGTGCTCACCGCGCTGGTCGCCGCCGGCGCCGCGGACACTGACAGCATCGAGGCGGAACTGGCCACCGACGACACCGCCGGCGGAGCCCGGCGGGCCGCCACCGCGCGTGCCGCCCGCCCCACCGTCGGAGCCAAGGAGGAGGCCGAGCAGTTGCTGCTGGAGACCGGTGCCGACGCCCCCACCAACGCGATCGTGCGCGCCACGCTCCTGGGTGTCGACCTGCCCGGTCAGGAGCACCTGCTCACCGGCCTCTGCGAGCGCTACCTGGACGACGTCACTGCGCTGTGGAGGGCACGACCCGGCGATCTCGCCCAGACCGTCGCCGAGGGGCTCTTCCCGTCCTGGGCGGTGGACCGCGACACCGTCGAGCGTTTCGAGCAGGTCGTCGCGGACGAGACCCACCCGTCGGCCCTCCGGCGGATCATCGCCGAGCAGACCGCCGACATGGTCCGGGCTCTGGACGCCCGGGCCGTCGACGCGGCCGAGGCCGGCTGACCGGCCGGTCGGCCGGGCGGCCACACCGGTCGGTCAGGCGGCGTCGAGGTACAGGTAGTCCTCCCAGTGCGGGCCGATCTCCCGCAACTGGGAGACCAACCGCCAGGTCCGGCCCCGCGGCGCGGCGAGGGGCACCCGCAGCTCCCAGCCGAGCTCGGAGAGCAGCTTGTCGGCCTTGCGGTGGTTGCACGGCGCACAGGAGGCCACGCAGTTCTCCCACCCGTGCGCTCCCCCGCGGCTGCGCGGGATGACGTGGTCGACGGTGGTGGCCTTGGCGCTGCAATAGCCGCACCTGTGTCCGTCGCGGTGCATGAGCGCCGCGCGGGTCATGGGGACCTGCGAGCGGTACGGGATCCGGACGTATTCGCGCAGTCGGATCACCGACGGCACGCGGATCGCGGTGTCCACCGAGCGGACCAGGAGCTCGACCGGGTGGTCATGGACCACGTCGGCCTTACCGCCGATCAACATCACCACCGCGCGGCGGGCGGGCAGGGCCGTCAGGGCCTCGTAGCTGGCGTTGAGCAGCAGGACGCGCGGGGCGGAAGACAGCGGGACGTGCCGGTCCGGGACCGGTTCCAGCCGGGAGGGGGATCGTGAACCCCGTTGTCGGTACTCCGTGTTCTCGCGCACTGCAGTGCCCATGGTCGGTCTCCGCTCGTCTGCCCCGAGCCCAGTGCATCAGCCGTGTCCGGGCTCGTCGTGAACCTCGCCTGCCACGATGATGCACCTTCGGTGAACACTTCGTGCGGCTAACGCGTAGCAGAAGGTGGCCGACCCCGCCGGTTCGGCCCGGCGGGCGGGCGGATCCGGGTCGCCGTCGCGGGATCTCGTCGTCGTCGTCCCCGGGGGGTCCGGCCACCACCGCCCACCCGTCACCACCTGCCCAGGGGCCCCACGAGCGCCTGGGCAGGCATGATGGGAGGCATGAGCAGCAGCACCTTTTATGACGAGATCGGTGGAGCGGAGACGTTCCGGAAGATCGTCCACGAGTTCTACCGCCGGGTGGCGGGCGACCCCGTGCTGCGCCCGATGTACCCCGAGGAGGACCTGGGGCCGGCCGAGGACCGCCTGCGGATGTTCCTCGAGCAGTACTGGGGAGGGCCCACCACCTACTCCGAGCAGCGCGGGCACCCGAGGCTGCGGATGCGGCACAACCCGTACGTCGTCGACCGCGCCGCCCACGACGCCTGGCTCACCCACATGCTGGCCGCCGTGGACACGATCGACCGCGAGACGCTGGACGACGAACACCGGGCCGCGCTGGTCGACTACCTCACCCGCGCCGCAGCAATGATGGTCAACACCGCGGAGATCAGGTGAGGCCTCCCTCCCACGCGACGCGCCGGTGGGAGGACATGGTCCTCTACCAGATCTACCCGCGGTCGTTCGCCGACTCCGACGGCGACGGCGTCGGTGACCTGCAGGGCGTGATCGACCGCCTCGACCACCTGGACCATCTGGGCGTCGACGGGGTGTGGTTCTCCCCGATCATGCGCTCCCCCGGCGCCGACCACGGATACGACGTGTCCGACCCGCGGGACGTGGATCCGCTGTTCGGCAGCGTCGACACGCTGCGTGAGCTCCTCGGGCGGCTCCACGCCGCCCGCAAGGTGCTCATCATGGACCTGGTGCCCAATCACACCAGCATCGAGCACCCCTGGTTCGCCGCCGCGGTCGCCGCCGGACCGGGCAGCCCGGAACGCGCGCGCTACCTCTTCCGGGACGGCCGCGGCGAGGACGGCTCCGAACCGCCGAACAACTGGCCGTCGGTGTTCGGCGGACCCGCCTGGACCCGCGTCACCGAGCCCGACGGCACGCCCGGCCAGTGGTACCTCCACCTCTTCGCCCCCGAACAGCCGGACCTGGACTGGACGAATCCCGAGGTCGCCGACGATCTCGAGCGGACCCTGCGGTTCTGGCTGGACCTGGGGGTCGACGGCTTCCGGATCGACGTGGCCCACGGGCTGGCCAAACCCGACGACCTGGCGGACCTACCCGACGACGTGGAGATCGCCCAGCTCGTCGTCGACCCCCGCGACGCGCGCTGGGACCGACCCGGCGTCCACGACATCCACCGACGGATCCGCCGCGTCCTCGACGACTACCCGGGCGCCGCCACCTTCGGCGAGGTGTGGGTGGGGCCGACCGACCGGTTCGCCCGCTACCTCCGACCCGACGAGCTGCACTTCGCGTTCCACTTCGCCCTCACCGGCGCCCCGTTCGACGCGCGCGCCCTGCGCGAGGCGATCGACTCCACGCTCGAGGCCGCACGGGTCTCGCGGGCGGCACCCACGTGGGCGCTGTCGAACCACGACGTCGTCCGCGAGGTGACCCGCTACGGCAACGGGGCCGTCGGTACGGCCCGGGCCCGCGCCATGCTCCTGGTGACGCTGGCGCTGCCGGGGATCGCGTTCCTCTACAACGGTGCCGAGCTCGGCCTGCCCAGCGATTTTGCGATCCCCCACCATCGACTCACCGACCCCACCTGGAAACGGACCGGCCACGCTGAGATGGGCCGTGACCACTGCCGCGTGCCGGTCCCGTGGGAGGGCGACCGGCCCCCGTACGGGTTCTCGACCGCCGACGACACCTGGTTGCCGATGCCCGAGGGATGGTCGCACCTCACGGTCGCCGCCCAGCGGGAGGACCCTGACTCCGTGCTGTCGCTGTACCGGACGGCGATCGGGATCAGGCAATCCTGGCCGACGGCGGACACGGAAGCGATCGTCTGGGAAAGTGAACTTGACGGGTGTCAGGCGTTTCGGCGCGAAGGCGGCGGGATCCTGTGCATGATCAACACATCCCCTCGGACGGTGCCTTTGCCCGACGGCGAGATCCTCCTCGCCTCCGGCCCACTCGACGGGAGGGATCTGCCACCGGACACCGCCGTGTGGCTGCAGGACTCCTGAAGGGCTTCGACGTGCGACTTTCCGACAAGACCGCGATCGTCACCGGCGGTGCCGGCGGGATCGGCCGCGGCATCACCCGTGCGTTCGTCAAGGAGGGCGCCAACGTCCTCGTGGTGGACATCAACGACGACGCCGGGGACGCGCTCGCCGCCGAGCTCGGTGAGCAGGTGCGGTACCTCCACTCGGACATCTCGGTCGAGGCCAACGCCGCATCGATCGTCGCGGCCGCCGTGGAGGCGTTCGGGCACCTGGACGTCCTGGTCAACAACGCCCACGCGTCCCGACAGGCACCACTGCTCGAGACCACCGGCGACATGATGGACCTGTCCTTCTCCACCGGCTTCTACCCGACGTTCTGGCTGATGAAGGCCGCGCACCCGCATCTGGCAAGGCGGGACGGGTCGGTGATCAACTTCGCCTCCGGCGCCGGCATCGACGGCAGCCCCACCCAGGCGTCGTACGCCGCGGCGAAGGAGGCGATCCGCGCGATCAGCCGGGTGGCCGCCAACGAGTGGGCGCGCGACGGGATCAACGTCAACGTCATCTCCCCCCTCGCGCTCACCGAGGGCGTGGAGGCCTACATCGAGGCGAACCCGGGGATCGAGAAGCGGCTCCTGTCCGGCACCCCGATGCGCCGTTTCGGGGATCCCGAGTCCGACATCGGACGGGTCGCGGTCTTCCTGGCCAGCGACGACGCGTCGTACATGACCGGCCAGACGATGATGGTCGACGGCGGCGGGCTCATGCTCCGCTAACCGTCGTCGGAGCCGACTCGCAACCTCGGCACCAGCACGTCGCGGACCGTCTCGGGGTTGCGTTCGACCACCACCCAGCGCCGGCCCAGCGCACGGGCCGCGACCGCCGTGGTCCCGGACCCGGCGAACAGGTCCACGACCAGTTCGCCGGGGTCGGTGGCCAGTTCGACGACCCGCCGCATCAACGCCTCAGGCTTGGGGGTGCGGAACCCGTCGACCCCGGCCGCCCTCAGTTCGGCTCGCGCGGTGTCCGTCGAGCCGACCTCCTGGGACAGCCAGATGGTCTTGAGCTTCTTGATCCGACCCGCCTCGAACCGGTCCCGTTGGTAGATGTCCACCCGGGGGCCCGAGCGGCCCTTCACCGTCCGGCACACCAGGTCGCCGACGCGTTCCCGCGCCCGCTCTCGCGACCACCGCCACACCGCAGGGGTGAGATCGCCGAACACCGGGAGGACCTCTTCCAGTCCCTCGCCCGGCTCCACCGACACCTCGCCGGTGCCCGGGTCGCCGTAGAGCGGGTACGTCATGGTGGGCGTGGTCCGCGGGTTGAAACGCTTGTTGGTGTTGCGCAGCGGCAGGAGCCGGTAGCTGACCCCGTCGATGTCCCGGTGCGGGAAGTCCGCCGGATCGACCGCCGAGGCCACCCCGCCCGCCAGCCGTACCTGCTCGGGGTCACGGGCGTACACCATCAGCCGGTCGTGGGAGCCCGCGAAGAAGCGGTCCAGTTGCCGACCCTTGGGGTTGCTCTCCACCGTGAGGTCCGCGATGAACGCGTCGGCGCCGAAGATCTCGTCGAGCAGGCAACGCACCCGGTGGGCCTCGGCGTCGTCGAGGTGTACCCACACGGTTCCGGTCTCGGCGAGCAGGCCGCGGGCCACCACGAGCCGGGTCTCGATGTAGTCGAGCCACTCGTGGCGCGGCATGTTGTCGTGGTAGGCGTCGAACCGGCCCCCGCGGTTGTACGGCGGGTCGAGGTAGACCACCTGCGCGGCGCCGCAGGGCGCGAGGCCGTGCGCGTCCAGCGCGTCGTGGGCCTCGGCGATGCGCGCGCCGTCGCCGACCAGCACGGCCCCCTCGGTGACGACCCCGGCCCCGTCAGCGCGATCCGCGTCGCCGGTGACGAGGGCCTCGATCCGCGGGACCGGTCCGTCGGCACCCGAGGCCGCGGCGCGGCCCCGCCCGGGCCAGGAGATGGAGAAGTCGGGAGCGGTCACCGCAGTGGTTCGAGGGTGAGGGAGTCGGTCCGGCGGAACACCGTGCCGTACCGGGCGTCCAGGCGGAGCCAGGCGCCGCGTTCGCTCACGCGGACCGGCTCGCCCTCCGGGGCGGAACCGGCCTTCTCCGGCACGAACCCGCACATCACCATGGAGAACACCGTCCGCATGTCCACGCCGACGGGGTGGGCGGTGTCCGCTCGGACGGTGAGGGCCACCTGGTCGAGCAGCGACGGCGGCAAGCCGGCGGGCCCGGCGTTCTCCCGCGCGGCCTCCCGGCCCGACCGGGTGAGGTCGAGCAGCACCTGGGCCGGCACGTCCTCGACGGGTTGGAACCCGTCGGCGGGCGGCAGCAGTCCCTGCCATGCCGAGAGGAGCGGCATGCCGGGGTCGATCCGACCGTCGATGTCTCCGCGCGGCAGGACGTCGAGTTCGGTGAGCAGGTGGTCCGCACCTGCCACGACGTCGCCGCCGGGGCAGTCGCCGCCGAGTCCGCGGACGACCAGTGCCCCGAAGGGGGTGCGGGCCCACACGCGCATCCGGCCCCCGGCCCCGGAGGTCAGCCGCACCACGGCGGCCTCGTCGAGGCGGAGGATGCGCCGGAGGAGGGTGCGCAGGTCGTCGCGGTCGGCGGGGTCGGGCACGCGGATCATCCCGGCGTCCGGTCCGGGTGCCATCACGCCGGGTCCTCGTGCCGGAACTCCAGCAGGTAGTCGCGCTCGGCGCGGGTGAACCGGCGCGGGCGCTGGGTTGCCAAGTCGAACGCGGCGATGGTGGCCGTGCAGTCCACCGCGGGCGGCGCCGAGTCCGGCGTCATGCGGCCGCGGACCTCGTGCCGGGCCACGAACATCGCCCCGCCGACCTTCTCGCACCACATGCGCACGCGGATGGGGCCGTCTGCGTGCTTGACCTGGCCCCGGTACTTCACCGCCAGGTCGGTCATCACCGCACCCGCGGTGAGCGTCGCGGTGGGCATGCCCTCGGAGAAGAGCCACGGGATCCGCGCCTCCTCGATGAGCGTGATCATCCGGGCGTGGTTGACATGGTGGTAGAGGTCCTGGTCCGACCACCGGACCGGCATCGCCGAGGTGAACACCCGGCGACCCGGCTGTCCGGACACGCCCAGGGGGCCGCCGGTCTCGTAGACGAGCTGGTCGGTCACGTGGCGGGCCCCTGGTCGGTGATCGCCGCCGGCTGTGAGGCCGCCTCCAGCACGTTGCGGACACCGGAGGGAATCTCCACCGCGGTCGAGGTGGAGGAGTCGTAGGCGACCATGACCACCCGCAGCGTGCAACAGATCTCGCCCGCCGCGTCCAGGATGGTCTGGCGGATCTGGTACGACGTGGTCCCGACGTGTTCGACGTCGATCTCCACGTCCACCGAGGTCGAGTCACGCAGGACGGGCCGCAGGTGGTCGATCTCGGTGCGCCGCACGACCTGGGGCAGGTTGCCCAGGCCGAACGGCCCGAACCGGCTGCGGATGAACAGGATCCGCGCCTCCTGCGCGTACTCGAGGTACTTGATGTTGTTGACGTGGCCGTACTGGTCGAAGTCCGCCCACCGCACCTGCAGGGTGCAGCGGAACGTTCCGGCGTCCACGGCGTCGCGCATGGTCATCCCGCCTCCTCCCGGTCCCCGAGCAGCGCCGCGCGCTCCACGGGGGTGATCTCCAGTGTCGTGGTCTCGTCATCCGCGGTCACCACCATCACGGTGTCGACCACCGCGCAGGGCTCGGCACCGGTCGACTCGGAGCCGATCGAGGTCCGCATCGTGAACGAGGTGCGGCCCACCCGCACCACCTGCACGTCCACCCACACCTCGGGCACGCCCATGGCGATGGTGCGACGGAAGTCGATCTCCATCCACCGCGCCAGCGCGCTCGGCACCCGGGAGCCCGGCACCCCGAACTTCTCGCGGAACCACATCAGGCGGGCGTCCTGCGAGAACTCCTGGAACCGCACGTTGTTGACGTGCATGCCCACGAAGTCGGAGATGCGCAACGGGATCCGGACCCGGTGCACGGCCCCCGCCACGGTGGCGGCCCCGGGTGAGGTTCCGGTGGTCGGGGCGTCCGAGCCCTGGGTGGTCGGCGTGGCCATCTGCGGTCAGTCCCTGGTGAGCTTGCGGTGCGTGACCCGGTGCGGGCGCGCCGCGTCGGGGCCGAGACGCTCGACCTTGTTCTTCTCGTAGCCCTCGAAGTTGCCCTCGAACCAGTACCACTGCCCCTCGTCCACGTTGCCCTCCCAGGCGAGGATGTGGGTACAGGTGCGGTCCAGGAACCAGCGGTCGTGCGAGATGACCACGGCGCAGCCCGGGAAGTCCTCGAGTGCGTTCTCCAGGCTGCCCAGCGTCTCGGTGTCGAGGTCGTTGGTCGGCTCATCGAGGAGGATCAGGTTGCCGCCGACCTTGAGCGTCAGCGCCAGGTTGAGGCGGTTGCGCTCACCACCGGACAGGACGCCGGACTTCTTCTGCTGGTCCGGGCCCTTGAAGCCGAAGGCGCTGACGTAGGCACGCGAGGGCATCTCGTTCTGGCCGACCTCGATGTAGTCGTTGCCCTCGGAGACGACCTCCCACACCGACTTCTCCGGGTCGATGTTGGCGCGGTTCTGGTCGACGTAGCTCAGCTTCACCGTGTCGCCCACCTTGACGGTGCCGGAGTCCGGCTCCTCCAGGCCCACGATGGTCTTGAACAGCGTCGTCTTACCGACGCCGTTGGGGCCGATCACGCCGACGATGCCGTTGCGCGGCAGCGTGAACGACAGGTCCTTGATGAGGACCCGGTCGTCGAAGCCCTTGGTCAGCTTGTCGACGTCCACCACCACGTTGCCGAGCCGCGGCGGCGTGGGGATCTGGATCTCCTCGAAGTCGAGCTTGCGGTGCTTCTCCGCCTCCGCGGCCATCTCCTCGTACTTGGCCAGACGGGCCTTGGACTTGGACTGGCGCGCCTTGGCACCGGAGCGCACCCACTCGAGCTCGGCCTTGAGCCGCTTCTGCAGCTTCTGGTCCTTCTTGCCCTGGACCTCGAGGCGCTCGGCCTTCTTCTCCAGGTAGGTGGAGTAGTTGCCCTCGTAGGGGTGCAGCTGACCGCGGTCGACCTCACAGATCCACTGCGCGACGTGGTCGAGGAAGTACCGGTCGTGTGTGACGGCCAGGACGGCGCCGGGGTAGGCGGCCAGGTGCTGCTCCAACCACAGGACGGACTCGGCGTCCAGGTGGTTGGTGGGCTCGTCGAGCAGCAGCAGGTCGGGCTTGCTCAGCAGCAGCTTGCACAGCGCCACCCGACGCGCCTCGCCACCGGACAGGTTGGTCACCGGCGAGTCGCCCGGCGGGCAGCGCAGGGCGTCCATGGCCTGCTCGATCTGGGAGTCCACGTCCCAGGCGTCCACGGCGTCGAGCTGCTCCTGCAGCCGACCCATCTCCTCCATGAGCTCGTCGGTGTAGTCGGTCGCCATCTCCTCGGCGACCTCGTTGTACCGACGCAGCTGCACCATCGTCTCGCCGAGGCCGTCCTCGACGTTCTCCTTGACGGTCTTGGACTGGTCGAGTTCCGGCTCCTGCAGCAGGATGCCGACGGTCGCCTCGGGATCGAGGAACGCCTCGCCGTTGGAGGGCTGGTCGATCCCGGCCATGATCTTGAGGATGGAGGACTTGCCGGCGCCGTTGGGGCCCACGACGCCGATCTTCGCACCGGGGTAGAAGGACATCGTGACGTCGTCGAGGATCACCTTGTCCCCGTGCGCCTTGCGTACCTTCTTCATCGTGTAGATAAACTCGGCCATTCTACCCTCTCACCTGCGCATATAGTCCACTTCACCGCGGGTCGGCCGCGGGCACGACCCCCATGTTACGTGTCCGCCCGCGGCCCCGGCGTCCGCGGCGGACGCCGGCCCCACCCCCGGGAGCATCAGGCGCCGGCCGCCCCCACGAACTCGCCCGCCTCGCTCTGCTCGGACCCCGGCTCATCCGGGTCCAGCGACCCGAGCGCCATGGCGTCGGAGTCCTCGGCCGCTCCCCGCAGGCCGCCCTCGTCGACGCCCGCCCCGTCGACACCGGCCCCCTCGACCGGGGCGTCCGTTCTGGCGCGGCGCACGGTGACGTCCATGCGGGACAGGTCGGGCCCCACGGCGCTGACCCGCATCTCCAGGTCGCGCATGATTCGACCGTCGCGTTCGTACTCGTTGGTGAGCAGCCGACCGTGCAGGATCACGCCGTCGCCCTTGCACAGTGCGCCGGACGCCCGTTGCCCGAGGCGTCCCCAGCAGTTGGCCGAGAAGTACAGAGTGCCGCCGGTCTTCCATTCGCCGGTGAGCCGGTCCTGGTAGCGGCTGTTGCTGGCCACCCGGAAGGTGAACACCTGGTCGTCGCCCACCCTCCGGGTGGTGGGGTCGGTGATCACGGTTCCGCGGACGGTCGTGTGGGTCTCGTTCATGGGGTCACTCCTGTCACGTTCGGCCGACCGTGCGCCGGCCTCGTGACTTGCAGCGTGCCCCACCTCGTCGTCGTCACCCCTCGTTCCCACCGCCCGCGGTGGCCGCCCTGTGGAGGGGGGCGGGGGGTGTGGAGAACCGGCCACTGTGACGACGACGAGGTGTTCGGTCTCAGGGCCGGCGGTCGGCGCGGGACATCTCCCGGAGCATCTCGTTGTAGGCCTTGAGCTCGGCATCGTCATCACGGTCGGCCTGCCGCTCGCCGCGCCGCGCCTCGCGCATGTCGCTCTGGTACCACTGCCACGCGAGGGCCAACATGACGATCACCAGCGGGATCTCCCCCGCCGCCCACGCGACGCCACCGCCGACCTGCTGGCTCTGCAGCAGATCCGGGATCCACGGCAGGCCGATGCCCGAATACCAGGGCTCGGCCAGCACGGTCTTGGTGTTCATGAGCAGGATGCCGAAGAACGCGTGGAAGGGCAGCGAACTCAGCAGGACCATGAGCTTGTACATCGGCGAGAAGTGCCGCGGCGCGGCGTCCACGCCGATGATTACCCAGTAGAACAGGTAGCCGCTGATGAGGAAGTGCACGTTCATGAACATGTGGCCCAGGTGCTCCGAGGCCAACGTCTGATAGAACCCGCCGAAGTAGATGAGGTAGAAACCGGCCACGAACTGCACCGACGCCACGATCGGGTGGGTGAGGAAGTGCGAGAGCGGGTTGTTGATGAACTCCACCAGCCACTCGCGGGGCCCGGGAGGGTTGCCGCGACCGGCGGCCGGGAGTGCGCGCAGGGCCAGTGTGAACGGGCCGCCGAGCGCGAGGAGGACCGGCACCAGCATCGAGATGAGCATGTGGCCCACCATGTGGCTGGCGAAGTCGGCCATCATGTACATCCCCATGCCCGAGCTGGTGGTGAGGAACAGGATCACGCAGCCCGCCACCCAGAACGCGGTGCGGCTCAGCGGCCAGGCATCCCCGCGGCGGCGCAGACGCACCAGGCCCCAGAGGTACAGGCCGAGCAGGACCACCGCGGCCAGACCCAGCACCAGGTCGAAGCGCCAGGTGCCGAAGACCGTTTCGAACGAGAAGGGCCCGGGCAACTCGAAGCCCAGTAGCGCCTCCTGCCTCGTGGGCACGTACAGCGGCGCCGGCGGCGGGGTGCGGCCGAGAGAGACCGACAGACCCAGGGTGCCGGCCATGACGACGGCCTCCACCACGATGATCCGCAGCAGCGTGGGCCGGTCGACCGACGCGTTGGCCCCCGTCGACTCGATCTTGGCGATGATCCGGCGGCGGATCGCCAGACCGAACAGCGCCAACAGGCACAGCGCCAACGCCTTGGACACCACCAACAGTCCGTAGGTGGAGGTGAGAAGGTCACCCGGGTGCAGGCGGACGAGCGCGTTGATCACGCCCGTGAACCCGAGCGCGACGATCGCGACCGTCGCCACCACCGAGTAGCGGCGCAGGGCCAGGGCGACGCGCGAGCCGCCGCGCCACGTGTGGGCGATCACCGCGACGAGCCCGCCGATGTAGAAGGCGGCGCCGAACAGGTGGATGATCAGCGAGTTGGTGGCGATGTCGTGCGCGGTGCTACCCGAGGCGTGGCCCGTGGCCGCGACCGGAAGCAGCGAGAGGGCGGTGACGCCGAGCCAGATGACCGACCAGCGCCAGCTCAGCGTGAGTCGCTGCCCGATCCCGGCGACCAGCGCGATGATCGCGGCCCACCGCCACGAGGACGCGATGTCGATCTGGTTGATGGCGACCAACCACTGGTCCGGCGGGAGCGACTGGAGGAAAGTGCGCCCGGAAACGTCCGACAGGGTCAGCGGGATGAGCAGTGCCGCGGCGATCGCCCAGGCGATGTTCGCCCACGACGAGATCTGCTGCATGCGGTAGCCGTCGACGTCGAGGGTCTTGTCCTTCTGCGGCGGGGTGAAGAACGCCGCGAACAGCGCCGCCCCCACGGCCACGGCGGCGAGGAGCTCGGCGATCGACCGGAGCGCCGGGAGCCCGGCCGTGGTGAGCGGACCCGGATCGGGCACGCCCACCAGCTCGAGCGCCACCTCGGCGGACATGGCCGACAGTGGGATGACCACCGCGGCCGCCACCGCCGCCAGTAGCAGTACCAGGGCGACGATGTTGCGGGTTCCGAACCGCCCGGCGGTGGCGGGGGCGGTCTTCGACGACGTCATGACCACCATCGTAGGAACCGCGGCGCCCCCGGGCCGATTCGCCACTGTCGGAGCCACCCCCCGGATCGGTTACCATTCTCCCGGCGACGCCCCACGCGCGCGTCGCCAGGCCTCCGTAGCTCAGTGGATAGAGCATCCGGTTTCTACCCGGCTGGTCAGGGGTTCGAATCCTCTCGGGGGCGCACTCACGCCGACACGGGCCGGCAATCCGCTCTCCACTGACGGCGGCCCGCCCGCGCCTCGCTCCAGCCATGGACGCACATCAGATCCCGAGACGTGCCGGTGGTACGTTCGGACTTCGAGCTGATTCGCAAGATCAGCTTCGATGACACGGGGTGCCCCTACCGAACGGGGCTGAGATCACACCCGCTGAACCTGAACTCGTTCACACGAGCGGAGGGATGTCAGATGCGCTGGCATGCGCTTTCGTGAGACACCCAGGAACCACGGCAGTGGCGTTGGATGGACTGGGGCACACCTATCCGGGCGCGCTCCGCCCGGTTCTCGCAGACCTCAACCTGTCCGTTCCGGTAGGCGAGCACATCGCCGTTGTCGGACGCAGCGGATGCGGTAAGTCGACGCTGCTGTCGGTGATCGCCGGCCTCGTCGAACCGACCGCCGGGACCGCCGCCGTCCTCGATGACCGCCGGCCCGCACGACGCCTGGAGTCCTGCGCGTTGATGCCCCAGGGCGACAGCCTGTTGCCCTGGCTGTCCCTGCTCGACAACGTTGCGATCAGTCTCCGCAACCAACGAGTGCGCCGGCGCGTGGCCCGATCCGAGGCCCAGCGCATGCTGGACCGCGTGGGACTGGGCGCCTGGTCCGATGCCCGTCCCTCAGCTCTCAGCGCGGGCATGCGCCAGCGCGCCGCTCTCGCGCGGGCTCTGCTGGCGCGCAAACCCGTGTTGCTGGCTGACGAGCCGCTCGGTGCGCTCGACGCGATCACCCGTGCGGAGGTCCAGCAGTGGCTCCGCGACACCATCACCCACACCTCGGCCACCCTCGTCATGGTCACGCACGACGTGGATGAGGCGCTGCTCCTCGCCGAACGCGTGGTCCTGTTGGCACGAGACGAGGCCGGCGGCCCGGCGCGTGTGGTCCGCACCTGGCCTGGTTGGTTCGGCGACGACCGGTCCCGCGAGGTCCTCCTCGGCGACGAGGACTTCGCCACAGCTCGCCGGGAAGTGCTCCAGGCCCTGGCCCGGGAATCGCACCTCACCGAGGGCGGGACCGACCGATGACCGTGCGACTCCTCCAGTCCGCCGCCCCTGCCTGCGTCACGCTCCTGCTGGTCCTCGCCGCGTGGATCACGGTCACCTCGCTCGAGCTGGTGCCCGAGTACGTCATTCCCGCACCCCTCGCCGTGTTCGACTCGCTCGTGACCACCTGGCCCGACCGGCTCGGTTCCGCCACGCTGCTGACCGCCACCGAGACGATCACCGGAGTGGTCCTCGGGGTGTTCGTCGCCGTGGCCGTGGTGATCGTCAGCGCATTCGTGCCCGCCGTCGGGCAGGCCATGACCCCCCTGCTGGTCGCCTCCCAGGCCATCCCGGTCATCGTGATCGGCCCGCTCCTGACGATCTCCCTCGGCTACGGCATGGCACCGAAGGTCATCGTGGTCGCCCTGTTGTGCTTCTTCCCGGTCGCCCTCAATCTTCTCTCCGGCGTCCGCACGGTCGACGCCCGGCTGATCGACACGCTGCGGAGCCTGCATGCCACCCGGTGGTCGCTCTTCTGGCGGGTGCGTCTGCCCTTCGCCGCGCCTCGCGGCTTCGCCGGGCTGCGCATCTCGGTCACCTTCGCGCCGGTGGCCGCCGTCTTCGCCGAGTACACCGGCTCCACCAACGGCCTGGGCTACCTCATGCTCCAGGCGATCCCCCGGCTCCAGACCGATTTCGTCTTTGCCCAGGTGGCGGTGCTGACGATCATGTCCAGCGTCCTCCTCGCCAGCGTGACCATCCTCGAACGCCTGATCTGCCCGTGGAACACACCCACCGGGGAAAGGAACCCATCATGACGGACACACGACCCAGCAGGATCCGACGCCGGACTCTCACGCGCCCCGGCGCCCGCATGCTCGCGATGGTGGCCGCAGCCGCGGTGGCTCTGACCGGCTGCCAGGCATCCTCGGACAACGCCGAGCCAGGCGAGACCGGCGCCGCCCCGGTCAGTGTTCTGCTCGACTGGAGCCCCAATCCCGACCATGTGGCCCTGTACACCGCGCAGCACACCGGCACCTACGCCGACGCCGGCGTGGACGTGACGTTCACGACGCCGTCCAACACGGCCGACGCCGCCCGGGAGGTGTCCCTGGGGCGGGTCGACCTGGCCATCTCCTACGAGCCCGACACGCTCATCGCCCTCGAACAGGGACTCGACGTGATCTCGGTCGCGGCACTGATCCCGACGTCCTTGACCTCACTGATCGCCAGGACGGAGTCGGGCATCACCTCCGCAGCCGATCTGGAGGGCAAGACCGTGGGGTTGTCGGGGCTGGCCTCCCAGGAACCGACCCTCGACTTCATCGCCCGTGAGGCCGGAATCGATCCTGACTCGATATCCACCCCCAATGTGCAGCAGAGTCTCAACCAGTCGCTGCTCACCGACCAGGTGGACGCGATCTTCGGGGCGTTCCGCAACATCGAAGGCGTGGAACTCGGCGCCCGGGGCGATGTCGAGATCATGCCGGTCACCGAACTCGGGGTGCCCGACTACGCGGAATTGGTGATCATCGCGAACCCGAACCGGCTCGCCGGCGACGCCGACTATGCCGAGCGCGTGGGCGACTTCCTCACCGGAACCGAGGCCGGGCAGCAGGCCGCGTTGGCGGACCGCCGGATTGCCCTCGAGTCCCTCACCCCGGTGACCGAGGGCTCCTACGAGCCCGACATGCTGGAGAAGATGATCGACGCCACGCTGGCGCTTCTACCCGAGGAGGATTTCGGGCGGCAGACAGCCCGGGACTGGGACGCCTACGCGTCGTGGATGCATGGCAACGGACTGCTGGAGACCGAGGTCGACGGCGCCGCAGCCATGACCAACGACTACCTGCCCCTGTCCGGCGGCTAGATGGTCTGGTCACGCAGATCGTGGCCATGACGTCTGCGGCCGCGTTCCGCACCGGGCAGGCGCCGTTCCTACCGGTCGGGACGCGTCCGCATGGTCCGGGGCGACGGGCCTGGTGGAACTCACTCCTGCGCCTCCCCGAACCGGGCGCGGTAGGACGACGGTGTCGTCGAGTACTTCCTGTCGAAGTTCTGCCGGAACGTCACCGCGCTGCCGAACCCACAGTCGCGGGCGATGTCCTCGATCGAGCGGGTCGTGGTCTCGAGCAGCGTCCGCGCGTGGTCGAGCCGACGCGACAGCACCCATCGCCCGGGGCTCGTGCCGGTTGTCGCGCGGAACTTCCGGGCGAAGCTGCGTCTGCTCATGCAGGCGTGTCCGGCGAGGTCGTCCACCGAGAGTGGCCGGTCGAGATTGGCCAGGGCCCAGTCGATCGTCTCCCTGATCTCCCCGTCGTCTCCCCCGTCGGGCACCGGCAGTTCCACGTACTGCGCCTGGTCACCCTCGCGGTGCGGCGCCACCACGATCCGGCGGGCCAGCACGGCGGCTTTCGCGGCACCGAGCCGGGATCGGACGATGTGGACGCACGCGTCGAGCGAGGCGGCCGTCCCCGCGGAGGTGATCACATCCCCGTGGTCGATGTACAGGTCGGACGAGCGGACGTCGACCGCCGGGTACCGCAGGGCGAGCTCCGCCGCACCCTCCCAATGGGTGACGACGGTACGACCGTCCAGCACTCCGCTCGCGACCACGGGATAGGCACCGAGGCACAACCCCGCCACCAGGCTGCCCCGGGAATGGGCGCCACGCACGATCGATAACAGGCACGGATCCCGGTCGGGGAGTTCCGGAGACCATGAGGGGAAAACCAGTATGTCGGCCTGCTCCGCCGTCCCGGGCCCGTCGAGGTCGCCGAGCACGATCCCCTCGGCGGTGTGGACGTCTCCGCCGTCTGTGCTCCAGGTGTCGACCTGCCACCCGTCCGCGAGGCCGAGCCGGGTCACCTCGCCGAAGACGAGGAGGGGCGCCGCGAGGTGGAACATCGTGATGCCGTCGAAGACGTGAACGGCGATACGCACAGGTTGGCCCATTTCCATCGAAAGTGTTCCTTTGTGCCGCTCACGGTAGCGCAGTCGGTCCGCGAGGATCGGGGTAACGGCCGAGTTCCCGGCCGTACCGCCTATCCGGAGGATCCACATGAGTTCGCAGAATCGCGCGTTGATCGTCGTCGACGTCCAGCAGGAGTACTTCGACGGTCCGCTCGAGATCCAGTACCCACCCCGTGACGAGTCGCTCGCCCAGATCGTCCGTGCGGTCGACGCGGCGAGCGAGGCCGGCATGCCCGTGGTGGTCGTCCAGCACGACCTGCCGGAGGGCGCTCCGGTGTTCGCGAACGGCAGCGCCGGGTGGTCCCTGCACGCGGACCTCGAGAGCCGCCTCCAGCCGCAGTGGAAGCGCGTGACCAAGAGTTACGCCAGCGTCTTCGACGGCACCGGGCTGGTCGACTGGCTTCGGGAGCAGGGCGTCGACCGGGTGACGCTCGTCGGCTACATGACCAACAACTGCATTCTCGGCACCGCCGTGACCGCGGAACCGCTGGGCATCGCCGTGGAGGTCCTCTCCGACGCCACCGGTGCGATCCACATCTCCAACTCCGCCGGGTCGGTCCCGGCACAGCAGGTCCACGAGACGCTGATGGCAGTGCTCAACTCGAATCTCGCCGCGGTCGCCACGACCGACGCCTGGGTCGAGTCCGTCTCGTCGGGGGCCGAGCTCACCGGCAGCGATCTGGGCAGTTCCGCCATGCAGGGCCGCGCCGAGCACTGACCGCGGGACGTCGCGAAGGGCCCGGCCGACCGAGGTACTCGCCCCGGCCGGCCGAACAGTCACTGCGTGGCCCCGCGATCAGCCCGCGGCCTCCCGCAGCCGCGCCAGCAGCGGCTCGGCCGCCTCCTCGAGGAACCGGTCCAACGTCGAGTCCCCGATCTGGATCAGCGCGACGTCGGTGTAGCCGGCCTCCCAGAAGGGCCGGACCTTCTCGACGATCGCGTCCAGGTCGGGCCCGCACGCCAGCTGCTCGGCCACGTCTTCGGGACGCACGAACTTGGTGGCCGCGGCGAATCCGGCGGTGGTGGGCAGGTCGGCGTTGGCGGCCCAGCCGCCGGCGAACCAGCGGAACTGGTCGTGCGCCCGCTCGACGGCGGCGGACTCCGAGTCGGGGTCCCAGCTGATCGGGATCTGGGCGATCGCCCGCGCGCCGTCACCGATCCGGCGCTGCCCCTCGAGCGCGTTCCACCCCTCGATGTGGGCGGGTTCGGGCTCGGTGGCGATCAGGTGGTCGCCGAGCGGTCCGAGCCGGGCCACGGCCTTCTCGCCGCCGGCGGCCACTCCGATCGGCACCCGCTTGTCGGGCAGGTCCCACAGGCGGGCGGAGTCCACGCGGAAGTGCTCGCCGGAGTAGGTGACAAGACCGCCGTCGAACAGCTCGCGGATGATCTCCAGCGCCTCCACCGCCATCTCGTGTCGCTCGTCGAGCGAGGGCCAGCGCTGCCCCACCACGTGCTCGTTGAGGTTCTCCCCCGCGCCGATGCCCAGCATGAACCGGCCGTCGGACATGATCTGCACGGTGGCGGCCTTCTGCGCGACGACCGCCGGGTGGTAGCGCAGGATCGGGCAGGTCACGTACGTGCACAGGTCAACCCGCTCGGTCACGTGCGCCACCGCGCCGAGCACGCTCCACACGTACGGCGCGTGGCCCTGCGAGGACAGCCACGGGAAGTAGTGGTCCGAGGCCACCTCGAAGTCGAATCCCGCCTGCTCGGCTTTGGCCGCGTAGCGCACGAGCTCCTTGGGGCCGGACTGTTCGGTCATGAGGGTGTATCCGAATCGCGTCATGCCTATCGATCGTGCGCGCGGCCGGCCCGCGATGCCACCGGTCCCCGCGTCGGATCGACGCCGCCGCACGTGCCTGGCTCCCCACACCCCCAAGCGGTTGCCGCCCGGCCCGGGGCGCGGCACCGTCGAACACATGACTACCCAGCGCGCTCTCCTCCTCGACGTCGACGGCACCCTCGTGGATTCGACCTACGTGCATGTCTGGACCTGGGTCCGCGCTCTCGCCGAGGCCGGTGCGCCGGTGCCGTTCGTGGAGGTCCACCGCCGGATCGGCAAGGACGGTTCGACGATCGTGGAGGAGCTGCTCGACATCGCGGGGATCGACGACGACGAGGAGCGCGAGAGCATCGCGGGCCGGGCCAAGGACCTGCACGGTGAGTACTACGCCGAACAGGCCGGGTCACTGCGGGTTCTGCCGGGGGCCCGCGACCTCGTGCGCGGCGCCAAGGAGCAGGGGTGGATCACTGTGCTGGCCACGTCCGCGCCGCCGTCGGAGTTCGCCGAGGCCCGCGAGTTGCTCGACATCGACGACTACGTGGACGCCGTGACGACCGGTGAGGACGTCGACCGGGCCAAGCCCGATCCCACGATCGTCGAGATCGCCCTGGAGCGCTCCGGTGTCGACGCCGCGGATGCCGTCATGGTCGGCGACGCGACCTGGGACGCGATCGCGGCGACCAAGCTGGGCATACATTCGGTCGCGGTGCGCACGGGCGGCATCGGCGACTCGGAGTTCCGCGCCGCCGGGTTCTCGGAGATCGTCGACGACGCCGCCGCGGTGCTGGACCTGCTGAACGCCGGCCGGCTCTGACCGCACTCCCCGGACCTTTCAGCCTGCGGGCTCCGCGTCCTCCCAGGTGCTCTCCGCCTCGGCGCGGCTCGGGGTGCGCACCGGCAGCAGCAGGAGCAGCCCCACCAGCAGCACCAGCCCTATCCCGGCGATGCCCGCGCGGTCCGCGGAGAAGGCCCACGTGAACAGCCCGAACAGCGCCGGCGCGAGGAACGAGACCGCACGGCCGGTGGTGGCGTAGAGCCCGAACATCTGGCCGTCGCCGCCCGGCGGGGCCAGCCGCGCCAGGAAGGACCGGGACGCGGACTGCGCGGGCCCCACGAACAGGCACATCAGCAGTCCGAAGATCCAGAACATGCCGGTGCCGTCCACGAACAGCAGGATGGTCATCGTCGCGATCATCGCCACCAGCGAGCCGATGATCACCGCCTTGGGTCCCACCGTGTCGTCGACCAGTCCCGCGACAGCCGCCCCCAGTGCCGCGACGACGTTGGCCGCCACACCGAAGATCAGGACGTCCCCCGGCGCGAGCCCGTAGACCGTCACGGCCAGGATCGCCCCGAAGGTGAACACCCCGGCCAGCCCGTCCCGGAAGATCGCGCTCGCGAGGAGGAACCTCACCGTCCGCGGATCCCGCCGCCAGAGAGCCTTGAGGTCGCGCCAGAGGATGCGGTACGACTCGCCGAAGCCGGGCTCGTCGTCGTCGTCGTTGTCGTCGCTCCTCCCCGCCCCCGGGCGGTGCTCGGGCACCGACCGCAGCACCGGCAGCGCGAACAGGGCGAACCACACGGCGGCGACGAGGCAGACCAGCCGCACGTTGAGGCCACCGTCGGTGGTGATGCCGAACAGTCCGCGCACGGGGCCGTCGCCGTAGATGAAGCCGACGAACGCAGCGAGCAGCAGGAAGATCCCGCCGAAGTACCCCATCGCCCACCCGAACCCGGACACGCGGCCGACGGTGGACGGCGTGGAGACCTGGCGCAGCATCGCGAAGTAGGCCACCTCGGCGAATTCGAACGTGATCGACCCGACCGCCAGCAGCGCCAAACCGACGAAGAACCACGGGTACGGCGAGTCGGCGTCGACGAAGAACATCAGCGCCGTGAGCAGGACCGTCGCATACGTCCAGATGCCCAGCGCGCGGCGACGCCGGCCTCCACGGTCGGCGCGCTGCCCCATCACCGGCGCGGTGAGGGCGATGACCAGCCCGGCCACGGCGATGGAGATCGACAGCCACGTGGCCGCCGAGAACGGCCCGTCGAGGTCCGCGCCCACCGAGTCGGTGAGGTAAACGGAGAAGACGAAGGTGACGATCACCGCGTTGAACGCCGCCGACCCCCAGTCCCACATCCCCCACGCCAGGACCTGCCCGCGGGCGACGCCACGACGCGATGGTGACGACGACGAGGTGGTCGCTGACGGGGGCGGTGTTCCGATGCTGCTCACGCCGATCAGGCTAGGACCTCCACCACGCTCCGGAGGGCGGCACGCGGGTAAGGTCAGCGCTGCCACACCCGCCGTACGCGGGCGAGCCGAGTGGAAGACCCGAGGAGCCCTATGTCCCTGCCCACGCCCACCGCGTCGAACCGAGCAGTCGTCACCGGCGCCTCCTCGGGGATCGGCATGGCCCTGGCCACCGAACTCGCCCGGCGTGGGCACTCGCTGATCGTGGTGGCCCGGCGCGAGTCCGTGTTGGAGGAGCTGGCTGCCCGGCTCGAGGGCGAGTTCGGCGTGACCGTGGAGGTCCGCGCGTGCGACCTCGCCGACCCCGCCGCACGGCAGCCGCTGCTGGACGAGCTGGCCGGGCGCGAGATCTCGGTCCTGTGCAACAACGCCGGCATCGCCACCTTCGGCCCCGTCGCCTCGCTGGACCCGCAGTACGAGAAGCACCAGGTGCAGGTCAACACCGTGGCGTGCCACGACCTGGTGCTGGCGGTGCTGCCCGGGATGGTCGAGCGGCGCTCCGGGGCGATCCTCAACGTCGGCTCCGCGGCCGGCAACATGCCGATCCCCAACAACGCCACCTACGCCGCGTCCAAGGCGTTCCTCAACACGTTCTCCGAGTCGCTGCGGGGCGAGCTCAAGGGCTCCGGCGTCAACGTCACGCTGCTCGCGCCCGGCCCGGTGCGCACCGAGGAGATCGCCGAGGAGGAGAAGACCTTCGTCGACCGCCTCGTCCCCGACCGGCTCTGGGTGGACACCGAGTACACCGCCCGCGTGTCGCTGGATGCGCTCGCCCGCAACAAGATGCGCATCGTCCCCGGCCCGCTGAGCCAGGCGATGTCCGTGGCCGGGAACTACACGCCGCGCGGGATCATGGCTCCGATCGTCGGAAAGTTCTACGCCAAGCTCGGCGAGGGTCAGCAGGAGGGCTGATCGTCCCGCGCGGGGGCCGCGATCCTGCGGCGATATAGTCGAGTGATGCCAGAGCCGACCACCGCCGAGACCCCTGCCCCCACGTCCTCGCCGACGCCCCACCAGGAGTCCAAAAACGACCGCATCGTCTGGATCGACTGCGAGATGACCGGCCTCGACACCTCGTCCGATGCGCTCGTGGAGATCGCCGCGCTGGTGACCGACTCCGAGCTCAACGTGCTCGGCGACGGGATCGACATCGTCATCCACGCCCCCGACGCCAAGCTCGACGCGATGGTGCCTGTCGTGCGCGACATGCACGCCTCCTCCGGCCTCACCGAGGAGATCCGCGAGTCCACGGTGACGATCGCCGAGGCCGAGGAGCAGGTCCTCGCCTACATCCGCGAGTGGGTCCCGGTGGCGGGGTCCGCTCCCCTGGCGGGCAACTCGATCGGCACCGACCGCGGGTTCCTCGCCCGGGACATGCCCGAGCTCAACTCGTACCTGCACTACAGGATGATCGACGTCAGCTCCATCAAGGAGCTGTGCCGCCGCTGGTATCCGCGCATCTACTTCGGTCAGCCGGAGAAGGGCATGTCGCACCGCGCGCTGGCGGACATCAAGGAATCGATCCGCGAGCTGGCGTACTACCGGGCGACCGCGTTCGTGCCCCAGCCCGGCCCGACCAGCGACGAAGTCAAGCGGGCCGCCGCCGATCTGCCCGCGGTCGACTGACCCCCGCCCGGCCACTCACGACCGACCCCACCTGCGGATTTCTCGGCGACGGGGCCCACGGGGTAAAGTCGTCACCGCTGTCCGCGAGGACGGCGGTGGTGGCTGTAGTTCAGCTGGTAGAGCACCAGATTGTGATTCTGGATGTCGCGGGTTCGAGCCCCGTCAGCCACCCCGAGCGCAAGGCCCGGACCTCACGGTCCGGGCCTTGCTCCTTTCTGCCGATTCGCCTCACGTTCTCGGGGGTATCGCCGCGCCGGCTGCTACCAGCGGTTGCGGGACTGCTCCGCCCAGCCGACCAGCCCGTCTAGCGAGACCTGCGACCCGTCGTCCAGCACCCCGGTGCCGTGCCAGACGCCGAACGCCTGGTGCGTCTTCACCGCCAGCACTCCGAGCTCGGTGATGTCGCGGCGTAGATGGAACGGCGTGAGCGTCGCGTCGAGGCGCTCACCCCGCACCCGCCAGGGCCCCGCCGGAACCACCACGTCGTACGTCCACCGCAGGTCCTCGCCGAGCTTGTGCATCCGGCCGTCCACCAGGATCCCGTTCTCGGTGGAGCCTGTGCCGTCCGTCCACTTGCCGCCGACCTGGATCGCGCGCGTCGAACCGTCCACCACCCCACTGCCAGCGCCCCAGTTCCAGGTGGTCGCGTAGCGCCAGCGGCCACGCCCGCGGTCCAGGACCGCCCACCCCGCGCCGAGCCCGTGCGTCGTGCCGTCCAGGGTCACCGTGCCGGTGACGGGATTGGCGAGATCCTTGAGCGTGTACTGGAACCGGCGCTCGCTCCACGGCACCACCACCGCGAGACTGTCCTGTCCGGGCCGGGTGACCTCCAGGCTCACCTGCAGTCCCCGCGCCTGCACACGGATGGAGGTGCGTCCCTCGTCGTCGTCGATCTCGATCCCCACGCGCCCCGCACCCACGCCGGCCGCGGCGCGCAGGGTCCCGTCACCGGGCGCATCCCCGAAGCCCGGCCGATGCAGGGGTCGGATGCCGCTGCGCGTCGTCTCCTCGCCCGTCCGGCGGTCCAGGACGTAGACCGCGCAGTTGGCCAGGTAGTCCAGCCCCGCCACCGTCAGCCCCACCACGAAGCGGTCGGTGACGATCCCCCAGTACTCCCAGCGCTTGGTGCGGCCCCAGCCGGCGATCCGCGTGCGGTGGACGGGCGACCGGGACCAGCCCACCGCCTCCGGGTTGAGCCGGCGCCCGCGGGCCAGGTCGACGGGCCGGGTGATCTCGCGCTCGGTCATGCGATCACTCTTGCAGGTGCCTGCGCCGCGGCGGGCGAGGGGCCGCATCGAGTGGAGGGCGGCGGCGGGCGGAGAGCACGGATGCGTAAGCGCCCGGGCTCTCCTATGGTGCGGGGTGATCCGACTGACCCGGGGAGGAACCGTTGTCCACGCTCGATGTATTGCTGGCGATCGTCGGGGCGCTCGGGGTGGTGATCGTGGCCTTCTCCGCGCGACTACGCCAGTGGCCCGTGACGGAGCCACTGCTCGCGCTCCTCGCCGGGATCGTCCTGGGGCCGGCGGCCCTCGGGGTGCTCGACGTGCCCGACATCGTCGCCGAGCACTCGACCCTCCACCACGGCGCGGAGATCCTCCTGGCCATCTCGGTGATGGGCGTGGCCCTGCGGTACCCCTTCTCGGCGATCAGGACCCACTGGCGTCGACTCGCGCTGCTTCTGGTGCTCGTCCTGCCCGGGATGGCGCTCGTCTCCACCGGGCTGGCGATGTGGGTGCTCGGCATCCCCTTCGCACTCGCCCTGCTGTTCGGAACCGCCATCTGCCCCACCGACCCCGTCCTCGCGTCGAGCGTGGTCACCGGACAGGAGGCCGAGGAGGACCTGCCGGAGCACGACCGCCAACTACTGTCGCTCGAGTCGGGCGCGAACGACGGGCTCGCCCTCCCCCTCGTCCTGGTCGCGCTGGCCGTCGCCACCCCGCTCACCGCCGGGCAGGCGGCCGGTGAAGCCGCCTGGCAGATCGCGGGCGCCCTCATCGTGGGGATCATCGCGGGCGTGGCGGCCGCCACAGCGCTGCACTTCTCGGAACGACACCACGACACCGAGACCGGTCCGATTCTGCTGTACACACTCCTCCTGGCGCTGCTCGTCCTGGGAGTATCGGGCATCATCGGGGTCAACGGCATCTTCGGCGCGTTCGTCGCCGGACTCGCGTTCAACGTCGCCAGCTCCGGCAGTGAACGCCGGACCGAGGTGGAGATCGACGAGGCCGTCAACCAGTTCGCCGTGATCCCCTTCTTCGTCGCCCTCGGCGCGATGATCCCGTGGGCCGAGTGGGGCCGGCTCGGATGGGGGGCGGTGTGGCTCACGGCCGCGGTGCTGCTGCTGCGCCGGCCGCCGCTGATCCTCGCCGTGATGAGACCGCTAGGGCTGAAGCCTCGGGGCGCCGCCTACCTCGGCTGGTTCGGGCCCGTCGGCGTCGCGGCGGTGTTCTACCTGACGGAAGAGGCCTCCCGCGCGGGCGCGGACCCGGTCTTGCTCGGCGCGGGCACGCTGATCGTCGTGGCCAGTACCGTCGCGCACGGCCTCACCGCCGCACCCGGACGCGCGCTGTTTCGGGCGGCCGCAGAGCGCGATCCGAGGTCGCCCACCTCGTCGTCGTCGTCCTGAAGTCGTCCTGAACCCCGCCACGGGGTTCTCACCCCTGCCTCGGGGTTCTCACCACTGCACTCGGGGCCCGCCGGTCACCCGGGGGTTCTACTCGAGGTCCCGGCTGTCGCCGGTCCCCGCGTCGAGCTCGTCACCATCCGGGCCGCGCGACTCGCGATGGGCGGCCTCCACCGCCCAGATCATGACCCCGACCGACGGGCCCAGGGCCACGCCCAGCCCGATGTTGTCCAGCGCGGCACCGAACGCCACGCCGATCCCCATCCCGATGCCGATCCACAAGCCCAGCCGAGAGGAGTCCATGGGCTCAGGCCGCGCCCTTCTCGGCGTTGCCGGCCTTCCACGTCTCCCACGGGACGTTCCAGTCGCCCAGGCCGTCCCAGCCCGGCAGCGTGTCGCCCACCGTGCCGGTGACCTCGAAGATGTCGCCGCGCTTGGCGTTGTCGTAGAACCACTTCGCGTCCGCCGTGGTGACGTTGAGGCAGCCGTGGCTCGTGTTCTGGCTTCCCTGCGCCCAGACCGACCACGGCGCGGCGTGGACGAAGATGCCGCTGTACGACATCCGGGTCGCGTACTGCACCGGGGTGCGATACCCCTCGGCCGAGTCCACGGCCACGCCGTACGTCGACGAGTCCATGATCATCGAGGCGTGCTTCTCACCGATGACGTAGACCCCGTTGGGGGTCGGGGTGGCGGCCTTGCCCATCGAGGTGGGCATGGTCTTGACGACCTCGCCGTTGCGCTCGATGACGATCTGCTTGGTCGAGTCGTCCACCCGGGAGATCACGGCGTCGCCGATCTCGAAGCTGCTCTGGGCGTCCTGCTGGCCGTACATCCCGCCGCCGAGGTCCTGGCCGTAGATGTCGACGTGGACGTCGATCTTGGTGCCGGGCGCCCAGTACTCGGCCGGACGCCAGCGGACCTCCTGGTCGGAGACCCAGTAGAACGCGCCCTCGACCGCGGGCTCGGTCGTGATGTGGATGTTGTCCTGAGCCGCCCGACGGTCCGCGATCGGCTCGTCGAACATCACCGCGACCGGCTGTCCGATGCCCACCACGGATCCCTCACCCGTGGTCAGGTAGGCCGCCGTCATGATGGTGGGCGTCAGCGTGGTGAAGCTGGCGTTCTTCCGGGTGACCAGGCCGGCCTCGTCCGTGGCAGTCGACTCCAGCGTGTACTGGCGGCCGTAGCCGAGCTCCTCGGTGGTGCGCCACTCGGTGAACTCGGGGTTGAACTCGCCCTCGACCTGGAGGCCCTCGGGATTGCGCATCACCACCGAATCGAACCGGCCGTCCCTCGCGGTGAGCACGATGGGCTCGACCGGGTTGGCGTCGGTGGAACCCTCCGCCACCGACAGGTCGATCACGGCGGAGGGCTCCGCCGGTGCCTCGGCAACCTGGGTGTCCTGCGCACCGCCGTCGCCGATGGTGCAGCCGGTGAGCAGGAGCGTCCCCGTGAACACCACGGCCAGTCCGAGGCGGGCCTTCGACCAGATTCCGGTCGCTCGCCGCCCCGTCCGATCCGTTGTGCTCACGTTCACTGATGCCCCTTCCGACGTGCGCTTCCCCGCGGACGCAGCCGCGGCCGAGAAGATGTCCCCTCCAGTATGCCTGGTCACATGGCCGCACTCCATATCGAAACTCCTGGGGCCGCAGGGACCTCAACCCCGCCTCACCCCTTCTGACCAGTCGATTTCGTGAACCAGCCCGGCTGCTGTTACTGTTTCTCTCGCACCAAGCAAGCGCCATTAGCTCAATTGGCAGAGCAGCTGACTCTTAATCAGCGGGTTCGGGGTTCGAGTCCCTGATGGCGCACAAGAGAGAAAGCCCCGGGTCCACGACCCGGGGCTTTTTCGTGTGCCGGGCCGCCTCCCCCGCAGCGGATCGCTTGTCAGAGCGGGGCTCAACGGGTGGCCGGTCGGACGGGACGACCGGGGAAGCCGAGAGGAAACGGCGAGAGCGTCCCGCACACGCCCCCGGTGACGGGGGTGGGCGGAACGCTCTCGGGAGTCGGGCGGCGACGACTCCGCCGGGGCAGGGTCCCCGGGCGGGGCTCCGGACGCCCGGGCGAGGCCGGTCGACTCAGAGGGCCCGACGGGCCGCCAGGTAGGCCTCGATGCGCTGACGCTCCTTGCGCTTGTTGACCATTGACACGGTGATCCCGCCGACGACCAACGTCGCGATACCCCCGAGCACCGCCAGGACGCGCGGGTCCTTGAGTGCCGCGGTGGCGCGCTCCTTGCCCTCGGACGCGAGGTTCTTCGGATTCACCCGGTCGATGATCTCGTCCAAGGTCGTCGCGAGATCGTCACGCGCCTTGGCGATGTCGCCTTCGATGCTGTCGTAACTCCTGGACACGAGACCTCCGTCGATCGCTCGTCCGCGGGGCGCCCCGCGGGTTCATGACCCAGCCCACGCTACTGCACCCGGCGTGGATCCGCGCCCGCGCGCCGGGGCATCGGATAGGTTGGGATGGTCCGCCGCCCCGACCCGACCCCCAGGAGCACCGGTGACCGCACCACGGCTCGAGGTGGGCCAGACGGCCCCCGACTTCACCCTCCCCGACGCCGACGGCACCCCCACGTCGCTGAAAGAGCTCCTCGCCGAGCACGGGAAGGTCCTTGTGTACGTCTACCCGGCCGCGATGACACCGGGGTGCACCACCGAGACCGTCGACTTCGAGAACGCGCTGCACCAGTTGAAGGACGCCGGCCTCGGCGTCGTCGGCGTGTCCCCCGACGCTCCCGAGAAGTTGGCGCGGTTCCGCGACAAGCACGGCATCACCTTCCCCCTCCTCTCGGATCCCGACAAGACCATGCTCACCGAATGGGGAGCCTTCGGCGAGAAGAAGAACTACGGCAAAACGGTGATGGGCGTGATCCGCTCGACCTTTGTCGTCGACTCCGACGGCACCGTGTCGATGGCCCGGTACAACGTCCGCGCCAAGGGCCACGTGGCGATGGTCGCCAAGCTGCTCGAGATCGAGTTGCCCGAATCCGATCCCGCGGAGGGCTGACCCACCCATGACCACCGACTCGTCCGAACGCGCGCAGGAGCCGCCGCAGGATCCCACCGACGAGGCCGTCCAGGACGAACCGAACATCCTCGTCCCCCGCCGCCGGCCCATCCAGGAGCGCAGCCGCAAGAAATTCCAGGCGCTACTGTCCTCGGCCCGGGAAGTGCTGGTCGAGGTGGGATTCGACTCGTTCACCTGCGAGGAAGTCGCCTCACGTGCGGGCGTTCCGATCGGGACGCTGTACCAGTTCTTCGCCAACAAGTACGTGCTGGTGTGCGAGCTGGACCGCCAGGACGCCCACGGGGTGATCGAGGAGGTCGAGCGGTTCGCCCAGAAGATCCCGGCGCTGGACTGGCCCGAGCTGCTCAACGATTTCCTGGACCACCTGGCCGACCTGTGGTTGCGCGACCCCTCCCGTCGGGCGGTCTGGCTCGCGACGCAGGCCACTCCCGCCACCCGCGCCACGGCGGCGGTGAACGAGCGCGAGATCGCCCGGATGATCGCCAGCGTGCTGGCACCGCTCATGCCCGCCACCGAGCGTGAGCGCCGCGCGTTCATGGCAGAGGTCCTGGTCCACGTGGCGTACTCGATGCTCAACTTCTCGGTCAGCGCCGGCCACGTCCCCCCGGGCCCCGTCACCAGCGCGGACCCCGGGGATGGCAGCGGGGTCTCCTCCGGCGCGAGCAGCGGTTCGGCCGGTGGCGAGGACATCCACGACGCCACCGTCACCGAGCTCAAGCGGATGCTCACCGCCTACCTCTGGCTGGCGGAGAAGGAAGCAGCCCAGAGCGACTGACCCGCCTGGCGGCGGCCCGACGGGCCTGTTCCCGCGGGTGGGCGCTACCGACCCGGTGGCGTCGCACCGACTCCACCGACAGGTGCGCGCCCGGAATGGACCATTCAGAGCGCACGGCCCCTCCATCTGCGAGCAGACCGGACGCACAAACCGAAGAGGACGCGTTAGTCGCCGGCGCGGCGGTGGCCGGACGCAAACGGCAGCCCGGCGCGCACAGCGGCTGGCGGCCGCGCTACTAGCCGCCCGGGCCCTCGAGCACCACGAACGCGATCGCCGATCCACCGTCGTGGCTGAGTGAAACGTTCCAACGAGCGCCCTCGCCGATTGTCGCGGCCACCTGACGGGCCACCTCTCCCCCCAGCCGCACGGAGGGTCGACCCCAGTTATCGCACACGGTCTCGATCTCGGACCACCGCAGCAGGTCCGGGGCAATGGGCGGGGGCTCGCCATACAGCGCCGCCGACCATGCCTTGACGACCGCCTCCTTCGCCGCCCAGCGGGCAGCGAGGTGACGCGCCAGCGGGTCCTCCCGGCGGGCGGGCGCCGGCCCCGAGGTCCCAGGCGCCGAGGCCCCCGACGCACCTGACGACGACACCGTGGCCTCCCCCGGTCTCGCCCCGCGGGATTCGGCGCGTTCGCGGCACTGCCTGCGCTCGGTGGCCGAGAACGCCCTGGTGAGCCGCGTGCCGGGTTCGGCCAGAGACGCGGCGAAGGCGCCGAGGTCGACGATGTCGACCCCGACGCCTCTCACCCCGGTCGTCACTGCTCTGCCGTCACCGGCCGGCGGTCTGCGCAGACGCGGCTGTATCCGCGGACCCGGTGTCCGTGGACCCCGCAGCGGCGAGGATGCCGTCTGAGTCGAGTCGCGCGGCCGGATCGAGCAGGACCGCGGCCTCGCGCTCCTTGACCTCGTCGGCCGAACCCTCGCCCAGTCGACGCGCCTCGGGACGGGCGTAGAGCGCCTCCCCGCCGTAGATGGCATCGGTCAGGCGACGGGCGCCGGAACGCTCGCGCCGCAGGCCGGCCTCGCGGATGCGCTCGGACTCGTCCTGCCCGTACTCCGCGGCGACCGCCCGGTGGAAGGCCTCCGGGTGGGCGACGGCGATGAGGCCCGAGACGTGGCCGAAGCCCAGCGAGGTCAGCAGACCGGCCTTGAGCGGCAGGTCACCGCCAAGCTGCAGGGTCTCTCGCAGCCACACCAGGTGGCGGTGGCGGTCCAGGACGTCGTCGACGCAGTCCAGGGCGCGGTTCGGCGGCAGCGTGCCCGACCGCAGCATCTGGGTCAGCCCGATGAGCTGGAATGCCGCGGCGCCACCCTTGGCGTGCCCGGTGAGCGACTTCTGCGACACCACGAACAGCGGGTTGCCGTCCGACCGACCGATCGCGGCGGCGAGCCGCTCGTGCAGGTCGGATTCGTTGGGGTCGTTGGCCTTGGTCGAGGTGTCGTGCTTGCTCACCACGGCCACGTCGTCGGCGGTCAGGCCGAGCTGTGCGAGCCCCCGGGCCAGCGGCGAGCGCTGCCCACCGCGACCGGCACCCAGCGCACCCAGGCCGGGGGCCGGGATGGAGGTGTGCGCACCGTCCGCGTACGACCCGGCCCAGGCCACGACGCCCGTGACCGGCAGGCCCATGCGGGCCGCGACGTCGCCGCGCGCCAGCAGGATCGTGCCGCCGCCCTGCGACTCGACGAACCCGCCGCGCCGCCGGTCGTTGGCCCGGCTGTAGTGCCGCTCGTCGATCCCCTTGGCCGCCATGGCCGCGGAGTCGGCGGTCGCGGACATGTCGGCGAAGCCCTGGATGCCCTCGGTGGACAGGTCGTCGAACCCGCCGGCCACCACGAACTCGGCCTTGCCGGCGCGGATCTTGTCGAAGCCCTCCTCGACGCTCACCGCGGTGGTGGCGCAGGCCGCCACCGGGTGGACCATCGAACCGTAGCCGCCGACGTAGGACTGCATGACGTGCGCGGCCACGACGTTGGGCAGCGCCTCCTGCAGCGTGTCGTTGGCGCGGCTGCGGCCGAGGATGCCGTCGATGTACAGCGAGCGCATGCTGGTCATGCCGCCCATGCCGGTGCCCTGCGTGTTGGCGACGTCGGCCGGGTGGACGTGGGCCAGCAGCTCCGCCGGGGTGAAGCCCGAGGAGATGAAGGCGTCCACGGTGGCGACCAGGTTCCACGCCGCCACCCGGTCGATACCGGAGACCATGTCGGCGGGGATGCCCCACGCCGTGGGGTCGAAGCCGGTGGGGATCTGCCCACCGACCACACGGGTCAGGGTGGCGCGGCGCGGCACCCGGATCTCGGTGCCGGCCTTGCGGGTGACCGTCCACTCGCCGTCCTCGCTGCGGGTGACGACGGTGTTCTCCGGGTCGTCGGACTGGTAGGCGCGGGCCTGGGCCTCGTCGTCCACCACGAAGGACAGATCCTCCGGCAGGAACACCGAGGTGAGCTGCGGCGAGGTGCCCGCGAACATCTCCGCGCGCGAATCGTCGGCGTAGGTGCGCACGCCCACCCGGGCGAGGACCTCGTCGTGGAAACGCTCGGCGATGTCGGCCTCGTCGATCGGGTCACCGGAGGAGGTGACCGTCCAGCCGGCGCGCGGCGAGTCCTCCCAGGTGATGAGCCCGGTCGACCAGGCCAGCTCGACCACGCCGGCGGCGGTGAGGTCGCCGGTGGTCTCCACCTCGAAGCGGGTGCGGGCACTGCCGTAGGGGCCGACCTCGCCGGCGCCCACCATCACGACCATGTCCTCGAGCTGCTGGGTGACCTCGCCCCACTCGGGACGCTCATCGGCGGTGACCGTCGGCAGCGAGGGCAGCGCGGCGATCGTGCCCGCGGCGTCCTCGGTCGAGGCCTCGGTGGGGGCGGCCGGACGGTCCGCCGCGAGGGCGGACATGTCCAGGTCGGCCGTGCCGAGTCCGCCGGTGAGGTCGACGGTGACGGGGGCGTCTCCGGCCGCGGAGCGGAAGTCCGGGGTGCACCAGCGCAGCAGCTCGGCAGCCATCTCGGCCGTCGACCAGGTGGACACGCCCGCGGCCTCGACGGCCTCGACGAGCGGGTCGTTGTGACCCATGAGTCCGGTGCCACGGACCCAGCCGATGATCGCGTGGACGAAGGTCACGCGCTCCGACCAGGACTTCTCCGAGCCCCACTTGGCGATCATGGCGTCGAGCGCGGCCTTGGCCTCGCCGTAGGCGCCGTCGCCGCCGAACATGCCCCGGTTGGGCGAGCCCGGCAGGACCACGTGCAGTCGGGAGTCGACGTCGGTGTCGGCACCGATCGCACCGAGTCCGGCGACGAGCTTCTCCACGCCCCACAGCAGGACGCGCATCTCGGTCTCGGCGCGCGGGCCGGCGTCGGCCATCGAGCCCTGGACGCGGGGAGCCGCGAACGGGAACAGCAGCGTCGGGGTGAGGGCCGGCTTGAGCACGGTGGTCTGGCCACCGGCCGATTCGGCGTGCTCGGATCCGACCCACTCGACCAGCGCGTCGACGTCCGAGTAGGAGGTCAGGTTGGCCGGCAGGACCCACAGCGCCGCGCCGCCACGGGCGTTGCTGCGGTACAGGTCCTTGAAGAAGGCCAGCTTGGACTGGTCCAGGTTGGAGGTGGTGGCCACCACGGTGGCGCCGCCCGCCAGGAGGCGTCCGGTGACGGCGGCGGCGATGGAGCCCTTGCCGGCGCCGGTGACGACGGCGACGTCACCCGCGTACTCGCCGACGAACTCCTCGGCCGCGACCTCCGAGATCTCCCGGTAGGCGCTCGCCAGGGCGTCGCGGCGGGCATCGGTCGCCCGGGCCGCCCACCAGCGGGCCTGCTCGGCGACGATCTCGCCGGCACCGCGGAAGGCGTCCGCCGCGTCGGCGGGCACGTCGGACCGGGTCCACAGTCGGGCCAGATCCTCGCGGGCCGAGGCCCAACGGTCGTCCATGAGGACGGCGCGGCCGGCGTCGAAGGCCGGGGCCACCACGCGGCGCCAGTCGGCGCCGAGTTCTGCGGCCACGAGGTCGGCCAGCTCGGAGTCCGGGTCGGCCTCGGCGAGCAGGTCGACCGTCTCGGGCTCGAGGTGTCCGAGGCGGGTGAGCACGCCGCGTGCGGCGCGGGCCAGGACACCGTCGACGCCGGTGATCTCGTCGGCGAACTCGGTCAGCGCGGCGGAGTCGACGACTCCCCCGCCTCCGGCGCCGGACGACGGCATCGCGACGGCCACACCGTGCGCGGCACCGACGGCCGACACGGCGGCGTCGATGAGCGAGTCCAGGCCGGCTACATCCTTGACGCCCGAGGCGTCGAGGGTCGCCAGGTCGCCCCCACGGATCGAGGCGCCGTCACGGGTGCCCAGCGCGATCTCGGCGATAACGTGCTGCGCCCAGCCGGAGCCGAGCTCCCAGGGGCCGGTCACGCGCTCGGTGATGTAGGCGGCCCGCTTTCCGGTGCGGCCGAGGACCGCGCGCAGCGCCTCGCCGACCGCGTCGGACAGGACGGGGCCGAACGGGGCGTACCCGCGCGCCAGTCGTGAGACCTGGTCGGCCAGGGTCGGGAAGTCGGCCTCGGCGGCGCCGTCGATGGCGCCCAGGCTCAGCTCGGTGCCCAGGTCCAGCAGCAGCTGGTTGCGGCGCGAGGACACGCCGTCGCACAGCGTCTCGATGGAGTCGCCGGACGCGATCTGCTCGGGACGGACCTTGGTGCGCAGCGCCACCAGCATGCGGGTGGCGGCGGGCGCGCCGAACTCGAGGTCGTCCGGGCGCGGTGCACCGGGGGCGGCGGTCGCGGCCGGAGCCGCGTCTGATCGGTCCGCACCGGCCGTGCCGGGGGTGTTGACGGCCGGTGCGGGGTCTGTGGGGGCTGCCTGGTCGGCAGCCGCGGTGTTGGTCGAACCAGTGGTGGTGGAGCCGGTGGAGGCGGAGCCGTCGCCGGCGTCCAGCTCGTCGTCGTCGACCTCCACGCTGGGCGGCAGGGTGCCGTACAACGTCGCCGAGTCGCGCTCGATGTTGATCACCTGGGCCCGGGGGCCGCGGTGCGTGGGCAGGTCGAGGGTCTTGGAGGCGAGGTTCGCGACGGTCGGGGCGTTGGAGACACCGACCTCGATGAACTGCTCGATACCGAGTCCGCCACGCTCTACGGGCGTGAAGAACAGCTCCTGGGTCTCGATCCACCGGACCGGGCTGGCGAACTGCCAGGCCAGCAGCTCCACGAGCAGCAGGCGGCCCAGTCGCGTGGGGGTGGCGGCCCACTCGTCCCAGTTCGCGAGGACCTCGGCCAGCGAGTCGGCCGGCACGAGATCGGCGATCTCCTGCACGAAGCCGCGCTCGAGACTGAACAGGCGCGGCACGAGGTTCGGCACGTACCGGCCGACGAGCACCGAGATGTCGATGTCGTGCGGGATCAGCGCGTCGAGGGTGGCCCGGAAATCCGGGACCCCGCCACGCAGGACGGTGGAGTGGAACGGCACGTCGATACCGGGCACCAGGATGAAGGCGTTCTTGCCACCCGACTGCTCGAGCTCGCGCTCGACGGCCTTCTCCAGTGCCTTGCATCCGGCGACGGTGCCGGCGAGCGCGTACTGCGAGCCCGCCAGGTTGTAGTTGACGATCTCGATGAACTCGCCGGACTCGAGGGCGACGCCGGCCACCCAGTCGGCGACCTCGTCGTCCGAGATCCCCATCTGGGACGGACGGATCGCGGCCATGCGGTAGTCCGAGCGGCCCTGGGCGTCGCGCGGCACCAGCTGGTGCATGGTCGACCCGCGCTGGAAGACGATCTCCAGCAGCGGCTCGAGCGCGAGCACGCCGGAGATGGCGGCCAGGGCGTCGTACTCGCCGATCGAGTGACCCGCGAAGTACGCGTCCTCGATGAGCAGGCCGTCGGCCTCGAGCTCGGCGCGCTGCGCCACCGCCAGGCAGGCCATGGCGACCTGGGTGAACTGCGTCAGGTAGAGCACGCCGTCGGGGTGCCGGTGGACCTCACCGCGGACGGTGACCTCGGTGGGATTCTCGCGGACGAGCGCCAGGATCGAGAAGCCGAGCGCGGAGCGGGTGTGCTTGTCGGCGCGGTCCCAGATCTCGCGGGCCGCGGGGCAGCGGGTGCGGCCCTCCATGCCCATCCCCTTGGCCTGGATGCCCTGGCCGGGGAAGGCGTAGACGGTGCGCGGGGCCTCGGTCAGCGCCGTGGCGGCCATGACGGTGGCCCCGTCGACCGTGCACGTGACCTCGAGGACCTGGCCGCCGGCGTGGCGGCCGGTCTGCACGGCGCGGACCCTGATGTGGTCGCCCGGGCGGACCGGGGCGAGCATACGGGCGGTCCAGCCGGCGATCCGGAGGGCAGGGGTCTTGCCGTCGGAGGCCTGTACCGCGTGCTGCGCGGCGGCCGAGAGCCACATGCCGTGGACGATCACTCCGCCCAGTCCGGCCAGCTCGGCCGCGGTGTCGGAGACGTGGATCGGGTTGTGGTCGCCCGAGACCAGAGCGAACGCGGTCATGTCGTGCGGTGCCGTGAGCGTGGTGGACACGCGCAGCTGGCGGGAGGTCTCGGCGGGCTCCGCGACGCCACCGGACGGGGTGACCAGGGCGCCACCGGCGGGGCGGGGGTCGCCCACCTCGGCGCGACCGGTGCGGCCGCGGATCGCGAACCGCTCGGACAGGGTGCACAGCGGGGTGCGGGTGCCGTCGGAGTCCTCCGTGGCCACCTCGACCGACACCTCGACCACGCGGCCGAGGTCGGTGTCGCGGACACCGCCGGACCGGGCGACGACGACGAGGTAGGTCTCCTGCTGCGGCAGCGCCGCGTGCATGCGGACGCCGTGGTCCAGATGGACCAGATCGAGCAGTCCCTCGACGACTGTGCCGGTGCCACGCGGGCGGCGCGTCTCGCCGAGCACGGCGAACACGGCGGGCCAGGCGGCGCCCACGAGGGCGTCCGGGACGCCGGCGGACGGCACGAGCGAGGTGGGCAGGCTGCCCGCGGTCACGCCCGTGTGGTCGACGGCGAGGGTGGGCTCGAAGGTGAAGCGCGCGGTGGCGGTGTTGCCGTCGACCTCGGGGAGGGCGTCGATCACGGAGCCACCCGCACCGCCGCGGCCGACGCCGGCGGCGGTGGCGAGCAGTGTGCGCATGGCGGCCTCGGCGGCGGCGTCGGTGACGACCGGCGCGGCACCGGTGGCCACGGCGTCGCCGAGGGTGATGGTGATGGTCATCTCGGTCGGGCCGACGGGCAGCGTCAGGTCGACGGTCCGGCCGTCGGCGGCCGGGGCGAGCACGGCGCCGGAGACGGGGTGGCGGCCGACGCCGTCGGCGTCGATCTCCCAGGCGTGGAGCACGCCGAGGCGGTGGACGGGGTTGATGACGAGACGGCCGGCCCAGGTGACGTCGGGGCTGTTGAGCACGTCCGCGACGGGCCCGGAGGCGGTGGTGACGATCCCGCGGCGGCGGCTGCTCACGGCCTCGGTGGAGGGCATGTAGCCGGACACGCGCTCGGCGGTGGCGGCCTCGAAGCGGTCGAGGAGGTCACCGACCGGCTCGTCGACGCGGGTGATGCCGGCGACGGCGGTCGTGCCGGGGATGATGCACACGGCGTCGGCGTCGTAGCGCGGATCGTGGGCCTGCCACAGCGAGTCCGAGCGCCACCAGCGGCGCACGTCACCGTCGATGACGGGCACGAACGGCACGGGCTTGCCGGGCATACGGCAGATGTCGAAGAACTCGGCGGCGTCGGCCGGGTGCAGCACGGCGTCGGCGAGCCCGGGGTACCGGGCGGCGAGGGCGGCGATCACCTCGGCCGGGCGCTCCATGGACTCCTCGCGAGGGAACGCCGAGACGATCCGACCGGTGTCGGCGGCGTCGAGTCGTGCCTCGGTGCGCTGCACCATGCGGTGGAAGCGCTCGCGGATGGTGGGGTCGAGCCACACCGAGCGGGTGCAGTCGGCCACGTCGCCGCCGAAGTCGGCGCCCAGGTCGAAGTCGTCCGTGGTGTGGGTGCTCGACCCGTCGACGGAGGCGCCGGGGGCGAGGGAGAGCTCGACGAAGCGGCGCAGCCACTGCTCGTAGGTCATGGAGTCGAGGTCGCCGAAGTACGGCTTGGCGGTGCCGTTGATCGCGGCGATGATCTCGTCGCGGCGGGCGGCCACGGCCTCGGCGTCACCGGCGACCTCGTCGAGGAGGCGCCCGGTGCGCGCGGCGGTGTTGTCGATCTCGTGGATGTCCGCACCGAGCTGGCTGCGGCCGGACGCCATGCCGCCGTCGGCCTGACCGGCACCGACCCAGGCGTCGACGCCCACGGTGTCGACGAGCATCTGCTTGACCTGGGGGCTGGTGGTGGCCTCGAGGGTGGCCATGGCGGCGGTGCCGACGAGGATGCCGTCGACGGGCATGGCCGGGTAGCCGTGGGCGTTGGCCCAGGACCCGGTGAGGTAGTCGGCCGCCCGCTCGGGGGTGCCGATGCCACCGCCGACGCAGAGGACGACGTTGGGCCGCTCGCGCAGCATGGCGTAGGTGGCAAGCAGGAGGGCGTCGAGGTCCTCCCACGAGTGGTGACCGCCGGCGCGGCCGCCCTCGACCTGGACGATCACCGGCATGTGGGGGACCTCGGCGGCGATGCGCACGACCTGGCGGATCTGGGCGACGGTGCCCGGTTTGAAGCTCACGTGCCGCAGGCCGGCCTCGGTGAGCTCCTCGATGAGGGCGACCGACTCGTCGAGCTCGGGGATGCCGGCGGTGACGATCACACCGTCGAAGGGCACTCCCGCGGCGCGGGCACGCTGGACGAGACGCTTGCCTCCGACCTGCAGCTTCCACAGGTAGGGGTCGAGGAACAGCGAGTTGAACTGGGCGCTGCGACCGGGCTCGAGGAGCTCGGTGAGGCGCTGGGTGTTCTCGGCGAAGATCGCCTCGGTGACCTGGCCGCCGCCGGCGAGCTCGGCCCAGTGGCCCGCGTTGGCCGCGGCGGCGACGATCGCGGGATCCACGGTGGTCGGCGTCATTCCGGCGAGGAGGATCGGCGAGCAGCCGGTGAGGCGGGTGAAGGAGGTCTCCACGTGGACGCTGCCGTCGGGCAGGGTGACCAACTGCGGCTGGAACGCGGTCCACGGCCGCTCGATCGGCGGGGTCGCACCCGGGGTGAACAGGTTGCGCAGGCCGCCGCGGGTGGCGGCGGCGACCACGCCGACGCCCTGGCCGCGGATCACGGAGCGGTTGAGGCGGGTCAGCGCCTCGCCCGGGCCCATGTCGAGGATCCACTGGGCCCCGGCGTGCAGGGTCTCGGCCATCTCCTCCACCCAGTCGACCGGCTCGGCGAAGACCTGGCGGGCGAGGTGGGCGGCGCGGTCGGCGTCCAGGCCACAGCGCTCCGCCCAGCGGGAGACGACGTCGACGGCCGGGGCCATCGCGGGGTGGTGGAACCCGACCTCGACGTCGAGCGGGTCGAAGACGGGGGCGAAGATCTCGCCGCCGGTGAGCTTGGCCTCTCGGCGACGACGCGACTCGGCCTCGAGGTCGGCGCAGTGGCGACGCAGCTCCTCGAGATCGTCCGGTCGACCGACCACGACGTGACGGCGCTGCGCGTTGCGGATGGAGACGGTGGGGCGAATCGTGGCGTCGACGCCGGCGAACAGCTCGTCGACCAGCGTGCGCAGGTCCTCGCCGTCGATCCCCGACACTCCCACCATGGGGCTCGCCTCGCCGCGGCGGAACAGACCGACGCGCCGTCCGACCAGGGTGGCGGCGGCGCCGATGAGCTCGGCGACGGCCAGCAGCCGGTCGTCGATGGACCCGAAGGTCTCCACCGACTCGACGGCGAGGATGCCCTGGGAGTGGCCGACCACGGCCGCGGGGGTCGTGTCATTGACGTCGAAGCCCTCGGCGGCGAGAGCCCGCAGGGCACCCATCTGCGTGAGCAGCACCGCGGGCAGCGAGACCGCGGCAGCGGAGAGGGAGGCGTCGTCGGGCAGGTCCGCGCCGTCCTCGTCCTCACCGGTGGTGGTGTTGGCCCACTCGATGGGCCGGAAGCCGTGCGTGCGGACGACGGCGATCTCGTCGTGGACGGGCTCGGTCAACGCGACGGAGGCGTCGACGAGGTCCTGGAGCTCCGGTCCGATACCCGTGCCGTCGATGAGGTCGCTCAGCGCGTCGCGCCAGGCGATGCCCTGTCCACCGAAGGCGAGCGCATAGGCCGTGCCCTCACGGAGCTCGTCTGCGAGAGCGGGGGCGCCGCGGCGGGCGGCGAAGCCGGTCTCGAGCGGGCGGGGGGTGAGGTCGCGGTCATCGATCGTCACGTGGGGAACTCCTTGGGCACTGCGTCAGGGACATCGCGTCGGCCGGCCAGCGGTTACGGCGCAGGACACAGATTGCCACACGAACTTGAGGGGTTCCTCAGCTTGAGGGGGTACGCGCGACCGAAACAGGGGCCCCTTTCGCCGCGCGCCAAGTGATCCGCACCACATAAAGACATGATGCGAACCTCATATCGACAGGTGAGGGGCGCCTCAGGTTTCTCAACGACCTCGTTATCCGATCGTTATCTCGTTCTCAGGCGTTCTCCGCCCCCCCACGGCGTGTCGCGGACACCCCCGCAGCGTGCCGCGACCGCGCCCGCATCGTGTCGCGGGCCGGACCCGGGCCCGTCTGCGTCAGGCGCCGCAGCGCAGGATCGCCATGGCGACCGCGTCGAGGCCTTCCGTGGGACACAGATCGGCGGAGAGTCGTCGCGGCCCCGACGTCCACTCGACATGCGCCGTCCGCACCGGGGCGCCGAAGGCGATGGTCACCAGTCCCCCGATGCCCGGTGTCCCGTCCGGCCCCAGGGCGCCGGCGCCGACCGTCTCGACACCCACCACCTCTGCGACGGTGGCGGGCCCCGGAGCGGGGATGAGGCTCACGTCGATCCGGGTCCCGTCGAAGGCGCCGACCCACACCGCGAAGGTTCCCGTCCCGTCCGCGCGAAGATCCAGGGTGTACCCGTGCGCGAACCACGACCCCGTCTCCCCCACGAGGTCCGCAGGCCCCGGGACCGGCGTCACCGGGACCGGCGCCACCACGGGGGCCGGTGAGCCGACCAGGCCTGCCGGGCCTGCTGTGCTCGGAGCGGAGGCGATCGCCGGATTCACCGCACCCACCGCGAGGACACCGGCGACGACCGCCGACACCACCGCGCGGAATGCAGACGTACGATTCTCCGCGCTTCGTGTGCCGATATCGGTCCTCATGGGCTTACCGTATTCCCACGAGTCACACATCTCGATGCAGAGATTGCGTCGATCCGGTCACCACCACGCAACGGCCGGGCTAGAAGTTGGTACACGCCGGGGACGCACGCACCGTCCCATGACAGGACCGCGCGGGCCCGAGGGCCCGCCCGTCGACAAGGAGTCGTCCCATGACACGACCAACCACCCGGAGCGGGGTGAAGCCCCGGGAGACGTTCTCCCGTCGCTCCGTCTTCGTCTTCGCCGCCATCGGCTCCGCCGTCGGCCTGGGGAACATCTGGCGCTTCCCCTTCGTGGCCTACGACAACGGCGGCGGCGCTTTCCTGCTGCCCTATCTGGTGGCGCTCCTCACCGCGGGTCTCCCCCTGCTGTTCTTCGACTACGCGATCGGTCACCGCTTCCGCGGATCCGCCCCGTTGAGCTTCCGGCGGATGAACCGGTTCGCCGAGCCCATCGGGTGGATCCAGGTCCTGGTCTCCTTCGTCATCGCCGTCTACTACGCGGTCATCATCGCCTGGGCTGCCAGCTACGCCTGGTTCTCGCTCGATGAGCGGTGGGGCTCTACCTACGAGGAGTCCGCGACCTTCTTCGCCGAGGACTTCCTCCGCGCGGGCAGTGGGTTCGGCATCGATTTCGTGCCGGGCATCGCCATCGTCCTCGCGGTGGTCTGGATCGCCACCCTCGGCGTCCTCCTCGCCGGCGTGCAGAAGGGCATCGGACGAACCGCGATGTTCTTCGTCCCGCTGCTGGTCGCCCTGTTCGCGGCCCTGGTGGTCCGCTCCCTCTTCCTCGAGGGGGCGCTCGAGGGCCTCAACAACTTCTTCACGCCCGACTGGGGCGTCCTCACGGAGGCGTCCGTGTGGATCGCCGCCTACGGTCAGATCTTCTTCTCCCTGTCGGTCGGCTTCGGCATCATGCTGACCTACTCGTCCTACCTCAAGCGCAAGACCAACCTCACCAGCTCCGGCCTGGTCGTGGGCTTCTCCAACTCGGCGTTCGAGGTCCTCGCCGGCATCGGCGTCTTCGCCACCCTCGGCTTCCTGGTGACCACGTCGGCGGGAGCCGGCTGGGACGATGTCGGGGGCGGCCCGGGCCTGGCGTTCATCGCCTTCCCCGCCCTCATCTCGCAGATGCCGGGCGGGCCGATCTGGGGCGTCGTGTTCTTCCTCTGCCTCATCCTGGCGGGCCTCACGTCCCTGATCTCCATCACCGAGGTGGTCATCTCGTCCTTCCAGGACAAGATCGGGTCCTCGCGCACCGCGGCCACGCTGGCGGTGGGCGTCCCGATGGCAGCCATCTCCCTGCTGCTCATGCCCACCGAGACCGGCCTGCAGAACCTCGACATCCTCGATAAGTTCGTCAACAGTCTGGGCATCGTCGGCATCTCGCTCATCGCGCTGGTCGTGGTGATCTTCGGCATGCGACTCGCCCCGCAGTTGCGCGACCACCTCAACTCGGTGTCCTCGTGGAGGGTGGGCACGTTCTGGATCGTGTGCCTGGCCGTCATCACGCCGCTCGTGCTCGGCTACTCCCTCATCCGCGAGATCATGACCCTGATCTCCGAACCGTACGAGGGGTACGAGGCATCCGTCCTCGGCGTCTGGGGTTGGGGCATGATCGCCACGATCCTCGTGCTGTCGGTGGTCCTGTCCCTCCTGCCGTGGCGCGGGTCCCGTCAGCTCGACGGCCCCCCGACGGTCGACGACGATCCGAGCGACTTCGCCTACGAGGAGGGCCTCACCCCTCCCGCCGCCGACCGCCCGTCCGGTGCGACGGCGTCCCCCCGCAAGACCAAGGAGGCCTGAGCAATGGATGCTCCCGCGATCATTATGATGGTCCTGTTCCTGCTCGTGATCTGGGGCGGACTCGTCGCCAGCATCGTCCACTACGCGAGCCACCCCGACGGGGTCGACGAGGGTGCCGTCCGAGAAGCGGCGGAACGCGGCAGGGGCTGACCCCGCCCAACCGCAGCTCCCGGCCCCGGTTCCGCCCACGGACCCGGGGCCGGGTCATTCCCGGCGGTCGCCCACCGCCGGGCCGTCGGAACCCGCCTCGTACTCCTCGAGCGGGACCCCGCCGGCCTCCCACGCCTCGATCACCGGAGTGAGGATCCGCCAGCACTCCTCGGCCACGTCACCGCGGACCGTCAGCAGTCGGTCGCCGTCGAGGATGCGTCCGAGGACCTCCCCGTACGGCAGCAGCTCGCTGTCCCCCAGGTCAGCGGCCAGCCGGGTGCTCTCGAGCGTGAACCGGTCGTCGGCCGCGTTCGTCGCCAGGTCGAGGGACACCCGGTCGGGCGCGATCCCGATCGTCAGCCGGGTCGGCGGAACATCCCCCGAGAACGCCCCGGGCACGTGGCGCGGCGGCCGGAACGTCACCGTCACCCGCATCGAGTCCTCGCCCAGCGCCTTGCCCGACCGCAGGCGCACCGGCACCCCGGCCCACCGCTGATTCCGGATCTCGAGGACGACCTCGGCGAACGTCTCGGTCCCCCGAGCCGGGTCGACGCCGTCCTCATCCGCGTAGGACACCACGTCCCTGCCACCCGCCCGCCCGGCGGTGTAGCGGCCCCGGCGCGAGGAAACGAGCGGATCGCCATCCCACACGCGCGTCGCACGCAGCGTGGTGACGATGAGGTCGTGGAGTTCGGTGGCGTCGAGGCGCGCGGGTGCATCCATCGTCGCCAGCGCCACCACCAGCAGCAGGTGGGACTGGAGCATGTCGACGAGCGCGCCCGCGGAGTCGTAGTACCCGGCGCGGCGCTCGAGGGCGAGCGTCTCGTCCGCGACCACGTCGATGCGCTCCACGTGTTCCGCGGTCCACACCGGCTCCATGATGCGATTGGCGAACCGCATGCCGAGGATGTTGAGCACGGTCGCCTCCCCGAGGAAGTGGTCGACCCGGTACACGCGGTCCTCGGGCACGAGGTCGGTGAGCAGTGCGTTCACCCTGCGCGCCGAGGCGAGGTCGTCGCCGAACGGCTTCTCCAGCGCGAACCGCACGTCGTCGCGCGGTGGGCGCCCGCGCAGGCCCTCACACGCTGCGGCCGTGACGGCCGGTGGGAGGGCGAAGTACAGCACCACCGGTCCGTCCAGCCCGTCGATGAAGTCGGAGAAGGCCTCGGCGTCCGTCACGTCCAGTTCGACGAACCGGGTCGAGTCCACGATCCCGTCGACCTGCTCCGGGGAGCGGTCTCCGGCGCGCAACGCACCGCGGACGAGGTCGCGCCAGTCACCGTCGTCCATCCCGGAACGCCCGGAGCCGATGACGGTGACGTCACGGTCGGGATCCGTGGCGAGCAGGGTCCCCAACCCGGGGAGCAGGAGTCGCTCGGTGAGGTCGCCACCGGCTCCCAGGATCGCGAGGGTGGGACGGTCGGTCGTGGTCGGCGACATGCCGCAGACGCTACCCGCGGGGCGGCGCCGCAGTAGCGTGTGACCATGGACACCAACAGCCCCGATGCCGCCACCGACGCCCCCGCCGCCGCGCCCGCCGGACAGGCCCCCGAGGAGGTCCGGCACCTCATCCAGCAGTGGAAGCGTCTCGACGAACTGCTCGCCGGACTCAAGAGGGACGACTGGGTCGCGCCGACTCCTCTGCCGGGGTGGACCGTCCGGGATGTCGTGGCGCACGTGGCGGGCACCGAGCACCTGCTCGCGGGCGAGGAGGTCCCGGATATCGAGTTGCCGGCTTCGGCCCGTGAGTATGTGCTCAACCCGATCGCGGAGCTCAACGAGAAGTTCGTCCAGGAGGCGCGTCCGCTGGCTGTCGAGGACGCGTTCGAGGACTTCCGCGACGTCGTCGCCGAGCGCACGGAGCAGCTCTCCGAGATGAGCGCCGCAGACCTCGAGGCCGAGACCGACTCCCCCGTCGGCCGCGTCCCGTTCCGCCGCTTCATGGGTGTGCGGGTCTTCGACTGCTGGATCCACGAGGACGACATCCGGCAGGCCATCGGGATGCAGCATCACCTCGGCGGCGACATCGGCCGGTTCGCGGTCGGGGAGATCGTGAACGCCCTGCCCCGCATCGTCGGCAAGAAGGCCGCCGCGCCGGACGGCTCCCGGGTCCGGTTCCGCGTCACGGGTGAGGCGGGCACCGATCTGCCGCTGGCCACCGATGTCGTCGTGGACGGACGCGCAGCCCTCGCCGACGTCGACGACACCGCGCAGCCCACCGTGGAGCTGGTCTTCGACACTCCGACCTTCGTCCGCGCGGCGACCGGCCGGATCGTCGCCGAGCCGGGCAGCGGCGTGGAGATCAGTGGCGACGAGGAATTGGGCCGGACGATCCTCGGGTCGCTGGCCTTCACCATCTGACGCCGTCGTCGCCCGTGTCCGGACCTCACATCGTCGTCATGGGCGTCTCGGGCGCCGGGAAGTCGACGGTCGCCCGTGTGATCGCCGAACGCCTCGGTGCGCCGTTCCTCGACGCCGATGACGTGCATCCGCCCGCCAACCGCCGGAAGCTGAGCGCCGGTGAGCCCCTGACCGACGATGATCGCCGGCCGTGGTTGGCCGCGGTCCGGGCCGGCATGCGGGAACGCGATCGGACGATGGGCAGCGGCACGGGGCTCGTCGTCGCGTGTTCGGCGCTGCGACGTGCCTATCGCGACATCCTGCGGCAGGTGGAGCGCCCGGTGTTCTTCGTCGAACTCGGCACCGACCCCGAGCTCATCGCGGCCCGACTCGCCGCCCGCCGGGGGCACTTCGCGTCCCAGCGAATCCTCGAGTCCCAGCTGAGCACCGTGGAGCCGCTCGAGGCCGACGAGACCGGGATCGTCTGCCCGATCACCCTGCCGGTGTCCGAGATCGCGGACGAGGTCCTCGCCGCTCTCTGACCCTGTTCTCGCCGCCCTCTGACGCACCCCGCCAACGGGTCAGTCCGCGCCCCCTCGCCGGCGGGTCAGTCCGCGTCGCGTCGCGGCCACCCCGGGACGTCGTCGAGAACGGAGCCGTTGCCCAGCTGCGAACCGGTGATGACGCTCCTGCTCCCGTCGCTCTCCAGGATGACGGCGGCGACCTCGCCGAGGTCCCCGATACCCGAGGAGCGGAGGGTCTGGCGGATGTCGGCGTGCGTGAGCCGGTGCCGCGCCAGCTGGTCGTCGAGGATGACCCCGTCGCGGACGAGCAGAGTCGGCTGTGCGGTGAGGGCCTTACGCCCGCCCGGCAGTCGCCTCAACTGGGAGACGACGTACTGCAGGAGGGCGAGCAGCGCCAGGGCGACCGCGCCCTCGGCCCACGACACGTCGGAGCTGAGGATGATGGTCGCCAGCGTCGAACCCAGCGCGACGGTGACGATGAAGTCGAAGGCGTTGAGCTGCGCGAGGGTGCGCTTACCGAACGCCCGGATCGCCACCACGAGGAAGAGGTACGCCGCGGTGCCCACGAGGAGTATCCGGAGGATGTCGGACCAGTTGTCGAACCACATGCCCGGACCGTACCGACCACGACGGTTCCTTCTACCTCTCCGACATCGGGGTGGCGAAGTGCTGGACGTAGAGATGAGCCTCCGGGAGGCCCTGGTACGCGGCCGTCCGCAGGCAGACACCCACGCGGGTGAGGTCCGGGTCGAGGATGTTCTCCCTGTGGCCTGGGCTCTGCATCCAGTTGGCGACCGGATCCGGACCGCCCGTGGACGAATAGAACAGGTTCTCGGCAGCCCTGGAGTAGTCGACACCGGCCTCCCGGATGAACGTGGACGGGCCGCCGCTGCCGTCAGGCGCGGTGTGCCCCCAGTAGTCCCTCGCGATCATGTCGTCCGCTTTCGCGCAGGCGCTGTCGCGGAGCCTCTCGCTGGCGTCCAGAGGCGGAAGGCCGTTCTCGCTCCGCTGTACGTTCGTCTCCGCTTCCACCGGGGACGGCTCCGCCGGGGGCTCGACCGCAGTCCGACCCCCCGGGGCCACCGACGAGAGCTGCCCGTTCACCGCAGTATCCAACTCGGCGCAACCGCTCACCACCGTCCAGCCCACCAGAATCAGCGACGCGGCCGCTGCTCTCGCGGCTGTCCGGCTACTCATCCTGATCACCCGATCCGAGTGGAAAGACCAGTGCGCCCGGGGAGACTTGAACTCCCACGTCCGTAGACACTGGAACCTAAATCCAGCGCGTCTGCCAATTCCGCCACGGGCGCGTCACCCGGGGGTACCGGGCGAGATGAGTTTACCGTGTGGTCAGCGGTACCGTGGAGGCGTGTCCGACACCCTTGGCTCCCACGCGACCGGAAGTGCCACGGCTTCCGGCGACCCGGCGCGGACCAGGGTCAAGCACCGCCCGGCGTGGATCGCGTTCGTCGTCCTGGGGGCGATCTTCTGCATGGGCATGGGGCTGTGGCAGCTCGCCCGCTACCAGGAGGCCACCGGGACCGCGCAGAACCTCGGGTACACGTTCATGTGGCCGTTCCTCGCCGGGTTCCTCGTCTACGCGTACCTGAAGTACGTGCGCATGGAGGCCGACGAGGGTGACCGGATCGCCGCCGCGGACGGCGTCGACGGTGGGCACCGGGCGGGGGGCGACGCGGAAGACGACGGCGGCGGCGACGACGGCGACGACGACGAGGTCGGCCGGCCCTCCGGAGTCACTGCGATCACCGGGAAGAACCGAACCGGCCGGCGCCGCGGCCCCGTCATGACGGAGATCCCCTCGGACCTGCTGCCGACGCGTCGACCCGCCCGGGACGAGGCGGTCCGGGACGAGGGCCTGGACGCCTACAACTCTTATCTCGCCGAACTCGCCCGGAAAGACCGGGCCGACGGCACCCATCAGGAGAAGCCTGCTTCATGACCGCCGCAGCCACCCAGCAGACCGACAACCGCAAGCCCGATCCGGGGGGCAGGATCGCCGGCGCGCTCAAGCGCTATCGGGTCCTGGCCTGGATCACCGGCGTGTGGTTGCTCGTGCTCACCGTGGAGATGATCTACAAGTACCTGATCCTGGAGAGCTCGTCCGACGCCCCGGACTGGTTCACCTACATCGGTCAGGCCCATGGAGTGTTCTACATCCTGTACCTCTTCATGACGCTCGACCTGGCGATCAAGGCCCGCTGGCCCGCGTCTCGCACCCTGCTCACCGCGCTGGCGGGGACGATCCCGTTCCTGTCGTTCTGGTTCGAGCACAAGCGGACCCGCGACGTGCGCACCGAGTACGCGGTCTGACCCACCCCCCTCATCGACAAGGACGTTCCGCACCCTCCCCTCTCGGGCGACGTGTGCGGAACGTCCTTCTCGTCGAAGTGATGTCCGGCCGGGGTGCTGTCAGCCGCGTTCGGCGAGCACGCGCAGGGCCGGAACGAGGGCGCGCAGGGCACGGCCGCGGTGTGAGTCCGCGTCCTTCTCCTGCGGGCTGAGCTCGGCTGCCGCACGATCCGACCCTTCGGGCAGGAACAGCGGGTCGTACCCGAACCCGCCCTCCCCGCGCGACTCCCGCAGCACGCGCCCCGGCCAGCGACCCTCCTCGACGACCTCGCCGGGCACGCCCGGTCCGACCAGCGCGCACGCCGAGACGAATGCCGCCCCCCGGCGCTCGTCCGGGACGTCGGACAACTGCGCGAGCAGGAGTTCGTTGTTGGCGGCGTCGTCGCCGTGGCGTCCGGACCAGCGGGCCGAGAGCACCCCGGGCATCCCGTTCAGGGCGTCCACCGCCAGTCCCGAGTCGTCCGCCAGGCACGGCAGGCCGGTCGCCAGCGCACCGGACCGGGCTTTGATCAGCGCGTTGTCCGCAAAGGTGGCGCCGTCCTCGGGCTCCTCCGGGTACTCCGGCACCTCGTCCAGTCCCACCGGCTCGATGCCGACGATCCCCGCCGACTCCAGCACCCGGCGCAGCTCGGCCAGCTTCTTGGCATTACGGCTCGCGACCACCAGGCGAACGGTCACGACTACCGCCCCCGGTTCCGTGCGGCCGGCGGCGAGGGCAACTCGCCCGGGTACGGCGCCGCGAGGGCTTCGCGCTGTATCTCGAAAAGTCGCTCGCAGCCGGCCTGCGCCGAGTCGAGCATCGCGTCCAGCAGGTCGCGGCCGAACGCCGCGCCCTCGGCGGTCCCCTGGACCTCGATGAGCTTGCCTCCGTCGGTGCACACCACGTTCATGTCCACCTCCGCCCGCGAATCCTCCTCATAGGGCAGGTCGCACAGGACGCGGCCGTCGACAACGCCGACGCTCACCGCGGCGACCGCCCCGGTGAGCGGGTTGCCGGTGACCGCGCCCTTGGCCTGCAGCCACGTGATCGCGTCCGCCAGGGCCACGTACGCGCCGGTGATCGCCGCGGTCCGTGTCCCGCCGTCGGCCTGCAGGACGTCGCAATCCAGCGCGATCGTGTTCTCCCCCAGCGCGGACAGGTCGATGCAGGCCCGCAGGGAGCGGCCCACCAGACGGCTGATCTCGTGGGTGCGTCCGCCCACCTTGCCGCGGACCGACTCCCGGCCCGAGCGTTCGTGGGTCGCGGCCGGCAGCATCGCGTACTCCGCCGTCAGCCATCCCAGGCCCGAACCCTTGCGCCACCGCGGCACGCCCTCGGTGACGCTGGCCGTACACATGACGCGGGTCTGCCCGAAGGTGACGAGGACCGACCCCGCCGGGTGCGAGGTGAATCCCCGCGTGATGGTCACGTCACGCAGGTCGGCGTCGCCGCGTCCGTCTGCTCTGCTGATGCTCGATGAGGTCACGACCGCCGATCCTAGCCGCCGGACGCCCGCGCCTGAGGGGCAGGCGGCGTGGGTGGGGCCGGCGGACGCCTCCTGCCGAGGTGCCGCCGGTGAGACGCCGACGCTCACGCCGCCGGACTGACCTATGCGCTCCCTTTGGTCCATTCGCGCAGCTCAACCCCGGCGTTTGCGTGCATTCCCCCAGCACAAGCCGGGAGTGGCCCACAAGCCAGGAGCGGCCGGGAGGGGCCGTGGGCGGGAGGGGGCCGGGGGCGGGAGGGGGCCGGGGCCATGCCGGTGGCCGGGGCGCCTTCTAGCCGACCCGCCTCCTAGACGGTGATCCGCAGATCCGGCTCCGCCAGCAGGATCTCCCCGCCGAACTCGGCGGCCGCCTCCGCGTGGACCGCCTCGCGGTCCACCCACGGCGGGATGTGGGTCAGCACGAGACGACCCACGCCGGCGCGGTGAGCGGTCAGGCCCGCCTCCGCCCCCGACATGTGGATGCCCGGCGGGCGTCCCTCCTCGTGCGTCCAGGACGCCTCACAGAGCAGGACGTCCGCGCCGACCGCCAGCTCGACCAGGGCATCGCAATAGGCGGTGTCGCCGCTGTACGCCAGGACCCGGCCGCTACGGGAGGTCAGGCGCAATCCGTACGACTCCGGAGGATGCTCCACCCGGTCGGCCCGCACGCGCAGGGCCACCTCGTCGTCGTCGCCCCTCATCTCCACCTCGGGCGCGACGTCCCACGTGGCCACGTCGAACGTGTCCGACAGGTCGTCGACCGTCCCCGGCTCCTCCGCCGACGCCACCCCGATCCGGTAGGCCGTCCCGGACGGCCCGACCAGCGGCACGCGGCCCGCGCCCTTCGCACCGGGGCCGAAGCGCCGCAGGACCAACAGACTCGGGACATCCAGGCAGTGGTCGGCGTGGAGGTGGGACAGCAGGACCGTCGCGTCCTCGGGGGCCACGTGTCGTTGCAGTGCGCCGAGGACACCGGGCCCCATGTCGATCACCACGGGGGCGAGACCGTCGACCTCGACCAGATACCCGGACGCCGGCGAGGTGGGTCCACCGATACTTCCCGAGCACCCGAGGACAGTCAGAAACATGGGCACCATCGTGCCACGTCGCACCGCGTGTCGTGGTGTTCGCGGCTGTGCCCGCGATGCGTGTCACCGTCCATCAGTCCGCCACCGCCCGCCCGACGGTCACCAGACCGGGGCCGAGGAACCGTGACGCCACCCGGCGGAAGGCGTCGGGATCACCGGTGACGAGGTACTCGTGGGTCGCCGGCTCGGCCGCGTCGTGCGGCCGCAACAGGTCCTGCGCGGTGAGTACCCGCAGCACGTCCTTGGCGGTCTCCTCCGCGCTCGAGACCAGTGTGACGTGGTCCCCCGCCGCCAACTGCACCACACCGGACAGCAACGGGTAATGAGTGCACCCGAGCACCAGGGTGTCGACGTCGGCGTCGCGGATCGGAGCGAGATACGCCTCCGCCAACCCGAGCACCTGACGGCCACTGGTGATGCCGCGCTCGACGAACTCGACGAACTTCGGACACGCCACCGACGTCAGCTCGATCCCGGCGGCCGCAGCCACCGCGTCGTCGTACGCCCGCGACGCCACCGTCGCGCGGGTGGCGATGACCCCGATCCGGCCCGACCGGGTGGTGGCCACCGCGCGCCGGGCCGCCGGCTGGATGACCTCCACGACCGGTACCGGGTAGCGCTCGCGGGCGTCGCGGAGCATCGCCGCCGACGCCGTGTTGCACGCGATCACCAACACCTTGACCCCGCGGTCGACGAGTTGGTCCGCCACCGCGAGGGCGTGCGCCCGGACCTCGGCCAGCGGCAACGGACCGTACGGCCCGTTGGCGGTGTCACCGACGTAGACGACCGACTCGTCGGGGAGCTGGTCCACGATCGCCCGGGCCACCGTCAGACCGCCGGCGCCCGAGTCGAACACCCCGATGGGAGCCTGCGGGTCGGGGCGCGTCACCTCCGCGGTCCGGCGGACCACCGCGGCTGGGTGGCGAGCTGTTGCTGCGGTTTCCGGTCGCGCTTGAGGCCGTACGCCGACGCCACGCCGCCGATCGCGCCCCCGAGATGGCCCTGCCAGGACACCCCGTCCAGCATCGGCGACAGGCCCGCCAGCGCCTCGAGCCCGTAGTAGAAGCCGATGACCAGTCCGATCACCAGGTGCAGGATGCGCCGGGAGAAAAAGCCCCGGACGATGACGTAGAAGATGTAGCCGAACACGATCCCGGAGGCCCCGATGTGGACGGTCCCGGTGCCGCCGAGCAACCAGGACACCACTCCCGAGATCAGCCACGACACGAGGGTGACGGTGACCAGCGGCCGGATCCCGGACAGGGCGATGATCGACCCCAGCACGAGCAGGGCGATCGAGTTACCGATCAGGTGCGCCCAGTCCCCGTGCAGCAACGGCTGGAACACGATGCCGAGCAGCCCGTCCGTCGCCAGCGGCTGGACCCCGTAGCCGTCGAGGGTCTGCTGGGGTCCGATCGCCGCGATGATCACCTGGTCCGCCGCCTCGACCACCCACATCAGGGCGACGAACGACCACAGCAGGACCAGGGCCGGCCAGCGCCGCGGCCCCGGGTCTACCGGGCGGGTCGGGCCGGCGCCGGTACCCGGCCACGGCGAACGGGGGTCTCGGTTCACGATGTTCTCCTCACTGCCCGTCGAGGGCCGTGCACAGGGAGTCCTGCATGAAGGTCAGCCAGTGGTACACGTCCAACTGGGCGGACCGGGGGTCATCGTCGGGCACGTACTCGGGGATGTCGGTGGCGGCGACCCCGTCGGACGAGCCCGCCTCCAGCAGGACCGCGCCCAGCCCCAGTCGCACATCATTGAGACACCGCATCCACGAGTTCGCCTGCTCGAGGGTCAGCGAGACCGTCCCGCCCCGCGACGGCAACGAACGCAACACCACGCCCGCGCAGCCGAGTTTCGCGTCGATGATCGCCGGCTCGTGGATCATCCGCATGCCCGAGTTGTGGGCCCGCGCGACGGCCGCCCCGTCCGTGTCGGACCCGTCCGCACGGTCGGCCGCCTCGGGGCGGTGGAAGTCCGGCAACAACCGCGCCAGGGGCGCCTCGGCGGGCACCTGCGAGTGGCCGCTGCGCATCCCGGTGATCTCGGCCAGCTCATCGCGCGGGGCGGAGTCCCGGCGCTGTTCGAGCATGTCCACCACGTTGGAGACCAGGGCGTGCAGGATCTGCACCTCGTGGTTCTCCATGACCGACTTGATGCGCGCCCCACCGAGGGACGCCTTGCGCTGCCACGCCTTCACCGCCTCACGCCTCCCGCTGCATCGTGGCCCACAGTCCGGCCTCCTGCAGCTTGCGGACGTCGTTCTCGACCTTGTCGCGGCTGCCGGACGACACCACCGCCCGACCGTCGTTGTGGACCTTGAGCATCAGGTCATGCGCCTTCTCCCTGCTGTAGCCGAACACCCGCTGGAACACGTACGTCACGTAACTCATCAGGTTCACCGGGTCGTCCCAGACCACGGTGAGCCAGGGGCTGTCCACCCCACCGTCGAGGTCCGCGTCCGTGGACTCCACGGGCGCGGCCGACGGCATCGCCATCACCGGGGCGGTGCTCCGGACGGCCGCAAGCGGTGTCGTCACAGGGTGCATGGAACCCAGGATACGGATTCCCGCCGGGTAGGCCACGCCGTAGAGTCGCCCTCGTGACCCCGCCGACTCCCTCCCATGTCACGCCCCCCACCGGGCGACCGTCCACCGCCCTGCTCACGGACAAGTACGAGCTCACCATGATCCGGGCGGCCCTGGCGGACGGCACCGCCGACCGGCCGTGTGTGTTCGAGGTCTTCGCGCGACGCCTGCCCTCCGGCCGTCGGTACGGGGTGGTCGGCGGCACCGGTCGGCTCCTCGAACGCGTGGCGGACTTCCGGTTCGACGACGAGGAGATCGAGGCGCTGTCGGATTCGCTCGACGAGCGGACCACCGACTGGCTCCGCGACTTCCGCTTCACGGGTGACGTCGACGGCTACGCGGAGGGCGAACTGTTCTTCCCCGGCTCGCCCGTGCTGAGCATCCGGGGCGGGTTCGCGGAGTGCGTCGTACTCGAGACCCTGGTCCTGTCCGTGCTCAACCACGACAGCGCGATCGCCTCCGCCGCCGCGCGGATGACCTCCGCGGCGTACGGCCGCCCCATCATCGAGATGGGGTCCCGCCGCACACACGAGGAAGCAGCGGTCGCCGCGGCCCGGGCCGCCTACCTCACCGGGTTCGACTCCACCTCCAACGTGGAGGCGACGCGTCGGCACGGGGTGCCCTCCGCCGGGACGTCCGCCCACTCGTTCACCCTGCTGCACACCGGCCCGGAGGGTCCGGACGAGGCGGCCGCCTTCCGCTCGCAGGTGAAGACCCTCGGTGCGGACACCACCCTCCTGGTGGACACCTACGACATCGCGAAGGGCGTGGCGACGGCGATCGAGGTCGCCGGGCCCGGACTCGGCGGCGTCCGCATCGACTCCGGGGACCTGGGGGTGCTCGCCCGCCAGGTCCGCGGTCAGCTGGACGCCCTCGGCGCCCGCGACACCCGGATCGTGGTCTCCGGGGATCTCGACGAGTACGCGATCGCCGCTCTGCGCGCGGAGCCGGTCGACGTGTACGGCGTCGGCACCCGGCTCGTGACCGGCTCGGGCGCCCCGACCGCCGGCATGGTCTACAAACTCGTCGAGGTCGACGGGATCCCCGTGGCCAAGCGCTCCGCCCAGAAGGAGTCCCTGCCCGGCGCCAAGCGGGCGGTCCGCCACCACCGCCGCTCGGGCACCGCCGTCGAGGAGGTGCTGCTGCCGTGGTCCGGGGACGCCCCCGGGGAGCCCGGTCTCGAGACGCGCGATCTCATGGTCCCGCTGATCCGGGGCGGCGAGACCGTACCCGGGCTCCCGACCCTCGAACAGTCACGCGCCCACCACGCCGCCGTGATGGTGTCCCTGCCGTGGGAGGGGCTCGCGCTGAGTCAGGGCGACCCCGCCATCCCCGTGAGGGTCATCCCCCCGGCCACCCGCTGAGCGGAGCAATCGGTCGACCGCCGACGCACCCGGGTGGCCCCCGAGCCGGCCGGGCCTGCCTCCGAGCCGCCCGGGTCTGCCCCCGAGCCGCCCGGCGGCCCGGGCCACTGTCCGGTGCGGCCGCTAGGGTATCCGCGTGACCGACTCGCTCCCTCCCGTCTCCGACCTGCTCGCCACCGCGGTCGCGGGCCTGGGCGGCAGCGAACGCACGGGCCAGGTGACGATGGCCGAGGCCGTGGGCAACGCCCTGGCGACGGGGGAACACCTCGCCGTCCAGGCCGGCACGGGCACCGGTAAATCCCTGGCCTACCTGGTGCCGGCGCTGCGCCACGCCGTGGCCACCGGGAACACCGTGGTGGTCTCCACCGCGACCATCGCGCTGCAGAACCAGTTGGTCGACCGCGACCTGCCGCGCCTGTCCAAGGCGCTCCGCCCGGAACTCGGCGTGAGTCCCTCCCACGCGATCCTCAAGGGCCGGGGCAACTACCTGTGCCTGCACCGGGTGAGCTCGGGGCCGGTCGACGAGGCCGACCCGGAGGAGGTGGAGACCGAGGAACTGTTCGACCTGCCCCTCGGCGGCGAGTCCACGGCCGCGCGCACCCCACGTGAGGCCACCCCCCGGGACACCGGCCCGAGCTCGTGGCTGGGCCGCGAGATCGCCCGCCTGCACGACTGGGCGCAGGACACCGACACCGGCGACCGCGACGACCTGCCCCGCGGTGTCTCCGACGCGGCGTGGCGGCAGGTGTCGGTGACCAGCCGCGAGTGTCTGGGCCAGGTCTGCCCCGAGTTCTCCGAGTGCTTCGCCGAACTGGCCCGCCAGGAGGCCGGCCGCGCCGACGTGGTGGTGACCAACCACGCGCTGCTCGCGATCGACGCCATGACCGATGTCTCCGTGCTGCCCGAACACGACGCGGTGGTGATCGACGAGGCCCACGAGCTGTCCGACCGGGTGACCGGGGTGACGACCGCCGAACTCACCGGCGCGGCCGTGATCCAGGCCGCGCGCCGGGCGGCGAAGCTCGTCGACCAGCAGACCGCGGACCGCATGGTCGCCGCCGGGGAGGGCCTCGCGACGCTGCTGGAGATCTGTCCCGAGGCGCGATGGGACCTCATGCCCGAGGGCGCGGACCTCGCGCTGGCCGCTGTCCGCCACACCGCCGAGAACTGTCGCAGCGCGGTCCCGGGTCCCAAGCCCGGAGAGGCCGCCGGTGACCCACAGGGTGCCTCCGACCGTCAGAAGACCCTCGCCGCGCTGGACGAGATCGCCGACGCCGCGGACCGCATCCTCTCCTCGTTCGAGCGGCCGGTCACCGAGCGCCTCGAGATCGTGTGGATGAGCGTGGAGGACCGGCGTGGACGGATCCTGCGCGTCGCTCCCCTGTCCGTCGCCGGGCTCCTGCGTGCCCGCCTGTTCGCCGAGTCCACGGTGATCCTCACCTCCGCGACCCTCACCACGGGCGGGAAGTTCGACGGGCTCGCCGCCACCTGGGGACTGCCGCCCGCCTCGTCGGCACGCCCGGACACGGCGAGCGCGGTGTCGCTCGAACCGCCCTCCGACGACGACGCGAGCGCACTGCGGTGGACGGGCCTCGACGCGGGATCCCCGTTCGACTACCGCCGCAACGGCATCCTCTACGTGGCAGCTCACCTCCCCGCGCCCGGCCGGGAGGGCCCGTCGCCCGCGGCCGAGGAGGAACTGGTCGATCTCATCACCGCCGCCGGGGGCCGCACGCTCGGACTGTTCTCGTCGATGCGCGCGGCGAAGGCGGCAGCGGAACTGCTCCGCGAACGACTCGACACCCCCGTCCTCTGCCAGGGCGAGGACTCCACGGCCAACCTCGTCGCGACGTTCGCCGACGACGAGGAGACGACCCTCGTGGGCACCCTGTCGCTGTGGCAGGGCGTCGACGTCCCGGGACGGACCCTGTCGCTGGTCGTGATCGACCGCATCCCGTTCCCCCGTCCCGATGATCCGCTGCTCTCGGCGCGTCAGCGTGCGGTGGCGGCCCGCGGGGGGAACGGGTTCCTCGCCGTCGCCGGTAACCACGCCGCCCTCCTGCTCGCCCAGGGCGTGGGCCGGCTGCTCCGCCGCACCGAGGACCGCGGCGTGGTGGCGGTGCTCGACTCCCGTCTGGTCACCGCGCGGTACGGCGGATACCTACGCGCTTCGCTGCCGCCGTTCTGGCAGACCACCGACAAGGACGTCGTGACCGGCGCCCTGGAGCGCTTGCGCGACGCCTGAACGCTCCCCGGGGCGCCGCTCAGGCGTCGACGGCGATGACCGTGAGCGACCCCGGCGCCACCTCGGTGTAGCCGGCGTCCACCACCGCGGCGACTCCCGGTGTCCCGGCGGCCACCGCCTCGGCCAGGTCCCGCCACCGGGAGGGATCGGCTTCGCGGACGGCGACCGGGAGCCCGTCGGCCAGCCAGCGATCGAGACGATCGCGTTCCATCGCGGCGATGAGCAGCATGACCCCGTGGCCGACCTGCGCCGCTGCCTTTCCCGTCGACATCTCGAGCGCACCGTCGATCCACACCGCCGGCGTCCCCTCGGGCGGCGCGCCGGGCTCGTCACGCTCGAGGTCGGTGCCGCCGATCTGCAGTCTGGCCAGCCGCGGGTCCACCTCGTCCACCGGGCCGGGGACGAACGCCCGAGCGGCGGCGCCGTCGATCTCCCGCGTCACCCCGGGGACCTCGAGCGAGGCCCGCCACTGGGCGCCGCGGGCACGTCGGGCGATCTTGCGCATGCGGGCGTCCAACCACGCGGCGTAGGCCTCGTGCCACGGCCCTCCCGGCGCGACCCGTTCGTCGAGGCACAGCGCCGCGACCGCGCCGGCCACCGACTCGAGCAGCGGGGTCCGGGCCGGCGGGTCCGCCTTGGGCAGGTGCAGCACGATCGGCATCGACCGAACGGTCGCACGATCCTCGGGGTCCTCGGCGCCGGCCGAGCCCGCCCGGAGTCTGGCGTGGCACCAGTCGAGTGCGGCACCGGTCGCCGGGCCGCCGTTCGCGGGCGCATCGAGCTCGGGAGCGCCCTCCCCCACCCCGGGCGCGCCGGTCACGTCAGAGGGACGCGGCGGTACGTCCCGGCGGCGGTGTCCGCGGCCTCGATCTCGTCGCGGGTGATCCCCAGCACGAACAGCACGGTGTCGAGGAACGGTTTGGACAGCGACGCGTCCGCCACCTCGCGGAGGGCGGGCTTCGCGCAGAACGCGATCCCCAACCCGGCGGTGGTGAGCATGTCGATGTCGTTGGCGCCGTCACCGACCGCGACGGTCTGGCTCAGGGAGATGCCGAGCTCGTCGGCGAACTCGCGGAGGTAGGCGGCCTTCGCCTCGCGGTCCACCACCTCGCCGACCACCCGGCCGGTGAGCGTGCCGTCCACGATCTCGAGGGTGTTGGCGCGGGCGAAGTCGAGTCCCAGCTCCTCGGCGAGGCCGGAGATCACCTGGATGAAGCCGCCGGAGACCACCCCGCAACGGATCCCCAGCCGCTTGAGCGTGCGGATGGTGGTGCGGGCACCGGGCGTGAGCACGATGCTCGAGGCGACCTCGTCCAGCACGGTGGCGGGCAGACCTGCCAGCGTCGCGACACGCTCGTGCAGGGACTGGGCGAAGTCGAGCTCTCCGCGCATGGCACGCTCCGTGACGGCCCGGACCTCGTCCTCCTTGCCCGCGTGCGCGGCGAGCATCTCGATCACCTCGCCCTGGACGAGGGTGGAGTCCACATCGAACACCACCAGTCGCTTGGACCGACGGCCGAGCCCGGCCCGGTCCACCGAGATGTCGACGCCGTGGGCGTCCGAGAGGGGGGCGAGGGTCTCGCGCAGGCGGGCATCGTCGGCCGAGTCCCGGCCGGCGGTGGACACGTGCAACTCGATACCGGTGACCGGGTAGTCGGCGATCCCGCGGATCGTGTCGATGTTCGCGCCGATGGAGGCCAGCGAGCCGGCGACGGCCGAGAACGCGGAGGCCGGGACGGGGCTGCCGAGAATCACGACCGCGTGCGTCGAGGGCGGGGCCGCGGGGGCGATGTCGTCGAACTGGACCTCGAGTTGCATCCCGAGGTCGTGGACCTGCTCGGTGAGCTCCCGGACGACGGTGACCACATCGGCGCCGTCGTCCACCCGGACCATGAGACCCAGGGACAGATGGCCGTTGACGACGACCTGCTCCACGTCGACCAGATCGGCGTGGTGGGACGCGAGAACGGACATCACCCGCGCGGTCACGCCCGGGCGGTCGGGCCCGGTGACGGTGAGGAGAGCCGGGGTGCCGGTGGTGCTCACATGTACTCCTGACAGGTGATCGGGGAGGGCGGTGCTGGTGTTGCGGGGCCTGACAAGCGGAAACCCCGCCGGTGGACGAGCCGCCGACGGGGTTCCCGGGACCTACGCCCGTGGGTGAGTACGGGCGGGCGGTCAGCCCTTCTGCGGGGATGGTCCCCGGTCGGCCACATCCTTGGCCGAGTCCGGGTCCTGTGCCTTGACCCGTCCACCGACGTGGGCTTCCGCACGCATCCGCTCGCTCATGTGCGGGTAGTGCAGCTCGAACGCGGGGCGCTCGGAGCGGATCCGGGGCAGCGTCACGAAGTTGTGGCGCGGCGGCGGGCAGGAGGTCGCCCACTCGAGGGAGTTGCCCGCGCCCCACGGGTCGTCGACCGTGACGATCTCCCCGTAGCGCCAGCTCTTGATGATGTTCCAGATGAACGGCAGCATCGCGATGCCGAGGATGAACGAACCGACGGTGGAGATCTGGTTGAGGACCGTGAAGTTGTCCGAGTCCAGGTAGTCGGCGTACCGGCGCGGCATGCCCTGGTTGCCCAGCCAGTGCTGCACCAGGAACGTCGTGTGGAAACCGATGAAGATCAACCAGAAGTGGATCTTGCCGAGCCGCTCGTCGTACATCCGGCCCGTCATCTTGGGGAACCAGAAGTACACGCCGGCGAACGTGGCGAACACGATGGTGCCGAAGAGCGTGTAGTGGAAGTGCGCCACGATGAAGTACGTGTCCGAGATGTGGAAGTCGATCGGCGCCGAGGCCATCATCACGCCGGTCAGACCGCCGAAGAGGAAGGTGATGATGAAGCCGAGGGCGAACAGCATCGGCGTCTCGAACGTCATCTTGCCGCGCCACATCGTGCCGATCCAGTTGAAGAACTTCACGCCGGTCGGGACCGCGATGAGGAACGTCATGAAGGAGAAGAACGGCAGCAGCACCGCGCCGGTGACGTACATGTGGTGCGCCCACACGGCCATCGACAGTGCGGCGATCGCGAGGGTCGCGAAGACCAGGCCCGCGTAGCCGAACAGCGGCTTGCGGGAGAAGACCGGGAAGACCTCGGAGACGATGCCGAAGAACGGCAGCGCGAGGACGTACACCTCGGGGTGACCGAAGAACCAGAACAGGTGCTGCCACAGGATGGCGCCACCGTTGCCCGGATCGTAGATGCGACCGCCGAACTGCCGGTCGTAGAAGACGCCGAGCGCGGCCGCGGTGAGCAGCGGGAAGATCAGCAGGATGAGGACCGACGCCACGAGGATGTTCCACGTGAAGATCGGCATCCGGAACATGGTCATACCCGGTGCGCGCAGGCAGATGATGGTGGTGACGAAGTTGACGGCACCGAGGATGGTGCCGATACCGCCGATGCCGACCCCGAGGATCCAGAGGTCCGCGCCGACGTTCGGCGAGTGGATCTTGTCCGCCAGCGGCATGTACATGGTCCAGCCGAAGGACGCCGCGCCACCGGGGGTCAGGAAGCCGGAGAGCATGATCGTGCCGCCCGCCGCGAACAGCCAGAAGCCGAACGCGTTGAGGCGCGGGAACGCCACGTCGGGGGCGCCGATCTGCAGCGGCATGATGTAGTTCGCGAACCCGACGACGATCGGGGTTCCGTAGAGCAGCAGCATCACCGTGCCGTGCATGGTGAACAGCTGGTTGAACTGCTCATTCGACAGGAACTGCATACCCGGGAAGAAGAGCTCCGCCCGGATGAGCAGCGCCATGAGGCCGCCGGCGAAGAAGAAGATGAAGCAGGTGACGATGTACATAATGCCGAGCAACTTGTGGTCGGTCGTCGTCAGCATCTTCCACACGAACGAGCCCGGCCGGGCATCACCCGTGGGTTCACCCGGCGGGTGGTCGAGTTCGTGGACCGGCTTGGGGGCCACTGCGGTCATAAGGGTCCTCCTGAACGCCTCACCCGACGTCGCGGGTCGAACCACCGACCCCACGTCGAACGCATAGGAATAGTGCGTGACCGCAATCCTAACCCCCGCCTGAGAGAGACGCCCACCCGCCCCGTCGAACTCGTCACCGGTGGTCACCCCCGCTAATCACGCCGTGGTCCGGCACGCCGGGACGGGCACCCGCCGCCCGCCCGCCACCTCCGCATGAGCGGCCCTTCTCGGCCGATCTCCTAGGCTGTTGTCCCATGACCGATTCCGTGACCGCCCCCCGCCGACACCCCGCGCGGGGGTATGCCCGGCGCGCCGTCAGGGCGGCGGTCCCCCTGGCGGCCGGGCTGACGCTCGTGGCGTGTGGCCCCTCCCCCGTCGACATGGTCGAGCACCCGATGACGACTACCCCGTCGCGGATGGCCGGCGAGGAGTTGCAGCGCTCGGCAGAGCCGGAGGAGTCGTGCGCCCCGGCACCGTTCCCCGCGGAGTTCCCCGGGCCGGGTGACCGCAGGGTCCCCACGGAGGGGCCGGGTCCGGACCGGGTGGAGGTGCCGCGGTCGCCGGAGAGGATCCTGGCGCTCGGCACAGGCGCGGTGGACACGGCCTGCGCCCTCGGGCTGCAGGACCTCGTCGTCGGCACGTCCGGCCTACCCGACGGTGCGGACGTCTACCTGCCCGACTCACTGACCGGACTCCCGACGGTCGGGCCCCTCGTCGGCGCGGACGCCGACGAGGTCGCGCGGGCCGCGCGGGAACTGCGTCCGGACCTCATCGTGCTGGCCGGGTCGGACGAGGTGGACCCGGCCGTCGTCGCCGCCGTGACTGATGTCGCCCCCACCGTGGTCTACGACGCCGACATCGTCGACTGGACGGAGGCCACCGAGGCGATCGCCGACGCCTACGGTCGGCCCCGCGCCGGCGGCGATCTGCTGCTGGATGTGATCGAGCGGGCGCAGCGCACCGCCGACGCGACCACCCCGTCGGACACCCGGGTCTCCCTGGTGTCGGTGACCGGAGGGGACGGTGACGGCGTGGAGGTGCAGCGGCCGGACACGCTGGGCTCCCTGATGCTCGAGGCCGTGGGTGCCGAGCGCCCCCCTGCGCAACGCACGCGCGACGGCGAGCGCCTCCCGCCCCTGCCGCAGTCCCCGGCCGTGGGTGACGAACTGGACGGGGATGTGATCTTCGCGGTGGTGGGAGGCGGGCCCGGCTCCGAGGACGAGGCGCGGGAGGTCTTCGCCTCGGACAGGTGGACGGACCTCGACGCCGTGGGATCGCAGCGCGTGTTCGTGGTGGACCGTGCCGTGTGGGAGGGCGCGGGCCCGGTGGCGGCGCGGGCGGTCCTCGACGACATCCGGGGCTCGATCAACGGGGTCGCACCGGACGGGTAGCCAGCAGTCCCTCCACGACAGTGGATCGACGACGCCCCTGCGACCGTGTTCGGTCGCAGGGGCGTCGTGGGTCAGAACCGGTACGTCAGAAGTCCCAGTCCTCGTCCTCGGTGGCCTCGGCCTTGCCCATGACGTACGAGCTGCCGGAGCCGGAGAAGAAGTCGTGGTTCTCGTCGGCGTTGGGGCTCAGGGCCGACAGGATCGCCGGGTCGACGTCGGTCTCGTCCTTCGGGAACATGCCCTCGTAGCCCATGTTCATCAGCGCCTTGTTGGCGTTGTACCGCAGGAACTTCTTGACGTCCTCGGTCCACCCCACCGGATCGTAGAGATCCTCGGTGTAGTCCGCCTCGTTGTCGTACAGCTCGAACAGCAGCTCGAAGGTGTAGTCCTTGAGCTCGTCCCGCTCTGCCTGGGTGACGTGCTCGAGGGCGCGCTGATACTTGTACCCGATGTAGTAGCCGTGCACCGCCTCGTCGCGGATGATGAGCCGGATGACGTCGGCGGTGTTGGTGAGCTTGGCCCGCGAGGACCACCGCATGGGCAGGTAGAAGCCCGAGTAGAACATGAACGACTCGAGCATCACCGAGGCGATCTTGCGCTTGAGCGGATCGTCCCCCGCGTAGTAGCCGAGCACGATCTTTGCCTTCTTCTGGAGGAAGGGGTTCTCCTCCGCCCAGCGGAACGCGTCGTCCACCTGCGGCGTCGAGCACAGCGTGGAGAAGATCGTCGAGTAGCTCTTGGCGTGCACCGACTCCATGAACGCGATGTTGGTGAGCACCGCCTCCTCGTGCGGGGTCGACGCGTCGGGGATCATGCTGACCGCGCCGACCGTGCCCTGCAGGGTGTCCAGCAGGGTCAGGCCGGTGAAGACGCGGGTGGTGAGCTGCTGCTCGTACTCGGTCAGGGTCTGCCACGACGGGATGTCGTTGGAGACCGGCACCTTCTCCGGCAACCAGAAGTTGGTGGTGAGCCGGCCCCAGACCTGATCGTCGACCTCGTCGGGGACGCGGTTCCAGTTGATGGCCGACACCCGGTCGACGAGCTTGGGCTGGATGCCGGCGGCGGGACTGTGGGATCCCGGAGCGTGCAGCTCGGCGGTCATCGGATCTCCTCCTGGTGGCGTGTGGGATTCGGGACGCGGGCCTGCGGCCGGGCGGTCAGAGCATGCACGAGACGCAGCCCTCGACCTCGGTGCCCTCGAGCGCGAGCTGACGCACGCGGATGTAGTACAGGGTCTTGATGCCCTTGCGCCACGCGTAGATCTGGGCTCGGTTGACCTCACGGGTGGTGGCCGTGTCCTTGAAGAACAGGGTCAACGACAGGCCCTGGTCCACGTGCTGGGTGGCCGCCGCGTACGTGTCGATGATCTTCTCGTAGCCGATCTCGTACGCGTCCTGGTAGTAGTCCAGGTTGTCGTTGGTCAGGTAGGGCGCCGGGTAGTAGACGCGCCCGATCTTGCCCTCCTTGCGGATCTCGATCTTCGACGCCACGGGGTGGATCGACGAGGTCGAGTTGTTGATGTAGCTGATCGACCCCGTCGGCGGCACGGCCTGGAGGTTCTGGTTGTAGATGCCGTACTTCTGCACGTCGGCCTTCAGCGCGCGCCAGTCCTCCTGCGTGGGGATGGTCACCTCGGCCTCGGAGAACAGCGTTCGGACCCGGTCGGTGGCCGGCTCCCACACCTGGTCGGTGTACTTGTCGAAGAACTCACCCGAGGCGTACTTCGACTCCGGGAACCCGGCGAACCAGGTCCCGCGCTCCCGCGCGATCGCGTTGGACGACCGGAGCGCGTGGTAGAGCACGGTGTAGAAGTAGATGTTGGTGAAGTCGACACCCTCCTCGGATCCGTAGTGGATCCGCTCACGCGCGAGGTAGCCGTGGAGGTTCATCTGCCCCAGGCCGATCGCGTGCGACTCCGAGTTGCCCCGCTCGATCGAGGGCACGGAGTCGATGTGGGTCTGGTCGGAGACCGCGGTCAGTCCCCGGATCGCCGTCTCGATGGTCTGACCGAAGTCCGGCGAGTCCATGGCCTTGGCGATGTTGAGCGAACCGAGGTTGCAGGAGATGTCCTTGCCCACCTCGGAGTAGCTCAGGTCCTCGTTGAACTCCGAGGCCGTGGAGACCTGGAGGATCTCCGAGCACAGGTTGGAGTGCGTGATCTTGCCGGCGATCGGGTTGGCCCGGTTCACGGTGTCCTCGTACATGATGTACGGGTAGCCGGACTCGAACTGCAGCTCGGCGACGGTCTGGAAGAAGTGCCGGGCGTTGATCTTGGTCTTCTTGATCCGGCTGTCCTCGACCATCTCGTGGTAGTGCTCCGAGATGTCGACGTCCGCGAAGGGCTTGCCGTAGATCCGCTCGACGTCGTACGGCGAGAACAGGTACATGTCGTCGTTGCGCTTGGCGAGCTCGAAGGTGATGTCCGGGATCACCACGCCCAGGGAGAGCGTCTTGATGCGGATCTTCTCGTCCGCGTTCTCACGCTTGGTGTCGAGGAACTTGAAGATGTCCGGGTGGTGCGCGTGCAGGTACACGGCGCCGGCACCCTGGCGGGCCCCGAGCTGGTTGGCGTAGGAGAACGAGTCTTCCAGCAGCTTCATCACGGGGATGACGCCCGAGGACTGGTTCTCGATGTGCTTGATGGGCGCGCCGTGCTCACGGAGGTTGGACAGCAGCAATGCCACGCCACCGCCGCGCTTGGACAGCTGCAGCGCGGAGTTGATGCTGCGGCCGATGGACTCCATGTTGTCCTCGATGCGCAGCAGGAAGCACGAGACGGGCTCCCCGCGCTGCTTCTTGCCGGAGTTGAGGAACGTGGGGGTGGCGGGCTGGAATCGACCGTCGATGATCTCGTCCACCAGCTGGCGGGCCAGCACCTGGTCGCCGGCGGCGAGGGTGAGCGCCACCATGCACACGCGGTCCTCGTAGCGCTCGAGGTAGCGCTTCCCGTCGAAGGTCTTGAGCGTGTACGAGGTGTAGTACTTGAACGCGCCGAGGAAGGTCGGGAAGCGGAACTTCTTGGCGTATGCGTGGTCGAACAGTTCGCGGACGAAGTTGCGCGCGTACTGGTCCAGCACCTCGCGCTCGTAGTAGTCCTTCTCGACCAGGTAGTCGAGCTTCTCGTCCAGGTTGTGGAAGAAGACCGTGTTCTGGTTGACGTGCTGGAGGAAGTACTCCCGCGCCGCCCGGCGGTCCGCGTCGAACTGGATCTTCCCGTCCGCGTCGTAGAGGTTGAGCATCGCGTTGAGGGCGTGGTAGTCGAGACGCTGACCGTCGCCCGCCTCTCCCGCGGCGATGCTCTCGGGGTTCACGGTTGGTGCTGCCAAAACTCTTCCAATCCCTCTCGGACGCGGATGACGTCCTCGTGTGTGCCCATCAACTCGAAGCGGTAGAGGTACGGGACCCCCACCTTCTTGGCGATCACGTCGCCGGAGCGACCGAAATCCCGTCCGAAGTTGGTGTTGCCGCCGGCGATGACTCCCCGGCAGAGACTTCTGTTGTGCGCGTTGTTGAGGAACGCGACCACCTGCCGCGGGACCGCGGCTCCGTTCTTGCCTGTGATCTCGAGGCTTCCCCCGTAGGTCGGAACGATCAGAACATACGGGTCCGACACCGTCGGGACGGGCTCGGTCCTCCGCACCGGGATACGCAGTGCGGGGAGACCGAGCCGGTCGACGAATCGTTTGGTGTTCTCGGAGATATTGGAGAAGTAGACGATCCTCACCGGCTTCTCGGCCGGTATCGGAGCCGCCATCGCCGCCCCCTTGTCGAAGGAATCCTGGTGTTACCGCGCCGTCGGACTACGACCGCGCAGTCAGGCCGCCACGGAGGCGAGTGCCTTGATGCGGTCCGGGCGGAAGCCGGACCAGTGGTCGGAGCCCGCGACCACGACGGGCGCCTGGAGGTACCCGAGCGCCATGACGTACTCCCGAGCCTCGTCGTCCATCGAGATGTCGATGATCTCGTACTCGATGCCCTGCTTGTCGAGCGCCTTGTAGGTGGCGTTGCACTGGACGCAGGCGGGCTTGGTGTAGACGGTGACCATGTGTCTCAGGACCTCTTTCGGCACGGCGCCCGGACGGCGCGAGGGGCTCTTCTCGTAGCGGCCTCCCGGGCCCGGGCTCTCGCCCGGCCTGTGGATGACCGCGGTGTCTGTCGGGGGTCACGGTCCGAATCCCACGAGTGACATTCATTGGGGCCGCAACGCTTCTAGACACTACCCCTAGTGGCCAGCGAGTCAATCGACCACAACATTTTGGTCTTACATCGCTGGTATTCCCAGGTCGCGATCCCGCCCTGTGGACACCGTGGGCCCCCGGTGGGAACCCCGTCCCCGGACCGTCGAACCGGCGCCGCGCACACCTACGGTCGCACGCCGATCACCGTCCCGGAGCGGCGGGTCGACATCCCACAGGGCCTCCCCAGAGACCCCACAGATTGTCCCCACGCCCTCCACAAGTACGTGGATGATCGTGCGTCCGGGGCGTGGACGGATGTGGCGGGCCCGGGACGGTTCACCGCCGGGTGCGAGCGGTCACGGCGAGGCCGCGGGGCGCGCGGTCGCGAGGCCGCGGGGTCGCGGGGCGCGCCGGGGAGGCCACGACGACGAGGGGACGACGACGAGGGCCCGCCGCCGGCGAACCGGTGGCGGGCCCTCGAGGGTGCGTGAGGACTCACGCGGAGATGTCAGCCCTGGCGGGCCTTGAAACGGGGGTCCTTCTTGTTGATCACGTAGACCTTGCCGCGACGACGGACAACCTGGGCGCCCGGCTTGTTCTTCAGCGACCGAAGGGACTTGCGGACCTTCATCTGGCGCTCCTTAGGCTCTCGGGGCGGCCGCTATGGCCGCCGACACGACTGGGGATCACTGTGCGACACGCCCGTCCCGGAAGGCCGGATGTACGACACACAACTGGTCCATCGTAACGGACTGCACGACCAGAACTCCAACCGGCGACGGAGGACGCCCCGCCCGCACCCCGCCCGCCTCCGGGTACTCGCGGCCACCGGCGGAGATGTCACGCGGTCGTCACACGTGGTTCCTATGCTGACGCCATGACCGAGACCACGACAGACCGCGCTGCTGCCCTGCGCGCCGCCATCATCGCCGAACTCGGCGTCCGTCCCGACATCGATCCCGCGGAGGAGGTCGAGTCGCGGGTCACGTTCCTGGCCGCCTACCTCCGTTCGACCCCCGCCACGGGCTTCGTCCTGGGGATCAGCGGCGGGCAGGACTCCACCCTGACCGGCCGGCTCTGTCAGCTCGCCGCGGAGCGACTCCGGGACGAGGGGATGTCGCGCGCCCGGTTCGTGGCGATGCGCCTGCCCTACGGCGAACAGTCCGACGAGGCCGACGCGCAGGCGGCCCTCGAGTTCATCCGTCCGGACGAGAGTCTCACGGTGGATGTCCGCCCCGCGTCCGACGCCGCCTCCGAGGCCGCCTCCGCCGCACTCACGGCTCTGCCCGACGAGGCGGGGCCGCTCCGTGACTTCGTCCGCGGCAACGTCAAGGCGCGTGAGCGGATGATCGCCCAGTACGCCGTGGCCGGGCAACTGAACCTCCTCGTCGTCGGCACCGACCACGCCGCCGAGGCGGTCACCGGCTTCTTCACCAAGTACGGCGACGGCGGGGTCGACCTGACCCCCCTGACCGGTCTCACCAAACGACAGGGCGCGGCGCTGCTACGCCACCTCGGCGCGCCGGACTCCACCTGGCGCAAGGTCCCCACCGCCGACCTCGAGGACGACCGGCCGGGCCTGCCCGACGAGGTCGCCCTCGGCGTGACCTACGCCCAGATCGACGATTACCTCGAGGGCCGCGACGGCGTCCCGCCCGAGGCGTCCGCGCGGATCGAGCAGCTGTTCCTGGGCTCGCGCCACAAGCGCACGGTGCCCGCCACCCCGCTCGACACGTGGTGGCGCTGACCGGTCCGCGAGGACGGGTCGTCAGCGCAGCAGCGTCCACACGGTCTCGAGCGCCTCGGTCGTGCCGGGGACGTCGTAGGACTGGGCGGTGAAGACCGCCGCGGCCCGCCCGGTGCCGCGGTCGACGTAGCCGATCGTCCCCAGTCCCCCGGCCCAGCCGACCACGCCGCCCGGGCGCACCTCCACCTGGAACCCGTAGCCGCAGCCGGGCCCGAGGAAACCCTCCGCGCTCGCCCGCTGCCGCGCTGTCAGGTGGTCGGTGGCCATCAGCCGAGCACTCTCCGGCGCGAGCACCGGGCCACCGTCGACGAGCACACCCAGAAGTTCCAGGTAGTCGCCCACCGTCGAGGCGAGGCCGCAGGCGAGGGACTCGAAGACCGGCGGTACCGCGAACCTGCCCGCGGTGTCCAGTGGCGAAACCCTGCCGTCGGGCCCGAGGCCGTACGAGGTGGGGAGACGGGAGAGGTCGGCCGTGAACCCCGTGTCGGCCAGCCCCACTGGCCCGGTGACGTACTCGGCCAGCAACTCGGTCACGGACGAGCCGGTGGCGCGGGCGAGGAGCACCCCGAGGACGTCGCTACTGGTGTGGTACCACCATTCCTGGCCCGGCTGGCCCGCGAAGGGCAGCTCCGCCAGCCGCCGGAGATACTCGTCCGGCGCGACGGCCGGTGCGTACGGTCCCGGGGCGACCCCGCGCTCGGACATCGCCTCCGAGAGCGCCGGGTTCTCCCCCGCCCAGCCGACACCCGCGGTCATGGTGAGCAGGTGCCGCAGGGTGACGGGCCGCTCGGCCGGGACCGTGCGGTCCAGCGGGGCGTCCGGCGTGGCCAGCACGCGAGGGCCCGCCAGCTCGGGCAAGAACGTGTCCACCGGGTCGTCGAGGGTCAGCACACCGCGTTCCACGAGACGCATCGCCAGGATCCCGCCGACCGGCTTGGTGTTGGACGACAGTGGGAACACCGCGTCCTCCCCCAGCGCGGGTCCGCCCACGGTACGGGCTCCGCCGGAGACGATCCTGGAGCGCCCGCTCTCGCGGACGCCACAGACGTACCCGACCAGCCGACCGTGGTCGACGAGCGCGTCGAGCACGTCGACGACGTCCGTGATCTCCCCTGGCCCCGCCATACCCCGACACTACGACCGCGGACCGGATGGCGGAAGACGCCAAATGGCGAGATCCCGGGACATCGTTTCCGTTGTCCCGGGATCTCGTCCTTGGTGGAGCTAAGGGGACTCGAACCCCTGACCCCCACACTGCCAGTGTGGTGCGCTACCAGCTGCGCCATAGCCCCGTATCCATTTGTCCGCCGCTCACCTCTCGGTGACCGGCCCGACCTAAGTTACACCACCACGGTTCGGGCCTCCAAATCGGGCCCGGCCCCGCCGGGAGGGGCGGGGCCGGGCCACAGTTGCGCACCCGGCACGAGCACCGGGCGGTTCGCCGGACGAGTTACGCGATGATGTCCTGGAGCCAGGCCGCGTTGCCGATGTCGACGACCTCGCCCTCGTAGGCGACAGTCGGGGTGGACACGCGATCGGTGATCTCGCGGATGCTCTGCTGGGCGTTGTCCGCACTGTCGGAGGCCTTGTCCATGCCGCCGTTGGACTCGACGTTGCCGATGCACTCGACCGAGTCCGCGTTCGCGCCGGCCGATTCCGCGATGTCCGCCAGCTCGCGGGCCGAGAGGTCGCCCCCGCCCTCCCCCGGCTGCTCGGCGAAGAACGCATTCTTGACGTCGAAGAACACGGGCAGGGAGTCCTTGGCCGCGACACACTGGATGGCCGCGAGCGCGCGGGTGGAGTACTCACCGGAACCGGACTGTCCGTTGAGGAAGTTCAGGGTGTGGAACTCGACCTGCAGATCCCCGGCCTCGACGGCCTCGGAGATGGACTCACCGTACTGCGCCTCGAAGGAGCCACATGCGGGGCACATGTAGTCCTCCCAGATCTGGACGGTCGGCGCCTCGTCCGGGCCGACGACGACGACGCCGGCCTCGGTGATGTCGATCAGCTCGTCGTTGGTCTCGCCGAACGTGATGGGGTTGGCCTCTCCGCCCCGCTGGGCCATCCAGACGACGCCACCGAGGACCACGACGGCGACCGCGATGAGCGCGACCACGGTGATGATCATCCCGTTGTTGGACTTGGTCTGGAGGACCTTGGTGTTCTTGTTGGGCTTGGCGTTCACGTGTACGCAGGCCTTTCTCTACTGGGAGACCGTCGACCTCTTCCGGGTGACCGGCACTACGCCAGAGGGTACCGAAGCGGCGGGAGCGACCCCGCGCGCACCATCGATGCAAATGCACCACACCCCCGGTCGGTGTCGACCGGGGGTGTGGCCCGAATGGTGGAGCTGCCGGGAATTGAACCCGGGTCCTCCGCAGCATCGGCAGGGCTTCTCCGTGCGCAGTCCGCGTTGGCCTCTACTCGGATCTCACCCTCATGCGGACATGTCGGTGATGACGATCCCAGTCACTGTGTGATGTCCCGACCCACCCCGTGACCGGGTGAGCCGGTGATCTCTCTGAATGATGCCGGTGACCGGGGCGAGAGCGACCCCGGGCCGACAGACTACGGGCTCGCTATCAGGCAGCGAGGGCGTAGTCGCGCTGATTGGTATCGGCGCGTAATTGGTTGCCACGACGCTTACGGTGGTCTCTGGCCTGCACCGGCACGCTTCCCCTGCGTCAACTCACGTAGTCGAAACCAAGTCAGCCCCGTCAGGACCGCCGACTTCCGCCGACGGACTCCCCACCCTACCCCGGTGACGCGCCGCCCGCCAGGGTGATCCCGCTCTCCCCGGTCAGGCGAGCACCCGGTTCAGCCGAGCATCCCGTTCAGCCGAGCGCGAGCAGCGAGATCGCCACCCCCGCCAGGACGAGTCCGACCATCTGGACCGCGCGCATCCGCTCCCCGCCGTGGGCGATCGCCAGCGCCACGGTGAAGGCGGGGTACAGAGCCGCGATCACACTGACCAGTGAGAGCATCCCCGCCTGCGAGGCGAAGTAGAAGGCACCGTTGGCGACGGCGTCGAACACGGCGATCACCACGCCGATCGCGATGAGACGCCGGGAGAAACGGAATGACTCGCGGGCTGCGACCGCGGCGACCAGCAGCATCGCCGTCGCCCCGATCCGCGAGGCCGCGACCGGCCACAGGCCCTGGCCGGGCGGCACCTGCGCCAACAACACGAAGAACGCGGCGAACGCCAGCCCGGAGAAGACCGTGAGCACCAGCAGACGACGGGTGAGGCGTCCGTGCCGGACCGAGGAGCCGTCCCGGCTCTCCATGGAGACCAACACCGTCGCCACCAGCGCGAGCGCCATGCCCGCCCCCGCCGCGGGCGCGGGCCGCTCCCCCGCCGCCAGACCGAACGCCAGCGGAACCGCCGCCGCCAGGACCGCCGTGATCGGCGAGATCACACTCATCGGCCCGCGGGAGAGCGCCAGGTAGAACGACCACACCGCGACACCCGAGGCCAACCCGGAGGCCACGCCCCACCCCAGACCGACCCCGGTGGGCGCCCCTCCGGCGACCAGGGCCGCGACGCCCACCAGCACGATCGACAGCGGATAGGAGACGCTGACCACGCGCAGCACGCGGGCGCGGCGGGAGGCCACGCCGCCGAGGTAGTCGCTGATGCCGTACGCCACCGCCGAAGTCGACGCCAGCGCGACCGGCATCATGCCCGCATGCCCTTGATCTTCCTGCCGAGTTCACGCACGGCCTCACGCTCGGCGGTCCGGCGGGCGATGTCGTGGCGCTTGTCGTGCGCCTGCTTGCCCCGTGCGACGGCCAGTTCGACCTTCACCCGGCCACCCACGAAGTAGAGGGACAGCGGGACGAGGGTAGCGTTGCCGTCGCGCACCTTGCCCACGAGCGAGTCGATCTCGCGGCGGTGCAGCAGGAGCTTCCGGGCACGCTTCGGGGCGTGGTTGGTCCAGCTCCCGTGCGAGTACTCGGGGATGTGGAGTCCGCGGAGCCACACCTCGCCGTCGTCGACCGTCGCGAACGCGTCGACCAGCGAGGTCTTACCCTCACGCATGCTCTTGATCTCGGTGCCGACCAACGCGATGCCGGCTTCGTGCGTCTCCAGGATCTGGAAGTCGTGCCGGGCCTTGCGGTTGCTCGCGACGATGCTCCCGTCGGAGCCGAGGGACGACGCGCCCTTCTTCTTGTTCTTCTTGGCCACGTCGCCTCACCTCCTGATCGCCGTGCCGTCGCCGCCGTTCCGCAGCCCCCAGAGTCTAGATGGAGGGCGCGTTCAGTGCCGAACCGTGAGCCTCAGGGTGATCCAGGCGGTGAGCGCGGAGACCACCGCGCCCGCCACGACCAGCCCCGGTGCGAGGAGGAGGATGTCGGGGGTGGTGATCCGCTCGACCAGGTTCGCGCGGTAGGCCTCCGCCAGCACCCTGTCGAGGAAGACGTTCTTTGCCACCAGCAGGCCCCCCACCGCGAGGAGGGCACCGGCCACCGCCGCGATCACCGCCTCGAGGACGAACGGCAACTCCGTGTACCAGCGGCTCGCGCCCACCAGTCGCATGATCCCCAGGGCGGTCCGCCGGGTGAACGCCGCGATCTGGGTCATGTTGGCGATGAGCAGGACGGTGGCCAGCAGCTGGACGACAGCGATCGCGAAGGCCGCGTTGCGGACCCCGTCGAGTACGGAGAAGACCCGTTCGACAAGCTCGCCCTGCCCCTGGACGATCTCGATGCCGTCCACCTCCGCCAGGTCACGCGCCACCGCCTCGGCCCGCGTGGGGTCGGTCAGCGTGAGGGTGAACCGCGAGCCGAGGGCGTCCGGCGAGGTCGACTCCACCAGCACCGGGTCCGTCGAGGAGAACAGGTCGACGAACTCGGCGTAGGTCTCCTCGGGGTTCTTGTACTCCACCGACGCCACGCCCGGCGTCGTCTCGAGCTGCTCGAGGATCCGGCCGCATTCCGCCGCGCAGTCCGGATCCTCCGCCGAGATCGACCGGTCCACGTAGACGCGGAACTCGTTGAGGTAGTCGTACTTGTCCTGACTCGCGGACGCGGTCATGGCCACGAGCAGGCCCGCCCCCAGCATGCCCAGGGCCACCGCCGTGGTGATGATCATGGCCGCCGTCATGGACAGGTTGCGGCGCAGTCCCTGCCCGACCTCGGAGGCGACGAACCCGGCGGCCATCAGCGGTCCACCCCGTAGGTCCCGCGGGCGTCGTCGCGGACGACCGAGCCGTCGACCAGTTCCACCACGCGGCGCCGCGAGCGGTCCACGATGTGCCTGTCGTGGGTCGCCATGAGCACGGTGGTCCCCGTCCTGTTGATCCGGTCGAGCAGGAGCATGATGTCCTCGCTGGTCTCGGGGTCGAGGTTGCCCGTCGGTTCGTCCGCCAGCAGCAGCACCGGGCGGTTGACGAACGCCCGCGCGATCGCGACCCGCTGCTGTTCCCCACCGGAGAGTTCGTGAGGTCGGCGATCGGCCTTCCCGCCCAGCCCGACCATGTCCAGGGTCTCCGGCACCACCTTGTCGATGGTCCGGCGGGACTTGCCGATCACCTGCAGTGCGAACGCGACGTTCTCCGCGACCGTCTTGTTCTCCAGCAGACGGAAGTCCTGGAACACGCAGCCGAGAGAACGTCGCAGCACGGGCACGTCGGAGCCCTTCATGCGCGTGAGGTCGTGACCGGCGACGGTGAGGGTGCCCGAATCCGGGCGGTCCTCGCGGAGCACGAGCCGCAGGAAGGTGGACTTGCCCGATCCCGACGCACCGATGAGGAACGCGAACTCGCCGTCACCGATCTCCACGCTCACGTCGGACAGCGCCGGACGCGTCGAGGACGGGTACGACTTCGTCACACGGGAAGCAGTGATCACACCAATAGCCTAACGCCACACAGGCCGCAGGCATGCGGGAGCGGTCGAACAACGCGGCGGCGGCCGCGGCGCGGCCACCCGGCGGCGCTACCCTTCGAGGGCGCCGCCGGGCACCGAGGTCTCCCCGGCGCCCGGGGCCTCCTGCTGCAGCTGCGGTTGCGACTGCTGGTCGGGCTGCTGCTGCGGGGACTGTTGTTGCTGTTGTTGCTGCGGGGACTGTTGATCGGCGCCTCCGGGGAGCCCGTCGGTACCCGTCGCGGTGGTGCCGGTCGTGCGGGAGCCCGTTCCCGTGGGAGTCGGAGGCGAACTCGAGGTCGGGGCAGTGGTGTCGGTGGTCTGATCCGTCGGCGTGGACGACGGGTCGACCGGTTCGGCCGGTTCCGAGGTCCCGGTGGTGTCCCGCGCGGGCTGCGGTCCGAAAGCGACCACCGGCTCGTCGCGGACGAGCAGATACAGCACGCCTACCAGGACGAACGCGCCGAGGAGGATCGCGGTCGTCCGGGACATCCTGAAGAACTCGCCGAGCAGTGCGACGATCCGGGGCTTCGGACTCCGCGAGGGAGCGTCCGGTGGTGGCGTCCCGCCCAACCCGAGCGGGTCGGGCCGGTCGAGGATCGGGTCGTCGTCGATCGCGGCGCCCTGCGGGGTGGTCTCGTCGGGTGGGGTCGTGCCATCGTCCCTGTGACGGGCCATCAGACGCTCCCCTCTCCGGTCTGCGGTCGCAGCATCCCGGCGCGGATGGCGGCCAGCGCCTCCGGCTCCAGGACGATCCCCTCCTGGCGGAAGCGGCGGAGGATGACGGCACGCATCCGACGGCCCACCTCCCACTGCATTCCCGGCTTGGTCCGGGCGAGCAGGCGGATGACGGTCTGCTCGAGCTTGATCGACTGCACACCCATGACCGACGGCTCGTCGAGCACGTACTCACCCACACGGTCGTCGTGGACGATGTCGCGACAGACCTCGGCGAGCACCTCGTGCGCCTTGTCCATGTCGGCGTTGTTGGGCACGGGGACGTCGATGATCGCACGAGCCCAGTCCTGGGACTGATTGATCGCGGTGACGATCTGACCGTTGGGGACGATGACCGCCTCGCCGTCCAGGGTGCGCAGCCGGGTGATCCGGAGCGTGACGTCCTCGATCGTCCCCGCGGCGACGCCGGTCGCGGTGGTGAGTTCGACGATGTCGCCGTAGCCGTACTGGCGCTCGGCCAGCACGAAGAAGCCCGCGAGGAAGTCCTGGACGATCTTCTGCGCGCCGAAACCCAGCGCGGCGCCCAGGACGGTGGCCGGCGCCACCAGCGTGACGAGGTTGACGCCGAACCGGAGCAGGATCTGGATGCCGAACAGGATGTACAACATTCCCACCGCGACATAGGAGACGACCTGGACGAGGGAGTGGAGGTGCTTGGACTCCTCCGACCACAACTCCCTGTCGGCGTTCCTCGCGTCGATCCGGCCGGTCCACATCCGGGCGACCTTGCCGATCGCCCGGGTCATCAGGGCGGCGCCCAGGACGAGGAGGACGACCTCCAGTCCGTCGTTGCTCAGCCAGGCCAGGACTCCGCTGAAGTCTGTCCGGAAGGCCACTAGGCGTCCGCCCCCTCCCGCATGCGCCAGCGGATACCGGCCTCGATGAACCCGTCGATGTCACCGTCGAGGACCGAGGACGGGTTGTTGACCTCGTACTCGGTGCGCAGGTCCTTGACCATCTGGTACGGGTGCAGGACGTAGGACCGCATCTGGTTACCCCAGGAGGCGTTGCCACCCGCACCGAGCGCGTCCATGGCGGCCCGCTCCTCCTGACGCTTGCGCTCGAGCAGCTTGGCCTGCAACACCTTCATGGCGGCGACCTTGTTCTGCAGCTGGGACTTCTCGTTCTGACAGGTCACGACGATCCCGGTCGGGACGTGGGTGAGGCGGACGGCCGAGTCGGTGGTGTTGACGGACTGGCCACCGGGACCCGAGGAGCGGTAGACGTCCACCCGGACCTCGTTCTCCGGGACCTCGATGGAGTCGACCGTCTCCACGACCGGCAACACCTCGACCTCGGCGAAGGAGGTCTGGCGGCGGCCCTGGTTGTCGAACGGGGAGATCCGCACCAGCCGGTGCGCTCCCTGCTCCACGGACAGGGTCCCGTACATATACGGGTCCTTGACCACGAAGGTGGCGGACTTGATCCCCGCCTCCTCCGCGTACGAGGTGTCGTACACCTCGACCTTGTGGCCGGCCTTCTCCGCCCACCGGATGTACATACGCATGAGCATCTCGGCGAAGTCCGCGGCGTCCACGCCGCCGGCGCCGGCACGGATGTTGACCACCGCGTCACGCTGGTCGTACTCGCCGCTGAGCATCGTCTTGACCTCCATGGCCTCGACGTCCTCACGCAGGCTGGAGCGCTCGGCGTCCGCTTCCTCGACGGCGCCGCCGCCCTCCTCCTCCGCCAGCTCGTACATCAGTGGCAGGTCCTCGATCCGCTGCCGCAGATCACGGCAGCGGCGCAGGTCGGCCTGGATGTAGGACAGCTCGCTGGTGACCTTCTGCGCCCGGTCCTGGTCGTTCCACAGGTCCGGGTCGGCGGCCATCTGCTCGAGCTCGTCGACGCGGCGGGCGAGCTCCTCGATGTCGAGGACCTTCTCGACCGTGGTCAGGGTCGCGTCGAGGGCAGCGATGTCGGCAGAAACTTCAGGGTGCACGAGTACCAACTCTACGCGGCCCGGGCGCCTTCCAGCGTTTGCCCACCCGCCCCCTCCCCGTGGCCTGCCGCGCCTCCGATCGTCACCCCCCGGCGGTAGCGTCGGATGCCTCGGACCCGCTACCGCTCGTGGTCAGCGAGCCGCGACGACCAAGCGGAGGAAGTGAACGTCCATGGACACCCGCCACCCGGGCCCCCTGCACGACGAGTCCACCGGGGGGATGACCGACGCCGATCTGGCCGCCCGCCTCGTCGTCGACGCCGGAAACCTCGCGCGGCGACTGCGCGAGGACGGGCTCGACGTCCGCCGCAAGACCTCCGTCTCCGACGTGGTCACCGAGGCCGACGACGCGGCCGAGCGACACATCACCGCACTCCTCGCCGAACACCGCCCGTCCGACGGTGTCCTCGGCGAGGAGGGCTCCCTCGTCACCGGCGACGGCGAACGGCGGTGGGTCGTGGACCCGGTGGACGGCACCTACAACTTCGTCTCCGGCTCCGACTACTGGTGCTCGGCCGTCGCGGTCACCGGTGGTGACGACTACCTGCTCGGGGCGGTCCACCGACCCGTCACCGGGGAGACGTTCGTCGGCGGCTCGGACGTACCGACGCGCCGCAACGGGGTGCCCGTCGCGCGCCTGGCCCCCGGGGACCTGGCCGCCGGCAGCCTCGCCACCTACCTGCACCCGCCGTTCTTCGACGATCCCCATCTCGCCGAGCCCTTCCACCGCGTGAGCCGCGGCGCGGCGACCATCCGGATGCTCGGGTCCGGGTCCGTGGACCTGGCCTCCGTCGCGTGTGGGATCCACACAGTGTGGTGCCAGCACTCCTGCCCCGAGTGGGACTGGCTCCCCGGCCGCGCACTCGTCGAGGGGGCGGGCGGGGTGTGCGCGACCGTCGAGGTGGGCGGCTACGACTGGTTCGTGGCCGGTCGCCCGGGTGCGGTCGAGCAGGCGGTCGACCTCCTGCGCGGCTGACACCGCCCGCCCACCGGCGGCAGGGACGTGTTCGAGGAAAGTGTGGCGCTCGGAACTTACTCCGAAGTAAGGTGTCGGGAACAGCACAGTCCACCGTCCGTCACGAGAACAGCTGGTGATGATGAGCAAGAACCCCACAGCCCCGTCCACGACCGGACGCGCGGAGACCTCGACACCGGGCAAGAACCCCGCACGCATCGACGCCATCGGTGCCGCCATGCGCGCGCTGACCACCATTACCGGGTCGGAGTTCGCCGAGCGCTTCGGACTGCGGCAGAAGGTCGACCGGGTCACCTACGAGGCCACCAAGACCGGTTTCAAGACCCTCGGTGCCGCGACCAAGTCGTTCAAGAAGGTCACCGGCGGCGGCGCACCCAAGCGCCTTCCCGACGCCGACTCCGAGGCCCGGCCCGACCTGTTCGACCTCACGCTGGACGAGGACCAGCAGATGATCTCGCAGACCGTGCGAGAGTTCGCCGCCGAGGTCATCCGGCCGGCCGCGCACGACGCCGACGCCGCCGCCGAGGCACCCGCGTCCCTGCTCGAGCGCTCGGCCGAGATCGGCGCCACCATGCTCAACGTCCCCGAGGAGTTCGAGGGCATCGCCTCCGAGCGCGGCGTGGTGACCAACTCGCTGGTCGCCGAGGCCCTGGCCTACGGCGACATGGGTCTGGCCCTGCCGATCCTGGCCCCGTCCGGCGTGGCCACGACCCTGACGCAGTTCGGCTCGGACACCCAGCAGAAGTCGTACCTCCCGGCGTTCGCCTCCGAGCAGGTCCCCGCAGCCGCCGTCGTGGTGGCCGAGCCGCGGCCGCTCTTCGACCCGTTCCGGCTCGAGACCACCGCCACCCGGACCGCCGGCGGATTCACGCTCAGCGGCGTCAAGTCGATGGTGCCCACGGCCGGCAGCGCGGAACTCTTCGTCGTCGCCGCCTCGCTCGACGGCGCGCCGACCTTCTTCGTCGTGGAGTCCGACACCGACGGGCTCGTGGTGGAGGCCGACCCATCCATGGGCCTGCGCGCCGCAGGCCTCGGCCGACTCGTCCTCACCGACGTCTCCCTGCCCGCCGACGCCATCCTCGGCGGCCCCGACGTCTCGCCGGAGGACCGGTCCTCGGCCTACGCCGACGTCATCCGCCTGTCGCGACTGGGCTGGGCCTCCGTCGCCGTGGGCACCTCCCACGCCGTCCTGGACTACGTGACCCCGTACGTCAAGGAGCGCCAGGCGTTCGGCGAGCCCATCGCGCACCGCCAGGCGGTCGCGTTCGCCGTGGCCGACATGGCCACCGAGCTCGACGGCATGCGCCTGGTCACCTGGCGCGGCGCCGCCCGCGCCGAGCAGGGACTGTCCTTCGCCCGCGAGGCCGCGCTGGCCCGCAAGATCGCCGCGGACAAGGGCATGAAGATCGGCCTCGACGGTGTCCAGCTGCTCGGTGGCCACGGGTTCACCAAGGAGCACCCCGTCGAGCGGTGGTACCGCGACCTGCGTGCCGTGGGAGTGGCCGAGGGCGTGGTGGTCCTGTGACCTCCGCCCATTCCGCCACCCTCCCGAACCGGACCAAGGACCTGAAGCGATGATCAACCTCGAACTCCCCAAGAAGCTGCAGGCGGGTGCGAACCAGGCCCGCCAGGTGGCCACGCAGATCTTCCGACCCGTCTCCCGCAAGTACGACCTCGCCGAGCACGAGTACCCCGTCGAGCTGGACACCCTCAAGGCCATGATGGAGGCCATGGAGGACGCCGGTCAGGCCGCCTCCGGCGCCACCATGGGATCCGGCGGCGCCCCGAAGCGGGAGGGCGTGTCCAACGGCGGCAACATGAAGTCGCTGCTCAACATCATCGAGACCTGCTGGGGCGACGTCGGCCTCACGCTGTCGATCCCCCGTCAGGGCCTGGGCAACTCCGCGATCGCCGCCGTGGCGAACGACGAGCAGATGGAGAAGTTCGGCCGGGTGTGGGCCTCGATGGCCATCACGGAGCCCGACTTCGGGTCCGACTCGGCCGCCGTCTCGGCCACCGCGCGGCTGGACGGTGACGAGTACGTCATCAACGGCACGAAGATCTACGTCACCTCCGGCGCCCGCGCGGACCACATCGTGGTGTGGGCGACCCTGGACAAGAGCAAGGGCCGCGCGGCGATCAAGTCCTTCGTCGTCCCGCGGGAGCACCCCGGCGTCACCGTGGACCGGCTCGAACACAAGCTCGGCATCCGGGCCTCGGACACCGCGCAGATCACGTTCGACAACTGCCGGGTGCCCAAGGAGAACCTCCTGGGCGACCCCGAGATCCGCGTGGACAAGGGCTTCGCCGGCGCCATGCAGACCTTCGACAACACCCGTCCCCTGGTGGCCGGGATGGCCGTGGGCGTCGCACGCGCCGCGCTCGAGGAGATCCGCACCCTCCTCGAGGAGGCCGGCATGGAGATCGACTACGACCGGCCCGCCACCAGCCAGCCCGCCGCCGTGGCCAAGTACCTCGAGCTCGAGGCCGACTGGGAGGCCGCCTACCTGCTCACGCTGCGCGCGGCGTGGATGGCCGACAACAAGATGCCCAACACCAAGGAGGCGTCGATGTGCAAGGCCAAGGCCGGGCGCACGGGTTCCGCCGTGACCCTGGGCGCGGTCGAGCTGGCCGGCAGCTACGGCTACTCCGAGCGCAGCTTCCTGGAGAAGTGGTCGCGCGACTCCAAGATCCTCGACATCTTCGAGGGCACGCAGCAGATCCAGCAGCTGGTGATCGCGCGCCGGATCCTGGACCTGTCCAGCGCCGAGCTCAAGTGAGCTGACCCCGGCGCGATCACCGTACTGAGCGGCGCCCCCGCGGACATCCGGTCCGCGGGGGCGCCGCCCGTTTCGGCCGGCTCACTCCAGCCGACTGCGCGGCGCCCACGACATGATGGTTCCGCACTGTCGGCAGATGTGGACACGGTGACCGTGGTCGAGACTGCCGCTGCGACCGGCATCCCAGCCGACGAGGACCCGGTCGGGCCCCAGCTCGTGCCCGTACGGGCAGTGGGTGGGCGCGTCCTCGGTCCAGAGCATGGAGCGGACGGTAGCGACGGGGTCGGACACAGACGAGGACCCGGTACCGACCGCGTCAGTACCGGGCCCTCGTCCGCCCCTCGCCCACGGGCGGGGTGCCGGGCGATCAGGCCATCCGGAAGCCGCTCCCCGGCCAGTCGCGCGCGGTGGCGTCGGCGACGATCGCGTCGAACGAGTACGCCACCGCCGGCAGGAAGAACGGGGTCTGCGCCGGGTGGATGCACGAGGGCAGGATGGGGCCGATGCTGCCGGCCGATCCCGCGTCCGGCGGCATGTGCCCGCCGGAGAGGAGCCCGACTAGACGCCCCTCGCGGGTCACGGGGCCACCGGAGTCGCCGTAACCGGCACAGGTGTGGGTCCAGAACCGGTCGCCCTCGCGCTGCCACGTGATGCCACAGGTGTGTCCGGTGGTCAGCCCGTCCTTGCAGACGACGTCACCGAACTGCGGCGCGGGTCCGCGGCCCACGATGCCCGCCTGTCGGACGGGGACGGCGACGCCCGGGTCCAGACGGATCACGGAGTAGTCGAGGATCTCGTTGCGGGTGGCGATGGTGCCGATCACGCCGGCGCCCGGGTCGTCGCGGAGGATCACCGGGACGTCGATCCGCTCACTGCAATGGGCGGCGGTGAACGCGACCGGCGCTCCGGAGTCGTCGTACCCGGCGGCGGTGATGGTGCATCCGGCCACTCCCCCGACCAGAACAGGGGTCGCGCCCCCGACGGGCACGGCGGCCTGGGCAGCTGCGGGCGCCATCAACGTGGCGGCACCGGCCATCACGGCCGTCGCGGCGAGCTTCGCCACACGGGTGAGCCTCATGAATGTGTCCTTCCCACCCCGGGCGGACTGCCCGGGTATACGCCCTCGACAGCGTAGCGGCGATCAGCCGCCGGTGCACCACGCGCGGGCCGGCCGGAGCCCCACCACCCGTGCGGCGCTGGCCCCGTCACGTCGGATCCGGGCCGATCCCCCGGTCAGCGGCCTTCGACGATGATGCGGGTGGAGGGCCGCTCGTCGGGGTCTCCGCCGATCTGCGCCCAGACCGCCGCGACGACGGGCTCGAGGAACAACTCACCCACCTGACCCATGAGCGTGCGGACCACCTGGACCTTGTCCGAGGCCCGCGTCGAGGCGTGGCCACCGCGCCGCAGGCTGTCGACCTCCCTGGTGGTGAGCTCGACGATCGCCTCGAGAAGCGGGACACCCCGGCCGTCGGGTTCGAGGAGGGCCCGGTTGATGTACTTCACCAGCATCGGGTTGCGCTCGAGCATCTCCCGCACCGCGGCGTCGCGGGCCGCCACGACCTCCGCTGCTGATCCGGAATGCTCGACCGTCGCCAGGGCGGCGACCACCTGCTCCACCACGAGCTCGTCGACAGCGCGGCGCAACCCCTCCTTGGTGCCGAAGTGGTGCTGGATCAACCCGATGGTGACCCCCACCCGGGCGGCGATCCGTCGCATCGAGACCCGGTCCTCGCCGTGATCGGAGTAGAGCTCCAGCGCCGCGTAGCGGATTCGCGCGCGGGCGGTGAGGTCACCGTCAGCAGAGCGCGGGACACCGTCCCCCGACCCGGGTTCCGTTGCGCTCATTCGCCCCACCTCGTCTCGCCGCGACGTGCGACGCCCGAGGGCGCCGCCGGAAGGTCGACCATACACATGCATGTCAGACAATGCAGTTGTATGGTGGGGATCGCCATGGCCGTCGACCGGCCCCGTCCCATCGCTGGAGTCCCCCGTGCTAGAGACCGCCCCGTTCCGATCCCCGTGGATGACCGACGATCTGGATGCACTGCGCGCCCACACGCGTGCGTTCCTGGAGAAGGAGACCGTGCCGCACCTCGAGCGCTGGGCCGAGCAGGGCGCCGTCGACCGTGAGTTCTGGAACAAGGCCGGCGACGCCGGCCTGCTGTGCATCTCCATCCCCGAGGAGTACGGCGGGGGCGGCGGCACGTTCGCCCACGAGGCCGTGATCGCCGAGGAGCAGACCCGCGCCCTCGACGACGGCTGGGGCAATTCGGTTCACAGCACGATCGTGGCCCACTACATCGTCCAGTACGGCACCGAGGAGCAGAAGCAGCGGTGGTTGCCGAAGCTCGCGACCGGCGAGATGGTCGGCGCCATCGCGATGACCGAGCCGGGCGCCGGGTCGGACCTGCAGGCGCTGCGCACCTCGGCGGTACGCGACGGCGACGACTTCGTGGTCAACGGCGCCAAGACCTTCATCTCCAACGGCATGCACTGCGACCTGCTCGTCATCGTCACCCGCACGGGTGGCGAAGGCGCGCAGGGCCTGTCCCTGCTGGTCGCGGAGACCACCGACCTGCCCGGCTTCGACCGCGGCCGCAAGCTCGACAAGATCGGCCTGAAGTACCAGGACACGATGGAGCTGTTCTTCGACGACATGCGCGTGCCCGCCGGGAACATCCTGGGCGGCGAGGAGGGCGTGGGCCAGGGATTCATCCAGCTCATGCAGCAACTCCCGCAGGAGCGCCTCATCATCGCTGTGACAGCCGTCGCGGCGGCCGAGACCGCCGTGAGGCTGGCGACGGACTACGCCAAGGAGCGCGAGGCGTTCGGCAAGCCCATCCTCAAGTTCCAGAACCTGCGTTTCGAACTGGCCGAGTGCAAGACCGAGGCGCTCGCCTCGCGCACCCTGCTGGACCACTGCATCACCCTGCATCTCAAGGGTGAACTGGACCCGTCGACGGCGTCGATGGCCAAGTACTACTGCACCGACAAGCAGTGCGAGATCATCGACCGCTGCCTCCAGGTTTTCGGTGGCTACGGCTTCATGACGGAGTACCCGATCGCCCGCATGTACGCCTCGGCCCGCGTGCAGAAGATCTACGGTGGCACCAACGAGATCATGAAGGAGCTCATCTCGCGGACCCTCTAGAGGTCGTCGGCGACAACTAGAGCTCGGCGACGATCGCCCGGACGGCGTCACGGCCCGCCCGGTTGGCCCCCACGGTCGACTGGGACGGGCCGTATCCGATGAGGAACAGCCTCGGCTCGTCGAGGGCCCGGCCCTCCGCCACCCGGATGCCTCCCTCGGGGGTGCGCAGGCCCAGGGTCGCGAGGTGGGCGACCGCGGGTCGGAACCCGGTCGCCCAGAGGATGACGTCCGCGCGTTCGAGTCGCCCGTCGGGCATCCGCACCCCGTCGGGTTCGATGCGGGTGAACATGGGGTGGCGGACCAGGACGCCGCGCTCGTCGGCGCGCTCGATCCACGGGGCACGGTACATGCCGGTGACGCGGATGATGCTCTGCGGGGGAAGTCCCTGCGCGGTGCGCTCGGCGACCCGGTCGATCGCGGCGGAGAAGTTCTCCGGGGCGGGGTCCGTCTCCCACTCGATCTCCCGCCTGGTCACCCAGAGGGTGTCGGCGACGCGCGAGATCTCCTCGAGCAGCTGGGTGGCGGAGATGCCGGCGCCGACGATCACGACGCGTTGCCCCGCGAACTCCTCGGCGGCGACGTAGTCGTGGACGTGGAGCTGTCGGCCGCGGAACGTCTCCTGGCCGGGGTAGTACGGCCAGAACGGTCGGGTCCAGGTGCCGGTGGCGTTGATGACGTAGCGCGCCGCCCAGGCCTCAGGGCGGGTGTCACCGCTCGGATCGGTGACGACGACGAGGTGGTCGGACTCCGGCCCATCCCGCCCGGGCGTGGGTCTGCGGACCGAGCGCACGCGGACCGGCCGCCGGACGTCGAGCTCGAATCGATCTTCGTAGTCGGCGAAGTAGGGCGGCAGGACGTCCCGACTCGGGGCGGTGCGGTCGACATCGGGGACGGGTCGGCCCGGCAGTTCGAAGATGCCGTTGACCGTGCTCATGGTGAGGGATTCCCAGCGGTGCCGCCAGGCCCCGCCGGGGGCGTCCTCGGCGTCGAGCATGACGAAGGTCCGGTCCCCCGCCTCGGCACGGCCGACCGGCGCGAACCCCCGCCGCCTGAGGTGGTAGCCGGCCGACAGTCCGGCCTGGCCGGCGCCGATCACCACCACGTCGACCGTACGGGTGGGGCTCTCCTGATCGGGCGTCACGCCACCATCGTCGGCCATTCGGCTCCTGCGAGGACGGGCGGGCGCGGGCTCGGCGCAGGCGCCGGGGTCAGGACCCGTCGGGCAACGAGGTGAAATCCGGCGTGCGACCTTCGGCGAATGCCGCCAGTGCCTCCGAGTTCGCCGGTCCACCCATGAGGTCGGCGAAGGCTCTGTTCTCCCGTTCGCGGGCGTCCGCGATCTGGCGCGCCAGCGGTTCGGTCATCGTCCGCTTCACCGCCCGCAGACTCGAGATCGGGAGTCTCGCCAACCGTGCGGCGTGCTCGCCGGCGACCTGCTGGAGTTCAGCGGGGGTGCACAGTCGCCAGACCAGGCCCATCTCGTGGGCCTCGCGGGCGGTGATCCACTCCGAGGACAGCAGGGCCCACGCGGCGTTCTGCCGACCCACCAGCCTGGGCAGCAGGTAGCTCGACGCCGCCTCGGGCGCCACCCCCAGGCTGGTGAACGGGCACTTGAGCCGGGCGTCATCGGCCATGAACACCAGGTCGGCGAACCCGATGATCGTCATGCCGATACCCAGTCCGAGCCCGTTGATCGCCAGGATGAGTGGCTTGTCGAACCCGGCGAGCGCGTCGACGAGTCCCAGGAATCCGTGCTCGCCAGGGACGAAGTCGGGGTTGGTGATCCGCTCACCCATCTCCAGCAGGTCGGTGCCCGCGCTGAACGCCCGGCCCTCACCGGTGAGCAGGACCACCGCGACCGTGGGGTCGGCGGCGGCGTCGTGCAATGCCTTGGTGACCGCGTCGTACAGCGCCTCGTTGAAGGCGTTGAGGGCATCGGGGCGCGCCAGGGTCAGGGTGCGGACACGATCTGTGTCCCGTACCGACAGCCCCGTCGTCCTCTCGTCCCCCGCCACGGTCAGCTCTGCTCCAGGTAGACGGACTTGAGCTCGGTGTACTGGGCCAGCCCCTCGGGGCCGAACTCGCGCCCCACCCCGGAGGCCTTGAAGCCGCCGAACGGGGCGGAGAAATCCATCGTGTAGGTGTTCACGCCGTAGGTGCCGGTCCGGACCCGTCGCGCGACGCCCAGCCCCGCCTCTCGGTCGGCGGTCCACACGGTGCCCGCCAGTCCGTACTCGGAGTCGTTGGCGATCCGGACGGCGTCGTCGACGTCGTCGTAGGCGATCACGGAGATGACGGGACCGAAGATCTCCTCCTGCGCGATGCGCATCGAGTTGTCGACGCCACCGAAGACCGTGGGTCGTACGTACCAGCCGGTGTCCAGGCCGCCGGGGCGGTCGGAGCCCCCGGCGAGCAGCGTCGCACCCTCCTGCTGCCCGATCTCGATGTAGGAGTTCACCCGCTCCTGCTGGCGACGGGCGACCATCGGCCCGATCTCCGTGGCCGGGTCGAGCGGGTCCCCCACCACCATCGACCCGATGCCGTCGGCCAGCGCCTGTGCCACCTCGTCGTGGCGGTCGCGACTCACCAGCACCCTGGTCTGTGCCACGCACGCCTGGCCGGAGTTCATCACGCCGACGAACTTGAGCCCCTCGACCACGGTCGTCAGGTCCGCGTCGTCGAGCACGATCGCCGCGGACTTGCCGCCCAGCTCGAGGGAGCAGCGCTTGAGCTGCTCGCCGCAGATCGCGCCGATTCTCCGGCCCACCGCGGTGGATCCGGTGAACGCCACCTTGTCGATCGCGGGGTGCCGCACCAGGTGCTCGCCCACCTCGCGGCCGCCGGCGACGATGCTCACGACGCCCTCGGGCACGCCCGCCTCGATGAGCAGTTCGCCCAGCAGGTAGGTGTCCAGCGGCGTCTCCGGCGCCGGCTTGATCACGATCGTGCACCCCGTCAGCAGCGCCGGGATCAGCTTCGACAGGACCGTGAACTGGGGGACGTTCCACGGCGGGATCGCCGCGACCACGCCCACGGGCTCGTGTCGCACCAGCACCTCCCCGCCGAGGACGCCGGGGCGGGTCTCCTCCCACGGGAATTCACGCGCGATGGTGAGGAAGGCCTCGATCTGCATCCACGGGGCGGGCGCCTGGGCGAGCTTGCTGAACGAGATCGGGGAGCCCATCTCCGTGGAGATGACGGTCGCCATGTCGTCGAGCCGCGCCGCGTACAGGGCGGACAGCCTGGCGACGACCTCGATCCGCTCGTCGGGGCTCATGCGGGGCCACGGGCCGTGGTCGAAGGCCTCGCGCGCGGCGGCCACCGCGGCGTCCATGTCCGCCACCGAGCCCTCGGGCACGCGGGCGACGACCTCCTCGGTGTGCGGGCTGATTACCTCGATCACGTCGTCGGTGGCGGGGGAACGCCACTGGGTGCCGATCAGTAGGGCATCGCGGTCGAGTGAAGTGGTCATGGGGCTCTCCTGCCGTCACGGGCGTCGTCGTGGCCGCATCGGACATGCGAACAGACACCTGTCCACCATACGAGGACCGAACCGCTGCGTGGGCCGGAACACGAGGACAGGCGCGACGAGCGCTCCGAAGGCAGCTACGTTGTCCGCACTCCCGACCACGGCGTCGGTCAGCTCGACCGGCCAGGTCGCCACGGGCGCCGTCGCGCGGCAGGGATCCGCCGACCGCATCGCCGGACGTTCGGGGTGCGCGCCCTCGCGGTACGCGATCGGGCGGGGTGCGCGCCCCTATCGGTCCATTCCGGGCGCGCACCGTCCCGCGGCGGGGGCCCGGCGGCGCGCACCATGCCGCGGCGGGGGCCCGGCGGCGCGCACCATGCCGCGGCGGGGGCGTGGCGGGGAGCTGCCACGGCTCGGCGGTGGGGCCGGCCGGCTGGTCTCCGAAATGACCTCAGGCCCGGCTCCCTCTCGGGAACCGGGCCTGGTGCGTGGTAGCGGGGACAGGATTTGAACCTGCGACCTCTGGGTTATGAGCCCAGCGAGCTACCGAGCTGCTCCACCCCGCGTCGTTTGCGTCTATGACACTACGTGCCATTCACCGGACAGTGCAAATCGGTGGACGCTCGACGACTAGAAGATGACGTAACTCACACCCTCGCACTCGAAGCCGCAGGTCACGTCAGTTCCCCAGGCCCTGATAAGCGTCGACGGCGGCCTGCAGGTCCTCGAGCGCCTGCCCCAGATCGGAGAGGTCTCCCCCGCTCTGAGCCGAGCGGACCGCGTTCAGCGCCGAGTTGAGCTCGCGCACGGCGGCTGCCCGCTCGGCGTCGTCAGCGCCTCCCCCGGTGGCCGGCGACGACGGCCGCGGAGCGGTGCCCTGCGCAGGCCGCGCGGCGCCCTCCTCGGCCTCGGCCTCCGCCTCCCCGCTCTCGTCGATACGCACGACGTCCGGGTCTGCCTCGATCCCGACCTGTCGCAGCGCCTCGTACAGCGTGGGCGCGTAGCCCACCGCACGGTCGTACGAGACCATCACACGCAGCAGCCTCGGGAACGCGGAGTCCTGGTCCTTGCGCTGGGTGTAGATCGGCTCCACGTAGAGGACCGAGTCGTCCGCCAACGGCAGCGCCAGGAGGTTGCCCTCCGTGATCTCGGCGGTCTCACCCCACAGTCGGCGGTCCTCGGCGATCGCCGGCGAGGCGATCATGATGTCCTGCGCCTGGTTGGGGCCCTGTGAGAGCGGCTCCGTGGGCCGCTGGACCCGCACCGTGATCTGTCCGTAGGTCTCGGGGTCCGAGCTCGCCGTCATGTGTGCGGCGAGGAACTCACGCTCATAGCCGCGGAACGCCGAGATGAGCTGGAACGACGGCTCGTCGGACTCCGGGTCGGTCGGATCGGAGGCCACCACGTAGTACGGCGGCTGGGCCGGCCCGTCACGGTCGACGGTCTGGGCGCCCGCGGGACCACCGGTGGGGCTGCCGGCAGGACCACCGGCGGGTCCGCCCGCGGGCGGGCTCTGCGGGTTCTGGATCGACGAGGTCACCGTGGGATCGGACGGCACCGACCAGAAGGCGTCATTGGTGAAGAACTGACCCGGGTCGTCGACCTGGTACTTCGCCAGCAGCTCACGCTGCACCTTGAACAGGTCCTCCGGGTAGCGCAGGTGCTCCTCCAACTCCTCGGAGATCGCCTCGCGTGGCTGGACGATGTCCGGCAGTGCCTTCATCCACGTCTGCAGCACGGGGTCCGACTCGTCGAACGCGTACAGGTCGACGGTGCCGTCGTACGCGTCGACGGTCGCCTTGACCGAGTTGCGGATGTAGGAGACCTCCTCGTCCGGCAGGACCCGGCCGTTCGCGTCGTTGAGCGAGTCCGAGGTCATGGCCTCCAGCGAGCTGAGCTCGGCGTACGGGTAGGTCTTGAGCGTCGTGTACCCGTCGACGATCCACTTGATACGGCCGTCGATCACCGCCGGATAGGTGTTGGTGTCCGTGGTCAGCCACGGGGCCACCTTCTGCACCCGGTCCCGCGGGTCGCGGTCGTAGATGATCTTCGAATCGTCACCGAGGATGCTGGACAACAGGATGTTGCGCTCGGCGAACTTGAGCGAGTAGGCGATCCGGTTGACCCAGCCGCCGACCGGGACGCCGCCCTCGCCGGTGTAGGTGTACTGCTCGGTGTCGGTGTCGTATTCACGGGGCCCGTCGCCGTTGTCCCCGACGATGGCGTAGTCGGGGTCCGACTGCGCGATGAGCGGACCGAAGTAGGTCCGCGGCTGGGTCACCGGGATCATCATCTCCTGGCCACTGGAGATGGCCTCCAGGTCCGAGACCTGGAAGTTCGGCAGGCCGCCGCGGTCCGAACCCGCGTCGTCGGCGATCTCGTTGACCCGGTTGGCCGGCGCGGCCACGAACCCGTTGCCGTGCGTGTACACCGTGTGACGGTTGATCCAGTCCCGCTGGTTGGCCTGCAGGGACTCGGGGTTGAGCTCACGCGCGGCCACGAGGAAGTCCCGCATCTCGCCGTCGATCGTGTAGCGGTCGATGCCCAGCGTCTCGGGGAAGCCGTAGAAGTTGCGCAGCTGGTGCAGCTGGGTGAACGTCGGCGCCAGGACGTTCGGGTCGAGCACGCGGACGTTGGACAGTGTCGTGAGATCCGAGGCCGCGTCGCGGGGGTTCGGATCGGCCGCCCCCCAGTTGTCGATGTAGGTGACCCGCTCCTCACCGATGTCGTACGCGGCGCGTGTCGCGTCGATGTTCCGCGCGATGTACTCCCGTTCCTTCTCGGCACGGTTGGGCTTCACCGAGAACTGCTCGACGGCCAGCGGCCACGCCGACCCCACCACGAGCGCGGAGAACAGCAACAGGACGGTGGCCAGCGCGGGGATCCGCAGATCCCTGATCACGATGGCGGAGAAGAACGCGGCCGCGCACACCAGCGCCACCGAGAACATGAAGATCTTCGCCGGCATCAGGGCGTTGACGTCGGTGTAGCTGGCGCCGGTGAACGTGCTGTTCTCGCTGAACAACAGCTCGTAGCGATCCAGCCAGTACGCGGCGGCCTTGGCCAGCACGAACAGCCCGGCGAGCGTCACCAGCTGGATCCGGGCGGCGCGGGTGAGGGCGCCCTCGCGGGCGCCGGGACGCAGTCCGCCGAAGAGGTAGTGGGTGAACAGGTTGGCCAGGAAGGCCAGCACGACGGCCACCATGAGCCAGGTGACGATCGCGCGCCACATCGGGAGCTCGAAGGCGTAGAAGGAGATGTCCAGACCGAACTGGGGGTCGGTCTCACCGAACGGCGTCGAGTTGAAGAACGCCAGCACGGTCTGCCACCCGGTCTGCGCGACCGACCCGGCCAGGATCGCCAGGACGACCGGGATCCAGAGCACGGTCCTGCCGGGCGAGGCCCCCATGGCCGCCCGGTAGCGGGACAGCGCGTCCGGCATGCCCGCTTGCGCCAGGAACACCGGGCGATACCGGTAGGCCAGCAGAATGCCGGCGCCCACCGCCAGGCCGACCAGGAGGGCGACCGCCACGAAAAGACCGAGCCGCGCCAGCAACTCGGTCCGGAACACGCTGGTGGCATCGACACTGCCGAACCACAGCCAGTCCGTGTACGCGGTGTTCAGTCTGGGCAGGACCTGGATGAGGAGGATGAGGACGACGACGGCGACGGCGACGGCCCGACCGCGACGAGAGATCGCGATCGGCCGACCGGGGGAATTGCCGGGTGGGCGGACGGACACCTGGAAAGCTCCTGCACTGCTGGGGCGGACATGCTCGTGACCCCCACCTTACGGAAAAGCCGTGCCTCAGCCGCAGGTCGGTGGCTGGCCCCCGGAGGCCGCCGTCTCCAGCGCCTCCAGCGCGCCCTCCAACGTCTCCACCTCGATCAGCCGGACGCCCTCCGGCGGGCCCTGCACAGCCTCCGCACAGTTGGCCGCGGGGACCAGGAACTCGCTCACCCCCGCGTCGTGGGCCGCCCGGATCTTGTGCCGGATACCGCCGATGGGCCCCACCGTCCCGTCGGGACGGATGGTGCCCGACCCCGCCACCCGCGTCCCCCCGGTCGCCTCACCCGGCGACAGCTTGTCGACGATCGCGACGGCCAGCACCAGGCCCGCCGAGGGGCCGCCCACCGCGGGGTCCACCGTGATGTCGACGTCGGTGCCGTCCGCCGGGGTGTCGCCGACCAGGATGCCCAGTCGGCCCTGTTCGGGATCGCCGTCCGGTCCGGCGGACTGCAACGTCGCCGTCGTCGTCTCCTCACGCCCGTCACGGGTGAACCCGATGCGGACCTCGTGACCCGCGCGGCGCTCACCGACCCGCTCCACCACGGCCGTGGCGTCGTCGACGGATTCCCCGTCGATGGAGGTCAACACGTCGCCCGGGCGCAGGCGCCCGGCGGCGGCACCGTCCGGCTCCACCCCCTCGACGCGCGGCTGCATGGGGATCCCCAGGAACCGGTAGGCGGCGGCCTCGGCGGAGTTCTCCGAACCGACCATCTCCGCGGCGTTGGACTCGCGCACCTCGTCGCGTGACCGGTCCGGCGGGAACACCTGGTCGCGCGGTACCACCACCTGCGCCGGATCCACCCAGAACCGCATCGCGTCGAGCAGCGTCAGCCGGTCGCGGACCGCCACCGTCGTCATGAACAGGGACCCGGCGGTCTCGTCCGCCTCCCTGCCCGCCACGTCGACCACCGGAACCCGCTCCGTGTCGCCGTCCTCCGTCTCCACTTCGGCCGTGCCGAAGGTGTCGTAGGTGGGTCCGGGCCCCATCGACACCAGGGGGACGGTGGCCGACGTCGCCAGGACGAGCAGCAGCACCGCCGGTACCAGCGCGGCGAGAACGGTGAATAGGCGACGACTCACGGGGCAAGGGTAGACCGCACCCGCTGCCGGCCGCGTCGCGGCCGGACCCCCCACCCCCTGCACGCTGTACCGTTGTGGCATGAACCAGCCCTTCGGTTTCTCCGCTTCCGACGACGACGGGCGCGACGACGACCGCGACCGCGACCGCGGCCAGGGCGGTCCCGGCGGTCCCGGCGGCTTCGACCCCTCGCAGTTCGGCAACTTCGGCCAGATGCTCTCCCAGTTCGGACAGATGCTCGGCTCCATGGGGTCGGCCATGTCCGGCCCGGGGAGCTCGGGGCCCGTCAACTACCAACTGGCGCGGACGGTCGCCCTCCAGTCCCTCGGTCGCACGCCCGTGATCACCGACGCCTCGCGCACCGCCGCGCAGGAATCGGTCCGCCTGGCGGAACTGTGGCTCGACGAGACCACCCAGTTCCCCTCCGGAGTGCACCGCACCGAGGTGTGGACGCCCCAGCAGTGGGTCGAGCACTCCCTGCCCACCTGGGAGAAGATCTGCACGCCCGTCGCCGAACAGATGAACTCGGCCACCAAGGGCGCCATGCCCGAGGAGGCCCGCCAGCTCGCCGGCCCGCTGCTCGGCATGCTCGACCAGATGGGCGGCATGGGCTTCGGCATGCAGCTCGGGCAGGGGCTGGGCAAGCTCGCGCCGGCCGTGCTCTTCTCCTCCGAGGTCGGAATCCCGTTCGGCGACGACGGGGTGGCCGCGCTCAGCCCGGCCGCGATCGACGAGTTCGCCGACGAGCTGGAACTGCCCCGGCAGGAGGTCGTGGTCTTCCTCGCCGCACGCGAGGCCGCACACCTGCGACTGTTCGCCGGCGCCCCCTGGCTGCGCGCCCGGTTCCTGGCGACCGTGGAGGAGTACGCGCGCGGCATCCGCGTGGACACCTCCGGGCTCGACGACCTCGCCTCCGGGCTCGACCCGTCCATCCTGCAGGACCCCACCAAGCTCCAGGAGTTGCTCTCCGGCGGGGCCGGGGCGATCGGCCCCAAGGTGACCAACGTCAACGAGGCCGCGCTCGGCCGGCTCGAGACGCTGCTCGCGCTGGTCGAGGGCTGGGTCGACGTCGTCGTCGCCACGGCGGTCGGCGACCGGCTGCCCAGCGCCGACAAGCTCCGCGAGATGTGGCTGCGACGCCGGGCGACCGGCGGCGCCGCCGAACAGGCCTTCGCCTCGCTCGTCGGACTCGAACTGCGTCCACGCAAGGCGCGTGAGGCCTCCGAGTTGTGGCGCCGGGTCGGCGAGGCCGTCGGCACCGAACGTCGCGACGGACTGTGGAGCCACCCCGACCTGCTGCCCGTCGGCGAGGACCTCGAAAACCCCGCCGCCGTCATCGACCGGCTCCTCGACGAGTCGACCGGGGACTCCAGCGGCGTCGACGAGATCGAGCGCTTCCTCCGCGAATCGGGTGGCGGGACCGGAGAGGCCGGCGACGGCGGACCCGAGGCGTCCGGCCCGGATGATTCGGGGACCGACGGCTCCGGTTCCGGCACCGAGGGCTCCGGCACCGAGGGTTCCGACTCCGAGGGGCCGCGCGACGGGGCCTGACCGGCGGGCGTCGTGACGGGCGGGCCGGCCTAGTACAGGCCGGGCTCGTCGTCGTCGCCCTCGACCAGGTCGCCCACGCCCTCGCCCCCGACCCCCGGTTCTCCCGCGCCACCGGGGGCGTCCGACCCGGCCCCCGACCGGAGCACCCGCGAGTAGGCCTCCAGATACCCCATCGCCCGCTCGGTGCGCGGATACCCGCGCACCGCCTCCCAGAACTCGGGCGGGTGACCCCCGGGGACGACGAGGTGGGCCAGCTCGTGCACCACGACGTAGTCCAGCACGTAGGCAGGCACGTCCCGCAACGTCTCGCTGATCCGGATCTCCCCGGAATCCGGTGAGCAGGACGCCCAGCGGGTGGTCATCGCCGGCACCCAGCGCACCGATGCCGGCCGCGCCCGACCCTCCAGCCACGTCGTCGACAGTTCCGTGGCGCGCCTCATCAGGTCCGCATCGGACGCCCGGTGACCCTTGCGGCGACCGGACCGGGCGAGCCGGCCGAGCATGTCGGTGATGAGGCGTCGTTCCTCCGCGCGTGGCAGCCCCGCCGGCATGAGGACCACCACTGACTCGCCCTCCACCCGCGCTGACACCGTCCTCTTGCGGCGTGTGGAGCGGCGGACCTCGATCCGAGGATCATCAGGCTCGGTGGGCAGCGCCGGTGCCGGGCCCGAGCCGGGTGACGGTGGGCTCGCGGACGCGGCGGCGGGGCGTGGGGCTGGCGACACGCGGACCACGGTAGACGACCCCACACGGCGCGGTTATCCACAGGCACCGACGAGACCGGCGCCTGTGGACAACGACGCCCGAGCAGGGCCCGGGCAGGACCGCCGCGTGCCACGATGTGCCCCGTGACCCCAGTGACCGCTCCTGCCGACGACCCGCCACGCGCCGCCACCGTCGACTCCACCGGCACCGGTGCCGGCACCGCGGCGGTGGCGACCGTCTCCCCGCGCACCACCGCCCCCGTCATCGCCGCGCAGGCCGAGGCCTCTGCCTCCCGGGTCCGGGCCACCCTGCGTCCCGGCACCGTGGTGGTCGCACGGGATGACCACACCGTCCAGGTGGGACTGGCGCCTGACCGCGCGGTGGTGGTCGACGCCCCCGCCACCGTGGGTGCCCGCAGCCTCTCGGCACTACTCCGTGGCCTCGAGGGCGGGGCCCCTCTCGACGACGTCGCCGCGCGCGCTGGAATCGACGCGGCGGGGATGGCGACCGTGGCCCGGATCCTCGTCCACCTGGCCGACCTCGGTCATCTACGACTCGACCCGCCGGAGCCGGGAACGGCCACGGACGCAGATGCGCACGCGACGGGCTCCACTCCGAGGCCCGCGCCGGTGCGACGCGTCCACATGCTGGGGGTCGGCCAGATCTCGGAGGTGCTCCGGGGGCCGCTGTCCGTCAACGGTTGTCGTGTGACCACCGGCCCCAGCCCGGGCTTGACACTCGACGCCGAGCGGCCGCCCTGGTTCCGACGGGGCGTGGCCCCTGACCTCGTGATCCTCACCGGCACCGTCTCCGTGGATCCGGTGGTCACCACCGCCCTCGCCCGGTCCGGACAGACGCACATGCACGTGTACTGCCGGGACGGCCGCGTGGTCGTGGGCCCGACCGTGGTGCCGGGGGTCACCCCGTGTCTGCGCTGCACCGACCTGTACCGCGCCCGCCGGGACCCGCGGTGGCCGTTCGTCGCCGCCCAACTCATCGGGCACAGCCCCGAGGCCGCCGTTCCCGCCCTCACCGCCGCCGCAGCCCTGGTGTTGGCGGAGGTCGCCGCCAGCCGTGAACCCCGCACCCGGCTCCAGACCATCGGGGCCACCGTCGAGATCAACCCGTCCGAGGGACTGTGGCGCCGGCTCGAATGGCAGGCCGACGCAGCCTGCGACTGCGGGGCCGCCCCGCATGTCCGTCCTCTGTCATGATTGAAGGCGTGTCCGACCTACCCCGCACCTCGTCCCGCCGCGCAGCACGCCTCGCGGGACTCCCACTGGGCATCGCCGGTCGCGCCGCCGGTTCACTCGGTCGACGCGCCCTCGGGCGGGGGGACGGGGATCTGAGCGAGGAACTGGCCGATCAGGCCGCCGAGCAGGTCTTCGCCGTTCTCGGGGAACTCAAGGGCGGCGCCATGAAGGTCGGCCAGGCCCTCAGCGTGTTCGAGGCCGGGATGCCCGACAAGTACGCCGAGCCGTTCCGGGAGGCCCTCACCAAGCTCCAGGCCGAGGCACCCCCCATGCCCGCCGCCGAGGTGGAGAGAGTCCTCGACACCCAACTCGGGCTGCGCTGGCGTGAGCGCTTCGCCGAGTTCGACGGTGACGCCGCCGCGGCCGCCTCCATCGGGCAGGTCCACCGCGCCGTCTGGTCCGACGGTCGGGAGGTGGCCGTCAAGATCCAGTATCCCGGCGCCGATGAGGCCCTCCGCTCGGACCTGCGGCAACTCCGGCGACTGGCTCCCCTGTTCCGGCCGCTCAACCCCGGCACCGACATCAGGGGCGTCATCGATGAGCTCTACGACAGCACCGTGAGCGAACTCGACTACCGCGCGGAGGCCGACACCCAGCGGGTATTCTCGGCCGCCTATCGCGACGATCGCCTCTTCCGGGTGCCCTCCGTGCTGGCCTCGTCGCCCAAGGTGCTGGTCACCGAGTGGGTGGACGGGCGGGCCCTGAGCCGGATCTCCAGCGACGGCACCCCCGCGGAGCGCAACCGGGCCGGCGAGCTCCTCACCGAATTCCAGTTCAGTTCCCCCACCCGTGCCCGGATGATGCACGGCGATCCCCACCCCGGAAATTTCCTGCTCGCCAATGACGGTCGACTGGTGGTACTGGACTTCGGCGCGTCGATCCCCCTGCCCGAGGGCGTGCCGGAGGTTCTCACCTCCATGATGCGGCTCGCCCTGGCCGGCGATTCCGATGAACTGGTGCGGTTGATGACCCGGGCCGGATACGTCGGCCGGAACGGCCTCGACCCCGCCGACGCGATGGCGTTCCTGAACCCGTTCATCGAGCCGATGCGCGAGCCCGTCTTCCACTTCAGCCGCGCGTGGATGCAGAGCATCATGTCCGTCTACGGTGACGTGTCGGGACGGGAGTTCCGGACCTCCCGCTCGTTCACCCTGCCGCGCGAGTACGTCCTGATCCACCGGGTACTGTCCGCGTCGGTGGGCATGCTGTGCCAACTCGAGGCGTCCGCCCCGTACCGGGAGATCGTGCAGCGCTGGATGCCGGAGATCTTCCCCGACGAGGGCTGACCAGCCCCCGGCTCGGGGATCCTCCCGCGCGGCGCGGGTTCAGGTGGCGCGGATCAGTTTCAGCACGTCGTCGCCGTACTCGCTCAGCTTGTGCGCCCCGATCCCGCCGATCCGGCCCAGTGCGCGGGTGTCGGCGGGCCGCTCCCGGGCGATCTGGGCGAGCGTGTCGTTGGTGAACACCGTGTAGGCGGGTTTGCCGATCCGTTCCGAGGTCTCCTTGCGCCAGTCCCTCAGTCGTTCGAACAGGCCGGTATCGACCTCCACCGAGCATTCCGGGCACAGCCCGAGCGCGCGGTGCATGGGCCCGGTGAGCTTCTCCCCGCACCCGCGGCACCGTCCCTTGTCCGAGGTGTCGGTGGACCCGCGCGGTCCGACCGGGGACTGGGCCGGGCGAACAGGGTCGAGGAAGCGGCTGGGGCGTCGGCCGGCCCGGCCACCGGCGCGTCGACTCCGACTCCACGACACCGTCAGGTGCTCGCGGGCGCGGGTGACGCCCACGTAGAGCAGGCGCCGCTCCTCCTCGATCGCGTCCGGTCCGGCGTTGATCGCGTGGCTGATCGGCAGACTCCCCTCGTGGACCCCGATGAGGAACACCGCATCCCATTCGAGGCCCTTGGCGGCGTGGAAAGACGCCAGCGTCACACCCCGCTCGTCCGGGGCGTGACGTGCCGCCGCCCGTTCTCGAAGCCCCGCGACCACCGGCAGCAGGCCCTCGCGAGCCTCCGCCGTGGCGATCTCCTCCGCGAGACCCACCAGCGAGTTCAGTGAATTCCAGGTCTCCCTGGCCTGGGCACCGGACGGCTCGGCGGCGGTGAGACCGAGGGGCTCGAGCGCCTGCCTGATGACGGCGACGATCTCCGTGGGGTCCGACAGCTGGGAGTACGCCTGCGCCCGCGCCTCGTCCGAGCCGTCGATCAGTCGGTCGATCGCCGACATGGCCCGACGGACCACCGGCCTCTCGAAGAAGCCCTCTCCCCCCTTGAGCCGGTATCCGATCCCGGCCTCGTCCAGGGCCGCCTCGACCCGCTCGGACTGGGCGTTGATGCGGTACAGCACCGCGATCTCCGAAGGGTCCATCCCACCGTGGACGAGATCGGCGACGGCCCCCGCCACCGCCTCCGCCTCGGCGTCCTCGTCGGGGTACTCGGCGAGGACCGGCTCGGGGCCCGGCGGCCGCATGCCCCGCAGGGTGAGCCCGGCACTGCGGAAACGGCCGCTGCCGGCGCCGATCACCGCATTGGCCAGGTCCACGACCTGGGGCGTGGAGCGGTAGTCGGACTCCAGTCGCACGACGGTGGCACCCGGGTAGCGGTCCGCGAAGCCGAGCAGGAAGTCCGGTTCCGCGCCGGCGAACGAATAGATGGTCTGGTTGACGTCACCGACCACCGTCAGGTCGTCCCTCCTGCCCAGCCACGCGGTGAGCAGCCGCTGTTGGGCCGGCGTGACGTCCTGGAACTCGTCGACGACGAAGCAGCGGTAGCGGTCCCGGAACTCCTCGGCGATCGCCGGGACCTCTTCCACGAGTTCGGCCATGTGGCTCAGGAGATCGTCGAAATCGAGCATCCGGACCGGTCCGGAGACCTTGAGGTCCTCGTACGCCCGGAACGCGCGCGCGACCTCGGGGGCCGGCACCGGCAGGTCGCGACCCAGCGCGACGGCCTGCTCCGCGTACGTGTCCGGGGTGAGCAGGCTGGACTTGGCCCAGCCGATCTCGGTCAGCACGTCCCGGATGGTCTCCGTGGCGGGGTCCAGGCCGACCCGGCGTACCGCCTGGGCGACCGCGCGGAACTGCCCGTCCAACAGCTGCCAGGGTTCCTCGCCGTAGACGCGTGGCCAGAAGTACGACAGGTTCCGCAGGGCGGCCGAGTGGAAGGTCCGGGCCTGTACGGGTCCCGTCCCGGCGTCCGCGACCCCCAGCCCCGCCAACCGCATGCGCAGCTCCCCGGCGGCGCGGGCGGTGAACGTCACCGCCAGCACCTGGTCACCGCGGACGTGCCCGGTCGTGACCAGGTGGGCGATACGCCTGGTGATCGTGCGGGTCTTGCCGGTCCCGGCGCCGGCGAGGATGCACACGGGACCCCGCGGGGCCAGCACGGCACGGCGTTGCTGCGGGTCGAGACCCTCGAGGGCCGACTCCGCACCGTCTCCCCGTCCGCTGTCCGGGCCGGATACCGGGCCGCGCCGCAAGTCACTCACTCCCCCATCGTGGCATCCGCCTCCGACATCGCGTCCGAGGCCTCCCCCCGGGGAAGATTCCCGCGGCCGTGCGCGTTACACCCCGTCATGAGCGATGTGACGACGAACGACGATGCCGGCGCCCTGACCCTGTACACCACCACGTGGTGTCCCTTCTGCACGCGGCTCAAGAAGCTGCTGGACGAGAAGGAGATCGGCTACACCGAGATCGACGTGGAGGCGGACGCCGATGCCGCTGCCTTCGTCGAGAGCGTGAACGGCGGCAACCGGGTCGTCCCGACGGCGCTGTACTCGGACGGCAGCACCGCCACCAATCCCCCGGCCTCGCAGGTGCGCGCCAAACTCGCCGAACTCGCCGGGGCCTGACACCGTCACCCGGGCCTGACGGCGCGCCGGGGCCCCGCTCTCAGACGTCCGTGTCGCCGTCGACCGCTGCGACCCAGGACTTCAGCATCACGTGCGCGATGGAGACTGCAGGCGCCACCATGAGGTCGCCACGGCCGGCCAGCGCGTCACGGACCCGGTCGACGTCGAACCACGCGGCCTCACTGATCTCCTCGTCCTCGAGCACGATCGGGGCCTCGGGATCGGCGATGGCGTGGAAGCCGACCATGAGGGACCGGGGGAACGGCCAGGGTTGGCTGCCCAGGTAGCGCACGCGGTCGACGACCACACCCACCTCCTCGGCGACCTCACGTCGGACGCAGCCCTCCAGGGACTCGCCCGCCTCCACGAAACCGGCGACGTGCGAGTACATACCCGCGGGCCAGATCGGCTGGCGGGCGAGGAGCACGCGGCGTCCCCCGTCATGGACCAGGCAGATCACCGCGGGGTCGGTCCGTGGGTACTCGAGGCCCCCGTGGAACGGGTCCTCGATCGCCCATCCCGCGTCGATTCTGCGCGGGTGGTGGGCCCGTTCGCGTCCGCGGACGTTGTCGCGATGCCAGCCGAGCAGCGCCATGGCCTGGGAGGCCAGCGACCCGTCACCCTCGACGAGGTCGGCCCCGCACGAGCGGAGCGACGTCACCGCGGGCTCGGCGGGGAGCTCGTCGACCGGGACCGCCCAGATGTGCCGGGCGTCCTCGGTCCTCCCGAGGAACACCGCCTCCTCGGGGAGGGAGTCCGCGAGGTCCAGGGCGGGCTCCAGGCGGATCCGCTGCCGATCACCGCGTGCCGGCTCGATCGCGAACCTGTTGCGACGGTCCACCTTCATCACGCGCGCCGTGGCCCATCCTCTGTTCAACTCATCGGAGTCCTGCCGGAGGGGTGCCGCCCTGTCGGGCGCCGCCACCGAGAGCACCGGATCGGAGTCGAGGGTGAAGTCCATCGGCATCGTGTGGGGTCCTTTTCGCGGTCGTGAGGGGTGCCGATCAGCGTAGCCCGGCCACCTCGGCGTTCCTGCCCTGCCCGCGACTCAGTCGGCGATCATCCGAATGTAGAGCAACCGGTCACCGCTCTCCAGCGCGTCTGCCTCGGGCTCGTTGACCTTGATGAGCTGTCCCTTGCGCACCACCCCCAGGACGAGTTCGGCCAGGTGCCGGGGTGAGCCTCCTACCTCGGACTCCTCGACCCGTCGTTCGGCGATGGAGAAGCCCTCGTCCGGGGTGAGCAGATCCTCCATCATCCCCACGACCGTCGGCGAATTGGTGGCCAGACCGAGGAGACGTCCGGTGGTCTCGGCGGAGACCACCACGGAGTCTGCGCCGGACTGCTTGAGCAGGTGCTTGTTGTCGCTCTCGCGGACCGTCGCGACGATCTTCGCGTTGGGTGCCAGTTCCCGCGCGGTGAGGGTGACCAGCACGGCCGTGTCGTCCGAGTTGGTGGCCACCACGACGGCGGAGGCGCGGGTGAGGCCGGCCAGTTTGAGGACGTCGGACCGGGTGGCCGAACCGTGGACGGTGACCAGACCGTGGGCGGCCGCGGCCTTGAGTGCCTGGGGGTCGGTGTCGACGACGACGATGTCGTCCGGGGCGGTGTCGTCGGCGAGCATCGCGGCGATGGCGGATTTGCCCTTGGTGCCGTAGCCGACGACGACGGTGTGATTGCGCACGTGGGTTCTCCATCGCTGGATCTTGAAGGCTTGACGGGACTGCTCGGTCAGCACGGCCAGAGTGGTGCCGACGAGCAGGATCAGGAATACGAGGCGAAGCGGGGTGACGACGATGGTGTTGATCAGCCGCGCCTGCTGGGTGATCGGGGTGATGTCTCCGTAACCGGTGGTCGAGAGGGAGACCGTGGCGTAGTAGAAGCAATCGATGAGCGTCAGCTCACCATTCGCTCCGCCGCCACCGGTATAGCCCCCGCGGTCGAACCACACCACCAGCACAGCGATGCACAGGGCGACGACGGCCATCACCACGCGCTTGCCGATCAGCCGCCACGGCGTCTCACTGTTCTCCGGGATGCTCACCACGCCCACGAGCGCGTGGTCGGGGCTCTCGTCCAGCGGGTCGTGGCCACGGAACCGCGATGCCAGTACGCGCTTCTTCACCATGGGACTCCGTTTCCGCGACGCGTCCCCCGCGGGGACCGTGCCGTCATCGACATGAATCGTCGCCTATCGCCCGCCGCGGGACAACAACCGACCCCGCCCCGGCCCGTCGGAGAGCAGTCGTGACAGCTCGTCGGCGTCCGGCAGATGGGCCGGTTCGATTGTGCGCCCGGAACGCACGTAGTGGAACGCGGCGCGCACGCGGTCGAGCCCCACGGGTCGTCCCAGGCGGGCACTGGCGATCTGGGCCCAGGCGTACCGGTAGACGGCCAGCTGGAGGGCGACGGCGGGCATGTCCCGCTCGGCGGGAACCCGTCCTGTCTTCCAGTCCACGACGATCCACCCCGGGTCGTCGTCGCCGTCGGTGTCCGCGCTGGCGGTGGCGGTGAACACCGCGTCCATCCGTCCGCGCAACAGGTGTTCGCCGAGCCCCACCTCGAAGGGCACCTCGACCGCTTCGGGTGTCATCCGTGCCCATCGGGATGCCTCGAACGCCTCCTGCAGTGCGGTCAGGTCCGCCTCGGACAGTCCGTCGGCCGCGCCCTGGTCGCCGGCGCCGGGCAGGTCGTCGATGTCGAGGAGGTGGGTGGCGCCGAAGCGGTGCTCCAGCCAGAGGTGGAAGCGGGTCCCGCGCCGGGCGAAGCGGTCGGGACGGAACGGGACCGGCCTGCGGAGACGGTCCGCGAACTCCCGGGGGTCGGACGCCAGTGCGACCATCTGCCCCGCGGTGAGCCGGCGGGGCAGGATCACCTCGTCCCGCTGTTCGGCCGCCCGCCGCGCGTCGGCCAGCAGCGGTGCCGCGGCGAGGTGCCAGCGGCGTGCCGGTGCCGATTCCGGCGGGTCCTCGTTCTCCGGGTCCACCGGCACGGCCGCGTCGACCGCCCGTGCGACGGCGACGCGGCCGGGGACGGCCGGTCGAGGCCACGTGGCCTCCACGACGGTCGTCGTGGCGGGGTTGGTCGGGGAGGGCGTGACGACGAGGTGATCGATCTCCCCCAGTGGCTCGTCTCCCCCGCACGCCTCCAGGACCTCGTCGAGGAATTCCGAGGGGCCCTTGGGTGTGGCGGCCCCTCCGATCCAGTGAGACCCGGACAGCAGCAGCGTCTGCTCGGCTCGTGTCACCGCCACGTAGAACAGCCGCCGATCCTCGTCCAGTGAGCGTCGCCGGACCCGCTTGACATGACTCTCGAGCGCGTCCTGCAGGAGTTTCCGGTCGGTCACGTCGTCGAGCCGGGGCACAGGGACGCCGCCGGGGTTGTCCTCCGATTCACGGTCCCCCCGCAGGTGCTCGGGCAACTGGGTCGCCGTGCGCACCGAGGTCTGTGGCGCCTGGTCGGACGGGAAGACCCCCTGCGCCAGGTGCGGGACGGCCACGATCTCCCACTCGAGCCCCTTGGCGGAGTGGACGGTGAGGATCTGGACCCGCCCCGGTGTGGCGGCGACCTCGCCGCGCGCGAGTCCCCCGTCGACCGTGCGCGCGAGGTCGAGGTAGGACAGGAAGGCGTCCAGTCCCGTTCCCCGGTCCGGCCGGAACCCCGCCGCCACCTCCTGCAGTGCGTCGAGCTGCTCGCGGGCCTCGCCGACTCCCGCGCGTTGACGTAGGCGGACCTCCGCGTCGAGTCCGAGCGCCTGCTCGGCGGCGGCGACCAGACGGGCGGGGGGTGCCGACGAGCGGGCGCGCAGGCCCGAGATGATCCCGGCGAGTTCGCTGATGCGGGCGGCGCCGTCCGGGCTGTAGCCGCCTGCGGGGCCGGGGTCGGCGAGGGCGTCGGCGAGCCCGGCCGAGTCGGTCTCCTCCCCCCTGGCGATGCCGTCGAGGATGTCCTCCAGCTGGTCGAGAGCGGTCACCGCCCCGCCGGGGGCCGCGGGCCGGCGCAGCGACAAGTGGGCGGCACGCCGGGCGAGCGCGGCGAGGTCCGCGGCTCCGAGAGAGAACCGGGAGCCGCTGAGCAGGCGCAGCAGCGCGGGTCCCGCACCCGGGCGGGAGACCACGGTGAGCAGCGCGACGACGTCGGCGACCTCGGGGACGTCGAGCAGTCCGCCCACCCCCACCACCTCGACGGCCAGGCCGCGCGACTCGAGGGCGGCGGCGATCGCCGCGGAATCCCCGTTGCGTCTGACCAGCACCGCAGCGGTCGGCGTGCGACCGTCCCGGGCGGCCGCGCTGTATCTCGCGGCGATCGCGTCTGCGAGCCATTCCCGTTCGTCCGACGCGGTGTCCAGGACGGCCACCCGGAGGTCGGCGGCCTCGGCGCCGGGTCGGGCTCGCAGTTCGGGGACGGGGATCGACCCCGGCCGGTCGCGAAGGGGCGCGGTGATCCGGTTGGCCAGCGTCAGGACCTCGGGTGGGTTCCGCCACGAGGTGGTGAGCTCGCGCAGGTGCGACCGCCGACCGTCGGCCAGGGGGAAGTCCTCGCGGAACCGGTCGAGGTTCGAGGCCGAGGCCCCGCGCCAGCCGTAGATGGACTGCATCGGATCGCCGACGGCGGTGACGGCCGGGACGGGTCCCGCCCCGCCCCCGAACAGGGAGGAGAGCAGGACTCGCTGCGAGTGCCCGGTGTCCTGGTACTCGTCCAACAGCACGACCCGGAACGCCCGGCGCTCGGCCTGGCCGACCTGGGGGTGGTCGCGCGCGACGGTGGCGGACAGCGCCATCTGCGAACCGTGATCGAGCGCCGATTCCGTGCGCATGCGGGCCGCGACCGCGTCCACCAGGTCCGCCAGTTCGTCGCGATGCCCCTGCACGTCCGCCGTCTCCTGGAGCCACCGGGTGGGGGCCTGGCGTTGCCGCGGCCCGGGGGGCAGGGTCGCGACGAGGGTGGTCATCAGGTCGGGGTCGGTGCGCAGGTCGTCGGTGGTGACGAGGTGGTCGGACAGCTGTCCTGCCAGCGTGAGCACGTCGCGCGTCACCCGGCCGGGGGTCGATCCGGTCGTCAGGGGACTCTCCCACCTCGACACCACGTCGTGGGCGAGTTGGAAGGCGGCGGTGGGGGTGAGCAGCCGCGCGTCCGGTTCGACGGGGACGAGCAGCCCGTACGTCCCGAGCAGGGTCCCGGCGAACGCGTGGTAGGTCGAGATCTGTGGATCCTCGGTGCGGATGGCCTCCGCGATCCCGGGAGCGGCTCCCGGGCCCGTGCACAGGGGACTGCGCGCCAGCGCGTCGAGCCGCCGGCGGATGCGACGGGACAGCTGCTGCGCGGCCTTGCGGGTGAAGGTCAGCCCGAGGATCTCCCCCGGGCGGGCGTAGCCGTTCGCCACCAGCCACACCACGCGGGCGGCCATCGTCTCGGTCTTGCCGGCACCGGCTCCCGCCAGGACCAGCGTCGGTTCCGCCGGACCAGAGATCACCTCGGCCTGCTCTGCGGTCGGCCGGTGGATCCCGAGCGCGTCGGCGATGACGTCGGGCTCGATCATCGTGGTCACTCGATCACCTGCTCTCCCTCGGGCTGCGCCGGGCAGCTGGATCTCACGTCGCAGTGCTCACACCAGCGACCTACCCTCGCGGTGTAGGACGGCCCGATGGTCGCGTGGCCCGCTGCCGTCACCCGCCGGGTGAGTTCCTCCCCGGCCCCCGTCCCGAGCGGATCCTGCATCCGTTCGGCCGGCATGCGCCCCTCCCTGCCCGCCAGGTAGAGCAGGAGTCCTCCGCCGGGGGCCCGACCGGCCGCGGAGTCGACAGCCCCGGCGGCGACGGCGAGTTGGTAGAGGGCGAGCTGCGGGTGCACGGCGGCCTCGGCGTGGCTCGCCGCGGCCCGGGAGGTCTTCACGTCGACCGGGATCACCTGCCCCGCCGTGGTCGCCTCGAGCCGGTCGATCCGTCCGCGGACCCGCACCGGTCCGTCGACGTCGAACTCGAACGCCTCCTCGACCCCGGCGGTGGTGTACCGGTCGCGCGTCGAGGCACGCCACAGTCGGAAGGTCTCGGCCATCTCGACCATCGACTCCGCGCCCCGCTCGGCGAACCACCCACGGGCCATCGTGAGGGCTTCCGCCCGTCGCCGCACGGCCCCCCGCAGTGCGTCCTCCGAGATCCCTCCCTCCACCGCCTGTGTCAGCGCGTGGACCGCCGAGCCCCGGACGAGAGGGGCCGCCGATCCGGCATCCGAGGAGTCGCCTCGCACCTTCTGGAGGAACCACCGGAGGGGGCACTCCTCCAGGGCACCGAAACCGGAGGGTGAGAGGACCGCGAGGGGTTCGCCCGGCGTCGAGGTGACCACCGGGGTCGTCGAGGACGGCTCGGCCGCGCCGAACCAGGTCCGCGGGTCGGCGACCTCCACCCCGGCGTTGCGGAGCCCGGCGAGGAGTCCGGCCGCATGCCGGGCGTCCGCGGGGTCGGTGGCCTGGTCATGGAGTGCCGCCCGCAGGTCCACGGCCAGGTGCGGCAGCGTGAAGACGGTCGGCGCGTGCCGGGGCGGGCCTGCCACCGCCCCGGCGGGCGCCGCGGTGGGAGTGGTGGTGGCCAGGTCCGAGATCTCGTCGACGAACCGGGAGGGTGCGATGTCGCCCTCCTCCGGCGACTCGACCGCGGTCACCAGCAGGTGATCCCTCGCGCGGGAGCACGCCACGTAGAACAGTCGACGTTCCTCGGCCGACCGGGCGGCGGCGGAGGACACGGCCCGCTCGGCTTCGGACGGCACCGGGCCGTCACCGGCGACCTCGGTCAGGTCGACCAGCTCGTCGACTCCCAGGAGACCGGACCGCCGGCGGGGTGCCGGCCACACTCCGTCCTGCACGCCGCACACGGCCACGGCCCGCCACTGCCTGCCCACCGCCGCATGCGCGGACAGGACGCTGACCGCCCCTCCACGGGCTCTGGTGTACGCGCGTCCGGGGGCGGGCAGGTCCTCGCCGGAGACGACGTCGCAGAAGAGGGCGACGGACCCGCCGGGCACCCTGTCGACGAAGTCGGCGGCGTGGTCGAACAGCGACACGACCGCGTCGAGCGAGCGGTCGGCGGACCGGGACCACGGGTCGGCGGCGACCGCCTGACGGACGAGGCGCTTCTCCAGTCTCGACGCCGACCACGCGGCCCAGAGGGCCTCCTCCGCGGTGCCGCCCGTCTCGAGTTCCTCCAGGACCGCCGCGCGGGCCCGCCGGATCCTCGTCACCGGCGCGAGTTCCACCACCGTCAGGCCCGGCGGCATCCGGTCCTCCTCCGCGAGCACGAGCCGGCGCAGTGTGTCCGCGCTCGGTTCGTTCCCGCCGATCCCGGAGCGACGCAGGCCGCGTCGGAGGCGTCGCATGGCCACCGCGTCGGCGCGTCCGATCGGTCCCGAGAGCATCGCCAGTGTCCGTTCCGCATCGGTTCCGGCCTCGCCCTCCACCGCGGAGCGCACCAGCAGCAGGAGCGCCGACGCCACGGGGTCGTGGGCGGGCGGGATCTCCGCACCCGCGTCCACGACAGGGACCCCCGCGGCGTCGAGGGCGGCGAAGAGCGCGTCCGCCATCCGGGGCAGCGAGCGGGTCACCACCGCCATCTCCGCGTAGTCGACGCCGTCCAGGACGTGTCGACGGCGGAGGAAGTCCGCGATGACCGCGGCCTCCGCGGCGGACGAGCCCGCGACGGTCACCCCCACCGACCCCTCGGCCGGGCCCGGCGTCTCGCGGGGCCGGTGGCGGGCGGCCCCGGGGAGTCTCGACGCGACGCGCGCGGCGACGGCCGTGATCGCCGGCGACATGCGGTGCCCGGTGTTCAGGTCGATCGCGCGGCCACCCTGGTCCACCACGGCCCGGGCGAGACCCCCGTCGGCGCCACGGAACCGGAACACCGACTGGTCGCCGTCCTCGGCCACGAGCAGGACGTCCGCCCCGCCTCCGACCGCCGCGACGAACTCGGCGGCCAGCGGATCGAGGTGCTGCGCGTCATCCACCGCGACGAGACGGCGGGACCGGAAGATCTCGCGCAGATCGGGATCGGCGGTGAGGGCGTCCAGTGCGGCCCCGACCAGTTCTGCGGCGTTGAGCGCCTCCGGTATGTCCGACTGTCCGGAACGCACCCCGGACCGCAGCGCCATCTGCTCCTCGTGGCGGCGGAAGAACCCGGCGGCGGCGACCCAGGCCGGACGCCCCGCGGTGCGGCCCAGCCGGGCGAGTTCACGGGGTCCGATGCCCCTCTCCAGCGAACGCAGGAGCAGGTCGCGCAGTTCGCGGGCGAATCCGACGGTGGAGAGAGCCGGCCGCATCTGTTCGGGCCAGTGCGGGGCCCCGTCCGCCAGTTCGCCCATCAGGGTCTCCCGCACCACCGCGTCGTGCTCGGCCCCGGTGCGCAGGCGCGGGGGCGGTGCGTCTGCCCGCGCGGCCGCCAACCGGACGACCGCGTGGGCGAGGGAGTGCACGGTGCGGACGGGCGCGTCGGTGCCGACCACGAGGTCCGGGGGCATCCCGTGGGTGGCCCGTTCGAACAGGGTGGCCGCGGCCGCCGCCGAGCCGGTGAGCACCAGCACCCCGTCCATCCCCACCCCGCCGGCCACCGCGGAGCGCACCACATCGACGATCAGCGACGTCTTCCCGCTGCCCGGGCCCCCGCGCACGACCCACCGGTCCTGCCTGCCCGTCCGGGCACCCGACCAATCACGCCCGAGGAGGTCGTCGAGTTCCGCCGACCAGGACGTTCCGTGCTCGTCGACCGTGCGTGCGTCGCGGGGGGCGGTCGGGGCAGGGGCGGTCAAGGCAGTGGCGGTCAAGGCGGTGGCGGGCTGTGTCACGGCTCGATGAGACCACACGACCACGACATCCCCCCTGCCCGCCCGGACGAGCCGCTCGCCGGAGGGCATGTCGACCCCGCACCGCGCAGACCGGGCCCGCGACCGGCGCGGGGGACGGTACGCCTCAGCGCAGGGTGTCCTCGAGCATGTTCGGGCGGCACGCGGTCCGCGAGACGACCGTCATGATCGCCAACACCACCGTGAGGAACGCCAGGCCCGCCCCGAGCCCGGGGCCGTCGAACAGCATGCCGAACACGAGCGGCCCGAGGGACGCGGCCGTGTACCCCACGCCCTGGGAGAACCCGGAGAGCGCGGCGGAGCCGGCCTGGGTGCGCGTGCGGAGGTTGATCAGCGTGAGGCAGAGCGGGAACGTGCTGGGTCCCACGCCGAGCAGGCAGATCCACACCCACGCCGCGCCGGGAGCCCAGAGCAGGCCGGCGAACCCGGCCAGGTAGGACACGACGGAGACGACGACGACGGCGTACGGGTCCTCGAAGCGGCCCGCCGCCCACGGCACCACCAACGCCGCGACGAGGCCGATCGCCGAGTACACCGCCAACGCCAACCCGCCCTCCGCGCGCGTCATCCCGATCGATTCGGCCACGGCCGGGAGCCAGGTGAAGAACGCGTACGTGCACAAGGAGTTGGTTCCGAAGAACAGGGCCAGCGCCACGCCGACGGGCGAACGCCACGGGCGGATGCGCCGGGTGGGGGTCGCGGCGGAGCCGCCGGGGGCGCTGGTGGGGGCGCTGGTGGGGGCGCTGCCGGTGGAGCCGTCGGCGGGGCGGGGGGACCCGGTGGCACGAGGGGAGTCGGTGGGGACGCCCGGCCGCACGACCTCGACGATCCAGGGGATCGCGGCGACGACGGCGAGGACCGCCCACCACCCGATGGAGACCCGCCACCCGGCGGCCTCCTCGACCGGCACCGCCACCAGCGCCGGGACGACGGTGCCCAGCTGCAGACCGGTGATGTAGGCCATGCTGACCGCGGCCACGTGCCGGGGGAAGTACTTCTTGACCAGGGGCGGGGCGACGACGTTGCCGATCCCCATCCCCGCCAGCGCGATGAGTGATCCCGCGCCCATCACCCAGGGATCGTGGGCGGCGGCCCGGATGAGCTGCCCGACGGCCGCCGCGACCATCGCCAGGACCGTGAGCATCTCCAGACCCACCCGGCGTAGGACGATCGGGGTGAGCACACCCCAGACGGCGAACATGGCGGTCGGGACCATCCCGAGCAGCCCCATCCCGGCGGCGCCGAGGCCGATCTCGGCGTCGATCACCCCGAGCAACGGGCTGAGGGAGGTGACGGCGGTCCGGAGGTTCAGCGAGACGAGGACGACGCCGACGAGGGCCACGAGCGGAAACGCGAGGGCACCCTGGCGGGACGATGCCCGCGGGGAACGGGGGGTCATGCCGACGTGTCCCCCACGAACTCGCCGACCTCGCGGGCCATGGACTGCAACCCGTCCATCGCGTGCGGCCGCGAACCGGGGTGCAGCGCGTGTACCGCCAACCGGAACACGGCAGCGCGCAACACCATCTGGGGCCACTGCTCGAGATGGCGCCATCTGCCGAGGACCCCGATGTCGGCCGTCCCCCACGACAGGTGGTCGACGGCGACGACCGCGGCCGACCACGAGGTCGGTCGGGCATAGGGCACGACGTCGGTCAGTGCGGGTTCGGCGGACGAGTCGAAGAGCAGACCCCGGGCGAGATCCCCGTGGACGACGCCGGTCACGGGGATCCCGACCGGCCTGCGGTGCCGGATGAGGCCCGTCGCACCGAGCAGAGCGGCCGCACGGTGGGTCGCGAAGGGCGTACCGCGGTCCTCCATCCCGGGCGCCAGGTCGTGCTCGGGGTCACCGTCCCAGGCGGCCGCCTCGGCGAACGCGAACAGGTCGGTCTCGGCCCACGGCCGCCTCGCCGGGCGGGTGGCGGGCCGCGGGGGCTCCACGTCGGCGAGCGCCGCGTTGATCCGCGCGGACCACGCGATGGTCTCGTCGGCGCGCGCCTCGGGGCGACCGGACACCACCCGGTCGGCGCGCCAGCCGGACACGACGTGGCGTCCATCGGTCGAGCGGACGGGGAGGGCCACCCGTAGCCCCGTCACGTCCAGTTCCTCCCGGACCCGGGCGGACCAGTTCGCCAGCGCCGTGTCCGCGACGGGGCGGAGCACGACGGCGGCACCGGAGGTGGACACCAGCCAGCCGGTCCCGGAGCCGGCGACCACGGGGACGGCCGGGCCGTCCGTCACGCCGAACGCGCCACGGACGTGCTCGGGGACCCTCGCATCGTTCACGCCGCCCACGCTACCCACCTCCTCCGTCAATACCCGGGCAGGGACGGGTCGACGTCGCGTGTCCACGCGTCGATTCCGCCCGCCAACGACCGGACGCCGGTGAATCCGGCCCCGGACAGGGTCGTGGCGGCGCGCGCGGAGCGCACACCGGACTTGCAGTAGAGGACCAGGCGCCCCCGGGCGGCGGCGCGACCGAGGACACCGGTGGGGTCCGCGGCGTCCTCGGCGACCGAGTCCAGGGGCACCCACACCGACGGCTCGATCCGGGCGATGGACCGCTCACCCGCCCCGCGGACGTCCACGAGGACCGGGGCGGCAGCGCCGGGGGGCCCCGCCTGCGCCAACTCCTCCGCGAGCTCGGCGGCGGTGACGACCGGCACGGCCGCCGGCCCGGCCGCCGGCATCTCGCAGGAGACGTCGTCGGCCCCGTCGGGCAGTCGGGTGACCGGCTCCCTCGACGGGTCCGGTCGGATCGTCACCGCCCGGTGGGTCGACTCGAGCAGATCCATCAGGACCAGGCGTCCGAGCAGGGGCCGGCCCGCTCCCGTGACGAGCTTGACCGCCTCCATTGCCATCATCGACCCGACCGTGCCGCACAACGCACCCACGACCCCGGCCTCGGCACAGCTGGGCACCGACCCGGGAGGCGGTGGGGACGGGTAGAGGTCCCGCAGGGTCACCGGGTCGGCGGGCGCCGGTGGGCGCGACCAGAACACGGCGAGTTGCGCCCGGAAGCGGTCGATGGTCCCCCAGATGAGCGGGATCCCCGCGATCTCGCAGGCGTCGGAGACCAGGTACCTGGTCGCGAAGTTGTCGCTGCCGTCGATCACCAGATCATGGCCCTCGAGAAGCGACTCGATGTTCAGGGCGTCGAGTCGGGCGTGGATCGCGTCGACCCGGACCCCGGGCGCCAACTCGGCCAGACGGTCCCTCGCCGAGTCCACCTTGGGTCGGCCCACGGCCCCGACGGAGTGGATCACCTGCCGGTGCAGGTTGCCGAGGTCCACCTCGTCGTCGTCGACGACCGTGATCCGCCCGACACCCGCCGCGGCGAGGTACATGAGCACCGGGGCACCCAGGCCGCCGGCACCCACGACGAACACCGACGCGGCGCGCAGGCGACGCTGCCCCTCGTCGCCGATCGCGCCGAGCAACAGGTGTCGCGAGTACCGTTCCCGCTCGTCCCTCGTCAGGTCCGGTACCGGGTCCACCAGCGGGGGAAGGCCGCGGTCCCCCGGTCCGCCCGCGGCGGTCATCCCGCCACCGGGGGTCCGTCGGGGAACGGCCACGCGTTGTATCGACACGTGTCGTCGTTGTCCGGGACCACGCCCTCGGGATCCAACTGGTGGATGTCGCCGTTGTTCACGCCGAACGTCTGCTGCATCATGATCGGCGCCAGGGCGCCGTCCGCGGGGCACGGCTCGTGGGCCGGGTAGCCGATCGCGTGGCCGACCTCGTGGTTGACCAGGTATTGCCGGTAGGACCCGATGTCGCCCTGGAACGACCTCGCTCCCCGCACCCAGCGCGCGAGGTTGAGGTAGACGCGACCCGTGGCCGAGTTGTAGCAACTCGCCTCGAGTTCGATGTCGTACCCGCAGTTCTCGCGGACCGTCATGGGGCTCGCCAGCGAGACCCGGAACGCGGGCTCGTCACCGGCGATCCGCCGGAACGCGACTGCGCCGTCGGCCGTCCAGCTCTTGGGGTTGGCCAGGGTCGCGTCGACCATCCTGGCGACCGAGTCGTCCCCACCGAAGTCGACGGTGTCGATCCCGTCCTCGACCTCGACCGTGTAGCTGAACCGCTCGGCCGTCGGGCGTCCCACCGGATCGGTGCCGCCGGGCACGATCCTGAACTCCCCGCTCGCGGCCCCGATGAAGGAGCCGCCCTCCGGCAACTCACCACTGGGCGGGACCTCACCCGCCGCGGGTACCCCGACCACGGCCGGGGTCTCTTCCGCCCGGACCACCCGGTCCTCGTTCGACGCGCCCGGCGAGACGATGGCGTCCCCGATCACCAGGGCGGTGAGCACCACGAGCACCGGGATCGCGTACGCGCGCCAGCCCCAGGTGGCCAAGAACCTGCCGACCGGGGTCTGCCGACGCAGGTGGTCCCGGGATCCGGGCACCGACCGGCGGCGCCCCGGGGTCGACTCCTGCGGGTCCCACGGCGCGCGCAGCGGCTCGCCGTGCGGAGGGTAGTACGGGGGTCGCTGACGACCCTCGGCGTCCGCACCGCCCGGCGTCCGGCGACGGCCGTCGCTCATCCGTACACCTCCACGTCCACTCCTGAAGTCAAGGCCTACACGATCCCACATGAGGGGTGAGGCGCCTCCTCCCGCACTCCGCGGCTGCGGGTATTGTCCGTCTGGCCCGGACGCCTGTCGACTCCCGCCCGGGCGGAGAAGGAGCCAGCAGATGACGAGCCCGGACGGACCCTTCCCGGCCGCACCGGGCCGCACCCGAGCGGCCCGGCTCCCCCGCGGGGCCCGGCGCAGCCAGCTGATCGACGCCGCCGGGACCGTGTTCGTCGACCAGGGCTTCCACGCCTCCGGGATGGATGACATCGCCGTCCTGGCCGGCGTCTCCAAGCCGGTGCTCTACCAGCACTTCGATTCCAAACGTGACCTGTACATCGAGGTGCTGCGCCACCACGTCGACGAACTGCTCGGGCGCATCCGTGCCGCGCTGGACTCGACCTCCGACAACCGGCGCCGGGTCGAGGCGGCCGTCGACACGTTCTTCGCGTACGCCGACGCCGACACCCGCGGGTTCCGGTTGGTCTTCTACTCCGAGTCCGGTGACGAGGACGTCCGGCGGGAACTCGACAGGGCCACCGACGGGTGCATCGACGCGGTCCACGACCTCGTCCGCGGGGACTCCGGGCTCGACGCCCACCGCTCGCGACTGCTGGCCGTCGGGCTGGTCGGGGCCAGCCGGGTCAGCGCCGGGCACTGGCTCGACGCCGGCCGACCGATCCCCCGCGCGGACGCCGTCTCGACGACGGTCACGCTGTGCTGGGGCGGCCTGTCCAAGATCCCGCGTCACGGAGGGGACCGGACCGACCCGGACAACCAGGCCTGACCCCCGGGGGTCGGGGCCGCGGGGGCGGCCCCCGGCCCGGGGTTCACTCCCTCAGGAGAGGAACCCGACCGCGCGGCGCGCGGTCTCGCCGATCTCGACGTACGCCACCCGATCGGTGGACACGAGGTAACGGCGCCCCTTCTCGTCCTCGAGCTCGAGTACCGCCTTGGCCTCCGCGGTCAGGGCCGCCTCGACGCGCTTGTACACGTCCTCCGGCGTCATCCCGGTCTTGAACACGAGCTCACGGTTGCTGTCGGCGATGCCGATCTTGACCTCCACGGTGCCTGCCCTTCTCGTCGTAGGCGCATGTCACGCCGTCATCGGCGGTGCGTGCGGTCCAGGCTAGCCCGACGCGCTCGAAAGGCGGCGGCACGGGATAGGATGTGTGCACGTGGATCACTCCCCGGGTCCGGATCGCTCCGGCGCCGGGCGTGACAGGTCCCGTGGAAATGTGCGCGCGCCCCGCTCGCGAGGCCGGACCTTGTGCGGCCCGAACCATCCGCGCGCGAGACGAGAAAGGCACCGCCCTGTCCACCACAGATGTCACCACCGAAGAAGTCGACGGCATGGCCACGACGACCGCCGTCGTCGACGCCCCGTCCTCCGACTCCTCCCCCAGCTTCGCCGAGCTCGGCGTCCGCCCGGAGATCGTCACCGCGCTCGCTGAGCGCGGGATCACCCACACGTTCGCCATCCAGGAACTCACCCTCCCGCTGGCACTGGCCGGATCCGACCTCATCGGTCAGGCCCGGACCGGCATGGGCAAGACCTACGGGTTCGGCGTCCCGCTCCTCCACCGCATCGCCACCGGCGAGGCGACGAGGACGCTCGACGGCACCCCGCGGGCGCTCATCATCGTCCCCACCCGCGAGCTGTGCGTCCAGGTCACCCAGGACCTCAAGATCGCCGCGACCGGCCTCACCGCGCCGGCGGCCTCCGGGTCCGGCACCCGCCCGCTCAAGGTCCTCGCGATCTACGGCGGAACGCCGTACGAGCAGCAGACCGAGGCCCTGGAGAAGGGCGTCGACGTGGTCGTCGGCACCCCCGGCCGCCTGCTCGACCTCGCGAACCAGTCGAAGCTCGTGCTGGGCAAGGTCGAGGCCCTCGTCCTCGACGAGGCCGACGAGATGCTCGACCTGGGCTTCCTGCCCGACATCGAGAAGCTGCTGCGCATGGTCCCGGAGAAGCGCCAGACCATGCTGTTCTCGGCCACCATGCCCGGCCCGATCATCACCCTGGCCCGCACCTTCCTCACCAAACCCACCCACATCCGCGCCGAGGCCGCCGACTCCGGCGCCACGCACGAGAACACCACCCAGTACGTCTACCGGGCCCATTCGCTCGACAAGCCCGAGGTGGTCTCCCGGATCCTCCAGGCCGAGGGCCGTGGCGCCACCATGATCTTCTGCCGCACCAAGCGCACCGCCCAGAAGTTGGCCGACGATCTCGCGGAGCGTGGCTTCCGGGTGGGCGCCATCCACGGCGACCTCGGCCAGGGAGCGCGTGAGAAGTCCCTCAAGGCGTTCCGCTCCGGTGACGTCGACGTCCTCGTCGCCACCGATGTCGCGGCCCGCGGGATCGACGTCGACGATGTCACCCACGTCATCAACTACCAGTGCCCGGAGGACGAGAAGACCTACGTGCACCGGATCGGCCGCACGGGCCGCGCCGGACGCACGGGTGTCGCCGTCACCCTCGTGGACTGGGACGACCTGCCCCGGTGGGGCCTGATCGACAAGGCCCTCGGACTCGGGTCCGGCGAGCCCGCCGAGACCTACTCGACGTCCCCGCACCTACGGTCCGATCTCGGGATCCCGGAGAGCGCCGGCGGACGCGTCGGCGCCCCCACCGGGACCGGCTCCGGCCGACGCCCGGCCGACCGCGACTCCCGCGGGCCCGCCCGGGAGTCCGGGACCGGATCGGGACCCCGTCGGCGGCGTACCCGGACCGGGGCCTCGGGCGCTGACGGGGCCTCGATGCCCGCCACGTCCGGTGACCCCGCTCCCGGGACCGACAGCGGAGACGGTTCGGCGACCGCCGGGGACGCACCCCCGCGGCGCCGCCGTCGCCGTCGGCGCCCCTCGTCGTCGTCGCCCGACCAGGCCGGTCAGGACTGACCGGGCCACCACCTCCCCACACACGGCACGTGCGCGCAGACAGACACGCCACCGGCGGCCCGGGCCGACGGTTCCCCGGTGTGCCCTCCGAACGGGGGACACGCCGCGATCTGGCGACCGCGGCCGTCATCGTCGTCGTCATGGCGGTGGTGGCCGCCGCCGTCCTGCTGTCGGGGAGCGCGAACCGATCGGACTTCGGCGCCGCCGACGACGAGCAGCCCGTCTACGGGCCCGCGGTCGAGCGCCCCACCTCCCTCCAGCCCCTGTGGTCCCACGCATCGGGGGGCGCGGGCGCCCCACTGACCACGAAGGGCAACCTCGTCACTCTCGACGACGACGGGACCCTCGTGGGCCGCGACGCGGGCTCGGGCGAGCCGCGGTGGACCTACTCGCACGCCGGACGTCCCTGCGCGGCCACGTTCTATGCCGACATCCTCGCCGCGGCGTTCGACGGGGCCGCCGGGTGCAGTGACGTCACCGCCCTCGATCCGACGACGCAGCAGTACACGAGCACCCGGCAGAGCGCCTTCCCCGACGCGATGGAACTGACCTCGACCTGGCGGCACGCGCTGGCCTCGAGCCCCGAGCGGCTCGAGATCTGGCGCGACGACCTCGTCCGCACCGTCGAGTACGGCGCCGTCGAGGCGCCCCAGGAAGCCGACATGCAACCACGTACCGGCTGCACCCTCGGAACGGCCGACCTCACCGACGACCGGTTCGCCGTCGCCGAACGCTGCCCCGGCGACGACTCCACACGGCTCACGCTCGCCGAGACCGTCCCCGAGGACAGCCGCAAGCCCGAGGAGATCGCCTCGGAGACCACCGGCGCCCGGGGCCTGTGGATCATCGACGTCACCGACGAGGGCGTCCTCGCACTGACCGACCGCGACGGCGCCTGGGCCGTCGAATGGTTCACCTCCCCGCGCCAGTACTCCCCCGTCCTGCGACTGGACTCTGAGCCCGCGGCGAAACCGGGCGCCACCACACTCTCCGGCGATGACACCCAGGCACGGTGGTTCGACGGCGGCGCCACCCACGCCTTCCGGACCGATACCGGCCAGCACACCTGGACGGCCGGCGGGGCCACCGGCCCGGGCCTGACCGGCGGGTGGTCACCCGACCCCGACGTCACCACCGCGCGGGATTGGGTACTGCTCCCCGTCGCCGGCGGTTTCGGTCTCCTGGATCACGACTCGGGCGTCGAGACGCTCCGGCTGGGTGCCACCTCCGCGGAGGGCGACGGCGTCACCGGGCTGGCGCAGATCGGCGACATCCTCTACGAACGCCGCGGCGGCTCGATCCACGCCTACAAGCTGCTGGCCTGACCGGGCCGCGGACGGCTGGCCGGGCGGCGTACCAGTCGGTCAGGCGGCGTACCACTCGACGGCGTCGCGCCGGAACAACGCCACCAGGGCGGAGGCACACACCACCGCCAGGGCGATCCCGGCCAGGTACTGGTGCGACCCCACCCCCACGTACCACGCGACGAAGAGCAGCAGCAGCTCGGCGATCACCACCAGACCGCGGCCCCACCGCCGACCGCGCAGCAGTCCCAGCCCGGCGGCCAACAACCCGCCCCCGAGGATCGCGAACCACACGGCGGTCCCGTACCCGCTGATGACCACGGTCTCCTCGCGGTGGCCGCCGATCGCACGGACCAACAGGACCACCGCGATGCCCACGCCGATGAGCCCCTGAGCAGAGGCGATCCAGCCGGCGAGGCGGACCGGGCCGGGGATCGCGATCCGCGGGTCTGCCGGAACACGGGGCTCGTCCTGTCGTCTCACGTTCACCTCTCAAGACTATGTGGCACCGGATCCACCGGGCCCCACACCCCTGGTGGGGCGCGCTCCGCCTAGGCGATAACAGCCTCTGGTGTGCGCTTTCGCGCCGATTTGACAAAGCGCGTGACGTTTACCACAGCGAGGTCCAAGAGGGTTGACTTGTCAGGGAATCGTGGGACGATCAGTTGTAACAGCGCAGACACACCGTGTTTGCCTTGCCTTAACCGGGAGCCACTCCAGCAGGAGTGAGCCCGCGGAGCGGGTACAACCCCCACCACCCCGTCGGGTGTCACCGAGCACTCACGTCGATCGTACAGGTCCACGCCTGAACGGCGCGTGTTCGTGCTGCCCGGCGCACCCGACCTCGGTCTCACGACGAAGGAGTTCCCATGGACTGGCGCCACAAGGCCATCTGCCGCGACGAGGATCCCGAGCTGTTCTTCCCCGTCGGCAATTCCGGCCCCGCCCTCGCGCAGATCGCCGAGGCGAAGATCGTCTGCAACCGCTGCCCCGTCACCGCCGAGTGCCTGACCTGGGCCCTCGAGTCCGGCCAGGACGCCGGCGTGTGGGGCGGCATGAGCGAGGACGAGCGTCGCGCCCTCAAGCGTCGCCGCGCCCGCACCCGGACCACGGTCTGACCCCGACCGTCTGACGCGTACGTCGCCCGACCCCAGGACGGCCAGCGTACGAGAGGCCGGTTCCCGACCCGATCAGGGTGGGAACCGGCCTCCCGCCGTTGTGGCGGCCGATCGGTCAGTCGATGACGGCGATGAGATCGCCCGCCTGGATGACGTCGCCGGGCTTCACCGCGACCTCCGTCACGGTTCCCGAGCCCTCACACAGCACCGGGATCTCCATCTTCATCGACTCCAGGAGAACGATCGTGTCGCCCTCGGCGACCTCGGTGCCGACCGCCGCGACGACCTCCAAGACGTTCGCGACCATCTCGGCACGGACCTGTTCAGTCATATGGATTATTCCTCTGCTTCCTCGACAACGGCCCCCGGACACCTCCAATGCAACCACACGGGCCCGCGCATGGAAGACTTGTACACCGACGAAAGGAGGCGACCATGAGCAAGCGTGGCCGCAAGAGGCGGGATCGCCGTAAGAAGAACGCCAACCACGGTAAGCGTCCGAACAGCTGAGTACGGACGCCGTGGACGACGAGGGGGCGGGCACCTGACCGGTGCCCGCCCCCTCGTCGTCCGTCACCGCGACCGCGGATCAGCCGAAGTCGCGTCTCTCGACGGTGGTGTGTCTGTGAACCACGGTGGTGCCGTCCGCATCCGTCGTGGTCACCGTCGTGCGTCGGATCTCCACCATCAGGCGTTCCCGCAGCCCGGTCGGAGCCTTCTCGCAGCACGAACTGGAGAGCTTCGCCTTGAGGCGGCGCTCCGAGAGGAACAACTCCCGGCAGTCCGGACACCCCGCGAGATGATGTTCGAGTCGAGAGCGGCAGGCGTCGTCGCACTCGAGGTCCACCAGCAGGGACAGGTCGCGCTTCGCCGCCCGACAGTCGATCTCGTCGAGTCGTGGGTCGTGCTCCCTCATCACTTCGCCCCCTCCTCGCGGTCGCGGCCGAAACCCCGCTCGGTGGCCACGTCGCGCAGCAGCTCGCGCAGCTGCTTGCGACCGCGGTGTAGACGCGACATCACGGTCCCCAGCGGGGTGTCCATGATCTCCGCGATCTCCTTGTACGGCAGGTCCTGGACGTCGGCGTAGTACACCGCCATCCGGAACTCCTCCGGCAGCTCGGCGAGGGCCGCCCGGATCTCGTCGTCCGGCAGCAGTTCCATCGCCTCGACCTCCGCCGAGCGGAGGCCCGTCGAGGTGTGCTCGGCCGCGGCGGCCAACTGCCAGTCCGTGATCTCATCGGTCGGGTACTGCGCGGGCTGGCGCTGACGCTTGCGGTAGTGGTTGATGTACGCGTTGGTGAGGATGCGATGCATCCACGCGCGGAAGTTGGTCCCCGGCTTGAACGAGTGGAATCCCGCGAAGGCCTTGGCGTAGGCCTCCTGCACCAGGTCCTCCGCATCGGCGGGATTCCGGGTCATCCGCAAGGCCGCGCCGTAGAGCTGGTCGAGGAGAGGCATCGCCAGCTCCTCGAACTTCTCTGCGCGCTGGTCGGCCTCGTCGGGCTGCAACTCGGTCGGCAACCGGAACTCCTCACCTGTCGGTGTCCCGGAGTCTAACCGCACGCCCGGGGCGTCGAGGACCGCGGTCCGCATCGCACCCTCCCTTCCGACCCGGGACCTACCCCGGGTACCTGCTGGGAATCAACGCGGTGGGCCGTCGCGGTATTCCGGACCCCGTCACCCGCTAGGCTCCCGTCCCGTGGGCAGCAGAAAGGGACGAGGCGGCGCCGCGGCGACCCCGGCGATCGTCGCGCTGCGCGACGCCGACATCGACCACACCGTGCACACCTACGAGGTGACCGGTGACGCGGCCTACGGCGACGAGGCGGCCCGCGTGATGGGCGACCGACTGGGGGTGGCCGCGGACAGGGTGTTCAAGACACTGGTCCTGGCCACCGGCAGACCTCCCGAGGGGTCACGGGTCCCGCTCGCGGTGGCGGTCCTGCCCGTGACCTCCTCGCTGGACCTCAAGGCCGCGGCCGCCGCCCTGGGGTGCGGCAAAGCCACCCTGGCGCCGATCGACGTGGCGGAGAAGAGCACCGGGTACGTCGTCGGGGGCGTGTCGCCCGTCGGCCAGCGGCGCCCCCTGGCGACGGTGGTGGACGCCTCCGCCCTGGCCCACCCCACGATCCTGTGCAGCGCCGGCAGACGCGGGTGGGAGATCGAGCTCGCCCCCGTGGATCTGGTGGCGATCACCCGGGCGGTGACCGCCCCGATCACGGCCGGCTGACCGCCCGGTCACGACCGCCCGGACACGGCCGCCCGGACACGGCCGCCCGGTCACGACCGCCTAGAAGAGCATCCCCTCGGCGGGGTCGACCGGCCGCGCCAGCTCCGGACCGTCGTTGCGGACAGCGGACACCGCCCGCGACACCGGCCTGATCTCCACCGACTCGGCCCACTCGCCCAGGTCACCGCCCGCGCCGTCCACCAGGGCACGCGGGTCACGCATGACGGCGGTATCGAGCCAGTCCCCGAGCACCTCGGGGCGGACCACCAGCGGCATCCGGTCGTGCACCCGGCGCAGCGACCCGAGCGCCTCCGTGGTGAGGATCGTGCACGACAGTTGGGTGACCGTCTCGTCCACCGGGTCTCGTCGGGCCTCCCACAACCCGGCCATGAGCAGGCCGCGGTCCCCCGGCAGGCTCATGAAGTACGGCTGCTTGGGCCCCGCCTTTCCGCCGGGGGTCGCGGGCTCGCCCGCGACCCACTCGTACCAGCCGTCCATGGGGATCACGCAGTGCCGGCGGGCGACCGCGGACCGGAACGACGGCTTGGAGTACGCGGTCTCCACCCGGGCGTTGAACAGGTTCGGCAGCCGCTGTGAGTCCCCCGCCCACGAGGGAACGAGCCCCCACCGCATCGCCCGGAGCACCCGCCGGGGCGTCGCCGTGCCCGCCGCCGCGCCCGGGCCCGGGGTCGCGCCCTGACCCGCCGTCGCCGCCGTTCCGGCCGGCTCGACGAGCCTCTCGGACCGCGGGACGTCCAGAGCCAGAACCGGGATCGTGGTGGTGGGCGCGATGTTGAACCGCGGGGCCCGGGGCGCGCTGGCGGGGAACAGGCCGGGAGGCGGGGACGTCGCCTCGTCGACCGCGTCCAGCTCCACCGCGAGCAGCGCCGGGTCCGAGGAGAGGGAGAACCGTCCACACATGCCGACATCCTCGCACCCGGGTCCGGCGGATGCCGCCGCGATGGGCGACAATGACCAGGTGAGTCATTGGAACGCGCCCGTCGCCGCCGGCCCCGTCGACGCGGACGTCACCATCCCCGGGTCCAAGTCACTGACCAACCGTGCCCTGGTGCTCGCGGCGCTGGCCGACGGCCCCTCCCGCCTGGTCGGCACGCTGCGCAGTCGGGACACCGATCTCATGATCGGCGCGCTGCAGGCGCTGGGGACACGCATCGAGGGACCGTCCGGACCGCTCGGCCCGGGTGACACCGACCTCGTCATCACCCCCGGTGAGCTGCGGGGCGCCGACGTCGAGTGTGGACTGGCCGGCACGGTGATGCGCTTCGTCCCGTCGGTCGCCGCCCTGGCGACCGGCCGGTCCACCTTCGACGGCGACCCCGCGGCCCGTGTCCGCCCGCAGGCCACCGTGCTCGACGCCCTGCGATCCCTGGGCGCCGCCATCATCGGGGGCAGCCTGCCGTTCACCGTCGACGGCACCGGCTCGCTGCGGGGTGGACGCGTCGAGATGGACGCCTCCGCCTCGTCCCAGTTCGTCTCCGGCCTGCTGCTCTCCGCCGCGCGGTTCGACGAGGGCGCGGAGTTGGTCCACGTCGGCGCCTCGCCGGTCCCCTCCGGGCCGCACATCGAGATGACCCTGGAGATGCTCCGCGAGTCCGGCGTCGCCGTCGACCAGCCGACCCCGTCCTCGTGGCGGGTCGCGCCGGGTGCGATCGCGGCCGTCGACAGGGTCGTCGAACCGGACCTGTCCAACGCCACCCCGTTCCTCGCCGCCGCCGCGGTCACCGGCGGCACCGTCCGTATCCCCCACTGGCCGGTCACCACGACCCAGCCCGGGGACGCCATCCGCGGCATCCTGCGGGACATGGGTGCGTCGGTCACCCTCGAGGACGCCGACGGTGCGGGCCACGGCACCCTCGTCGTCGTCGGCCCCTCACGCCTGTCCCCCGTGGACCTGGACCTGTCCGCCATCGGCGAGCTCACCCCCACCGTCGCCGCACTGTGCGCGCTGGCCGACGGCCCCTCCCGGCTCACCGGCATCGCACACCTGCGCGGACACGAGACCGACCGCCTCGCCGCGCTCGCCGCGGAACTCGGCGCCGTGGGCTGCGGCGTCACCGAGCTCGACGACGGCCTCGAGATCACCCCGGCCCCGCTGCACGGCGCGCCGTGGCGCGCCTACGCCGACCACCGCATGGCCACCGCCGGCGCCATCATCGGCCTCGTGGCCCCGGGCGTCGGGGTCGACGACGTCGAGTCCACCTCCAAGACCATGCCCGGCTTCACCGCGATGTGGGCCGACATGCTCGCCGGACAGGGCTGACGGGCGGCCATGCCAAGCGGACGGGGTGCGGGCAGCGCACGGGGGTGGGACGAGTCCGACGTCCGGGTCCGGCCCGGGAAGGGCTCACGCCCGAGGACCAAACGTCGGCCCAGCCATGACGACGCCGCCGCCGCGATGATCGTCGCCGTGGACCGCGGGCGCTGGGGCTGCGTCCTGCTCGACGACGGCCCCGACCACACCGCCGGGACCCGCGTCGTCGCCATGCGGGCCCGCGAGCTCGGCCGGACCCCCGTCGTTGTGGGTGACCGCGTGGGCGTCGTCGGCGACCTCACCGGCGCGCGCGACACCCTCGCCCGGATCGTCCGCGTGGAGGAACGCTCGACGGTGCTGCGCCGGACCGCCGACGACTCCGACCCGTACGAGCGGGTCGTGGTGGCCAACGCCGAGCTCCTGCTCATCGTCGTGGCCGTCGCCGACCCCCCGCCGCGCGCCGGGTTCGTCGCCCGCGCCCTCGTCGCCGCCTACACCGGGGGGCTGGACCCGGTCCTGTGCCTGACCAAGGGCGACCTGGACGACCCGTCGGTGTTCGCCGCCGAGTTCGCCGAACTCGACGTGCCGGTCCTGCGGGTGGGGGTCGACGACGAGCTGGACGATCTCCACGACCTGATCGACGGCCGGATCTCCGCGATGATCGGACACTCGGGCGTCGGCAAGTCGACGTTGGTCAACCGCCTGGTCCCCGATGCCTACAGGGCGACGGGCGTGGTCTCCGGCGTCGGCAAGGGCCGACACACCTCCACCCAGTCCGTCGCAGTCGAACTGGCGACCGGCGGCTGGGTGGTGGACACCCCCGGCATCCGCAGTTTCGGGCTGGCGCACGTCTCCCCCGACGACGTGGTGGCCGCGTTCTCCGACCTCGACGAGATCGCCGGCGCGTGCCCGCGCGGATGCACCCACCAGGGTCCGCCCGCGGACCCCGAGTGTGCCTTCGACGCCGTCACCGACCCCGCCGTGCACCGGCGGGCGCTCGCGGTGCGGGAACTCCTCGGGGCGCTACAGTCCAACGACCCGTGGGCGCTGGGGTTCGACCAGGACTGATCCGGTGGACTGCGGCGGGGCGTGGCCCGGCGGCCGGGTGTGGCCCGGCCGGCGCCCGGGCCTCACGGGGGCGCCAGCCGGGTGGCCGATCAGATCTTGATCTCGACGTCCCCCAGCGCCACCGAGACGCAGGTCTGGATCCGCTCCCCCGGACCGTGGTCGGTGCCGTTGCGCAGGTCGCGGACGTGGCCCTCCTCCAGGCCCACGACGCACGTCTGGCAGATACCCATCCGGCAGCCGAACGGCATCTGCACGCCCACGCTCTCCCCGCCCTCGAGGATCGTGGTGGCCCCGTCGAGCTCCACCGTCTTGTCGGTCGAGCCGTACTTGACGGTCCCGCCCGACGCGCCCGCGTTGCGGTCCACGGTGAAACGCTCCATGTGGAGGTCGTCCCGTCCCGTTGCCTCGAAGTGCTCGGTCAGCTCGTCGAGCATCGCCGAGGGCCCGCACGCCCAGGTGGGACGCTCCGACCAGTCCGGCACGAGCGCCGACATCTGCTCGGAGTCGATGCGGCCGTCCTCGCTGGTCACCCGCAGGTGCAGCGTGTAACCCGGCTGGGTGCGCTCCAGCGCGAGGAGCTCGTCGTGGAACAGTGCGTCATCACGGTCGCGGATCGAGTGGACGTGCACCACGTCGGGGAACCCCTCGTCGGCCGAGCGGCGGTCCAGCGACCGCAGCATGCCCATCACCGGGGTGATGCCCGAGCCGGCGGTGACGAACATCAGCTTCTCGGGCGTGGGCGAGGGAAGGTGGAAATCACCGGCCGGCGCCTGCAGCCGGACGATCATCCCCGGCTCGACCGTTCCGACGATATGGTTGCTCAGCAGCCCCTCCGGCAGGGCCTTGACCGTCACCGAGTACTCGCCACGCCCCGTCGTGGGCGCCGACGTCAACGAGTACGAGCGCCAGGTCCACCGGCCGTTGAGCAGGACGCCGATCCCCAGGTACTGACCGGGGCGGTACTCGGGCGTGGCGCCCCAGCCCGGCTTGATCACGAGGGTCACCGCGTCGTCAGCCTCACGGCGCACGGAGACGATCTCGCCGCGCAGCTCGCGGGACGACCACAGCGGGTAGATGAGCGACGAGTAGTCGTCCATCCGCAGCGGGTGGGTGAGGCGGTTGAGGAACGTACGCGCCCCCCGCGGCTCCGGAACCCGCGCGGCCGCCGCACGCAGGACGCGATTGAGCCCACTTCTCGACTCGGACACTGGTGCCTCCTTGAAAACGGATCCCCGCGGCCCGGGGGTCGGACCGCCGCTTCCGGACTATGAACCTACGGTAGCGTAGGTTCCCGTCCGGCGGGATCCCCCGGGCCGATTCTCCACGCCGTCGACCCGGGTCCGCAGGCGATCGGGGCAGTCCCGGCATCCGGGCGGTGTCCGGCCCGGGTGCGCCCGCACCCCTAGAGCAGCGTGAGCAGGAACGGCAGTTCCACCGCGTCGTACCACGCCAGGTCCACGTCGAGGGCGTCACCGACGGTGAGCTCGGCGTCCTCGTCCCCCAGATCCGCACGGTCCACCACCTCGACCGCGTCCTTCACCAGGTCCACGGCCCCGGCCAGATCAACGTGGACGGCGGCGATCTCCGCGGTCCCCACCGTGGCACCGTCCAGCCGCACCACGGCGGTGTCCAGGTCCGGCCGCGGCTGCACCCGCCCGTCGGGGACGTCCGCGCTCACCACGACCCGCCGGTACGGGTGGGCCTCGTGCGCGGCGCCGGAGTCGAGTTCACCGCCGAGCAGCCGGAGCGACGCCCGCGCGGCCTCGAGGAACGCCACGTGTTCGATCTCCTCCATGTCGCCCTCGGCGTAGGACTCGATGAGCGCGGGGGTCGCCGCGAACGCGGTGCCGCTCCGCACGGGCATCTCCCCTGCCTCGAGCAGGGTCTCGAGCATCGCCATGGTGGCGGGGACGAACAAACGCATGATGGACTCTCCTCGGGCGGGTGATGGTCAGCAGGCGGTGCCGCTCAACCGGCGGTGCCGGTGAGCTCGTCCAACGCGGACGAGATGAGCTCTCCGATCTCCTCCACGTCCGGGACGGCCTGGCGATCCGAGGTGAACCCGCAGTACACGGCCCCGGCATAGCTGCTCATCGACACGGCCAACGCCTGCCCCTCGAGCAGGGCCGGGACGGGGTAGACCTCGACGAGTTCGCCATCGCCCCAGAACACCTTGCGCTGGGGACCGGGCGCGTTCGTGACGACCAGGTCGTAGCTCTCCGACGGCAACATGATCGCCGCCCGGGAGGCCAGCGCGTGCAGGGTGGGCGGAGCGAACCCGGACAGCCGCGCCAGGGACTTGGCCCCCACGGCCTCACGCGGATGACGCTGGGTGGCCGTCTCGCGGGCGATCTGCGCCAGACGCATACGGGGATTGGGCTCCCCGACCGGCATGCCGATGAGCGCCGAGGCGATCTCCGCCGAGGTGGCCTCGCTCTGGTTCTCCGACCCGTCGGCCTCCGAGGTCACCGCCATCGGCACGATCGCCCTGAGCGTGTCCGAGGTGGACAGGGGGTGGCCGCACGACAGGATCCAGGACCGCAGTGCCCCGCAGAGCACGGCGAGCACGACGTCATTCACCTTGCAGGAGTGCTCGCGCGCGATCTCCCGCGCCTGCGCGAGAGGGAAGGACGCCAACCCCACCCGGCTCCCGCGGGGACGGGTGGTGCGGAACATCTCCGCCAGACCGCCTGCGGGACGGAGCACCGACAGATTCGCCGCGCCGACCAGTCCGCGGGTGGCCCGCTCCAGCGCGTGAGCCAGGCGGGCCGAGCGGCGCACCAGCTCCAGGGGGTCGGTCGCGATGGTCATGAGCGCGTCCAGGACGAGGACCCCGTCCCCGGGCGCCGGCACCGGGGTCCACGTGGCGACCTCGTCGACATCCGCGGAGGCCCGCTCGTCCGTCACGAGCACCTGGGCGAGATCCACGGCGTGGGGACCGCCCAGCAGCGCATGGTGCGTCTTGGTGAGGATCGCCAACCGTCCATCCGGAAGCCCCTCGATGAGGTACAGCTCCCACAGCGGGCGATCCGCCTCCAGTGGCCTGTCGACGAGCCGCGCCACGAGGTCGGCCAGCTGGCGCATCCCACCGGGAGCGGGGAGCGCCGACCGCCGGACGTGGAAACTGAGGTCGAAGTCCGGGTCGTCCACCCACACGGCCCTGGCCAGGGAGAAGGGGATATGCCGGATCCGTTGACGGTACCGGGGCGCGTCGGCCAGGCGGGCGTCGACGAACTCCATGACGCGGTCGATGTCCCACGGTTCGTCCCTGGCGACCAGCGCCAACGAGCACGAGTGCCTGCTCCGGGAACGCGCGGCGTCACCGACGAGCAGATCCGCGTCCGCGGTGGCCAACCTGGTCGCCACGGTGTCAGACCACCTCGTCCAACCCGAGGAGCCCGCGGATCTCCACGGCCGCACGGTCGAACACCTGGTAGAACACGCCGATCATGCCGGTCCGCACGGCGCCGAGGACGTTCTCGATGGCGTCGTCGACCATCACGCACTCCCGCGGCTCGAGTTCGAGCCGGCGCGCCGCCTCCAGGAACGCCTCGGGCTCGGGCTTCTCCACCCCGGTCACACCGCTGAGCACCACGTGCTCGATCCCGAGATCGCGGGCGTCCTCCCGGACACGGTCCGCCCCCGGCCCCTCGGGTTCATTGCTCAGCACGGCGAGACGGACGTCATTCGCCCTCGCACCGGTCAGGATCGACCGCCAGTTCTCACGGTCCTCCTCCGTGCCGTCCAGCACCCCGAAGTAGTCGACTATCAGTCCACGCATGGGGACAGCCTAGGCAACACCCGGGCACGGTGCAGTAGGCGAGGTGGAACCGGGCGCCCGTTCCGGCGCGTCATGAGGGGTAGAGCACGCCAGACCACCCCGGGTCCGGCGCGGGAGGGAGCAGACCCCAGATGGCACCGACGCCCGTTTCGCCACCCACGACGGTGCGGCCTCACCGGTCGGCCGAAACCGATCGGGAGGCCGGCCGCGTCCGGCCCCTACCCTCCACCGAACCCGCGCCGGGAGTGCCGGGGGCCGCGGGGACGACGGATCGGGAGTGCGTCGTCACCCCGCCCGCCAGGCCGGTGCCGGCTCCGGAACGCGGCGTCCCGGTCCCCGCGCGGCGGGCCGCACACGCCCTGGTCGTCATGGCCCTGGAAGTCGTGGATCGCAGGCGGGCCCCGCACCACACCAGGGGCGCGTTCCCGCCCCATCTCGCAGAGATGCTGCGCGCGCTCGCGCGTGACGGTGTGCCCGGACAGCACCTGGGACCAGCCAGGGTTCACCGGCTGCACATCCACGCCGCCGACCCCGGTCGGGCGGAGCCCGGCAGGTCGGAGCCCGGCAGGTCGGAGCCCGGCAGGTCGGAAGGCCGCACGGCCGACCCCGGACGAGCGCCGGACGCGGAGGCGGTGGACTACGAGGTCTGCGCCACGTACGCCCGCGGGCCGCGACTGTTCGCCGTCGCGGCCCGCATTCGGGTCACCCCCACCGGTGCCGGCTGCGTGGCCCTCAGGTTGGTCTGAACCATCCCGCGGGCCACACGGGGGTGCCGGGTCAGTCCCGGCGGCCCCTCGTGGCGGCCTTGGCCGCCCTCTCGCGGCGCTCTGCGCGCTGCTGCCGCTCCTGAGACCGCCGCTCCGCCCGGTTCGCGGAGGCACCCTCGTCGACCAGCTCCGGGTCGCCACTCTCCGACGGGCCGGAGAACTGCATCTGGTCCGCACTCACATCCCGGCCGGTACCGGCGGCCCGGAGGATCGGGTTGGCGCCGGCGAGTGCCGCCGCCTGCGACGCTGACGGACCGGCCATCGCCTTCTGCTGCTGGTTGGCCTCGACCTTGACGTTGAACAGGAACGCCACCGTCTCCTCACGGACGCCGTCCATCATCACCGAGAACATGTCGTAGCCCTCGCGCTGGTACTCGACGAGCGGGTCACGCTGGGCCATCGCGCGGAGGCCGATGCCCTCCTTGAGGTAGTCCATCTCGTAGAGGTGCTCGCGCCACTTCCGGTCGAGGACCTGCAGCATGACCGACCGCTCGAGCTGACGCATGGCACCCTCCCCGCCGATGCCCTCGATCTCTGCCTCACGCTCGTCGTAGCGGGCGAAGACGTCGTCGAGGACGGCGTCCTTGAGGTTCTTGGCGGACAGGTCGCCGGACGACCCGTATTCGTCGCCGTCGATGATGTCCTGCGCCGCGATCGTCACCGGGTAGAGCTGGTGGAGCGCGTCCCACAGCTTGTCCAGGTCCCAGTCCTCGACGTACCCCTCGGCGGTGGCACCGTCGACGTAGGCGCTGACGACCTGGTAGATCATCGACTCGACCTGGTCGGTGATGTCCTCGCCCTCGAGGATCCGCTTGCGCTCACGGTAGATCACCGTGCGTTGCTGGTTCATGACCTCGTCGTACTTGAGGACGTCCTTGCGGATCTCGAAGTTCTGCGACTCGACCTGCGTCTGCGCGTTCTTCACGGCCCGCGAGACCATGCCGGCCTCGATCGGCACGTCGTCGGGCAGGCTCAGACGATTCATGATCGCCTCGACGGCAGCACCGTTGAAGCGCCTCATGAGCTCGTCACCCAGCGAGAGGTAGAAGCGTGACTCGCCCGGGTCGCCCTGACGTCCCGAGCGCCCGCGCAGCTGGTTGTCGATGCGCCGCGAGTCGTGCCGCTCGGTGCCGAGCACGTACAGGCCACCGGCTTGGCGGACCCGCTCCGCCTCCTCCTTGGTGAGCGTGCGCATCCGCTCGATCTCGGTGTCCCAGGCCTGCTCGTACTCCTCCGGGGTGGTGACCGGGTCGAGACCGCGCTCGCGCAGGTTGAGGTCGGCGATGATGTCGGCGTTGCCGCCGAGGACGATGTCGGTGCCGCGGCCGGCCATGTTCGTGGCGACCGTGACCGCACCGGGCCGTCCGGCCTGCGCGATGATCTGCGCCTCCGAGGCGTGGAACTTGGCGTTGAGGACGTGGTGCTTGATGCCCTTGCGCGTGAGCAGCTTGGACAGGTGCTCACTGCGCTCGACCGAGGCGGTGCCCACGAGCACCGGCTGCTTCTTCTCGACCCGCTCGGCGATGTCCTCCACGACGGCGGCGAACTTCGCCTCCTCCGTCTTGTAGATGAGGTCCGCCTGGTCCTCGCGGGCCATCGGCCGGTTGGTCGGGATGGGCATGACCTCGAGCTTGTAGATCGAGTAGAGCTCGGCGGCCTCGGTCTCGGCCGTGCCCGTCATGCCCGCCAGCTTGTCGTACAGCCGGAAGTAGTTCTGCAGGGTGATGGTGGCCAGCGTCTGGTTCTCGGCCTTGATCTCGACCCGCTCCTTGGCCTCGATCGCCTGGTGCATGCCCTCGTTGTAGCGACGCCCGTCGAGGACGCGGCCGGTGAACTCGTCGACGATGATCACGTCACCGTCGCGGACGATGTAGTCCTTGTCCTTGGTGAACAGCTCCTTGGCCTTGATGGAGTTGTTCAGGTAGCTCACCAGGGGCGAGTTCGCGGCCTCGTAGAGGTTGTCGATCCCCAGCTGGTCCTCGACGAACTCCACGCCCTGCTCGGTCACGCCGATGGTCCGCTTCTTGCGGTCGACCTCGTAGTGGGTCCCCTCCTCCAGCAACGGCGCGATGCGTGCGAACTCGCCGTACCACTTGCTGGAACCGTCGGCGGGTCCCGAGATGATGAGCGGGGTCCGCGCCTCGTCGATGAGGATCGAGTCGACCTCGTCCACGATCGCGTAGTTGTGGCCGCGCTGGACCAGATCGGCGGTGTCGTGCGCCATGTTGTCGCGCAAGTAGTCGAAGCCGAACTCGTTGTTGGTCCCGTAGGTGATGTCGGCGTGATAGGCCTCGCGGCGCTGCGCCGGGGTCATCCCGCCGAGGATCGCTCCCACCGACAGGCCGAGGAAGCGGTGGACACGACCCATCCATTCCGCGTCGCGCTTGGCCAGGTAGTCGTTGACGGTGACCACGTGCACGCCGTTCCCGGCGAGGGCGTTGAGGTAGGCCGGCAAAACACAGGTCAGGGTCTTGCCCTCACCGGTCTTCATCTCGGCGACCGAGCCGGTGTGCAGCACGATGGCGCCGATGATCTGCACCTTGTAGGGCTTCTGACCGAGGACCCGATGGGCCGCCTCGCGGGCCACCGCGAAGGCCTCCGGGAGGAGCTCGTCCAACGTCTCCCCGTCGGCGACGCGACGCCTGAACTCGTCGGTCTTTGCCCGCAGTTCGTCGTCGCTCAGCTTCTCCGTCTCGTCGGCGAGTGTGTCCACGTAGTCGGCGAGAGCGGTGTACTTCTTGAGCTTTCGCCCCTCGCCGGCACGGAGCAGCTTGGAAAGAATCGACACAGTCTCGAACGTCCTCGTGGTCGGGGAAGTGGTCGTGGATACGGCGACCTGCGTGGCGACACGCGGGCCCGTCCTCATCCTAGGTGCTGTGGGCCGTCGTGACACGCCGAGGGCGGTCCGGTCAGGGGGGACCGGACCGCCCTCGGGGGTTACGGGACGGGGCCGTCAGCCCTCGTCGCTCAGGGTGATGAGCCCGTAGTCGAACGCGTGCCGGCGGTAGACGACGGTGGCGCGTCCGGTCTCGGTATCCCGGAAGAGATAGAAGTCGTGGCCCACCAGCTCCATCTTCTCGAGTGCCTCGTCGACCGACATCGGGGCGCCGTCGTGCTCCTTCTTCCGCACGATCTGTCCCGGCATCTGCTCGTCGACCCCGTCGTTGTACTCGGCGCCGTCGACCCCGTCCAGCATCTCGGCCGGGGCGGCGTCGGCCGTCAGCTCGGCGGTCGCCTCGGCGACGGACTGGGGGCGCCGGTGGCCGGAGTGGCTGATCTTGCGCCGCGTGCGGGCCTTGCGCATCTGACGCTCGAGCTTGGCGACCGCCGACTCGAGGGCCGCGTAGAAGGTGTCCTCGGCCGCCTCCGCGCGAGCGACGCCGGGCTTGCCCTTGAGGGTGATCTCGATGCGCTGGCTCACCTTGGACAGCCGCGGGTTGTTCTCGTGCAGCAGGATCACGTCGAACCGTTGGATGGCCGGCGAGATCTTCTCGATCTTCGCGAGCTTGGCGTTGATGCGGCTCGCGAAGTGTTCGGGGACCTCGACATTGCGGCCACGGATGGTGACCGGGGCCTCCGGCGTACCGGGGTCGTCTGTCGACGGACCGTCGAAGGTGGCGGGATCAAGCAGGACTGCGGGGGTCTTCGCCATCGAAGCTCCTCCTCATCGGGCCTGCGGCGGGCCGCTGCGGCCGATCCGGTAACCGCCCGGAATCCCGGCCGAAGGGGCCACCCACATGGCTGAGTGGATACTCTGCAGACGCTGTCCACCGGAGCCGCCAGGCGGCGAACGTGCTGGTGAACGCGTCCAAAACCCACCCTACCCCCTCGCGTGGGCGCGGACCCGCGGACCGCGAAGGTCGCGTCGACCCCTCCCCCGCGGGGAGTCGTCCGCCGTCAGGCGGCGGTCACGGCGAGCACACCCGTGACGCGCAACCCGCCCGCGTCCAGGACCGCGACGCACTGCGCGGCGGTGGCGCCCGTGGTGACCACGTCGTCGACGAGGAGCACGGTCGACGGTGTCCCCAACAGGGCGGGCACGGTCGCCGGCGCCCCCGGGGTCGCCCGCAACCCTGCGCCCACCGGGCGGCGGCGGATCCGCCCCGAGAGATTGTTCGCGCGGGCCTGCGCGCCGAGCCCGGCCGCGTCCCGCACCCGTCCCCGGACCTCGAGGAGCGGGGCCACCACCACCGGCCCGCCCGGCACCGAGCCGGCGAGCTCGGCGGCGAGGACGTCCACGACGCCGCGGACGTGGTCGAACCCCCGCCGCCGCCGGGCCCGCGCCGACGCGGGGGCGGGCACCAGCACGGTGGGGCGGTCGCCCGCCTCCGCGATCTCCCCGTCTGCCCGGAGCACGTCGACGGCCGCGGCCAGTGCCGCTCCGAGGGGCCGTGCCAGGTCGGCCCGCCCGCGGTCCTTGTAGGCGGACACCGCCCGGGCGGCCGGGCCGGCGTGCCGGGACAGCGCCCAGACCGGCACCCGCAGGTCGGCGCGGGTCCGCACTCCCAGCGGGGCGCCCGCGAGTGTGGCGGCGCAGTCCGGGCACCACCGGTGACGGGGGCGGCCGCATCCGGCGCATTCCACGGGTACGACCAGGTCGGCGAGAGCCGCGGTCCAGGTCTCCCCGCCGCGCCACCGGGCCGGCGCACCCTCGTCCCCGGCGGTCACCGGCTCAGCCCGCCACCACCGGGTCCGCGCGGATGGCGGCCAGTCCGGCGATCTCCCGCCAGTACCTGTCACCGGTGTCGGCACCGGTGTCGAGTCGCAGCAGGGACCGCCGGTCCACCACGTAGATCTCGCGCCCGGCCGCCGCGACCGCGGTCACCGGTCCCGAGATGTTTCGCTGGGACAACGGCTCGGCGATCGCCCCGTCCACGGAGACGGTCGCGACGGGGGCCTCGGTGGTGTCGCGACCCACGACGATCGTGGACCGGTCCCGCCACGCCACGGCGGTGACGGTCTCCCCGAGTGCGCGGCCGACCTGGCGGAACGTGCCCGGCAGCGGTTGTCCGGTCTCGGCGGACAACGCGCCGATGAACACCTTGCCGTCGACGACCACGGCCAGTTGGGTTCCGGACTGGTCGATACGCAGGCCGGTCACCCTCGCCCCGAGGGCGAGCAGCGGCCCGGCGTCCATCTCCTGGACGGCGGGGGCGTTCTCGCCCATCCCGATACGGAGCAGTCGCGCGTCGTCGACCAGCACCCAGGCCCGCCCGGTCACCGGGTGGAACGTCGGGCCGGCCACCGTCCCGGCGGTGAGGGCCTCGGCGGGCGCGCCGTCGATCGGCCCCACCAGGACACGGCGCGGTCCGATCTCCCCCTCCCCGGTCACCACGGCGAGGTTGCGTCCGTCGTGGGAGATCACCGCGTTGGTGCCGCCGCGCACCTCCGACCAGGGCCCCGAGGCCGGTCGTGCGCCGCCGGCCTCGAGCCGCACCAACCCGTCCGCGGCGGTGAGCGCGTATCGCATGGGCTCCGCCGGCGGGTAGGGGTCGAAGTCACGGACGTCCTCGGTGGTCCACCCGGTCGCGTATCGCTCGTCGAGGGGGGCGCCGTCCCGCTCGAGGCGGTAGGGGCCGGGGACGTCGGCGCGGGCGAGGGTCCACACGACCTGCGCGGCGAACTGGGTGGTGGCCTGGCTGCTGAGGACCGGCAATCCGGCGAAGTCGATGGTGGTGCCCGCGGCGTCGGCGCCGTCCTCGTCCTCGTCGGGGCGGACGGAGACGGAGGCGGGTACGCGGGACAGGACCGCGTCGGTGAGTCCGGGCCGGGGGCCGGTGGCGAGCAGATTGACGAGCGAGTACTCGAGATCGGTGCGGTCGGCGGCCGTCCAGCGCGGGTCCGGGACGAGCGCGTCACCGGATCCGGAGAGGAAGAACAGGTCCCGTTGCGCGTAGGTCGACAAGAACTCGGCCTTCTCGATCACCACCCCGGGCGGCAGTTCGTCGATGCGCCACTGGCCGTCGGTGCGGGTCAGGCCGATGGTGACCTCGAGTTGGCCGACGTCCTCGCGGAAGATGCCGCCGGGGTCGAGGGTGCCGACCTTCTCCGCACGCAGCGTGTACTCGGCGCGGTCGGCCGACCGGCCGCCCTCGGCGCTGAGGTCGGCGCGCAGCACGATGATGGTCTCCGCGAGGTCGTCCCAGTTCTCGGCGGCGTCCGGGGTGAGGAACTGACGGGCGGCGGCGTGCCGCTGATCGGCGATCGCCGCGGCCTTGAGGAAGTCGCGGACCAGGAGGTCCGGTTCCTGGTCCGGTACCGGTGTGGGGACCGACAGTTCGCTGCCCTCCGGCGAGAAGGTGTCGATGACCTGGGGGGACGACGACGAGGGCAGCGTGGCGCACCCGGCCGCCGCGAGCCCGGTCGCGCAGGCCAGCGCCACCGACACGAGCAGGGACCGGGGCCGGGGCCGGGTCATGGCCGGCTCTCCCCTGCCCCGGGGACCCGCTCGAGGGAGGTCGGCGAGCCGGTACGCACGAGCCTGGCCTCGTCCTCGGGGGTGAGGGGCAGCGGGCTGGAGGTGAGGGTGCCGCCGCGGCGCCGCGGGATGGTCAAACGGAAGCAGGACCCCTCCCCCGGGCTGCCCCAGCAGTCCAGCCGGCCCCCGTGGAGCTTGGCGTCCTCGAGGGCGATCGCCAGGCCGAGCCCGGTGCCGCCGGAACGTCGCACCCGTGAGGGGTCGGCGCGCCAGAAGCGGTTGAACACCCGGGTCTCCTCCCCGGGTTTGAGCCCCACCCCGTGGTCGCGGACCGAGACGGCGAGGGCGGCGTCCGAACACCGCAGGGTGACCTTCACCGGCTTGGACTCACTGTGGTCGAGCGCGTTCGCCACGAGGTTGCGCAGGATCCGCTCGACGCGCCGCGAGTCGACCTCGGCCATGACCGGCTCGTCGGGCATGTCGACCTCGACCTCCACCCCGGCGGCCTCGGCGATGTGGGCCACGGTGCCGACCGAGTCCGCGACGGAGGTACGCACGTCCATCTCGGCCGTCGCGAGCTCGGCCATGCCGGCGTCGTGGCGGGAGACCTCGAGCAGGTCGGTGAGCAGGCTCTCGAACCGGTCGAGTTCGGATTCGAGCAGCTCCACCGCGCGTTTGGCGGGGGCGTCCAGGTCGGCGGCGGAGTCGGAGATGATGTCCGCCGCCATCCGGACGGTGGTCAGCGGGGTGCGTAGCTCGTGGGAGACATCTGAGGTGAACCGCTTCTGCAGGTCACCGAACTCCTCGAGCTGGGTGATCTGGTCCGACAGGCTCTGCGCCATGTCGTTGAACGCCATGGCCAGGCGCGCGACGTCGTCCTCGCCGCGGATGACCATCCGTTCCTTGAGGTGGCCGTTGGCGAAGCGCTGGGCGATGGAGGCCGCCTGCCGCACGGGCAGGACGACCTGCCGGGCCACTATCCACGCGATCGCCGCGGACAGGACGATGATCGCCAGGCCCGCCGTGGCGACGATCCCCCGCATGATCCCGAGGGTCTGTTCCTCCGCGGTGAGCGGGTAGACGAGGTACAGCTCGAGTCCGGGGATGGAGGAGTCCGTCGGCGTGCCGAGCATGAGCGCCTTGACCTGCTCGCCACGGAAGTCGACGGTGACGTACTGGGAGGCGATCCTGCCCCGCTGGACCAGGGACTGCAGCTCCGGTGGCACCTGCGCCCCGGAGGGGCTGACCACCTGGCCGCGGCCGGTCTGGTCCGGCACCACGAGGATCGGGTCGAAGGTGCCGGCGTGGACGGAGTCCCCGTCGGAGGCGAGCCCGCGGTCGCTGATGGCGCTCCGCGCCTGGTCGATCCGGGACTGCTCGCTCGTGCCCTCGTCGGTGGCGGCGATCTGCGCCTGCACCGTGAGGCGGAGCCTGCTGGCCTGCTCGATGGCCGCATCGAGTTTGGTCGACAGCAGCTGGGCGGCCATCTGGCTCTGCAACATGAACGCGATCGTGAGGATCACGCCCATCGACAGCGCCAGCGTGGAGGTGACGACCCGCAGCTGCAGCGACCGCCGCCACAGCCGCGCGATCCGACCGCCGATGGCGGCCGGGTCGAGTTCGGACAGTCGCTCCCGGAAGGTCGGTGACGAGTCGGTCACGTCCCGGGTGTCGGGCTCGTCCCCGGTGGACGCCACCGCGTCGTCGGGACGAGCGGTGGTCACGAGACCGGACCGGCCTTGTAGCCGACGCCGCGCACGGTGAGGACGACCTCCGGGTTCTCGGGGTCCTTCTCGATCTTCGCCCGCAGGCGCTGGACGTGGACGTTGACCAGCCGGGTGTCGGCCGAGTGGCGGTAGCCCCACACGTGTTCGAGCAGGACCTCACGCGTGAACACCTGGCGGGGCTTGCGGGCCAGTTCCACCAGGAGGTCGAACTCGAGCGGGGTGAGCGGGATCGGCGTGCCCTCGCGGGTGACCGTGTGCGCGGGGACGTCGATCGTCACGTCGCCGATGTGCAGGACCTCGCTGGGCTCGTCCTCGCCGCGACGCAGGCGGGCCCGGATGCGGGCCACCAGCTCCTTCGGCTTGAAGGGCTTCATGATGTAGTCGTCCGCGCCGGACTCCAGGCCGAGCACCACGTCGACGGTGTCCGTCTTGGCCGTGAGCATGACGATCGGCACCCGGGACTCGGCGCGGATCTCGCGGCACACGTCGATCCCGCTCTTGCCCGGCAGCATGAGGTCCAGCAGAACCAGGTCGGGCTGCACCGCGCGGAACGTCTCGATGGCCTGAACTCCGTCGCCGACGATCTCGGTCTCGAACCCCTCGCCCCGCAGGACGATGGTGAGCATCTCTGCCAGTGCGGCGTCGTCGTCGACGACGAGGATCTTCGGGGTCATGGTCACCACTTGTGTCGGCGTGTCGTGTAGGCGTCGTCAGGCTCACCACCCGTGGGCACGCACCGCGGGTCGTGTTCCTGCCCTCTCAGACCTTACCCGGCCGACCCGACGGACCGGGGTGCGGCGCGGCGGCCGGAGGGGGGACGACGACGAGGTCGGCCAACTCCCGCACGTGGGGGTCAGACCCGATCACGCGCCAGGGCGAACGCCACCCTGCGGCGGCGAGCCGACGGTAGACCCGCCCGGTCGCCGCCTGCAGCTCCGCGTCGCGTTCGTAGCGGTCGCGGACGCGCGCCGGATCGGCGGCCTCCCGGGAGCCCGCGCGCCGTGCCGCCAGCTCCACCGGGGTGTCGAGCAGGATCTGCAGGTCGGGGACGGGCAGCCCGAGCCGGTCGAACTCGAGGGTGCCGATCCACTCGACCACCTCGGACTCGCGGTCCGGACCGAGCCGGGCGGCGGTGTACGCGGCGTTGGAGGCCACGTACCGGTCGAGCAGCACCACGTCGTGGGTGGACCCCAGCTGCGCGAGCTCGCCCAGCGCGGCGTGCCGGTCCATCGCGAACAGCAGTGCCATCGCGTGGGGCGAGTCCGCGGTGCCGGCCTGGCCACCGTGCAGTGCGTCGGCGGCCAGGTCGGCGTGCAGGGTGCCGTACCGGGGGAAGGCCAGGCGGCCGACCGAGAGACCGCGGGAGGCGAGCTCGGCGACGAGCGCCGTCGTAAGCGTGTTCTTCCCCGCGCCGTCGAGACCCTCGACGACCACCAGCCGTGCGACCATCCCCGGCGTCGCTCAGTAGCGGTAGTGGTCGGGCTTGAAGGGGCCCTCGACGTCCACGCCGATGTACTCGGCCTGGTCCTTGGCCAGCGTGGTCAGGGAGCCTCCGAGCGCCTCCACGTGCAGGCGGGCGACCTTCTCGTCGAGGATCTTGGGCAGCAGGTGCACCCCGATCGGGTACTGGTCGGCCTTGGTGAACAGCTCGATCTGGGCGATGACCTGGTCGGAGAAGCTGTTGGACATCACGAACGACGGGTGCCCGGTGGCGTTGCCCAGGTTGAGCAGGCGCCCCTCGGACAGCACGATGATCGAGCGGCCGTCGTCGTCGAAGACGAACTCGTCGACCTGCGGCTTGATGTTGATGCGGGTGACGCCCTCGGCGGACTCGAGCCCGGCCATGTCGATCTCGTTGTCGAAGTGGCCGATGTTGCCCAGGATGGCCTTGTTCTTCATCCGCGTCATGTGCTCGAAGGTGATGATGTCCTTGTTGCCCGTGGCGGTGATGATGATGTCCGCATCGGCGATGGCCTCGTCCACGGTGACCACGTCGAAGCCGTCCATCAGCGCCTGCAGCGCGTTGATCGGGTCGATCTCGGTGACCTGCACGCGCGCGCCCTGCCCGGCCAGCGCCTCGGCGCAGCCCTTGCCCACGTCGCCGTAACCGCACACCAGGGCCTTCTTGCCGCCGATGAGGGCATCGGTGCCGCGGTTGATGCCGTCCAGCAGCGAGTGGCGGGTGCCGTACTTGTTGTCGAACTTGCTCTTGGTGACCGCGTCGTTGACGTTCATCGCCGGGAACGGCAGCACGCCCTCGTTGTGGAAGTGGTACAGGCGGTGGACGCCGGTGGTGGTCTCCTCGGTCACGCCCTGGACCGACTCGGCGATCGCCGTGTACTTGCCCGGGTTGGCCGGAACGGACTCACGCAGCAGCGCGTGGAAGACCTTCTCCTCCGCGGACCAGGCCGAGTCGTCCGAGGGCACGGCGCCGGCCTGCTCGAACTCCTTGCCCTTGATCACGAGCATCGTGGCGTCGCCACCGTCGTCGAGGATCATGTTCGGCTCGGTCTCCGGCCAGGTCATGATCTGCTCGGTGCACCACCAGTACTCGGTGAGGGTCTCGCCCTTCCACGCGAACACCGGCACGCCGCGGGGCGCCTCCGGGGTCCCCTCCGGGCCCACCACGACCGCCGCGGCCGCCTCGTCCTGCGTGGAGAAGATGTTGCACGAGGCCCACCGGACCTCCGCGCCCAGCGCGGTCAGCGTCTCGATCAGCACCGCGGTCTGCACCGTCATGTGGATCGACCCCGCGATCCGGGCGCCGGCCAGCGGCTGCTCGGCCGCGTACTCCTCGCGCAGCGCCATCAGACCCGGCATCTCGTGCTCGGCCAGACGGATCTGCTTGCGGCCCGCCTCCGCCAGCGACAGATCCGCCACCTTGAACTCGACACCGTTGACGGACTGAACCTGCAGATCAGCGGACATGTTCCTCGACCAGCTCCTCGTTGACTCGCGAAAGACTTCCGCCCCACACTAGCGGGACGGCCCGCCGGGGTGTCGGCCCCGTCACCCGCCGGCGACGCGGGTCCGGAACACGGTGGCCCCGGCGGTACTGCGCAGACACACCCGGGAGGTCGAGGCCGGTACCCACACGGCCCGCCCGGGCGCGAGGGCCTCGCTCGTCCCGTCGGAGTCCACGACCGCCTCGCCGGAGGTGCACAGCAGCACCTCGGGGCCCTCCGGTCGCCAGGCGGCCGGGTCGCCGTCGGCCGGCACGTCGATGCGCGACAACGCGAAATCGGGTTCGGGCGTGGGGTAGTCGACCTCGCCGGGGATGTCGCGGTCGGCCTCGACCGCCCGGACGGTGGGGTCTGCGAGCGGGCTGAACTCGAGCACCCGCATCAGTTCGGGGACGTCGACGTGCTTGGGGGTCAGGCCGCCGCGCAGGACGTTGTCCGAGTTGGCCATGACCTCCACACCGACGCCCCGTAGGTAGGCGTGGAGTTGCCCGGGCCCCAGGTAGACGGCCTCGCCCGGCTGGAGGACGACCCGGTTGAGCAGCAGCGCACCCAGGACCCCCGGATCGGTCGGGTACCGCTCGGCGAGTTCGGTGATCGTAGCGGCCACCGGGGACCACGGCCCCTCGACCCCGTGGTCGGTGAGGTAGGACACCGCACAGGTCACCAGGTCGGGCACGACGCCGGCCAGTACGACGTGCGGCATCGTGACGAAGGTGGTGAAGACCGCGCGCAGACCCTCGGCGTCGGGCTGCCCGGCGAGCATGTCCCGGTAGGGCTTCAGGGACGCGACGCCCAGCGCGTCGAGCAGTGCCACCGTGCGCTCCACCGGGCGGAAGCCCACGAGGGCGTGGAACTCGGTGAGCGCGACGAGGATCTCGGGCTTGTGGTTGACGTCGCGGTAGTTGCGGTCCGGCGCGTCGACGGCGATCCCGCGCGCGTCCTCCGCCGCGAAACCCTCACGCGCCTTCTCCGGGGACGGATGGGCCTGGAGCGACAGTGCCTGTTCGGCGGAGAGCAGCTTGACCAGGAAGGGCAGTCCCCCGCCGTGCTCGGCCAGCACCCGCGGGCCCAGCTCGCGCTCGGGGTCGGCGGCGATCCGTGCGTCGAGGCCGCGACCGTCGGAGCACCGCGAGGAGCCGGAGTCGTGCGCGCCGAACCAGTGCTCGGCGACGGGGTGGGGCGCCGGCGAGGTGATCCCGCACAGCTCGGGAAGCGCGGTCCGGGAGCCCCAGGCGTAGGCCTGGACCACCGGTTCGAGTGCGACCACGGACCTACAGACCTCCGACGAGGAGGTAGGCGGCGGCCAGTTCCGTGCGGGCCATGAGCGCTGCCACCTTTCCGCTCAACGGGGCCGGGGCGTCGCCGGCCGTGTCCCGACCGCGATCGGTGATCCACTCGACATCCGCGAGCGGGCCCGCAGCCAGCCGGACGATCTCCTCGTCCGCGCCCAACACCATACCGACGTACCTGACGGGCAGATCGTCGCGTGGTCCGTCCAACTCCTCGTCGTGGAACAGGCTCGCCAGCGGATCCGTCGGCGGACGACCCTGGGCCCGTTCGGCGTGCGCACGCACCGCGTCGGGGACCGAGGACGCGGCCGTGACCCTGCCGGCGTCGCAGAACGCGGCGACCGCGCGGTCACAGTAGGCCGCGGACACCGGGTCCGAGTGGATCCACACGAGAGGATCACGGCCCGCCACCGATGTCGCGAGCAGCTTCGCCGGGTTGACCGGGGTGGCCAGTTCCGGGCCGAGCCCCTCGAGTTCGATGTCGACGGCGTCGGCCGCGGCGGCCACGTCCAGGCCCCGCGCGCCCAGCGCGGCGAGCACGGCCATCCCGGCCGCCAGGTGGCGCAGCACACCACGGTGGGGCGGCACGTACGGGAGCGGTTCGAGCCACGTGGCCCGGCCGCGGCCGGACTCGGCGACCGGGCCCTCCCGGGGTACGTCCACGATGACGGTCGCGCCGCGGCCGGCGGCGGAGTCGATCGCGGTCACCAGTCGAGGGTCGCCGGCGTCGTCCCCGGAGACGAGGACCACGTCGAGAGCGCCCACCCACGCGGGCAGGGTGCGCGCGAGCACCAGCGGGGGGACGGCGGGGCCGCCGCCGATCTCCGCCAGTGCGGCCACCACGCCGGCCGCGTGGCGCGCACGGTCCGACCGCCCGGACACCCAGACCACCGCCCTCGGACGGAATCGCTCGAGCGAGTCGAGCGCGCCACCGCCCGCGGCGGTGGCCACGGTGCGCAACTGGGCTCCCGCCATCGACGCGTGGAGCAGCGCACCCGTGGCGTCGGCGGCGCGCAGCGCCCCGGGGTCGTCGAGGTCGACCCGACCGGCCCCGGTGTCGCTGGTCAGGTCAGGCACGGACGATCGCGAGGACCTCGTCGACCACGGCGGCGACGTCCTCCCTGGTAGGCGCCTCGGCGTTGAGACGCAGCAGCGGCTCGGTGTTGGAGGCGCGCAGGTTGAACCACGATCCGTCGCCGAGGTCCACCGTCACGCCGTCGAGCCGGTCGATGGACTCGGCGCGCTTCGAGAACGCGGTGACGACCTCCTCCATCCGCTCGGTCTGGGCCTCGGCGGAGTCGAGAGTGGAGTTGATCTCGCCGGAGGCGGCGTACCGGGTGTACTCGGCCATGAGCGCCGACAGGGTCCCGTCCTGCCCGCCCAGCGCCGCCAGGACGTGCATCGCGGCGAGCATGCCCGAGTCGGCGCCCCAGAAATCGCGGAAGTAGTAGTGCGCCGAGTGCTCCCCTCCGAAGACGGCACCGGTGTCGGCCATCTGCGCCTTGATGAAGCTGTGCCCGACCCGGGTACGGACGGCGACGCCGCCCTTCTCCTCGACGAGCTCGGGGACGGCCCGGGAGGTGATGAGGTTGTAGATGATCGAGGCGCCCGGGTCCTTGGCCAGCTCACGCTCGGCGACGAGGGCGGTGATGGCCGACGGCGCGACCGGCTCGCCGCGCTCGTCCACCACGAAGCAGCGGTCGGCGTCGCCGTCGAACGCCAGGCCGATGTCGGCCCCGCTCTCCCTGACGAGGGCCTGCAGGTCGACGATGTTGGCCGGTTCCAGCGGGTTCGCCTCGTGGTTGGGGAAGTTGCCGTCGAGCTCGAAGTACAGCGGCACGATCTCGAGCGGCAACCCGCCCAGGACGGCGGGCACGGTGTGGCCACCCATCCCGTTGCCGGCGTCCACCGCCACCGTGAGCGGGCGGATGCCCGACAGGTCGACCAGTCCGCGCAGGTACTCGCCGTAACCGTCCAGGACGTCCCGCTCGGTGACGGTGCCGGCCTCGCCGTCGTGGGCGGGGACCCCCTCGATGACCTCGTCCGCGATGGTCCGCAGGCCGGACTCCTGCCCGACCGGCTTGGCGCCGGGGCGGCACAGTTTGATGCCGTTGTAGGCGGCGGGGTTGTGACTGGCGGTGAACATGGCACCGGGGCAGTCGAGTGAACCGGAGGCGAAGTAGAGCTGGTCGGTCGAGGCCAGGCCGATGGTCACCACGTCCAGTCCCTGGGCGGTCACCCCGTCGGCGAAGGCGGCGGACAGGCCCGGGGACGAGTCCCGCATGTCGTGGCCGATCACCACGGTGCGGGCACCCTCCGAACGCATGAGGCGGGCGAACGACGCCCCGACCTCGCGGACGAAGTCCTCATCGATCTGTTCGCCGACGACACCACGGACGTCGTACGCCTTGATGACTGCTCGGACGGACTCGGCGCTACGTGCCACGTGTTGCTCCAGGGGTGTGAGACGGGTCGGTCGGTGTTCTGTCTGACACTACCCGCGCCGTACCGGCGGCGGACCGACCTCGCGGGCCGCGGCTCAGCGGGGGGCGGGGCCCGGCTCCGGTCGGCCGTCGCCGGACCCGCCGGTACCGGTGTCGGGTGCGGTGGCCATGTCCGGCACGACCCGCAGGTGGGGACGTCCGGTCGCGCCGGAGGGGCCGGTGGCGGGGCCGGACCCGTCCTCCGTGCGGCTCCGTGCGTCGTCGAGGACCGGCCCGGGATCGGAGACACCGAGACGACGCAGGCGATCGGCGTCGACCAGTGCGGCGCCGGTCCTGCGCCCGCCGACCGGGCCGCCGGTGACCGCGTCGAGCAACGCCGTGAGGTCCGAGTCCTCGGCCGAGGTGTCGATGTCCGGGTGGCGCACCAGGTCCCAGCCCCGGGGGGCGGTGATGCGCAGTGCGTGGGCCGCGCAGAGATCCCAGGCGTGCGGCTCGCGGACCGCGGGCAGCGGGCCGATGACGGCCGTCGAGTCGGCGTAGACGTAGGTGAGCGTGGCGACCGCGCGGTTGGGACATCCCGGACGGCAGCAACGACGGTTCTCACTCACGAGGCCCCAGGGTAGTCCCGCACCCGGGGCGGAGGCGCCGCGACCCGCCCACGCCGGTTCGACGCACCCGCCACGAGCGGGGTTATCCTCGCGCCATGACCCCGACCGCCCCGGTACCCGGACGACCGCCCACCGGCACCGCGATCCCCGGTGCCGGCCAGAGCGACGTGAGCGCCGGCAGCCGGATCTCGGTCCGAGATTTCCCCGGGGACCCGGGGCGTCGCGGCCCGCGTGTGGTCACCTCCCGGCGGGCGGACCGACGCGGGCACGGCCCCCGCGGCCCGATCCTGCCCCCGGAGGTGCCGAGGTGGCGCAGCCGGTCGGCCGAGTTCGACGCCGCCGCGCTCGAGGCGTTCGCGGAGATCGACCAGCACTGGCACTCCCGACTGGTGCATCTGGACCTCGCGGTCGACATGGTGCCCCGCATGCGACTGCGTCCCGGCGAGACGTGGCCCGAGGAGGTCGTGGCCGACGGCGACGTCCCGCTCGCCCGCCTGGTGCCAGCGGGCGTCGACCGCTCGGGGCAGCCGACCCGGGCGCGGCTGGTGTTGTTCCGCAAGCCCCTGTCCCGGCGCGCGCCGGACAGCGATGACCTGCGGGACCTCATCTACTCCGTGCTGGTCGAACTGGTCTCCCAGCACTTGGAACTCTCCCCCGACGAGGTCGAGGCCGGCCCCGACGAGAACTGACCGCCCGGTACGGGGCGGTCAGGGGTGGGAGGTGGCGCCGGAAGACGGGGCCGGGTGACGGGCTGGGATGACCCGCACGCGGCTCACATGACGGCGTCGCGCTTGATGCGCCGCCGCTCACGCTCGGACAGCCCGCCCCAGATGCCGAAGCGCTCGTCATTGGCCAGCGCGTACTCGAGGCACTCGGCCTTGACCTCGCAGCCGGTGCAGATCTTCTTGGCCTCGCGGGTCGACCCGCCCTTCTCCGGGAAGAACGCCTCGGGATCGGTCTGCGCGCACAGAGCCCGTTCCTGCCAGCTCTCCTGCTCGTCCTCGACGAACAGGCCGGAGACACCGAGGTCGACCAGGGCCAGCTCGGGTCCCGCGATGGTGCGTGACTGTCGATCCACGGTCATCCCTTCGTGTTGCATGTTCGTGCGCGATGGTCCGCGTCTGAGTGCCCGTCGCCGACACGGCCGAGGGAGCCCTGCCGGATCGCGGATTGTCTGATGTCTGTGCGATGTTTACCGTCACCCACCAGGGAATGACACACCTGTGATTACACACATGCAAGCCGCGTAGGTCAAGCGAAATCGGGGATACCTACCATTTTCCCCACCCGCCGCGGCCGGTGACACGCCGCCCCGATTGTGGCGTGGGACACGTCCCCGGCGCGCCCGCCACCCTCCCGGACCGGGGCTGTCCGGCCCACCGGCGCGGCGTCGCACGCACCGTCACTACTCTCGTCCGTGTGAAGATCTGTGTTCTGGCCGGCGGCGTCGGTGGCGCCCGTTTCCTGCTCGGCGCCCGCCGACTACTCGGACTGGACGCCGAGTCCGCCCGAGCGGGTTCGCCGCATCGTATCGACGCGGTGGTCAACGTCGGCGACGACGCCTGGATGCACGGGGTCCGCATCTGCCCCGACCTCGACACCTGCATGTACACCCTCGGCGGCGGCATCGACCCCGAGCGCGGCTGGGGCCACGCCGGGGAGACGTGGAACTGCCGGGACGAACTCGCGACATACGGCGTGCAGCCCGACTGGTTCGGGCTGGGCGACAAGGATCTGGCCACCCACCTGGTGCGCACGCAGATGCTCGACGCCGGCTACCGGCTCACCCACGTCACCGAGGCGCTGTCGACCCGCTGGTCCCCCGGCGTACGCCTGCTGCCCGTGACCGACGACCGCTGCGAGACGCACGTGGTCGTGACCGGCGGCACGGCCGACGACGGGACCGGCGCGGGCGACGCGGCGACCCCCGGCGACGGCCCTGACGCGGACGCCCCCGGCCCGCGGGCGATCCACTTCCAGGAGTGGTGGGTCAAGCACCGGGCGCAACTGACACCTTCCGGCTTCGTGCAGGTCGGCGCCGATGCCGCCACGCCGACCCCGGAGACGCTCGAGGCGATCGAGACGGCCGACCTCGTCGTCGTCGCCCCCTCCAACCCCGTGGTCTCCGTCGGCGCGATCCTCGCGGTGCCCGGGATCCGCGCCGCGCTGCGGTCCACCCCCGCCCCCGTGGTGGGCATCAGCCCGGTGATCGGCGGGGCGGTGCTGCGCGGCATGGCCGACACGTGCCTCACGGCGATCGGAGTCGAGACCTCCGCGACGGCCGTGGCGCGCCACTACGGCGCCCGCTCCGGCACCGGCCTGCTCGACGGCTGGCTCGTGGCCCCGGGCGACGCGCCCGCCGACGGCTCCGGCGCGGTCGACGGCGTCGCGATCCGGGAGGTCCCGCTGCTCATGACCGACCCCGACGCCACCGCGGACATGGTCGCCGCCGCGATCGACCTGGCCGGCCTCGAGGTCCCGGCCCGGGCCGACCGATGACCGACGGCGCGCTCCCCGAGATCCGCCGCTGGACCGTCGAACACGCCGCGCCCGCGGACGTCGTCATGTGGGCACCCGACGGCCTGCCCGAGTTCCGGCCCGGTGACGACCTCGCGCGCGCCCTCGCCGACGCGCTCACCGCCGACCGGCACGGCCTCGTCGACGGCGACGTGGTGGTGCTGACCTCCAAGGTGCTGTCCAAGACCGAGGGGCGGATCGTTCCCGCCCCCACCGACCCGGACGAGCGCGACGCCCTGCGCCGGCGGCTCGTGGACGCCGAGTCGGTCCGCGTGGTCGCGCGCGTCAACCGCACGCTCATCACGGAGAACCGGCTGGGGATCGTCCAGGCCGCCGCCGGGGTCGACGGCTCCAACGTCGAGGCCCGCGAGCTCGCGCTGCTCCCCGAGGATCCTGACGCCTCCGCCGCCGCGCTCGCCCGCGAACTCCGACGCCTCACCGGCGCGCGCGTCGCGGTCGTCGTCACCGACACGATGGGGCGGGCCTGGCGCACCGGCCAGATCGACATGGCCATCGGCGCCGCCGGACTGCGGGTGTCGGTGGGGTACGACGGCGCCGTGGACCGCCAGGGCAACGAACTGTTGGTGACCGACGTCGCCGTGGCCGACGAGATCGCGTCAGCGGCGGACCTGGTCAAGGGCAAGCTGGGGGCGCGGCCCGTGGCCGTGGTGCGCGGGATCGGGCACCTGCTGCTGGACGACGGTCGCGACAACGACGGTGACGACAACGGCAACGACGACCACGGCCGCGACGACCACGAGGTGGACGTCCCCCGGCGGGCCCGTGACCTGGTCAGGGACGGGTCCTCGGACCTGTTCCGGTTGGGCACCGCCGAAGCGGTGGCGCTGGGGCGGCGGGAGGCCGTTCCCGCCCGTCGCTCGGTGCGACGGTTCTCCGACGAGTCCGTCGACGCGGACCTGTTGGCCGGCGCCGTGGCGGATGCGCTGACCGCCCCCGCACCGCACCACAGCACTCCCGTCCGGTTCGTGCGGGTCACGGGCCACGCGCGCATGCGGCTGCTGGACGCCCTGCGCGCGGACTGGGAACGCGACCTGCGCGCCGACGGGCACACCGGCGAGATCCTGGCCCGTCGACTCGGGCGCGGTGACCTGCTGCGCACCTGCCCCGAGCTGATCCTGCCGTTCGTCGACGACGACGCCGGAGCACACGACTACCCGGACGCCCGCCGCGCCGCCTGCGAGGAGACCATGTTCACCGTCGCCGGAGGTGCCGCGGTGCAGTCGCTGCTGGTGGCGCTCGCCGCGCGCGGCCTGGGCTCGTGCTGGGTGGGGTCGACGATCTTCGCCGCCGACACCACCCGCCGCGAACTGGGGTTGCCGGGCTCGTGGCGGCCGCTCGGCGCGGTCGCGGTGGGCGTGCCCGCCGAGACGGTCCCGCCACGGGAGCCGCGGCCGGCAGGCGACGCCTACGTCACGGTGGAGTGAGTCGCCAGCCGCCATGAGCGCCACCTATCCGATGTCGCGCCACCTGCCGGATCCGATGGGTGGCGAGACATCGGATGGGTGGCGAAGGCCGGCCGGGCCTACATGTCGGTGGAGTAGCGGATCCCGCCGTCGGGGATCTGCACCCCCGGCCACACGCGGGCACCGCGCAGGAGCTCGCAGCGGGCACCGATGTCGGCGCCGTCACCGATCACGCCGTCCCGGATGAGCGCCCGGTGGCCAATTCTCGCGCCGAATCCGACGATCGAACGCTCGACCGTCGCCCCGGCCTCGATGCGGGCACCGTCGAAGACGACCGCGCCGTCCAGTCTGGCCCCGGCCCCGATCTCCGCGCCGCGCCCCACGACGGTCCCGCCGACCAGGACGGCGCCCGCCCCGATCCCGGCACCCTCGTGGACCAGGGACTCCCCCGCGTGGCCGTCGAGCGCCGGCGACGGGGCGATGCCGCGGACCAGGTCCGCCGAGCCGCGCACGAAGTCCTCCGGCGTGCCCATGTCCCGCCAGTAGGCGGAGTCGACGAACCCGTAGACGCGCCGGCCCTCACTGAGCAACTGGGGGAAGGTCTCACGCTCGACCGACACCGGCTGGCCCTCGGGGATCTGCTCGATGAGCTCACGGCGGAACACGTAGCAGCCGGCGTTGATCTGGTCGGTCGGCGGATCCTGGGTCTTCTCCAGGAAGTCCTGGACGCGCCCGTCGTCGTCGGTGGTGACGCAGCCGAACGCGCGCGGATCGGAGACGCGGACCAGGTGCATCGTCAGGTCGGCGTTCTTCTCGCGGTGCAGGGCGAGGATTTCCCGCAGGTCGGTCCCGCCGAGGACGTCGCCGTTGAACACCATGACCGTCGAGGCGGTGAGCTCGGACAGGACGTTGCGGATGCCGCCGCCGGTGCCCAGGGGTTCGTTCTCCACGACGTAGGAGATGTCCAGGTCCAGGGCCGACCCGTCGCCGAAGTACTCCTCGAAGACCTCGGCCTTGAAGGAGGTCCCCAGCACGACGCGCCGGATGCCGGCCGCCCGGATCCGGGAGAGCAGGTGGGTCAGGAAGGGCAGGCCCGCGGTGGGCAGCATCGGCTTGGGCGCCGAGATCGTCAGGGGCCTGAGCCGGGTGCCCTTGCCGCCGACCAGCACCACCGCCTCGGTGTCCGCGATCAGGTCGTCGTCGGCGGTGGCACTCCCGGGGGTCGTCGAGGTCACGGTGAAGGCTCCTGCTGTCGAAAGGGCCGCGGGCGGGGGCGCGCTCGCCCCGCTCCGGTGGCCGGTGGATGGGTCTCGGTTCCGGGGTGTGGGGCTCAGCCCGCGGCGCGCCGGGCGGACCGGATCGCCAGGCGACACCGCAACTCCAGGCCCGCTCTGAGCGCCCAGCGTATCGGTGCCTGCCAGGCGTGTGGGTGCCTGTCCGCCTGGAACAGGTACGCGCTGCGGTGGTGCGCCCGGAGGGTGAACTCCGGCACCGCGTTCGCAGCGTGACCCTGGTCGTGGTGGATGACGGCGGCGGGCACGTAGACGTTCTGCCACCCGGCCCTGCCGAGACGGTCGCCCAGGTCGATGTCCTCGAGGTACATGAAATACCGCTCGTCGAACCCGCCCAGGGCATCGAACGCCGCCCGGCGCAGCAGCAGGCACGAACCCGACAGCCACCCGGCGGCCCGCTCGGTCTCCATGTCCGCGTCGTCGAGGTATCCCGCCGTCCACGGGTTCCGCGGCCACACCTGGCCGAGCAGGGCGTGGCCGATCCCCGCGCCCAGACGTGGCACCGCCCGGGCGGACGGGTACACGGACCCGTCGGTCTCGGAGATCCGCGGGCCGAACGCGGCGGCCCGCGGCCAGCGTGCGGCGGCGGCGAGGAGCTCGTCCACCGACCCGGGTTCGAAGGTCACGTCCGGGTTGACCACCAGGACGAACTCCTGGTCGAAATCCTCCGGCCGGCCAGCGATCAGCGTCACCGCCCGGTTGATGGCGGTGCCGTACCCCAGGTTGTCGCCCGTGGGGAAGAACTCGGCGAACCCGTACTCCGCCGCGACCTCCTCCGGCACCCCGTCCGTCGACCCGTTGTCCGCCATCACCAGGCCGACCTGCCGGGTCGTGGCCGCGGGGAGGGTCTCGACGAAGCTGCGGAGGTGGTCGCCCGGCGAGTACGTCACCGTCACGACGGGTAGTCGGGTCGTCACGCGAAACACCCTACGACGCACCCCACGGATTCCGACGCCCGGCGCGCGGCGCGGTACCGTTGATCATCATCGGCGGCCTCGAGCGGCCCTACTCGACGACAAGGACGGTGGATGAGCGCCGAGCTGCCAGCGACGCCCCGTCGTGCCCCCGGCCGGGCACGGAGACGGCGTCACGCCACCCCGGCCCGCCCGGTCGCGTACCGGGTCGGTCGCGTCGTGGCCGCCCTCGTCTCCGCCCTGTGTCTCCTGGTCACCGGCGTCGGGTGGACCCTGTTCAACGGACTCAGCTCGGACCTGACCTCCGCCGGCGGTCTCGACGTGGGTGACGGTGGCCTCGACGGCGCCGTCGACATCCTTCTGGTGGGCACGGACAACCGGACCGACGCGCAGGGCAACCCCCTCAGCCAAGAGGAACTGGCCACGATCCGGACCGGCGAGGAGGAGGGCGAGAACACCGACACGATCCTGCTCATCAGGATCCCCGAGGACGGCAGTTCCGCCACCGCGATCTCCATCCCCCGCGACGTCTACGTGGAGACCAGCTCGGTCGGCGGGAGCAAGATCAACGGCGTCTACGCCGCGAACAAGGAGGCCCATCTCGAGCGTGCCGTCGCGTCCGACCCGGACGGTGAACTGACCGAGGAGGACCAGCGCGCCGCGGTCAAGGCCGGGCGCAACGGCCTCATCGGCGCCGTCGAGGATCTCACCGGCGTCCAGGCTGACCACTACGCCGAGATCGGCCTCCTGGGGTTCGTGCTGCTCACCGACGCGGTCGGCGGCGTCCCCGTCTGCCTCAACGAGCCGGTCGACGAGCCGCTGTCGGGCGCGAACTTCCGTGCCGGCGTCCAGACGGTCTCCGGATCGGACGCCCTGAGCTTCGTGCGCCAACGCCATGACCTGCCCGCGGGCGACCTCGACCGGATCGTCCGTCAGCAGGTGTTCATGTCCCAGCTGGTCAAGAAGATCCTCTCCGCCGGCACCCTGGCCGACCCCTCGAAACTCGGTGCGCTGGTCGACGCCGCGAAGCGGTCCTTCGTCATCGACGAGAACTGGGACTTCGTCGACTTCGCCATGAAGCTCCAGGACATCAGCGGCGGCAACGTCCGATTCGAGACCATCCCGGTCACCAGCATCGACTCGTTCACCGAGTGGGGCGAGTCCATCGTCACCGCCGACCCCGCCGAGGTGTCGGAGTTCGTGGCCGGTTTCGCCAGCACCGAGGATCGGGAAGCGGACGCCGACGCCACCACCGATCCGGAGCAGACCCCCACCGACGCGCCGGGGCCGGACCCCGCCGAGGTGACGGTCTCCGTGGTCAACACCACCGCGATCGACGGTCTGGCCGCGCAGGTCTCCGGAGCCCTCACCGAACTCGGCTACACCGCAGGCGACCTGCTCACCGACCCGGCCGCCGCCTACACCTCGCATGTCGCCGCAGCCTCCGCCGACGACGACGCCGCCTTTGCCGTGTCGGAGGCCCTCGGCGGCCTGCCCGTGCAGGTCGACCCAGCGCTGCCCGACGGCTCCGTCCGCGTCGTCCTGGCCGAGGACTACAGTGGCCCCACCGGCGACGCCGCCGGCACCGAGTCCTACTCCCCCACCACCTCCTCCTATGCGCCGCTGCCGCCGTCCATCGCGGATCGCCCGACCTTCGACGCCGGCTCGGACGTGCCCTGCGTCAACTGACCGACTGCGCCCACCGACCGACTGCGCCCACTGACCGACCACCACCCGGGAGGCCCAGAGTGACCACCGCCGCCGACACCGTCCTGCAGCCGCTCCTCGCACTCGACCCGGGAACCCCCATGGTCACCCACTACAACCAGGCCGCCCCGTCACGAGTGGAACTGTCTGTCACCTCCACCGCCAACTGGGCCGCGAAGATCGCCGGACTCCTGCGCGACGAACTCGGGGTGGTGCCGGGCGACGTGATCGTGTGCGACCTGCCCGCGCACTGGCTCACCGCGGGCGTCCTCCTCGGCGCCTGGTGGGCGGGCGCCGAGGTGAGCACAGGGGCCGCGGACGACGCCGTCGCCGTCGTCACCGTCCCCGACCGCCTCGCCAGCCACCCCACCGACATCGAGACCCTCCTCATGACCACCGACCCGATGGGCCGCCCGCTGGCGGCCGCCGGCGTCGAGGTCCCCGCGGGCGTCACCGACCTCGCCGAGGCCTGCCGCATCCACCCGGACGCGTTCGTGCCCTCCGGCGGGGGTCCGCTCGCTCTCGACGGCGCTCCGCTGTCCGAACTGGCCGACCCCGCCCTTGCGGGCCGCGCCCTCGTGGCGGGATCCGATCGCGACGACGTCGTGCAGGTCCTGGCCCGGGTGTTCGCCTCCGGAGGCACGGCGGTGCTCGTCACGGGAGCAGACGCGGACGATCCCGCGGTCGCCGACGTGGCGGCCACCGAACGCACCACGCTCACCCTCTGATCGCCCGGCGCCCGCGACACGCGCCCCAGCGACGCCGCGCCCCAGCGCGCCAGCGACGCGAAAATCCGCTACTCCGATTCCGGATCCGCTCCCCTGATGCGGGTAGCAGATCCGGAATCGGAGTAGCGGATTCGTGGAGGGTGTACCGGTCAGCGGGCCGGCGCCCCGGGCATCAGGCCAGGAGCTGGCGGGCCATGACCATGCGGTTGATCTGGTTGGTGCCCTCGTAGATCTGGGTGATCTTGGCGTCGCGCATCATGCGCTCGACAGGGAAGTCACGCGTGTACCCGGCGCCGCCGAACAGCTGCACGACGTTGGTGGTGACCTCCATCGCGACATCCGAGGCGAAGGTCTTGGAGGCGGCGGCCATGAAGCCCAGCTTCTCGCCGCCGGGCGCGGAGCCGCGCTCGGCGTTGGCGGCGGCCGTGTAGACCATCAGGCGCGAGGCCTGCACCTTCATCGCCATGTCGGCGAGCATGAACTGAGTGTTCTGGAAGTCCGAGATCGCGCGGCCGAACTGCTTGCGCTCCTTGGTGTAGGCGATCGCCGCGTCCAGGGCGCCCTGCGCGATACCGACGGCCTGCGCGCCGATGGTCGGGCGGGTGTGGTCGAGGGTCTGCAGGGCGGTCTTGAAGCCGGTGCCCGGCGCGCCGATGATCCGGTCGCCCGGGATGCGGACGTTCTCGAAGTACAGCTCCGCGGTGGGCGAACCCTTGATGCCGAGCTTCTTCTCGGTCTTGGACACGCCGAAGCCCTCGTCGTCGGCGTGGACCATGAACGCGGAGATCCCGCCAGCACCCTTCTCGGGGTCCGTCACGGCCATAACGGTGTACCAGGTCGACTTGCCGCCGTTGGTGATCCACGCCTTGCTGCCGTTGAGGATCCAGTCGTCGCCGTCCTGGCGGGCGCGGGTGCGCATGCCTGCCGCGTCGGAGCCGGCCTCGCGCTCGGACAGCGCGTAGGAGGCCATCTTGCCCTCGGCGATCTCGGGAAGGACCTTCTGCTTGAGTTCCTCCCCACCGGCCAGGATCAGGCCCATGGTGCCGAGCTTGTTGACGGCCGGGATCAGCGAGGACGAACCACAGACGCGAGCGACCTCCTCGATCACGATGCAGGCCGCCACCGAATCCGCGCCCTGCCCGCCGTACTCCTCCGGCACGTGGACCGCGTTGAAGCCCGAGGCGTTGAGCGCGTCGAGGGCCTCCTGGGGGAACCGCTCGTCCTCGTCGACGGCCGCGGCGTGGGGCTCGATCTCTTTCTCCGACAGGGCTCGGATCGCGGCCCGGAGCTCTTCGTGCTCCTCCGCCGGGCGGTACAGGTCGAAGTCGGGGTTACCGGACATATGCGGGCCTCCATGAGGGATTCGTCGGTGCTGATCGCGCGGCGGGCGCCGGCCAGGTTCTCGCGGAGGGGCCACTGACGCTCGTCGGCCGCCAGTATCGCCGCGGGAGACGCGAGGCCGCGTCCGGCCCTTCAAATTACCAGTCGGAAGTCGGTCCCCGTCGGCGCCGTCGGCCCCGCCGCGCCCCCGCGGTGGCTATCAGCCGAGCAGTTGTCGGCGCAGGGCCTCGTCCTTGCGCTCGACCATCGCCTCCAGCTCGGCCTGGAACGCCTCCATTCGTTCGCGCAGGGCGGGGTCGGAAGCGGCGAGGATCCGCACCGCGAGCAGACCCGCGTTCCGCGCCCCGCCGATCGACACGGTGGCCACCGGGACACCGGCGGGCATCTGCACGATCGACAGCAGGGAATCCATGCCGTCCAGGTGCTTGAGCGGCACGGGGACACCGATGACCGGCAGCGGCGTGGCCGAGGCGACCATCCCCGGGAGGTGCGCCGCGCCGCCCGCACCCGCGATCACCACGCGGACGCCCCGGCCGGCCGCCGAGCGGGCGTAGTCGAGCATCTTCTGCGGGGTGCGGTGTGCCGAGACCACCCCGACCTCGAAGGTGATCCCGAACTCGGCGAGCGCCTCCGCCGCGGCCTCCATGGTGGGCCAGTCGGAGTCGCTGCCCATGATCAGACCGACCTGCGGCCCGTCCTGTCGCTCGGTCATCTCGTCGCCTTTCCTCGGTGTGGTGCGCTCAGCGTTCCGGTGGTGCACTCAGCGTTCGAAGTCCCCGACGGCAGCCCCCGTGTGGGGGTCCCAGCCGTCGGCCCACTGCGCGTGGGAGAGCCAGTGGGCCGCGAGTTCCGCGACCGCGCGGACGGAGGCCACCTGGTCCGCGTCGTCCGGGTCGACGCCCGGGTCGGCCAGGACGTTGACGTGCCCGATCTTGCGGCCGTGCCGCTCGGACTTGCCGTAGAGGTGCACCTTCGCATGCGGGAACCGGGCGGCGAGGTGGTGGACGCGCTCGTCCATGCTCATCTCCGGCGTCTCGGGAGCGCCGAGGACGTTGGACATCACGGTGAGGGGCGCGGTCGGGACGGTGGAGCCGAGCGGGTAGTCGAGTACGGCCCGCAGGTGCTGCTCGAACTGGCTGGTGGTGGCCCCGTCCATCGTCCAGTGGCCGGAGTTGTGGGGACGCATCGCGAGCTCGTTGACGAGCACTCCCGGGCGACCGTCCGAGCCGATCACCTCGAACAGTTCCACGGCCATCACGCCGGTCACGTCGAGGTGCTCGGCCAGTCGCAATGCGGTGGCCTGCACGGCCGAACGCAGGTCGTCGGGCAGCCCGGGGGCGGGCGCGATCGCCACCGAGCAGATCCCGTCACGCTGGACGGTCTCGACGACCGGCCACACCGCGCCCTGCCCGAACGGGGACCGGGCCACCATCGCGGACAGCTCCCGGGTCCACGGGACGCGGGCCTCGGCCATCATCGGCACCCCGGCGGCGAGCTGCTCGTCGGCGATCCGCTCTGCCTCCTCCAGCGAGCCCGGCATCCACACGCCCCGACCGTCGTACCCGCCCCGCGCGGCCTTGAGGACGATGTTCCCGTCCTGTTCCGCGTGGAAACGCCGGACGTCGTCGAGCGAGTCCACGCCGGTGAACGGCGGGACCGGGGCGCCGATCTCCGCCAACGCCCGCCGCATGACCAGCTTGTCCTGGGCGTGGATGAGCGCGGACGCGCGGGGACGAACCGCGACCCCGGCGGATTCCAGCTCGAGCAGGATCTGCGGGGGCACGTGCTCGTGGTCGAAGGTCATGACGTCGGCGCCCTCCGCGGCGGCGCGGACGGCGTCGGGATCATCGTGCGCGCCGATCACCACATCCGGCGTGACCTGGGCGGCCGGGTCCTGCGGGTCGGCGGCGAGCACGCGGAGCGTCTGGCCGAGGGCGACGGCCGCCTGGTGGGTCATGCGGGCGAGTTGTCCCCCGCCGATCATCGCCACGACGGGCGTGCCGAGGGGATTGCGGCGGATGCGCGAGTCGTCGTTCACGTCGCCCATCGTCTCACGTGGGGCGGGGTGGTCACCGCCGCCCCGGGAGCCCCCAGCGGAACCGTGGCGCCGCGGCGACCGGAGCGGGCGGGGGCGGGGGTGGCAGCCGCATGAGCTCGTCGTAGACGGCGGCGTGGACGCGGGCGACCTCCGGGACGTGGTCGATCTCCACCGGCGGCAGGTGACCGAGCTCGAGGATCAGGCATCCCGTGCCCAGGGCGCGGTCGGTGAGGGTGTGGCGGAACCTGACGGCGCTGATCCTGCGCAGCGGCACGTCCACGCACCGCCGCGCGGACCCGGCCGGCCGGTAGAGCACCCTCTCGTCGGTGACCACGAGGTCGGTCCGTGCCCACCGGGTCAGGGGCCAGAGGCCGAACCGGAGGACGACCAGGGCGTACAGCACCGCGACCATGGCCCAGGTCGCCGTACGGTCCCCGGCGTGGACCACCTGAACCTCGATGAAGCCGCCGGCGATCCCCGCGAGGCCGGCCCCGACCACCGTGACCAGGGCCGGGCGGACGAGGGCGCGCCAGTGTGGGTGGGTGTGGACGATGAGCGTCTCCCCCGGCGCGAGGACCGATCGGATGAAACCCACGGCTCAGCCGCCCCACCGACCGCCGGCGCCACGGACGTGGGTGACGTCGCCGGCGGCGACGGCGAACTCACCGTCGGGGTCGACGACGACGAGGCGGCCGTCGCGGTCGACCCTGTCCGCGCGCCCGGTCCGCACGACGTCCCCGGGTAGTTCGACCCTCACCTCGGCGCCGACGGTGGAGCAGGCCTCGGTGTAGGTCGTCATGAGCAGGTCCGAGACGGTCGATCCGCTCCCGTGCTCGCACTCACGCCACTGGCGATGGCGCAGAGCCAGCGCCTCCAGGACGGCGCGGGCCACGCCGTCCCGGTCACCGGACCCGCCGGCCAGCGCCAGCGAGGTGGCGTGGGGCACCGGCAACTGCTCGCGGGTGAGTGAGACGTTGATGCCGACCCCCACCACCACGGCCGGCAGCCGGACGGGGAAGTCCCCGCCGCCCGGCACGGTGGTCATCTCGGCGAGGATGCCGGCGATCTTGCGCCCGTCCACCAGGACGTCGTTGGGCCATTTGAGCGTCGCGTCCACGCCACCGGCCTCGCGCAGCCCGTCCCTCACCGCGAGGCCGGTGACGAGGGGCAGCCATCCGAAGAGGGTCGGCGAGATCGCCCCCGGGCGCAACAGGACGCTCACGGCGACCTGCGTGCGCGGCGGGGCGGTCCACACGCGACCGAGGCGACCGCGCCCGGACGCCTGGTGCTCGGCCAGCAACACGCTGCGGTCCGGCGCACCCCCGGCCGCGCGGGAGATCAACTCGGCGTTCGTCGAACCGATGTCGTCGACGACGTCGAGAGACGAGTACGGCGCGTCCGGGCCCTCCACCAGAGCGCGACGGAGCACGTCGGCGTCCAACCTGGGCGGGGTCTCGGTACCTGGATCTGCGTGCACGACCCCCAGCGTATGTGGCCGCTCGGACATCGGTCGGGGTCGCCGCCGGGGGATGTACGCCGGGTCACGTCGCCACGGAGGCGGGTCACTGGTTAGAGTCTTGCAACATGACGACTGCCTCAGAACCGGACGTGAACTCGGCTCTGTCTAACGACGTACCGACGGCATCCGCGACCCCCGACATCCACACGACCGCCGGGAAGCTGTCCGAGCTGCGTCGGCGCCTCGACGAGGCCCGGGCCCCGATGGGGCAGGCCGCGGTGGACAAAACCCACGACAAGGGCCTGATGACGGCCCGCGAGCGCATCGAGAACCTTCTCGACCCGGGCTCGTTCGTCGAGATCGACGCCCTGGCCCGCCACCGGGCCACGACGTTCGGTCTCGCCGAGCGCCGGCCGCTGGGCGACGGTGTCATCACCGGCTACGGCACGATCGACGGCCGGAGCGTCTGCGTCTTCTCGCAGGACGCCACCGTCTTCGGCGGGTCGCTGGGCGAGGTCTACGGCGAGAAGATCGTCAAGGTCATGGATCTGGCCCTCAAGACCGGCCGTCCGATGATCGGCATCAACCACGGCGCCGGCGCCCGGATCCAGGAGGGCGTCGTCTCGCTCGGCCTGTACGGCGAGATCTTCCACCGCAACGTGCTCTCCTCGGGTGTCATCCCGCAGGTCTCCCTGATCATGGGCCCGTCGGCCGGCGGCCACGTCTACTCCCCCGCCCTCACCGACTTCACCGTGATGGTCGACAAGACGTCGCAGATGTTCGTGACGGGCCCCGACGTCATCAAGACCGTCACCGGCGAGGAGGTCTCGCAGGAGGAACTCGGCGGCGCCACCACGCACATGACCAAGTCGGGCGTGTCCCACTACACCGCCAGTGACGAGCAGGACGCCCTGGACTTCGTCAAGGACCTGCTCTCCTACCTCCCGAGCAACAACCGTGCCGAGGCCCCGCGGTTCCCGTTCCCCATCGCCGAGGGTGCGATCGAGGACAACCTCACGCTCGAGGACCACGATCTCGACACGATCATCCCCGACTCCTCCAACAGCCCGTACGACATGCACGAGGTCATCTCGCACATCGTCGACGACGGCGAGTTCCTGGAGATCCAGGGCCAGTACGCGATGAACGTCATCGTCGGCTACGGCCGCATCGAGGGCCGCAGCGTGGGCGTGGTGGCCAACCAGCCCACCCAGTTCGCCGGCTGCCTGGACATCAAGGCCTCCGAGAAGGCCGCGCGCTTCGTCCGCACCTGCGACGCGTTCAACATCCCCATCCTCACGCTGGTCGACGTCCCGGGCTTCCTGCCCGGGACCGGCCAGGAGTTCGACGGGATCATCCGCCGCGGCGCCAAGCTGCTCTACGCCTACGGCGAGGCCACCGTCGGCAAGGTCACCGTCATCACCCGCAAGGCCTACGGTGGCGCATACGACGTCATGGGGTCCAAGCACATGGGTGCCGACATCAACCTCGCGTGGCCGACCGCCGAGATCGCCGTCATGGGCGCCTCGGGAGCCGTCGGCTTCGTCTACCGCGACCAGCTCAAGCAGGCCGCGGCCAACGGCGAGGACGTCGACGCCCTCCGGCTCAAGCTCCAGGCCGAGTACGAGGACACCCTCGTCAACCCGTACGTCGCCGCCGAGCGTGGCTACGTCGACGCGGTCATCCCGCCCTCGCACACCCGTCTGCAGGTCGCCCAGGCACTGCGACTGCTCGACCGCAAGGTCGTCGAGGTGCCGGCCAAGAAGCACGGGAACATCCCGCTGTGACCGGCGAGCAGCAGCAGGACCCCGCCGGGCAGCCGGAGAAGCCGTTCTTCGAGATCGTGGGCGGCAACCCCACTCCAACGGAGGTGGGCATCCTGTCCGCGGTCTTCGCGACCGCGCAGGGGAACGCCGCCCACGCGAGTGAGCACGATACCGGCGTCCGGGATGACTGGGGATCCTACGAGGACCGCCTGCGTCCGCCGTTCGGATACAGCCCGAGCTCGTTCCTCAACCGCCGCCAGTACTGAGCGCAGAGGACGGGCCGCACCACGAGCCGCCCCCGTCCCCGTCCCCCGCGTGTGCCGATGCACACTCCGGAGTACGGGCACGGGGGCGGCTGCGTCGGATCAGGGCCGGTGTGCCGGACAAGTAGGGTGGTGGGACCGCCGCCGGACCGGTCGGCGGGCAGTTCTCGAGGAGGATCGTCGATGTCCGAGGAAGCCACCTCCGACGGGCGGGACGCCGGGGCATCCGGCGGTCCCACCCGCGACCCCGCGGCCGAGGATCGCGATCACGGCCGCCGCGCCGGCACCGACGAGGGCACCGCCACGCACCACACCGACGTCATCGGGAGGGCGGCGCCGTCCGCCACCCGCCCCGGGGCCACGGTCGTCCACCGGGACGAGACCGCCAAGATCGTCGCGTTCGAGTTCGACGAGGGCCAGGAGATGCCCGACCACGCCGCGTTCCACCCCATCCTGATCCAGCTGCTGCGGGGACGCGTGGAGTTCGGCCTGCCGGACCGCACACTCGAACTGCGTACCGGCGAGATCCTCCACCTCACCGCCAAGCTCCGTCACCGGGTCCGGGCACTCGAACCCACCACGCTGACCATCACGATGCTGCTGCCGCGGTCCTGACCCGGTGGCTACGCTGAGGCCCATGATCGCGCTCGTCCTCGCCTCCGCCTCCCCGTCCCGACTGCGGATCCTCGAGCAGGCGGGGGTGGACCCGCTCATCCGCCACCCTCAGGTCGACGAGGACGCCCTGCAGGCCGCCCTGCCGCCGGGGACCCCGCACGTGCGGGTCGTGGAGGAACTGGCCCGCGCCAAGGCGGAGGACGTCCTGCAGCGCGAGGGCGAGTCTCTCGCGACCGAGGCGAGGTCGGCCGGCGCCGACACACTCGTGGTGGTCGGGTGCGACTCGATGCTGTTGGTCGACGGCCACCTCGAGGGCAAACCCCACACCTACGAGCGCGCCATGGAGCGCTGGCGGAGGATGCGCGGGCGTCACGGGGTGCTGCTCACCGGCCACGCGCTGATCGTGGCCGATCTCACCGGCGACGACCCCCTCGCCGTCACCTACTCCGAGACCGACACGTCCGACACCACGGTGCACTTCGGCGCACCTTCCGACGCCGACCTCGACGTGTACCTGCGCACCGGCGAGCCGCTCGAGTGCGCCGGCGCGTTCACGATCGAGTCACTCGGCGGCTGGTTCATCGACCGGATCGAGGGCGACCCGTCGAGCGTGATCGGGCTCAGCCTGCCTCTGCTGAGACGACTCCTCGAGGGTGCCGGAATCAACGCCCACCGCGTCTGGCGACCCGAGCTCCGGACGTGAATCCACCCGGGTTTCCCCACCCGGGGACGTGACGGCCACAACAACCTCGCAGGTCAGGCCGCCCGACGCCTCGCGGGCCCGCCCCCGCGGGCCAGCCCTTGGACCCCCAACACCACACATGAGGGGGGCCTCTCATTAGACTGCGGAAGAACTCGGTGGGCCCCACGGCCGATCGACAGTAGAGACGTTTACCTCCAGGAGGCCCTGAGTGCCCAGTCATGCCAGCTCTCACATCACCAAGGTCCTCGTCGCCAACCGCGGCGAGATCGCCGTCCGTGTGATCCGTGCGGCGAAGGACGCCGGCCTGGCCAGCGTGGCCGTATACGCCGAGCCCGACGCCGACGCACTGTTCGTCAAGCTGGCCGACGAGGCCTTCGCTCTCGGAGGAACCACCTCTGCGGAGTCGTACCTGGTCTTCGACAAGATCCTCGACGCCGCCGCCAAGTCCGGCGCCGACGCCATCCACCCCGGCTACGGCTTCCTCTCCGAGAACGCCGACTTCGCGCAGGCCGTTATCGACGCCGGCCTGATCTGGATCGGCCCCCCGCCGCAGGCCATCCGGGACCTCGGCGACAAGGTCACCGCCCGCCACATCGCCGAGCGGGCCAACGCCCCGATGGCCGCCGGTACCAAGGACCCCGTCGCGGGAGCCGACGAGGTCGTGAAGTTCGCCGAGCAGTACGGCCTGCCCATCGCGATCAAGGCCGCCTTCGGTGGTGGCGGTCGCGGCATGAAGGTCGCCCACAGGATGGAGGAGGTCGCCGAGCTCTTCGAGTCGGCCACCCGTGAGGCCGTCGCCGCGTTCGGCCGCGGCGAGTGCTTCGTCGAGCAGTACCTCGACAAGGCCCGCCACGTCGAGGCCCAGGTCCTCGCCGACCAGCACGGCAACGTCATCGTCGCCGGCACCCGCGACTGCACCCTGCAGCGCCGCTTCCAGAAGCTCGTCGAGGAGGCCCCCGCGCCGTTCCTCACCGATGACCAGCGCAAGCGGATCCACGACTCCGCCAAGGCCATCTGCAAGGAGGCCGGCTACTACGGCGCCGGCACCGTCGAGTACATGGTCCAGGGCGACACGATCTCCTTCCTCGAGGTCAACACCCGCCTCCAGGTGGAGCACCCGGTCACCGAGGAGACCGCGGGCATCGACCTCGTCCTGCAGCAGTTCAAGATCGCCGAGGGCGAGGTGCTCGAGTTCACCGAGGACCCCGCCCCGCGTGGCCACGCCTTCGAGTTCCGCATCAACGGCGAGGACGCGGGTCGCGGCTTCCTGCCCGCCCCCGGCACGATCACCGGTTACCACGAGCCCACCGGCCCCGGAGTGCGCATGGACTCGGGCGTCGAGCAGGGTGACACCATCGGCGGCCAGTTCGACTCCATGCTCGCCAAGCTGATCGTGTGGGGCGAGGACCGCGACCAGGCGCTCGCCCGCTCGGCCCGCGCCCTGGCCGAGTACAAGGTCGAGGGCATGGCCACGGTCCTGCCGTTCCACCAGCACATCGTCACCAACCCGGCGTATGTCGGCGACGGCAAGAGCTTCGACATCTACACCAAGTGGATCGAGGAGGAGTGGGACAACCCGATCGAGCCGTGGTCGCCCACCGGTGCGCCGGCCGACGACGACGAGCCCGTCGAGCGCAAGAAGGTCGTCGTCGAGGTGGACGGACGTCGCGTCGAGGTCTCCCTGCCCGGTGACCTGGCCTTCGGCGGCTCCCATGCCGGCGGCACGGTCCGCCGCAAGGCCAAGTCCCGCACCCGTGGTGGCGCCGCCGGTGCGGCCGCGTCCGGGGACGCCGTGTCGGCTCCGATGCAGGGCACCGTCGTGAAGGTCGCCGTCGAGGAGGGCCAGGAGGTCTCCGCCGGCGACCTGGTGGCCGTGCTCGAGGCCATGAAGATGGAGAACCCGGTCACCGCGCACAAGGACGGCGTCATCACCGACCTCGCCGTCGACGCCGGTGCCGCCGTCACCCAGGGAACGGTCCTCTGCGAGATCAAGTGACCTCGTGACATGGTGGGCGTTCTCGCGCCCACCACGTGCCGAATTCCTGGCGCATCTGCGTCGAACACCAATCCGCCCCTCGGATCTCGATCTCCGCCCCGGCCCCCGGGAGCGAGTCGAGATCCGAGGGGCGGATTCGTCGTCAGGCAGTCCGGACGCGGCCGAGACACCCGACCGGCCTGCGCGGACGCGGCCGAGACACCCGGCCGGGCCACCCGGCCGACGCCGCCGGCCCGCCCGTACGGGGCCGGGTCAGCCGGTCGAGCTGTCGACCACGGGCTGGGCGCTGGCGGGATCGAAGGTCGCGTCCGCGAGGAACTCCCGGACCTCGGGCACACGCCGGAGGAATCCGTCCGCCTCGTCGTCGGACTCCGCCACCTGGCTCGCCTCCTCGGCGGCGACCCGCCGCTCGAACAGCTCCACCTCCCTGGCGATGCGGTCGTCGTCCCAGCCGAGAACGCCCGCCATCAACTCGGCGACCTCGCGAGCGCAGTCGACGCCACCGTGCTGGTACTCCATGGAGATCCGGGTGCGGCGCACGAGGACGTCCTCGAGGTGCAGGGCGGCCTCCGCGAGGGCGGCGTGCACGATCTCTACACGCAGGTAGCGCTCGGCTCCCCGGACGGGATCGAGGAGGTCGGGCCGGTCGGCGGCGAGCTCGAGGACGTATTCGGCGAGCGTCCCGTACCGCCCGAGCAGGTGCTGCATCTGGTCGTCGCGGATCTCGTACTGGTCGGCGATCCGGTCGGCGCGGTTGACCATCCCGGGGTAACCGTCGGCGCCCAGCAGCGGGATCCGCTCTGTCGTCGACGGCGGCACCTCGGCGGCCCGCTCCCCCAGTTCCGCCACGGCGGCGTCCACCGCGTCGGCGGCCATCACGCGGTAGGTCGTGTACTTGCCGCCCGCCACGACCACCGCGCCGGGGGCCACGGTCATCACGGCGTGTTCGCGGGAGAGCTTGGCGGTGGAGTCGGCGCCGCCGGAGAGCAGCGGGCGCAGGCCTGCGTACACGCCGCGGACGTCCTCGCGCCGGATCGGGGTGGTGAGCACCGAGTTGACGTGGCCGAGGATGTAGTCGATGTCCGCGCCGGTGGCCGCCGGGTGGGCCAGGTCGAGTTGCCAGTCGGTGTCGGTGGTGCCGATGATCCAGTACTCGCCCCACGGGATGACGAACAGCACGGATTTCTCGGTGCGCAGGATGAGCGCGGCCTCGGAGTCCACCTTGTCGCGGTCCACCACGATGTGCACGCCCTTGGACGCCCGCACGGTGAAGCCGCCCTCCTCGCCGAGCATCTTCTGCAGCTGGTCGGTCCACACGCCGGCCGCGTTGAGCACGGCCCCGGCCCGGACGTCGGTCTCGCGACCGGTCTCGGCGTCACGCACCCGCACACCGGTGACCCGGTCGCCGTCCCGCAAGTAGCCGATCACCTGGGTGGAGTTGGCCACGACAGCCCCGTGGTGAGCGGCGGTGCGCGCCAGGGTGAGGGTGTGGCGGGCGTCGTCGACGAGGGTGTCCCAGTACCGGATGCCGCCCACGACGGCGTCCTCGCGCAGTCCCGGGGCCACCCGGCGCGCTCCCGCGCGGCTGTAGTGCTTCTGCGGCGGGACGCTCTTGGAGCCGCCCATCACGTCGTAGAGCACGAATCCCGCGGCCATGTAGGGGCGTTCCCAGAACCGACGGGTGAGCGGGAAGAGGAACTTCAGCGGCGTGACCAGGTGCGGGGCCAGGCGCGTCATGCTGAGTTCGCGCTCGTGGAGGGCTTCGGCCACCAGGCCGAAATCGAGCTGCTCGAGGTAGCGCAACCCGCCGTGGAACATCTTCGAACTGCGGGAGGACGTGCCGGCGGCGAAGTCGCGGGCCTCGACGAGCGCCACGTTCAGCCCCCTGGTGGCCGCGTCGAGCGCGCTGCCGGTGCCCACCACACCCCCACCGACGATCACGATGTCGAAGGTGTCCTCCGACAGTCTGCGCCAGGCCTCGGCGCGGCGGTCGGGGCCGAGGACGGATCGGGACCTGGTCGTGGGCATGGGCGCTCCCTCCGGGGCCGTGCGTGGGTTCCGGCCCGTCGCCGACGACTCTACGCGCGAGGCGGACGTGTCCACGCGAACGCGGACGTAGTCTTGTCCGTGTGACTCGCAGCTCCTACATCCTCGCGATCGACCAGGGCACCACCTCGACACGGGCGATCCTCTTCGACGACCGGGGCATGCCGGTGCCCGCGGCGACTGCGCAGGTCGAGCACCGGCAGATCCTGCCGAGGGCGGGCTGGGTCGAGCACGACCCGCTGGAGATCTGGCAGAACGTCCGCGCCGCCATGGCCCAGGTCGCGAGCAGCGTGGACCTCGAACCGGCGGCGGTGACCGCCATCGGCATCACCAACCAGCGCGAGACGGTGGTGGTGTGGGACCGGGAGACCGGCGATCCGGTCTACAACGCGATCGTGTGGCAGGACACCCGAACCTCCGGCATCTGCGCACGACTGTCCGAGGCCCACCCGGACGGCGACGACCGGTTCCGCGCCGCCACCGGCCTGCCCCTGTCGACGTACTTCGCCGGCCCCAAGATCCGGTGGATCCTCGAGCACCTGGACGAGCGGGGCGAACGCGGGACCGAGCGGGCCGAGGCCGGGGAACTGCTGGCGGGGACCATCGACTCGTGGTTGGTGTGGAACCTCACGGGTGGGCGCCGGGGTGGCGACGACGGCGAGGCGGCACTCCACGTCACGGATGTCACCAACGCGTCGCGGACCCTGCTCATGGATCTGCGGTCCCTGGAGTGGGGTGACGAGCTGTGCCGTGAGGTCGGCGTCCCCCGGGCGATGCTGCCGCGGATCGTCCCCTCCTCCGGGGTGCTGGGGCACGTGACGACGCGGCGGATGTTCGGCGGTACGCCCATCGCCGGGATCCTCGGCGACCAGCAGGCCGCGATGTTCGGGCAGACCTGCTTCGAGCCGGGCGAGGCCAAGAACACCTACGGCACGGGCGCGTTCCTGCTGCTCAACACGGGCACGACGCCGCAGTTCAGCGAGAACGGTCTGCTCACCACCGTGTGCTACCAACTGGGCGATGCGGATCCCGTGTACGCCCTGGAGGGCTCGGTGGCGGTTGCCGGGTCGCTGGTGCAGTGGCTGCGCGACAACCTCGGGGTGATCTCCACCGCCGACGAGACCGAGGACCTCGCGACGTCATTGGAGGACAACGGCGACTGCTACCTGGTGCCGGCGTTCTCCGGGCTGCTCGCCCCGCGGTGGCGGCCGGACGCCCGCGGCGTGATGGTGGGCCTGACCCGCTTCCACACCCGGGCGCACCTGGCGCGGGCCGCGCTCGAGGCCACGGCCTTCCAGAGTCGCGAGATGGCCGCCGCGATGGTCGCCGACGCCGGGGAGTCCGCCGATTCGCTGCGGGTGGACGGTGGGATGGTGGTCAACGACTTCCTCATGCAGTTCCAGGCCGACATCCTCGGGGTGGACGTGATCCGGCCGGAGGTCACCGAGACCACCGCACTGGGTGCCGCGTTCGCCGCCGGGCTGGCGGTGGGTCAGTGGGACTCCCCCGACCGGCTCCGTGAGCTGTGGAGGGAGGACTGCCGCTGGACGCCGCAGATGCCCGAGGAGGAACGTCAGCGGTTGATCAACCGGTGGGACGAGGCGGTCGAGCGGACGCTGGGCTGGGCGGACGTCGAGGGCTGACCCGGCGGCGACCGGTGCGATGGGCACGCTCGGTCGGCGGGTGCGGTCGACGGGGTGTCAGACGGCGTGGAAGACCGCCGGCCGCAGCGGACGCACGGCCAGTCGGGAGCCCGTCCCGACGCGCTGACCCGTGGGTACCGGTACGGCGCAGATCTGGTCGGTGCCGTCGAATCGCATTCGCACCAGGGTCCGGGCACCCCCGAACTCGACGGCGGTGCACACGGCGTGACCCCGGATCTCCTCGTCGTCGTACCCGTCGTCGTACCGGGCCTCGTGCCCGGCGGCCCCGACACCGCGCACCTCCAGGCTCTCGGGGCGCCACAGGACGGTCCCCCGTCCCTCGGCAGGCGAGTCCAGCGGCACGGTGCCGAGGACCGTCTCCGCGGTCGCGCCGGTCGCGGTGGCCGGCAGGGCGACGGTCTCGCCGGAGAGGTCGGCGACCCCGCGGCTGACCGGATGGTGGTAAAGCCGCTCGGGGGTGTCGACCTGGGCGAGCTCGCCGTCGATGAGGACCGCGACGCGGTCAGCCGTCGCCATCGCCTCGGAACGGTCATGCGTGACGAGGATGGAGGTGGCCCCGGCCTCGGCGAGCAACGCCGCGACCTCCGCTCTTACCGCTCCGCGCAGGGCCGCGTCGAGCGCGCTGAAGGGCTCGTCGAGCAGGATCAGCCCGGCGCCGGGGGCGAGTGCCCGCGCGAGTGCCACCCGCTGCTGCTGACCGCCCGACAGTTGCGACGGCCTGTCACCCGCCCGGTCCGCCAGCCTGACCAGGTCGAGCACCTCGCGGACGCGCTCGGCACGCTCGGCGCGGCCGCGCCACCTCGCCAGGGGGCCCGGCGGCACCAGGCCGAACCCCACGTTGTGCGCCACGTCCAGGTGGGGGAACAGCGCGCCCTGCTGGGGGACCAGCCCGATCCCGCGCCGCTGGGCACTGAGCCGGTCGATGCGGCGGCCGTCCAGTAGGATCCGGCCGGACGACACCGGGTGCAGGCCCGCGATCATGCGCAGCATCGTGGTCTTCCCCGATCCGGAGGCGCCCAGGACCGCCACCGATTCTCCCGCCTCCACCCGCAGGGAGACGCCACGGACGACCGGGGAGCCGTCGTAGCCGCCCGAGACGGAGTCGAGTTCGAGTACCCCGCCGGGGCTGGGCTTCCAGGTCATGTCGCGCTCCGTTCGGTCTCGTTCGCCCGGCCCGGGGCCGCGGTCGCCGTGCCCGGGTCGCGTCGGCCGCCCGCGCCCCAGCCGAACGACCGACTCAGCACGAACGCGGGGATGACGGCCACGACGACCAGCATGGCGGCGTACGGGGCCGCCTGCGAGTAGGCCGCCACCTCGGTGTGCGACCACATCGCGGTGGCGAGCGTCTCCGTGCCCGTGGGGCGCAACAGCAGCGTGGCGGGCAGTTCCTTGGCCACGCTGAGGAACACGAGGCTCGCCCCCGCGAGGATCCCCGGCATCGCCAGTGGCGCGACCACCCGGGCGAACGTGCGCAGACGCCCGGAGCCCAGGCCGGCCGAGACGTCCTCGAGGCTCACCGGGATGGCGCTGACCGAGGAGCGCACCACTCCCACTGCGAGCGGCAGGAACAGCACCACATAGGCGAACACCAGCATCGGTGTCTGCTGGTAGAGCCCCGGCACCAGCCGGATCCCCACGAACACCACCGCGAGGCCCACCGTGATGCCCGGGAGCGCGAAACCGACCTGGGCGATGGTCTCGGTGGACCGCGCGACGATCCCGTCCGAGCGCGCCGCGAGGATCCCGATCGGCAGCGCCAGGACGATGGTGGCCAGCGCCGCCACGGCCGAGACCCCGGCGGTGGTGCCGGCGGCCTGGAACACCGGCGCCCACGAGACGTCCACGCTCGCCGCGGCGCGCACCCACCGGGCGAGGCCGGCGAGCGGGCCGAACACCCCGCCCGCGAGGATGACGGCGACGACGACGAGGGCGAGCCCCTTCAGGCGACCCAGCGCTAGCCGGGTGGGCGCCGAGTCCACCCCGGCGCCGACCCTCGCGACCTCGCCGCGTCGGGCCCGCCGCTCCCCGACCATCACGACCAGGGCCAACACGATGAGGACGCACGCCAGGACGGCCGCCGGGACGCGGTCGAACGCCGCCCGGTAGGAGTGGTAGATGCCCAGTGTGAACGCCTCGTAGCGGAGCATCGCGACCGCCCCGAAGTCGGACAGCGTGTACAGCGCCACCAGGAGTCCGCCCGCGGCGACCGCCGGTCGGATCTGTCGGAAGGTCACCCCGAACACGGCGCGGGTGGTGCCGTGCCCGAGGGTGCGCGCGACCTCCTCGAGCCCCGGGTCCACCCGCCGGAGGGCGGCGGAGGCGGGGAGGAACACGTACGGGTAGCAGGAGATGGTGAGCACCGCGACGGCCCCCGGCAACCCGAGGACCTCCGGGAAGTCGGCCACCCAGAGGTAGCCGAGGACATACGACGGCGTGGCCAGCGGAACGCACAGGAGCGCACCGATGACCGGGGCCCCCGGTAGGTCGGTGCGGACCACGAGCCACGCCATCCCCACCCCGACGATCACGCTGGCGGTGGTGACCAACACGACCAGCACGACGGTGTTGCCGAGGAGGGTCAGCGTCCGACCGGAGCCGAGCACCTCAGCGGCGGACGCCGGGCCCCGTTCGCCCGCCCGGATGACCAGGTAGACCAGCGGGATGAGCGTCGCCGCACACGCCAGCACGGCGGCCGCCCCGAGGAGGGGCCGGCCGCCGCGCAGTCGCGTCAGCAGGTCGATGTCCGGTCCGTCAGATCATGCCGACGCGGGCGAGCATGGCCTGCGTCTGCTCGAGACCGCTTAGCTGACCGAGGTCGATGTCCGGGCCGCCGAGCGTGTCCAGCGGAGGGAGGCCGGCCGCGTCCGTGGCGATCCCCGGGACCACGGGGTACTCGCTGGTCTCCTCGACGAAATACGTCTGGGCCGGCTCGGCCAGGAACGCCTCGACGACGCGGCGGGCGTCGTCGGGGCGGTCCGTGGAGGCGAGGATCGCGACGCCCGCCACGTTGACCAGCGCACCCGGATCGCCCTGCGCCATGTACTTCACGCGGGCGCGCATGTTCTCCGCACCCTTCTCCGCGGCCGAGTTGTACCAGTAGTAGTGGTTGGTCAGACCGAGTTCGACGGCGCCCGCGTCGACGGCCTGCAGGAGCGCGTTGTTGTTCTCGAAGGTCTGCGGGTCGTTGGCGAGGAAGTCCCGCAGCCACTGCTCGGCGGCCTCGTCGCCCCGGTCCACCCGCAGCGCCGTGACGAAGGACTGGAACGACGCGTTGGTGGGCGCGTAGCCCACGCGCCCCTTCCACTCGGGGGCCAGGACCGCGTCGATGGTGTCGGGCACCTCGGCCTCGTCCAGTGTCCGGGAGTCGTAGATCAGGACGCGCGCCCGCAGGCTGGTCGCGACCCAGGTGCCGTCCGCCGCGCGGTATTCCGCGGGGACGGCCTCGGTCACGGACTCGTCGAGCTGCTGCAGCAGGCCCGCGTTGTCGAGGGCACCGAGGGCCCCGGCGTCCTGTGAGAAGAACACGTCCGCGGGGCTGGCCTCCCCCTCCTCCGCGATCTGCGCCGCCATCTCCGGGGTGGAGGCGTACCGCACCTCGATGTCCACCCCGGTGGAGTCCGAGATCTGCTCGATCAGCGGGGCCACGAGGCTCTCGCTGCGACCGGAGTAGAGCACCAGTGCGTCCGATTCGTCGGAGTCCGAGGTGCAGGCCGCCAGCCCGAGTACGAGGGATCCGGCGGCGGCCAGGGCTGCAACACGACGCAGCTTCATTGTGGCTCCTTAGCGGTTCCCGACGCCGTGTCGTCGACGTCGACGGAGCTTAGCCTAACCTGAACGGCCCTTCCGGACAGTGCGCAGGGCACGCGACATCGTCTCCATCGCACCGGATGCCGGGGCGCCGGATGCCTGTCAGTCGAGGTCGTCGTGGCGCATGAGCTGGCGCGCCGCCTCGGTGATCGTGCCCGTCATCGACGGGTAGACCGAGAACGAGCCCGCGAGATCGCCCACCGTGAGCTGGTTCCGCACCGCCACCGAGATCGGCAGGATGAGCTCGGAGGCGGTGGGGGCGACGACCACGCCGCCGACCACCACGCCCGACGCCGGGCGACAGAAGAGCTTGACGAACCCGCGGCGCAGGCTGCGCATCTTGGCCCGGGGGTTGCCGGCCAGCGGCATGACCTCCACGCGCGCCGGCACCTCGCCGCTCTCGATCTGCGCGTGCGAGATGCCGACGGTGGCGATCTCCGGCCGGGTGAACACCGCCGAGGCCACGGTCTTGAGCTTGATGGGGCTGACGCCCTCGCCCAGCGCGTGGTACATCGCGATGCGCCCCTGCATGGCGGCCACGGAGGCGAGCGGGAACAAGTCGGTGCAGTCGCCGCCGGCGTAGATGCCCGGCGCGGTGGTACGCGAGACGCGGTCGACCTTGATGTGGCCGCTGCGCTGCAACTCGACACCGGCGCTCTCCAGTCCGAGGCCCTCGGTGTTGGGCACGGAACCGACGCAGATGAGGGCGTGGGACCCCTTGACCGTGCGACCGTCCCCGAGGCGGACGATGATGCCGTCCTGGAAGTGCTCGACCGCGTCGGCGCGCGCGTGCTTGACCAGCGAGACGCCCCGCTCACTGAGCGCCTCCTCCAGCACCAGGGCGGCGTCGGCGTCCTCGTGCGGCAGCACACGGTCGCGGCTGGAGACCATGGTGACCTTGACACCCATCTCCGTGAACGCCGAGACGAACTCGGCACCGGTCACACCCGATCCCACCACCACGAGGTGCGTCGGGAGCACGGTGAGGTCGTAGAGCTGACGCCAGTTGAGGATCCGCTCGCCGTCGGGCTCCGCGCCCGAGATCACGCGGGGGCTGGACCCGGTGGCCACCAGGACCACGTCGGCGTCGAAGATCTTCTCCTGGCCGTCATCGAACGTCACGGCCACCCGGTGGGAGGCCATGCCGGGCTGGGAGTCGTGCAGACGGGCCCGTCCGGACAGCAGCCGCACGCCCTCGCGCTGGAGTTGCGACCGGATGTCCGCGGACTGGGCGCGCGCCAGGGACTTGACCCGGCCGTTGACCTGACCCAGCTTGTAGGCGGTGGGATCGAAGTGCGCCTGGACGCCCATCTCCTCGGCCCGGCGCATGTCCGTGCGCACGCCGGTGGTGGCGATGAACGTCTTGGACGGCACGCAGTCACTCAGGACACAGTTGCCGCCGATGCCGTCGGAGTCGACGATCGTGACGTCCGCACCGTACTGGGCCGCGACCAGCGCGGCCTCGTAGCCGGCGGGGCCGCCGCCGATGATGATGATGCGTTGCGTCACATGTCCTCCACGGCTCACAGGGGTAAGGGCCGGGCGCCGCAGCCCGCTGTGGCGGATCGCGTCACGTCCGCCGTACACGGTAGTCGAACGCCACGATCGGGGACGCCGGGACATCTGGCCGCCACCGCCGAAGGGGCTAGGGTTGTGGGCGTGCCTCTCTACGCCGCGTACGGGACGAACATGTATCCCGATCAGATGAACACCCGCGCGCCGCACTCGCCCTTCGCGGGGACGGGTTGGCTCGAGGGCTGGCGCCTGACCTTCGCCGGGGACGACCCCACGTGGGAGGGTGCCGTCGCCACCGTCGTCGAGGACCCGGACTCCAGGGTGTTCGTGGTGCTCTACGACGTCCCCGACGAGGACGTCCGCGCCCTCGACCGCTGGGAGGGCACGGACCGGATGCCCGCCCGCAAGATCCGGGTCCGCATCACGCGCCGGCCCACCGTGCCCGACGGTCCTCCGGTCGACGCGCAGGAGTCCGAGTTCGCCGTGGACATCGCCCCGGCCGGCACCGACGACACCGTGCTCGCATGGCTGTACGTGATGGACGCCTTCGAGGGAGGTCTGCCGTCCGCGCGCTACCTCGGCCTGCTCGCGGACGCCGCCGAGTGCGCGGGGGCCCCCGAGAAGTACGTGCACGAATTGCGCACCCGCCCGTCGCGCAACGTCGGCCCCGGCGCCTGACGCGGATGGCGCCCCTGCTGACGCCCACCGACGAGGCCCGCGCGGCCGCCGCCCGGATCGCCGACCTGAGTGGCCGCGGGCACCACGACGTGGCCCTGGTCCTGGGGTCGGGCTGGTCCGAGGTCGTGACCGGACTCGCCGACCCGGGCTCCGCCGTGACCATCGCCCCCGCCGACCTCCCCGGGTTCGCCACCCCCGCGGTCGCCGGACACCGCGGGACGGTCACCAGTTGCCTGGTCGACGGGGTGCCGCTGCTGTCCGTGGCCGGGCGCACCCACCTCTACGAGGGCCGGGGTATCGGACCCGTCGTGCACCCCGCCCACGTCGCGGCCGCCGCCGGAGCGCGGGCGCTCGTGCTCACCAACGCCGCCGGCGGGCTGCGGGACGACCTCGCCGTCGGTGACCTCGTCCTCATCCGCGACCACCTCAACCTCACCGCTCGCTCGCCGCTCACCGGGCCGCTGTTCGTGGACATGGTCGACGCCTACTCCCCACGCCTGCGCGCGGCGGCCGCCGACGCGATGGCCGCGGTGGACGCGGGCCGCCCCTCCGAGGGCGTCTACGCCGCCATGCCCGGCCCCCAGTACGAGACCCCGGCCGAGATCAACATGCTCCGCACCCTCGGCGCCGACCTCGTGGGCATGTCGACGGTGCCCGAGACCATCACCGCCCGCGGGCTGGGCCTCGACGTGGTCGCGGTGTCGCTCGTGACCAACCTCGCCGCCGGCGTCACCGGGCAGCCGCTGGACCATTCGGAGGTGCTCGCCGCCGGAGCCGCCGGATCCGCCCGCCTCACCGGGGCCCTGCGCGCCCTCGTCCCCGCCGTCGCCCACTGCTGAGGGGCACACCCGTGACCGCGCCCGTTCCCGATCCCGCACCGCTGACCTTCGGCACCGCGGGCGTCCGCGCTCCCCTGGGGCCGGGGCCCGGCCGGATGAACGACGAGACGGTCACCCTCGTGGCCACCGCCGTCGCCCGATACCTGCGGGAACATGAACCACCCGGGTCGACGGTCATCGTGGGCGGGGACGCCCGGCACGGGTCGGCCCGATTCGTCGACGTGGTGGCTGCGGTGCTGGCGGCGCACGACCTCGTCGTCGTCGTCCCCGGCGCGCCCGTCCCCACCCCGGTGGTGGCCGCGGCTGTCCGCGCGCGCGGCGCGGTGGCCGGGCTCGTCGTGACCGCCTCCCACAACCCCGCGAGCGACAACGGCATCAAGGTCTACGGACGCGGCGGCGCACAGATCGTGCCGCCGACCGACTCCCGGATCGAGCGGCACCTGCACGCCGCGGCGCGGGAGGGGGTCGCCGTCCCCACGGCCGTACCCGGATCGGTGCGGGTGGACCCCGTGCTCGTCGACGACTACGTGGCCTCCGTCGTCACGGCCCTGCCACGGCCCGCCCGGCCGCCCCGCGTGGCACTGACCCCCGTCCACGGGGTCGGAGGCGATCTCTGCCGCCGCGTCCTGGCCGGGATCGGCGTGCTCGACGTGACGCTGGTGGCCGAGCAGGCGGACCCGGACCCGGACTTCCCCACCGTCGCCTCCCCGAACCCCGAACGGCCCGGGACGACCGCGCGGCTGCTGGAGTTGGCGGCGCGGATCGACGCCGACGTCGCGATCGCGCTCGACCCGGACGCCGACCGGTGCGCCGTGGGGTTCGCCGACCCGGACGGGCGGTGGCGGATGCTCGACGGCGACGAGACGGGCGCGGTGCTCGCCGACCATCTGCTGCGCGCGCCGCTTCCGGGGTCGGCCGCGGGCGACGAGCTCGGTGTGCCGGTCGTCGCGTCGACGATCGTCTCCTCGCGGGTGCCGTCGCTGCTGGTCCCGGCGCGCGGCGGTCGGCACGTGGAGACGCTGACCGGGTTCAAGTGGCTCGTGCGGGCCGGCGAGCCGCTGCGGTACGCCTACGAGGAGGCCATCGGGCACTGTGTCCTGCCGGACGTCGTGGCCGACAAGGACGGGGTCTCGGCGGCCGCGGTGTGGTGCGCGATGGTCGGATCAGGCGGACCGACGGTCGGCGCGCGACTCGACGCACTGGCCACGGAGTTCGGGGCGCACCTCCGGCGCAACGTGTCGCTGCCCCTGGCGGACGACGCGGACCCGGCGGCGGCGCTGAGGCGGGCGGCCGGGCTTCTCACCACCGTCGGCGAGGTCCGACCGCTGGAGGGGACCGCCGGCATCCGCGTGGACTCGGATGGTGCGCGCGCGGTGGTGCGGCCCTCGGGCACGGAGCCGCTGCTCAAGACGTACGTCGAGGCGTGGACCCCGCCCGGGCCCTCCGCGTCGGACCGCCGCGACGCCGCACGCCGGCTCGCGCGGCTCGGTGATGCGGTCGCAGGCGCGGTGGGCGGCTAGCGCTCAGCGCTTGCCGGTGGGCGGTTGGCGGTTGCCGGTTAGCGGGGGCCGAAGAGGCGGTCGCCCGCGTCGCCGAGGCCGGGGACGATGAAGGCGTTCTCGTCGAGGCGCTCGTCGATCGTCGCGGTGACCAGGGTCGCGGCCAGCCCGGAGGCGCGCACCGCCTCGATCCCCTCCGGCGCACACAGGACGCACACCACGGTGACCCCGGTCGCGCCGCGCGCCGCGAGCGTCTCCAGCGTCGACACCAGCGATCCGCCCGTCGCGAGCATCGGGTCCAGGACCACGACGTGACGTCCGGCCAGGTCCTCGGGCAGCGAGCACAGGTACGACACCGGCTGGTGGCTCTCCTCGTCGCGCGCGAGGCCGATGAACCCGACCTGCGCGCCCGGCATCAGACGAGTGGCCGGATCCAACAGGCCCAGGCCCGCCCGCAGCACCGGCACCACGAGCGGCACGCCGTCCACCGCGACCGCGGTCGTGTCCGTGATCGGGGTGCTCACGGTGACCTCGGTGGTCGGTACCGACCGGAAGGCCTCGTAGCAGAGCATGGTGCCGAGGGCGTCCATCGCGGCGCGGAACCCGGCCGTGTCGGTGGCGGAGTCGCGCAGCGTACGGAGCCGGTCCCCGACCAGCGGGTGATCCACGACGGTGATGTCCATGCCCGTCAGGATTCCATACGGAGGAAATCCCGGACCGGCTGGAACCGGATCGTCTTCTCGACGCGTCGAACCCTGTGACGGGACGAGAGAGAACGACGAGGGGACGCAGGACATGACGGACGGGGCGATCGACGTCCATGTCGACGGTTTACGCGAACTGGGAACGGGGCTGACCACCCTGGCCGACACGCTGGGGGGTGCGCTCGAGGCGGTGGACGGGCTGCCGATCGAGGCGGTGACGCCCGTGGTCGGGCCCGTGGGCGCCGACTTCATGTCCGCGCTCATGGCGGCGACCGCGCGGCACCGCGAGGTGTTGGCCGGGCTCACGCGGGTCACCGACGCCGCCGGGGTGCTCGTGTTGGAGACGGCCAGGCTCTTCGACGAGTCCGACGCCGCCGGCGCCGGGGCGATCGGCGCCGCCGGTGCCGCCGGTGCCGCCGGCGCCGATCTCACCGGAAAGTGGGTGTGATCCGGTGATCGTCGACGCGCTGGCCTACGCCGGCCCCATCAAACAGATCCTCGATCTGCTGTCCGCGGAGGAGTTCGTCCCCGCCGAGGCGCAGGACATCATGCGGCCGGTCAGTGACGGACTCGAGGCCGCGCAGCAACTCGGCCCGCCGCTGGAACGTCTGCTGTCGGAGTCGTGGGACTCCCTGGCCTCCCTGGGGGCCGCGCACTCGATCGCCGAGGTCGGCCGGACGATGGGCGCGCTCGGCGAGTCCGCCGCGGAGATCGCACGGGTCACCGCTGTGGCCGCGGAGATCGTGGTCCGGGGGACTGTCGAGGTGATAGGGATCGTGCAGCAGTTCCTCGCCCGTGCGGCCGCCATGGGGCCGGCCCTCCTCACCCCGCCGGGACAGGCCGGCCTCCTCGGGCTGGCCGCCGAGCACCTCGCGCGTGGGATCCAGGTGGCCGAGCGGGTCCAGACCGAGCTGAGGGTGCCGACCGCGGAGATGCGGGCCATCGCCGCCGGTATCCCCCCGGCCCCCCGCATGCCGGGCACGGTCGGGGCCGGTTCCGGCACCGGCGGCGCGATCGACGCCACCATGGTCGCCTACACCGAGTCCGGTCCGGACGCGGTCTTCGCTGCGGGCGGCGGCGCGGGCGGCGCGGGCGGCGGCGGCGCGGGCGGCGCGGGCGGCGCGGGCGGCGGCTCGGTTGACGGCGGTTCGTTCGACAGTGGCTCGTCGGGGGTCGCGGCGGAGTCCGCGGCCGGGTCCGGGTCCGTGCCCGGGACGGCGGGGTTCGGTGACGCCGGGTCCGGGGTGATCGGCGGCGGAACCGAGGTGACCCTGCCCGACGGCTCGGTCGTCACCGCCCCCAACGAGCAGGCCGCCGGCGCTGTCCGCAACGCGCTCAGTCAGCAGGGTGTGCCGTACGTGTGGGGCGGCACCACTCCCGGCCAGGGGCTGGACTGCAGTGGCCTGACGCAGTGGGCGTACGGGGACGCCGGTGTGGAGATCCCCCGCCTGGCCCAGGAACAGGGCGTGGGTGTCCAGGTGTCCCCGCAGGACGTCCTGCCCGGTGACCTGCTCGTGTGGGACGGCCACGTCGCCATGTACATCGGCAACGGTCAGATCGTGGAGGCCGGGGACCCTGTAGCGGTGTCCGGGCTCCGCACCGACAATATCGGCATGTCGTTCCACGGCTTCTACCGTCCGACCGGCTGATGGCACCCGACAGCTGCCGGCACACCGACCCGATGACCGGGGTGGTCGCCGAGGTCGGCACCGACGGCGTCCCGGTGGGCCTGGCCCTTCCGGAGGCCCTCCTCGACCGCCCGCCCGCGGAGGTGGCGCGCGCGGTCCTGCGCAGCCTCACCGCGGCCGCGGGCGACGCCCGCGATCTGCTGGAACGCCTCGCCGCCGACGACTGGGACGAGCGGGACTGGGACGAGCGGGACTGGGACGACAAGCCGGGCGGGTCTGTCAGGTGAGCGCCGGAGGACTGGACGTCGAGGCGTTTCTCGATCGTCTGCGCGGGATCGCGACCGAGTGGGAGTCGGCACACGACCAGCTGGAGACCCTGCGCATCTCGACGACCAGCCGGGACCGACTCGCCACCGCGACCGCGGACTCCGGCGGGAGCGTGGTGGACCTCGTGCTGGCGCCCGGGTTGCGCAGGCACGGGTCCGAGGTGGTCGCGGCGTCGATCCTCGAGGCCACGTCGGCTGCCGTGGAGCAGGCCAACACCCGTCGCGCGGAGCTGGTCTCGGGCTCGGTGGCCCTCGCCGTGAGCGGTCGGAGGCGGGAAGCCGAGGACGCCGCCCGTCATCACACCGACCCCGCCCCGGCGGGCCGTGGCACCGCCTGACGAGCCGTGGATATGCTGACCGGCATGGCCAAGGACATCGTCCCGATCGAGCTCGGTCTCCCGGAGGGAGACGTCACGACCCTCTGGGCACCCAGCTGGCGGGAGGACAACGACGACTGGGAGGCGTTCCTCGGGCTGGACGAGGACCTCTACGCCTTCGACTCGACGGCCGAACTCCTCGCCCTGGTCCGCAGCGGCGCGGAGCACGATCTGCAGGACCACCCCTCGTGGGAGGAGTTCGCCGGATCGGACGTGCTCGCCTTCCGCGCCGCCGAGGAGAACTGCTACGACCTCGTCGGCGTCCTCGAGCTCCTCGGGGACGATCCGACCGAGTCGTCGGTCGACGAGATCGATCAGTCCTTCGCGATCGCCCGCTCGATCGGCGAGGTGTGCGAACTGGACACCGTCACCAAGTTCTTCAACGGCAACCCGGTGCTCGCGTCCGTCACGCACGGCATGGACGAGTTCTACGGCCGCGACGGGCTCAAGCTGTGGAAATCCATCCGCAAGACGGTCGCCAAGGGCTGGGACGACGTCCTCGACGCCATCCAGGACGTCATGACCACCCCGGAGATCGACCGCGCCGAGGTCGAGCGTGCGCGCCACGACCTGGAGACCGCCGAGGCCGCGCTCCCCGAGCCGGAGCCGGAGCCCGAGCCCGCCCCGACCGGGTACCCGGAGGGCTCGCTCTGGGAGAGCGTGGGGATCGACCCCGTCAGGATCGTGTTCGCCGACCAGGAGTACCTGAGTCTGCGCTGCTACCTGGGTGACCGGCCGGTGTTCCTCGGCGACGGTGACCAGGCGTACGTCTTCACCAGTGCGCGCGGCCTGTCCCGCTACCTGGCCGACAACGACGACGACACCCTGAGCCGGGTGGCCACCTACGAGCGCGTCAAGATCGCCGCGACCGACGGCAGCCTGGACGTGCACGTCACAGACGACAACGTGTACGTCCTGGCCGGGCTCGACCGCGACATCGAGGTCGGGCCGGAGATGGTGGACTCCGACCAGCTCGGCCTGGCGGTCGAGTTCGTCACCGACCTGGCCAACTACGTCGGCGACGCCGAACTCGAGGCGTCGGTGACCGGGCGCGGGTCGGCGCTACGGCGCTACCTGCACTACGTCCTCAACCCCGACGACGCCAAGCTGCTCGAGCCGACCGCACCGTACGACGACGAGGCGTCCGAGTGGCGTGACCTGGTCGACGACGTCGAGAAGCTTGTCACCACGCCCGACCTTGCCTGATCCGGGGGTGCGTCGCCCCCGGCGTCCGTTCCCGGTCGGTCACCAGCCGCGCAGTCGCTCGGTCACCACGCCGGCAGGACCGCGATCCGGGCCCGTCCCGAACGCGGCCGCCACCTCGTCGAGTGCGGCCGGCAACCGTGCGGTGTCGCCCGCGTGGACGGTGGCCACCACCTCGCCGACGCGGACGTGTTCGCCCTCGACGCGGTGCAGCATCACGCCCGCGCCCGGGTCGACCGCCTCGCCGGGGCGGGTACGCCCCGCCCCGGACAACCACGACGCGCGACCGACCCCGAGCGCGTCCCACCTGATCGGACCCGACGCCGGGGCCCGCACCTCCTCGACGTGCGCCGCCCGCGGTAGGACCGCGTCCGGGTCCCCGCCCTGCGCGGAGATCATCGCCCGGTAGGAGTCCATGGCCCGCCCGTCCGCCAGCCGGGCACGCGGGTCGGCGTCCGGGATCCCCACCGCGGCGAGCGCCTCGCGCGCCAGCGCGCAGGTCAGGTCGACCATGTCGGCAGGCCCCCCGCCGGCGAGGATCTCCCGCGCCTCGGCCACCTCGAGCGCGTTGCCCACGGCGCGACCGAGGGGCGTGTGGTTGGCGGTCACCAGGGCGCTGGTCCGCACACCGGCGGCGGCGCCGATCCCGACCATCACCCGCGCCAACTCGGCGGCGTCGGCGGGGTCGGCCAGGAACGCGCCGGAACCGAACTTCACGTCCAGCACCAGCGCACCGGTGCCCTCGGCGATCTTCTTGCTCATGATGGACGCGGCGATCATCGGGATGGACGGGACGGTGCCGGTGACGTCCCGCAGCGCGTAGAGGGCCCGGTCGGCGGGGGCGAGGTCCGCCCCGGCGGCGCAGATCACGGCCCCGGTCCGCGTCAGGACGGCCCGCATCTCGTCGGCGTCGAGGTCCGCGCGCCACCCGGGGATGGACTCGAGTTTGTCGAGCGTGCCGCCGGTGTGGCCGAGCCCCCGGCCCGACAGTTGTGGCACCGCCACGTCCCACGTCGCCAACAGCGGTGTCAGGACGAGGGTGATCGCGTCGCCCACGCCGCCGGTGGAGTGCTTGTCGACGGTGGGCACCACCCTGCCGCCCCGGGTCAGGCCGGACAGGTCCATCCGGGTTCCGGAGCCCACCATCGCCGTGGTCCACCGGGAGATCTCCCGCTCGGTCATCCCGCGGAAGTAGATCGCCATCGCGAGCGCGGACATCTGCTCGGGTGCGACGACCCCGCGGGTGAACCCGTCGACGATCCAGTCGATCTCGTCGTCGTCGAGCTCCCGCCCGTTCCTCTTCGCCTCGATGATCCGCACGGCGTCGTGTCGCGCGCTCACACCGGATCCACTCACCGCAGGTCCCCCGGTCCGAAGGCGTCCGGGAGGAGCTCGGCGAGGGGCACCGCGCCTCGCGCGGTGTGGACCACCAGCCCGGGGCCGCCGTGTTCGTGCAGGAGTTGTCGGCAGCGCCCGCACGGCGCGAGGGGGTCCCCGGTGTGGGAGACGACGACGAGCTCGAGCAGTCTCCCGCCGCCGGTGCGGTAGAGGTCGGAGACGAGCGAGCACTCAGCGCACAGGGTCAGGCCGTAGGAGGCGTTCTCGACGTTGCACCCGACGACCATCCGCACCCGCCCGTCGGGGTCGCCGGCGGGCGGATCCGCGTCCGGGCCGACGGCCAGCGCGGCGGCCCCCACCCCCAGCCCGGAGTACGGACGGTAGGCACCCCGTGCGGCGGCGAGGGCGGCGTCGGCGAGGCCGGCGACGATCGCGTTGTGTTGTGCTGCGGTTTCGTCCTGGGACACCTGGCTTACCCCTCGGTAACATCTTTTAGGCTTCCCTAACTGGGAGAACCCGCTCGGTCCACGGTACCCACCCTGCTTTCGCCTAGTCAGATCTCAGGTCTAAAGTCCTAGTAGGCGCCCGCTGTGCTCTCGGGCCGGAACGCGCGCCGATGGCATCAGGCCCAGACGATTCGGAGGCACGACAAGCCCATGAGTACTGCGCAGGCGCCGGCGCGTCCGGCCCCCACAAAGAAGCTCAACCTCTACAAGGGTGACCCGGGGATGTGGTCCTGGGTCGCGCACCGCATCTCGGGCGTCGCGATCTTCTTCTTCCTCTTCGTCCACGTGCTCGACACCGCGCTCGTCACGGTGAGCCCGGAGAGTTACAACGCGGTCATCGACACGTACAAGACCCCGATCGTCGGCCTCATGGAGATCGGTCTGGTCGCGCTCGTGCTCTTCCACGCGCTCAACGGTCTCCGGATCGTCCTCATCGACTTCTGGTCGAAGGGCGCCAAGTACCAGCGCCAGATGCTGTGGGCCGTCCTGGCGATCTGGGTCGTGGTGTTCGCCGCGGCCACCGCCCGCCTCCTCTTCCTTCTCTTCCAGCACCTCTAAGGGGAACGATCACCATGGCAGACGCACCTGTTCTCCAGACGTCCTACGACCGGCCGGCCTCCCTGGCGCAGCCGCGCTCGCCCCGCCTGCGCTCGCGCGGCAACTTCGAACGCTCGGCGTGGATCTTCATGCGCTACTCGGGCGTCGCGCTGGTCATCCTCACGATCGGTCACCTCACCGTCGGTCTGATGATCGACGAGGGCGTCCACCGCATCGACTGGGCGTACGTGGCGGATCGCTGGCAGAGCCCGTTCTGGGCCGTGTGGGATCTCCTCATGCTCTGGCTGGCCATGCTCCACGGCGGCAACGGTGTCCGCACCGTCATCGCGGACTACTCGCGCAAGGACTCGACCCGGTTCTGGCTCAACTCGATCCTGTTCGTCGCCACCGGCCTCGTCCTCGTCCTGGGCACCTACGCCATCTTCGGCCTCGCCTACGACCTCTGACCGCGGCCGTCTTCGTCTGCGGACTTCACCTTTCCGAAAGCGAGCACTGAGTAACCCATGACCGATCGTCAGGTCCACCAGCATCAGTACGACGTCGTGATCGTCGGCGCCGGCGGCGCAGGTATGCGCGCGGCCATCGAGTCGGGCCCGCGTACCCGCACCGCGGTCCTCACCAAGCTCTACCCCACCCGCTCCCACACCGGCGCCGCCCAGGGCGGCATGTGCGCCGCCCTCGCGAACGTCGAGGAGGACAACTGGGAGTGGCACACGTTCGACACAGTCAAGGGCGGCGACTACCTCGTCGACCAGGACGCCGCGGAGATCATGGCCAAGGAGGCCATCACCGCCGTCATCGACCTGGAGAACATGGGCCTGCCGTTCAATCGCACGCCCGAGGGCAAGATCGACCAGCGGCGCTTCGGCGGCCACACCCGTGACCACGGCAAGGCGCCCGTGCGTCGCGCCTGCTACGCGGCCGACCGCACCGGTCACATGATCCTGCAGACGCTCTACCAGAACTGCGTCAAGCACAACGTGGAGTTCTTCAACGAGTTCTACGTCCTGGACCTGTGCCTCACCGAGACCGCCGAGGGCCCCGTCGCCACCGGCTGCGTCGCCTACGAGCTCGCCTCCGGCGACCTGCACGTGTTCCACTCCAAGGCCACCGTCTTCGCCACGGGTGGCTCGGGCCGCATGTACAAGACCACCTCGAACGCCCACACCCTCACCGGTGACGGCATGGCCGTGGTCTTCCGCAAGGGCCTCCCGCTGGAGGACATGGAGTTCCACCAGTTCCACCCGACCGGTCTCGCCGGCCTGGGCATCCTCATCTCCGAGGCCGTCCGCGGTGAGGGCGGCATCCTCCGTAACGCGGACGGTGAGCGCTTCATGGAGCGCTACGCCCCCACCATCAAGGATCTCGCGCCGCGTGACATCGTCGCCCGCTCGATGGTCCTCGAGGTCCGCGAGGGTCGCGGCGCCGGCCCCGAGAAGGACTACGTCTACATCGACGTGACCCACCTCGGCGAGGACGTGCTCGAGGAGAAGCTGCCCGACATCACCGAGTTCTCGCGCACCTACCTCGGTGTCGACCCGGTGACCGAGCTCGTGCCGGTCTTCCCCACCTGCCACTACGTCATGGGCGGCATCCCGACCAACATCGAGGGCGAGGTGCTGCGCACCAACGACGACGTGGTCCCGGGCCTGTACGCCGCCGGTGAGTGCGCCTGCGTGTCCGTCCACGGCTCCAACCGTCTGGGCACCAACTCGCTGCTGGACATCAACGTGTTCGGCCGCCGTGCCGGCCTCGCCGCCGCCGAGTACGCGTCCACCCACGACTTCGTCGAGCTCCCCGAGGAGCCAGAGCAGATGGTCCGTGACTGGATGGAGACCATGCTCGCGCCGCACGGCTCCGAGAACGCCGCGGACATCCGCAGCGAGATGCAGGCCATGATGGACGACAAGGCGTCGGTCTTCCGGACCGAACAGTCGCTCACCGAGGCCCGCGACGAGCTGCGCGCCCTCAAGAAGCGCTACGCCGAGGTCACCGTGTCGGACAAGGGCAAGCGCTTCAACACCGAACTGCTGGAGGCCGTCGAGCTGGGCTTCCTGCTGGAGCTGGCGGAGGTCACGGTCGTCTGTGCCCTCAACCGCAAGGAGTCCCGCGGCGGCCACTCCCGTGAGGACTACCCCGACCGTGACGACGCCAACTACATGAAGCACACCATGGCGTTCAAGGAGGGCGGTCTCGATCTGCTCTCCGATATCCGGCTGGACTGGAAGCCGGTTGTGCAGACCCGCTACGAGCCGATGGAGCGTAAGTACTGATGAGCACCGCAGTCGACACCACCAAGGCCGACGACAGCAAGAACCCCGGCACCAACCGTCCCGTGCCCCCCGGCTCGACCATGGTCACGCTGAAGATCGCCCGGTTCAACCCGGAGGATCCGGACTCGGCCGGCTGGAAGGAGTACGAGGTCCCGGCGCTGCCGTCCGACCGTCTGCTCAACCTGCTGATGTACGTCAAGAACTACATCGACGGTTCCCTGGCGTTCCGCCGGTCGTGCGCGCACGGCGTCTGCGGTTCGGACGCCATGCTGATCAACGGCGTCAACCGTCTGGCGTGCAAGGTCCTCATGAAGGACATGCTGCCCAAGGACGGCAAGGCCGTCACCATCACGGTCGCCCCGATCCGCGGGCTGCCGGTGGAGAAGGACCTCTACGTCGACATGGAGCCGTTCTTCAAGTCGTTCCGTGACGTGATGCCGTACCTCATCACCTCCGGCAACCAGCCGACCGCCGAGCGCATCCAGTCGCCGACGGACCGCGCCCGTTTCGACGACACCACCAAGTGCATCCTCTGCGCCTGCTGCACGACCTCCTGCCCCGTGTTCTGGGCCGACGGGTCGTACTTCGGGCCGGCGGCGATCGTCAACGCGCACCGGTTCATCTTCGATTCGCGTGACGAGGGCGCCGCCGAGCGGCTCGAGATCCTCAACGACGCCGAGGGCGTGTGGCGCTGCCGCACCACCTTCAACTGCACCGACGCGTGCCCCCGTGGCATCCAGGTGACCCAGGCGATCCAGGAGGTCAAGCGCGCACTGCTGTTCGCGCGCTGATCACCGGGCAGCCACCACGCCGGCGCGCGTCGTTCCGACGTCGCCTCACAGCACCGGCCGGGGCCGCACTCTCCACAGACGGAGAGTGCGGCCCCTCCGCCATTTCCTTCCCTCGTGGCCCCGACCCTCCCCGCCGCCCCCGGCATCCGCACACGCGCCTGCCCGCTGCGACCCCAGCCGCACGCCCGGGGCCACAGCCGCACGCCCGGGCCACAGCCGCACGCCGAGATGGCGTCTCGCATGCCCCGGAGCGGGTGCGAGACGCCACCCCGGGGAGCGACTCCGGGGCGAGCGCGGGTCAGACCCGGGCCAGCGGGTCCGACCCGAGACGACGTCGACCGGACGTAGACTCGACCCCCGTGACCAGCACCCGACGACGGCCCGTCCAGCGAGCCGCCGGCCTCGTGACCGCAGCCCTCGTCGCACTGGTACCGCTCGCGGCAACGGCACCCGTGACAGCAGTGGAGCCGGCTCCCGCCGTTCCGCTGACGGAGCCGCCGCCGGCCGCCGTGCTGCCGTCGACCACGTCGCCGTCGTACTTCGACACCCCGCGCGACATCACCGGGTGCCCGCACCGCACCACACCGCCCGCTCCCGTCGACGAGTCCGAGGTCCCGCTCCCCGGGCAGACGTCCCCGACCCCTCCCCCGGTGCCCGACACCCCTCCGGGCGGGGACGGGCTCGCCGGCTGCGAGGTCGTGGCGCCCGACGGATTCGAGGTGCCACGCGACGTCACCGCCAGCGCATGGCTGGTCTCCGACCTGGACACCGGGGAGATCGTGGCGGCCAAGGACCCGCACGGCCGATACCGTCCCGCGAGCGTGATCAAGACACTGCTCGCCTCCGTCGTGCTGGACTCGCTCGACGTGGACCGGGTCGTGAAGGTCACCGACGCGGATCTCGAGGGTGCAGAGGGCAGCCTCGTGGGCATCGGACCGGGCGGGGAGTACTCCGTGGGACGGCTCCTCAACGGGCTGCTCATGGCCTCCGGCAACGACGCCGCGGTGGTCCTGGCGCGGCAGCTGGGGGGCATCGAGGAGACGCGCGCCGCGATGAATACGCACGCCGTCGCGCTCGGGGCCCGCAGTACGTATGTCGCCACCGTGAACGGCCTCGACGGCCCGGGCATGATGTCCACCGCCTACGACATGTCGCTGATCTTTCGGGACGCGATGGCCCGCCCGGCGTTCGCGGAGATCGTCGCCACCCCGTCCACGGGCTTTCCCGGATACCCCGCTGGTCCGGGCACCGAACCACCGGATCCGGCGGCGGTACCGGAGCACACCGGCCCGACGATGGGCGCGGACGGGGTCCTGATCAACCCCGGCTTCGTGCTGGGCAACGACAACCTGCTGCTCCACAACTACCCGGGCGCGATCGGCGGCAAGACCGGTTTCACCGACGATGCCCGGCACACGTTCATCGGGGCGGCCGAGCGGGACGGTCGGCGGCTCGCGGTGGTGCTGCTCGACGGCACGCGTGTGCCCAGCCCGCCGTGGCAGCAGGCGGCCGCACTGCTGGACGCGGGGTACGCGGCGGGCGACTCGGACCCTGTGGGCGTGCTCGAGGCCGGGCCGCAGGACTCGACCGATCACGCGACCGAGCATCTGGCCGGCGGCCTCGGCGGGGCGGGCACGCCGGAGACGGCGATCGTCGGCGGCTCGGTGCTCGAACGCTACAGCACGTGGCTGGCGCTGGGCGCGGCGGGACTCGTCGTGGTGGCCGGGGCGGTCCTCACACTGCGGTCACGGAACTAGCCCGGGGCCCGGCCCCACGTCCGTAGCGGCCGCCGCGTCGGTGCGTACGGTCGGGGAACGGCCGGTCAGGAGACGGCGCCGGCGCCGGCGAGGATGACCCGCAGTCGCCCGGCGCACTCGTCGACCGTGGTGCGGGCGTCGGAATCGTCGGCCATCTCGACGAGGGCGCGGAGGAGGACGACGACGACGAGGTCGGCCGCGATGTCGATGGAGGTGTCGTCCGCTCCGGAGAGCGTCTCGAGCCGACCCAGGGTGATCCCCAGCCGGCGGCGGGCGGAATCGACGGCGGCCGCGAGGATCCGGTGGTCTGGATGCGCGGTGTCGACCAGGCCGCGGGCGAGCATGGCCCAGGTCTGCGGATCCCGGGTGGCGGCGGCGGAGGCCAGGCGGGGCCAGTCGGTCGCGGGGTCGTCGGTCGCGGGGTCGTCGGTCGCGGTGGAGATCAGCTCGTCGATGAACGTCCCGAGGGCGTCGGCCGCGCCGGACGCGAGTTCCGATGCGAGGTCGTCGACGGACTCGAAGTGCCGGTAGAAGGCGGTGGGGACGATGCCGACCTCGCGCGCGAGTTCGCGGACGACGAGCCCGGTGAAGCCGCGCGTGGCCACCCCGTTCCGGCCCGCCTCGACGATGAGTGCACGGGTGTGCCGTTTCTGTTCCGCACGTGTCCTGGGCGTCGTCACATTCGCCATCCTATCGACAGCCTGGACTGACGCGTCAGAAACCACCCGTCCGCGGGGTGTGGGCCGGGCCACAAATCGACCCTCTTCCCATTTCGGAGAACGGCTGTACACTCAAAAACGTCCGGTGGTCGAACCGGACGGATGCGCACCCCGACCGCGACGGCACCGACCCGGTGCGAGGCGCGACGACCGCCGGGGAGCGACCGCATCCGACGGCGTCCGACCACACCGACCCATATCCTCGACGGAGGTCCACATGACCGCCCCGCCCATCCGCAGACTCTTCTCCCGCAGGGTCACGCGCACCCTACTCACTCCCCATCCGGTCGAACACTACGTCCGCTCCCTGGGCGTGGACTGGTCCGACGACCCCACCGGGGCGACCGTCGTGACAGTCGACCGGCCGGTCCCCGACGTCACGGTCCTCACCCTGCGATTGCCCGCCGGGGTCGACCGCCCCGCCCCCGGCGCCGCGCTCGAGATCGGGGTCGTGGTGGACGGCGTCGTCCACCGCCGCCACTACTCCCCCGTCGATCCGGCGTCCCGCCGCGACGGGCTGGCGACCATCGCCGTCCGCAGGCACCCGGACGGCGTGGTCTCGAACCATCTCTGGGACGAGGCCGCGCCCGGGATGCGACTTCTCCTGGGTAACCCGGTCGGCGAGATGGCGTTGCCCGAGGCCCGCCCCGCCGATGTGCTGCTGGTCAGCGGCGGCAGCGGCATCACCCCGATGCTGGCGATCGCCTCGACGCTCGCCTCAGACGGCCACTGTGCCGAAGGGGCGCCGGGCCGCGTGGCGTGGCTGCACTACGCCCGCCGCGTGGAGGACGTGCCCTTCCGGGACCAGCTCCGTGAGCTGGCCCGGTCCGGGGTGACGGTCACGGTGGTCCCCACCGCCGAGGGAACGACCCCCAGCGGCCTGTCCGGCCACCTCTCCGCCGACCATCTCGAGGAGACAGCCCCCTGGCACGATGACGCCGCGGTGTTCCTCTGCGGCCCCGAACCGCTGGCCCGGGGCCTCGAGGAGGTCCTCGGTGCCGAGCGGTTCTCCGGCGTCCTGCGTGAGCGTTTCACCTCCGCGACCGGGCCGGTGCCCGACGGGGACGGCGGCACCGTGACCCACCTGCGCAGCGGCATCACCGCCCGGAACGAGGGAACCACCCTGCTCGAGGGCGCCGAGGCCGCCGGCCTGAGCCCCCAGCACGGCTGCCGGATGGGCATCTGCCACACCTGCACGGCCGTGCGCGTCTCCGGCACCACCCGCGATCTGCGCACCGGCGAGGTCGACTCCACGCCCGACTGCCACGTCCAGATCTGCGTCAACGCGCCCGTCGGCTACGTCGAGATCGAGCTCTAGACCTGCATCCCCACCCGCCCGGAACGACCCGGAAGGACCCCATCATGACACTCCTGCAACTGCCCGGCCTCCGCCCGAAGAAGTCCACCACGCCGAAGGCACCCAAGGCTGCGAAGCCGCCGAAGGTCGGCGGCAAGACCTCCGGCAAGGCGGCCGGCAAGTCCGCCGACGCGAAGACCGCGAAGACCCCCGGCCCCGAGCCGATCGTGCTGTCGGCCGAGTCGGTCGAGATCATCGGCCGCGAACTCGATGCCATCCGCGACCGCGTGAGGGCCGACCTCGGCACCGCCGACCGCGACTACATCCTGCGGGTGGTGCGCACCCAACGCCGCCTGGAGTTGGCCGGCCGCGGGCTGATGTTCCTCGGCTTCCTGCCCCCGGCCTGGCTGGCCGGCGTCGCCGCGCTGAGCGCGTCCAAGATCCTCGACAACATGGAGATCGGCCACAACGTCATGCACGGCCAGTACGACTGGATGCGCGACGACATGCTCCACTCCTCGAGCTTCGAGTGGGACAACGTGTGCCCGTCGGACCAGTGGCGGCACTCGCACAACTACATGCACCACACGTACACCAATATCCTCGACCTGGACCGCGACATCGGTTACGGCCTGCTGCGGATGGAGTACGAGCAGAAGTGGACCCCGCTGCGTCTGGGCAACCCCGTGTACGCGTTCGCGCTGATGATGCTGTTCGAGTGGGGCGTGATGATGCACGACCTCGAGTACGACAACGTCCTCAAGGGCAAGCGCAAGTGGTCCGACGTCAAGGGCCTGCTCGCCGGCTGGTGGAACAAGGTCCGCGGCCAGGTGGCCAAGGACTACATCGTGCACCCGGCGCTGACCGGCCCGCTGTTCCCGCTCACGTTCGCCGGCAACCTCACCGCGAACGTCGTCCGCAACATCTGGGCGTTCTCGGTGATCTTCTGTGGCCACTTCCCGTCCGGCGCCCAGGTGTTCACGCAGGAGGAGACGGCCGAGGAGACCCGCGGCGAGTGGTACGTCCGGCAGATGCTGGGGTCGGCCAACATCTCGGGCAGCCCGTTCATGCATCTGGCGACCGGCAACCTCTCGCACCAGATCGAGCACCACCTGTTCCCGGACCTTCCCGCGCACCGCTACCCGGAGATCGCGGACGAGGTGCGCGCGATCTGCGAGGAGCACGGCCTGCCGTACACGACCGGCCCGTTGTGGAAGCAGGTCGGAGGAGTCTGGTCCAAGATGTTCCGCCTCGCGCTGCCCCTGCCTCCCACCGCGGCGGACACGCCGGCGGTGATCATCGAGCGCAGGAAGACTCCCGTCGCCGCCTGAGCCGCGGGTACCGTCTAAGGGCATCACCGACGAAGGGAGCGGTCCATGAGCGACTTCGAACGCAACAAGGACCAGGTCCAGGCAGGTGTCCAGGCGGGCGCGTCGCTGGTGGGACGTATCGCCGTCATCATCACGGACGCGATCGGCTCGATCGCCAAGGAGGTCGGCGACTTCGTCACCGAGGGCATCGAAATGCGTGAGGCCGCCCGAATCTCCCGCCGCGAGGAGCGGCAGCGCACCGCGGACGAGACGCTGATCAACCTCGACGGCATCGAGGACGGCGACCTGCAGGGCTGACCGGCGACCGGCCGCTTCCCGGGGAGAGGCGGCCGGTCGGCCCCCGTGGCCCCCGTGGCCGGTGCGAAGTGGCGCCGGCCACGGTGGCAGGATCCCATGTCGTGACGATCATCGCCGCCGCGGACGGCTCCGCTCTCGGAAACCCCGGTCCTGCCGGATGGGCCTGGTATATCGACGACTCGACCTGGCGCTGCGGTGGCTGGAAGCGCGGCACCAACAACCAGGGCGAGCTCACCGCCGTGCTGGACCTGCTGCGCCAGACCGCGCACACCGATGAGCCGCTGCACATCCTGTGCGACTCGCAGTACGTCATCAACTCGGTCACCAAATGGATGAAGGGCTGGAAGCGCAAGGGCTGGAAGAAGGCCGACGGCAAGCCCGTGCTCAACGTCGAGGTGATGAAGGCCCTCGACGAGGCGATGCAGGGCCGCGAGGTGACGTTCGAGTGGGTCAAGGGTCACGCGGGCCACGAGCTCAACGAGAAGGCCGACGCCCTGGCCAACGGCGCCGCCAAGGCGCACTCGTCGCGCAAGGAGCCTGAGCCCGGGCCGGGCTTCCCGGGTGCGACGGCTGTGGGCGCGGGCGAGGACCCGGCCGTTCCCCCGCCCGCCGCGGGGGGCGCCGCCCGGCGATCGCCGTCCGCGGGAGGATCGGGGACGAGCGGGACGACGACGAGGTCAGCGGCCGAGTCCGAGCCCGACCTGTTCTCCCTGGACGCGAACACCCCGGCCGGTCCCGCGGACGAGGAAGGGAGTTCTCCCTCCGCCGCCGGCCCGGGGATCGAGGACCTCGTCGTCGACCTGGAACGCTCCCTGTTGACCGACACCGTCCGCCGGGACCGCCGCACTCTCACGCGACTGCTCGACGTGCGGTGGCGGCAGGTGGACGCCGCGGGCCGCACCCGGACCCGCCGCCAGCTCGGCGACACGGACGGGTCCGTCGAGGACGTCGAACTCGAGGTGGTCGAGACCCGACGCCTCGGCGACGACGCGGTTCTCGTGCTGTGGCGCGCCACCGCTCCCGGGGGCGAGGTCTCGCTGGGCAGCTCGCTGTGGCAGCGGTTCGGCGGTGACTGGAAGCAGGTCTACCAGCAGGCCACCCGCGAGGCCTGAGGCGGCGTCGGCGTGTCGACCGCGCTACAGGTGTTGTATGGTCGGCGGCCGCGCCGACGCCCGGGTCAGCCCCGACGGGGCGCGGTGAATCCGACGGCCTGATAGACCTGCGACAGGACGGGGCCGGCGACCGCGCGGGCCTTCTCCGCGCCGTCCGCCAGAATCCGCTCGAGCTCGGCGCGGTCGGACATGAACTCGTCGAACCGGCCACGCAGCGGCGTCACGAACGCCTCGAGGGCGTCGGCCGTGTCGGTCTTCAGCGCGCCGTAGCCTGCTCCGGCGGTCTGGTAGTCGGCGACGATGTCGGCGATCGCGCGCCCGGTGAAGGCGGACTGGATGGCCAGCAGGTTGGACACGCCGGGCTTCATCTCGCGGTCGTAGCGGATGTTCCCGTCGGAGTCGGTGACCGCGCTCCGGATGCGCTTGGCAGAGACCTTGGGGTCGTCGAGCAGGTTGACGATGCCCTTCGGGTTCTCACCGGACTTGCTCATCTTGGCGGTGGGTTCCTGGAGGTCGTAGATCTTGGCGGACCCCTCGAGGATCTTCCCTTCCGGCACCACGAAGGTCTTCTTGTAGCGGGAATTGAAGCGCATCGCCAGGTCGCGGGTCAGCTCGAGGTGCTGGCGCTGGTCCTCGCCCACCGGCACCAGGTGCGGGCGGTAGAGCAGGATGTCGGCGGCCATGAGCACCGGGTAGGTGAACAGCCCCACCGTGGTGCCGTCGGTGCCCTGTTTGGCGGCCTTGTCCTTGAACTGCGTCATCCGCGCGGCCTCGCCGTAGCCGGTGATGCAGCTCAGCACCCACGACAGCTCGGCATGCTCGGGCACGTGCGACTGCACGAACAGCACCGAACGGGCGGGGTCCACCCCCAGCGCGAGCAGCTGCGCACAGCCGCGGAAGACCCGCTCGCGCAGCTCCTTGGGGTCCTGCTTGACGGTGATCGCGTGCAGATCGGGGATGAAGTAGTACGCGTCGTAGTCGTCCTGCAGCTCGACCCACTGCCGCACCGCGCCCAGGTAGTTGCCGAGGTGGTACGAGTCGGCGGTCGGCTGAATGCCGGACAGGACGCGCTGGCGCTTCGCGGGCGCCTGCGACCCGGTCGGCTCTGCGGGCGTGGGAGCTGCGGAGGAGGACTGCTCAGACATGGCGTTCATCTTCCCACGTCCCCGACAACCCACCGCCCACGCCCTCGCGCGGGCGGTGGCCGCACTGTCAGCGGTCGGCGGGCGGCGCCATCTCCGGCGGGAAGCCGCCCGTGGCTATCGGGCCCCAGTCATCGATGGCCACCCGGATGAGGCACTTGCCCTGCCGCACCATCGCCGCCCGGTACTCGTCCCAGTCGTCGTGCTCCCCGGCGATGCTGCGGAAGTACTCCACCAGCGGCTCCACCGCCTCGGGCAGGTCGACGATCTCCGCGGTGCCGTCGAGGTGGACGTACGGGCCGTTGAAGTCGTCGGACAGTACGCACACGCTCACGGCCGGGTCGCGGCGGATGTTGGTCACCTTCGCCCGCTGCGGATAGGTGGCCACGATGAGCCTGCCCTCGGAGTCGACACCGCAGGTCACCGGCGAGGTCTGCAGCCCGCCGGACGACCGACGGGTGATGAGGACGGCGCGGTGTCGGGGGCGGACGAAATCGTCGAGGCCGGCTCGATCGGGACGTTCGGCGGTCGCATACTTCGGCATGGTGCCGAGGTTACGGACCCGTCCCCCGCGTGACATCCGCGACCGCGGGCCCGATCTCAGAAGTCGCCTTCGTCGTCGTCACCACTCGTCTCGGACCCACTCGTCTCGGACCTACTCGTAGACGACGGTGACCGGCGCGTGGTCGGACCACCGCATGTCGTACGCGCTCGCCCGGTCCACTCGATCAGACACCGCCCGGTCGACCAGTCCGTCGGACACCACGTGGTAGTCGATCCGCCAGCCCGCGTCGTTGTCGAAGGCCTTACCGCGCTGGCTCCACCACGAGTACGGGCCGATCTCGTCGGGGCGGCGATACCGCACGATGTCGGTCCAGCCGCTGCCGTCGGCGAAGACGTCGGTCATCCATTCCCGCTCGTGCGGCAGGAAACCGGAGCTCTTGTGGTTGCCCTTGTGGTTCTTCAGGTCGGCCTCACGGTGGGCGATGTTCCAATCGCCGCAGATGACCATCTCGTGACCCTCGCGGGTCTTCAGATGCCCGGCCCGCTCGGCGAGGTACTCGCGGAAGGTCGCGAGGAACCGGTCCTTCTCGTCCTGCTTGGGGGTGTCGGCAGACCCCGAGGGCAGGTAGAGGCTGGCGACGGTGACGGTCTCGCCGTCGACGGCCCCGGGATAGACGGCCTCGATGTACCGGCCGGACTCCTCGAACTCTTCGTCGCCGTACCCGACGCGCACGTCCGTCGGCTCGGCGCGCGACAGGATCGCGACCCCGGCACGGCCCTTGAGTGAGGACGGAGCGCCCACCAGATGCCATCCGGCGTCGAGGGCGGGCGCGAGCGCCTTTCGGGTCTGGTCCTCATCGGCGCGCACCTCCTGGAGGGCGACGACGTCCGCCCCGCTGCGCTCCAACCAGGGCAGGAATCCGAGATTGGTCTCCGACCGTTTCTTGACGGCGGCGCGGATCCCGTTGACGTTGACGGTGCTGACGGTGAGGCTCACGGCCCACAGGCTACCGATCGGCGGGACCGTGACGGTTCCGCTACCCCGTCGCCGTCCGCCGCGCCGCCCAGACCGCGCCCACCAGGATCGCGAGACCCGCCGCCGCCAGGGCCGCCCCGGCGAGCGCCGGGGACGTGTAGCCGAAGCCCAGCGCGATCACGGCCCCGCCGAGCCACGCGCCCAGCGCGTTGGCGGCGTTGAGGGCCGAGTGGTTGAGCGAGGCGGCGAGCGTCTGTCCCCTGCCCGCGTATGTCATCAGTCGGGACTGCAGCCCCGGCACCAACGCGGATCCGGTCGTGCCCACCAGGAACAGACCCACCAGCGCCGTGACGGGATGGTGCGCGGCGACGGCGAACAGCGCCAGCACCACGGTCATCACCGCGGCGATCGCGACCAGCCCGCGGTCGAGGTCCCGGTCCGCAACCACACCGCCGAGCAGGTTGCCGGCCACCATGCCGAGTCCGTAGACGGCGAGCACCGCGGGCATCCAGCCGGGATCGATCCCGGCGACGTCGACCATCGTCCACTGGATGTAGGTGTAGACGGCGAACATGCCGCCGAACCCGACGGACCCCACGGCGAGCGTCGCCAGGATCTGTGGCCTCGCCAACGCGGCGAGCTCCTCGCGCGCCCTGACGACCACCGTCCCCGTGGGTTCGGGGACGACGACGAAGATGGCCGCCACGGTCAGCGCGCCGATCACCCCGACCGCGAGGAAGGCGAACTGCCACCCGATCGTCTCCCCGAGCCAGGTCGCCGCCGGGACACCGATCACGTTCGCGACCGACAGTCCGAGCAGCACCTGGGACACCGCCCGCGCCTGCCGTCCGGGACCCGCGAGGGAGGCCGCCACCAGGGAGGCGACCCCGAAGTACGCCCCGTGCGGGATTCCGGCGACGAACCGGGCCGCCACCAGGATCTCGGCGGTCGGGGCGAAGGCCGCCGCGACGTTGCCCGCGGTGAACATCGCCATGAGGACGAGCAGCAGGGTGCGGCGCCGCCACCGTGAGGTCCACACGGTCAGCAGCGGGGCACCCACGACCACGCCGAGCGCGTAGGCGCTGATGACGTTGCCGGCCTGTGGTTCGGTGAGCCCGAAGCCCTCGGCGATCGACCGCAGCAGTCCCATCGCCGCGAACTCGGTGACGCCGATGCCGAACCCGCCCAGCGCGAGCGCGAGGATCGCCAGCGCCACACGGCGAGGGGTGGGTGCGGCGGGCTCGGTGTCCGGCGCCGGGGCGGCTGCGGGGCTCGTGGTCACCGACGAAGGCTACGCCCACCACCCCGGCCGGGCCTGCCACGTCAGCCCGATCAGGGGGCGGTGCGCATGAGGCGTCGGCCACCGTAGACCAGCGCGAACGCCGTGACGTACATGACGATGCTGTAGACGGCGGCCGCGAGCCCGACCTCCTCGTCACCGATCACGGTGAAGGCGATCAACAGCGTCAGGGTGGTGTTCTTGATGCCGAACTCCACGGCGATCGCGATCTGCTCCGCCCGCCTCAGCCTGCTCACCCATGCCAGGAGGCCGCCGAGAACGATCAGTGCGAGGTTGAGGACGATCACGGCGGGGCCGACGGTCACGACGAGGTCGACGATCCGGTCCCGTTCGCCGAGGACGATCCCCACGATGAGCAGGACCAGCACGACGAGGCCCACGATCCCGACGTAGCGCTCGATGCGGGAGGCGAGCGCGGGCCTCCTGGCACGGAGGATCATCCCGATCGCGACCGGGATGAGGATGACGCCCAGCAGGAGTCCGAAGGTCTGGCCGAGAGGGACGGTCACCTCCTCGTCCGCGGCTCCGGGGATGAGGCGCGCGCCGATGCCGAACCACATCGGCAGGGTGAGGATGACGGCGACGGAGGTGAGGGCGGTGAGGATGACCGAGAGGGCGACGTTGCCGCGGGAGAGATAAGTGATGAGGTTCGACGTCGCCCCGCCCGGCGTCGCGGCCACGAGCACCACCCCGAGCGCCAGCATCGGCGTGAGGCCGAAGAGCAGGGCCACACCGACACCGACCAGCGGAACCAGGACCAGTTGGCCGAACAGTCCGACGATCGTGGCCCTGGGCGATCTGGCCTGGACCGCGAAGTCCTCCCTGGTCAGACTCAACCCGATGCCGACCATGATGATGGCCAGGGCGATCGGCAGGCCGATATCGACCAAGGGGCTCTGATCCACGGACGTCTCCTGGGCTCACGACGGAACGGCTGGCCACGCCTGTGACGTGGACCACTGTCCGACTACGGTAACCGATCGGGCGCCGCCGCGACCCCACACCGGCGGGCGCGGGGTCGTCGCCGAACGGTGGGCGCGCGGGATCAGGCCTCTGCTCGGGTGCGCTTGAGATTCTCATCCAGCGCCGCGAGGAACTCCTCCGTCGTGAGGTGTTCCTGGCCATCGCCGACGAGCAGCGCGAGGTCCTTGGTCATCTGCCCCTCCTCGACGGTCTTGATGACCACATCCTCGAGTTGGTGGGCGAACTCGATGACCTCCGGGGTGCCGTCGAGCTTGCCGCGGTGCTCGAGACCCCGGGTCCACGCGAAGATCGAGGCTATCGGGTTGGTGGAGGTCGCCTTGCCCTCCTGGTGCTGCCGGAAATGTCGCGTGACGGTGCCGTGGGCGGCCTCCGCCTCGCAGGTCTTCCCGTCCGGGGTGAGCAGGACGGAGGTCATCAGACCGAGTGAGCCGAACCCCTGGGCCACGGTGTCGGACTGCACGTCACCGTCGTAGTTCTTGCACGCCCAGACATAACCGCCCTCCCATTTGAGCGCGGAGGCCACCATGTCGTCGATGAGGCGGTGTTCGTAGGTCAGGCCGGCCTTGTCGAACTCGTCCTTGAACTCGCGGTCGAACACGTCCTGGAAGATGTCCTTGAACGCGCCGTCGTAGGCTTTCAGGATCGTGTTCTTGGTGGACAGGTACACCGGGTACCCGCGGTCGAGACCGTAGTTGAACGAGGCCCGCGCGAAGTCCTCGATCGACTTGGTGAAGTTGTACATCCCCATGACCACCCCGCCCTCCTCGGGCAGGTTCACGATCTCGTGTTCGATCGGCTCGGACCCGTCGGCCGGCGTGTAGGTGATGGTGACCTTTCCCGGGCCGGGGGCCTTGAAGTCGGTCGCCTTGTACTGGTCGCCGAAGGCGTGGCGGCCGACGATGATCGGTTTGGTCCAGCCGGGGACCAGTCGCGGGACGTTGGAGATGATGATCGGCGCGCGGAAGATCGTCCCGCCGAGGATGTTCCTGATGGTCCCGTTGGGTGAGAGGTACATCCGCTTGAGCCCGAACTCCTCGACGCGGGCCTCGTCGGGCGTGATGGTCGCGCACTTGACGCCGACGCCGTGCTTGGCGATGGCGTTGGCCGCGTCGACGGTGATCTGGTCGTCCGTCGCGTCACGGCTGGTGATGCCGAGGTCGTAGTACTCGAGATCCACGTCGAGGTAGGGGTGGATCAGCTCGTCCTTGATGAACTTCCAGATGATGCGGGTCATCTCGTCGCCGTCGAGTTCCACGACGGTCCCGTCGACCTTGATCTTCGACATCGGATCCTCTTTCCCCGCCCGGCCCTTGTGGGGCCGACGCTGTCGGTCCTTACGTGACGTAGGTCTCACTTTACTGCTCGGCACGGTCCGGAGCCGCCGCTGCGACGGGTAACCCCTCGTTGCCTCCGTCGAGCGGCTTAGGCTAGCCTGACCCCAGGTCATGAGTTCCAGCGGAAAGCCCCGGCTCGCTGGACGGCAACCCTCCACCGCGGTGGGGTGCCCCGGGAGACGACCTGGCCACCACCCGACCGGGTGACGGGCAAGCGCGGGTCCGCTGTCGTCAAGCGGGCGGACCCTTTTCGATGAGAGGAGGGGCTCCGCCCCTATGACCTACGACAACAGCAATACGGACTGGGCCTTCGAGACGCGTCAGATCCACGCCGGGCAGCCCGTCGACTCCGACACCGGCGCCAGGAACCTGCCGATCTACCAGACCACCTCGTACGTCTTCGCCGACGCCAAGCAGGCGGCCGACCGGTTCGCCCTCGCAGAGATGGGCCCCATCTACACCCGCATCACCAACCCCACCGTGGCAGCGGTCGAGGATCGCATCGCCTCGCTGGAGGGCGGCGTCGCGGGTCTGCTGTTCGCGTCGGGACAGGCGGCCGAGACCGCCGTCGTGCAGGCGATCGCCCAGTCCGGCGGCCACGTCGTGGCGTCCCCCCGCCTGTACGGCGGCACCGACACCCTGCTGCGCCACACCCTGCCCAAGTACGGCATCGAGACGACGTTCGTCGAGAACCCCGACGACCCCGCCTCCTGGGAGGCGGCCGTGCGCCCCAACACGAAGCTCTTCTACGGCGAGTCGATCTCGAACCCGCTCAACGACATCCTGGACATCCCGGCCATCGCCGAGGTCGCGCACCGCAACCAGGTTCCGCTCGTCATCGACAACACCGTGGCCACCCCCTACCTCATCCGCCCGCTGGAGCTGGGTGCTGACGTGGTGGTCTCCTCGGCCACCAAGTACCTCGGTGGCCACGGCTCGTCCCTGGGTGGAGTGCTCGTGGACGGCGGCAAGTTCGACTGGCGTGTGCAGCGCGACGGCCAGGACGTCTTCCCGTCCTTCACCACCCCGGACCCGGCCTACCACGGCCTCGTCTACGCCGACCTCGGCGCGCCCGCGCTCGCGCTCAAGGCCCGGGTGACCCTCCTGCGTGACACCGGCGCGGCGGCCTCCCCGTTCAACGCGTGGACCCTCGCCCAGGGCATCGACACGCTCAGCCTGCGGGTCGAGCGCCACGTGTCCAACGCGCAGCGGATAGCCGAGTGGCTCGAGGCCCGTTCCGACGTGGCCAAGGTCCAGTACGCGGGCCTGGCCTCCTCGCCCTACAACGAGCTCCAGAAGAAGCTGGCCCCCAAGGGCGCCGGCGCGATCGTCACGTTCGACCTGGCCGTGCCGGAGGGCACGTCCGACGACGATGTCAAGGCCCGTGCCTGGGCGTTCATTGACGCCCTCAAGCTGCACTCGTGCCTGGTCAACATCGGTGACGTGCGGTCACTCGTGTGCCACCCCGCGACCACCACCCACTCGCAGGGCACCCCCGAGGCCAACGCGATCGCCGGGATCACCCTCGCGACCGTCCGCCTGTCAGTGGGCATCGAGTCCGCCGATGACCTCATCGGCGACCTCGAGCTCGGTTTCGCCGCGATCTCCTGACCCACCCCCATGGTCCGCTCTTCCGATCCGCTCGCGCTGCTGCCCCCGGGCGACGGCACCCTCGGCCACGTCGCCCTCGGCGACATCACGCTGGTCACCGGTGTCGTCCTCCCGGGGGTGACCCTCGCGGTCCAGCGGTGGGGGCGGATCGCGGACGACCGGTCCAACGTCGTGCTGGTCGAACACGCACTCACCGGTGACTCGCACGTCGTGGGGCCGGTCGACTCCCTGCACCCCACCCCGGGGTGGTGGAACGGGCTCGTCGGGCCCGGACTCCCGCTGGACACCGACCGCTACTGCGTGTTGTCCGTGAACGTCCTGGGGGGCTGCCGGGGGTCGACGGGGCCGAGCTCGCTCCACCCCGACGGCCACTACTGGGGCGCGCGGTTCCCGGCCGTCTCGGTGCGCGACATGGTCGAGTCCGAGCGGTTGCTGGCGGACCTGCTGGGGATCGGCCGCTGGGCGGCGGTGATCGGCGGCTCCATGGGCGGCGCCCGGACGCTGGAGTGGATGGTCACGTACCCGGACCGCGTCCGTGCGGCGTGCGTCCTGGCCGTCGGCGCCCGCGCCTCCGCCGACCAGATCGGCATCCAGACTGCCCAGATCATGGCCGTGACCTCGGACCCGCACTGGCAGCAGGGCGGATACCACGGCACCGGCCGCACCCCGGTCACCGGCCTGGGAATCGCGCGACGCATCGCGCACCTGTCCTACCGGGGCGAGGTCGAACTCGACGAGCGCTTCGCCAACCGGCCCCAACCCGGTGAGGACCCCCGGGGCGAGGACCTGTCCATGTCGGGCCGCTTCGCCGTGCAGTCCTATCTCGATCACCAGGCCGGCAAGCTGGTCTCCCGCTTCGACGCCTGCACGTACGTCCTGCTCACCGACGCCCTCAACCGTCATGACGTCGGGTTGGACCGGGGCGGCGTCGAGGAGGCACTGCGCACCTGCCCGGTCCCGTGCGTGATCGGCGGCGTGACCACCGATCGTCTGTACCCGCTACGGCAACAGCACGAACTGGCCGACCTGCTCCCCGGTGCGGACCCTCTCGTGGTCATCGAGAGTCCCGCCGGCCACGACGGCTTCCTCACGGAGGACCACGTGGTGGGACCGATGCTCGAGCGCACTCTCGAACTGGCCGAGCAGGGCACCTCCGACCGGACGCGAGGTCATGCGTGAACGACCACGACCACACCCCCCGCCCGGCCGTGATGGGGCTGGCCGGCCTCGCGGCGGGTTTCGGCGTCATCGGGATGGCGATCGGGTTCGCCACCCTGCTGGGACTCACCGCGACCGCCTCCGGCGGTCACGACACGACGGGCTTCGGCCCGGCCATCGCCTCCGCCGCCTCCGCGTTCGTCCTGGGACTCGTGCTCGTCGTGGGGGCCGTCCTGTTGTGGCGCGCCCACCGCGCCGCTCGCGTGGTGATCGGGGCGGCCGTGGCCCTGCTCGCTCTCAGTTCGCTGGCGCGGATGGTGGTGGACAGCGTCACCTTCATCTCCGTCGTCGGCACGGTCCTGTCGCTGCTCGCCCTGACGGCGATGGGGTTTCTCCTCGTCTCGCCAGGGGTACGCGACCACGTCCGGGACGGGGTACCGCTTCGGCTCCGGTGACCCGGCTCCGCTACCCGGTGCCGAGCGAGTCGACCGATGTCGCCAGCCACAGGATGACGACGGCGAGCCCGGTGTAGAAGGCGACGTCGAAGGTCCGTCCCCGGACCCCGAGCAACCGCGCCCGCTCATCAGGCACCGCCGCCCGTAGGACCGCCGCGGCCAGCGCGACCACGCCCAGCAGGAACGCGCCGCGTCGCCACCGCTCCAGGATCACGAACCCCAGCGCGACCATCACCCCCGCCAGCACGAGCGCGAGTGGCCACTGCGCCCGCACCTGCGCCCACGTCAGACGCGCGGGCCGCGTACGGCGCGGCCTCGCGTCGGTCGCCCCGTCACGGGGCCGGTCGGGAGCGGGGTGGGTCATCGGGGGCCTAGTCGCCCGAGTCGAGCCGCTCGCAGCGCTCGACCACGTTGCTCAGCAGGAACGCCCTCGTCAGCGGGCCCACGCCGCCCGGGTTGGGCGAGACCGCCCCCGCGACCTCCCACACGTCCGGGTGCACGTCCCCGGCGAGCTTGCCGTCCAACCGTGACACGCCGACGTCCAGCACCGCGGCTCCGGGCTTGACCATGTCGGCGGTCACCATGTGGGCGACGCCCGCAGCGGCCACGATCACGTCGGCCCGCCGCGTCTCGGCCGCCAGGTCGCGTGTCCCGGTGTGACAGAGGGTGACGGTGGCGTTCTCACTGCGCCGGGTCAGCATGAGCCCGATCGGACGGCCCACGGTGACGCCGCGCCCGATCACCACGACGTGCGCGCCGTCGAGCCCCACCCCGAACCGACGCAGCAAGTGGATGCTGCCGTTGGGGGTACATGGCAGTGGCGCGGGTTCGTTCAGCACGAGCTTGCCCAGGTTCACCGGGTGCAGGCCGTCGGCGTCCTTGTCCGGATCGATCCGCTCGAGGATCGCGTTCTCGTCCAGGTGCTTCGGTAGCGGCAGCTGCACGATGTAGCCGGTGCACGCGGGATCGGCGTTGAGTTCGTCGATCACGGCCTCGAGCTCGGCCTGGGTGGTGTCCGCGGGCAGGTCACGCCGGATAGAGGCGATGCCGACCTGCTCGCAGTCGCGGTGCTTCATCTTCACGTAGGAGTGGCTACCGGGGTCGTCCCCGACCAGGACGGTGCCCAGTCCCGGGGTGATGCCCTTGTCCCGCAACGCGGTCACGCGTGCGGTGAGGTCGGCGACGATCTCGTCGCGGGTGAGCTTTCCGTCCAGCTTGATCGCGGTCACGCGGACCAGTATCCCACTCCCCGGCGGTCCGTCGGCACGGCGCTGCGAGAATGGCCCCATGACCGGTGTGGGTGTGCGTGTGTTGTTCGATCGTCCGTGCATTCCGCCCAATACGGGCAACGCGATTCGGATGGCGGCGGGGGCGGGTTGCGAGCTGCATCTCGCCGGCCCGCTCGGCTTCGACCTCTCCGCCCCGCAGCTGCGGCGTGCGGGGCTGGACTACCACGACCTCGCCCACGTGGAGGTGCACGAGGATCTCGAGGCCGCGTACGCGAGCCTCCTGCCCGCGCGGGTCTGGGCCTTCAGCGCGAGGGCGGACCTGGCGCTCCCGGAGGTGCGGTTCTCCCCCGGCGACGTCCTGCTCTTCGGTCCCGAGCCCACCGGCCTGTCCGAGGAGGTGCTGTCCGACGATCGGGTCACGGCGACGGTGCGCATCCCCATGTTGCCTGGTCGCCGGTCGATGAACCTGTCCAACGCGGCCGCGGTGGCCGTCTACGAGGCCTGGCGCCAGCACGGTTACGCCGGCAGCTAGCACTTTTCCGCCCGCATGACTTAGAATTTCGGCATGCCGAAATTCCGTCCGAGCGGTGCCCGTAAGTTTCGCGGTGTCCGCCCGTCCGCCGTGGCGGTCGCCACCGCCGCGGTCACCGCCTGCATCACGGCGATCTCGGCGTGCGCGGTCGGCCCCACCGATGCGGCCGACGTGGACGACCGCCCGCGGTTCGCCGACCCCGGTGACCGGGTGGTGGTGGCCACGACGTTCACGGTCCTGGCCGACATGGTCCGCCGGGTGGGCGGGGACCGCGTACAGGTGGAGTCCGTCACCACCCCGGGGGCCGACGTGCACCAGTACGAGCCGTCCGTCGAGGACCTCAAGCGGGTCGAGGGCGCGGATCTGGTGGTGAGCAACGGTCTCGGGATGGACGACTGGCTGCTGCGCTTCATCGACGGCACGGACGCGCGCCACGTGGTCACCTCCGACGGGGTCGATCCCCTGCCCGTCCGGGCGGGCAACTACACCGGCCGGCCCAATCCGCACGCCTGGATGTCGCCGCTCGAGGGGGCCGAGTACATCCGCACGATCGCCGCGGCGCTCTCCGACCTCGACCCGGACGGCGAGCGCGGGTACACCGCCCGCGCGGCGGACTACATCGGGGAACTGGAGGACATGACGGACCGGGCCCGCGCGGCCGTGGAGTCCGTCCCGGAGGACCGGCGTGTGCTGGTCACCTGCGAGGGCGCCTTCTCCTACCTCGCCCGCGACCTGGGCCTCGAGGAGCTATACCTGTGGCCGGTCAACAGCGAGAACCAGGGGCTGCCCCGTCAGATCACGGCCCTGATCGACGAGATCCGCGAGCGCGAGATCGGCGCCGTGTTCTGCGAGTCGACGGTGTCGGACGCCGCCATGCAGCAGGTCGCGGACGAGACCGGCAGTCACCTGGCCGGCCTGCTGTACGTCGACTCGCTCTCCGGCCCGACGGGACCGGTCCCCACCTATCTGGACCTGCTCGACCACGACCTCGAGATCATCTCCCGGGAGCTGACGCCATGACAGACCGACCACTGCCGTACTCGCCGTTCACCGGGCCACCCCCCGTCGTCGTCACCGACCTCACCGTGGATCGTGGCCAGGTCCGCGCCCTCGACTCGGTCTCCCTCTCGGTTCCGAGCGGCGAGATCACGGTCCTGCTCGGACCGAACGGCTCCGGCAAGTCCACCCTCCTGCAGGCGATGCTCGGCCTGGTGACCCCGTCCGCCGGGACGGTCCGCGTCCTCGGGTCGTCCGTCCGGCGCGCCCTGCGCAGCGGCCGGGTGGCGGCGGTCCCCCAGGCCGACGGCGTCGACGAGGGCTTCCCCGTGACCGCCGCCGAGGTGGTCATGCAGGGGCGCCGTCACTTCACCGGCCCCTGGCGCCGACCGAGCGCCGCCGACCGCGCCGCCGTGGCCGCAGCCCTCGACCGCGTGGGACTGTCCGGACTCGCGGCCCGCCGCATCGGCGAACTCTCCGGCGGTCAGCGCCGTCGTGTCCTGCTGGCACGCTGCCTGGCACAGGAGGCCGACCTGCTCCTGCTCGACGAGCCGTTCAACGGGATGGACGCAGGCAGCGAGGAGGTGTACATCGACGTGCTGCGCGAGCTCACGGCCGAGGGGCGCACCGCGCTGGTCTCCACCCACCACCTGGGCACCGTCGAGCGGCTCGCGGACTCGGTGGCCCTGCTCAACGGCTCCCTCATCGCCCACGGCCCGGTCGCCGAGACGACCACCCCGCAGATCCTGTCCACGCTGCTCGGCGCCCGGCAGACCGGGACCGCCGAGCGCACCGTCACCGAGGGAGCGCTGCCGTGATCGACCTGCTCGCCGAGCCGATGAGCTACGACTTCATGCGCCGCGCCCTCATCGTGGTGACGGCCTCCGGGATCGCCGGCGCCCTGCTGAGCTGCTGGCTGGTCCACATGGGATGGTCGCTCATGGGTGACGCCGTGTCCCACGCGGTCCTGCCGGGAGTGGTGATCGCCGCGATGACCGGCACCCCGTTCGCGGTGGGCGCCCTGGTCGCCGCACTGGTCGCGGTCACGATGATCGGCGCGGTGCGCGAGAGCGGAACGGTGCGCGAGGACGCGGCGATGGGCATCGTCTTCACGGCCCTGTTCGCCCTCGGCCTGATCCTCATCGCCCGCTTCCCCACCCAGCAGGACCTGCACTCGATCCTGTTCGGCAGTGTGCTGGGCGTCCGCGACTCCGAACTCGTCCAGGTGATGGCGGTCTCCGCGTTCACGGTCATCGTGCTGCTGGCGTTCCGCCGTGACCTCGTCATGGTGGCGTTCGACCGACTCCACGCCCACACCCTGGGACTGCGCACCCGGGCACTGACCGCCCTGCTGCTGGCGACGCTCGCCACCGCGACCGTGGCGGGGGTCCAGTCGGTGGGCGTGATCCTCGTCGTGGCGACGCTCATCATCCCGGGCGCGACCGCCCAGTTGGTGGCGGACACCATGCGGGGGACGATGATCCTCGCCGTCGTCGTCGCCCTCGTCGGCGGTGTCACCGGGCTGTACGTCGGCTACTACGCCGACCTGCCCCCGGGCGCCGTCGTGGTCCTCACCCAGGCCGTCATCTTCACGGTGGTGCAGCTCGTCGCGCCCCGGCGCGGGGTCATCCCCCGGGCGGCGGCCGGCATGCGCGCGCGGCGGTCGGGGATGATGTCGGCATGACCGTCGACCACCCGACCGGGCTCGCCGACCTCACCCCGACGATCCAGGCCTATCTCATGGCCGCCCACGCGCTGGGGTCCGGCGGCGACCCCGTCACGTCCGGCGCGCTGGCCGAACGGCTGGGTGCGTCCCCCTCCTCCGTCACCGAGGGCGTGCGCAAGCTCGTGGCGATGGGCCTGGCCGAGCACCGCCCCTACGCGCCCGTCGAACTCACCGAGGCCGGGCGGTCGTTCGCGGTGGCGATGGTGCGACGCCACCGGATCATCGAGACGTTCCTGGCCCGGTGCCTGGACTACCCGTGGGACGAGGTCCACGCCGAGGCCGACGCGCTCGAACACGTGGTGTCGGACCGGTTCGTCGACGCCCTGGACGAGTTCCTCGACCACCCGCGCCGCGATCCGCACGGTGACCCCATCCCCACGCGCGACGGGCGGGTCGACCCCCTCGGGGACGTCCCGCTGGATCAGGCCCCGGAAGGCGCTACAGGTGTCGTGACCCGGGTCTCCGATCGCGACAACGCCGTCCTGCGCCACCTCGCGGAGATCGGCCTGCGCCCCGATTCGCCCGTCGAGGTTGTCTCCCGACAGGTGGAGTTGGGGATCATCGGGGTGTCCCTGGGCGGGCGCCTCGTCCAGGTGGGGACGCCGGTGGCCGCCGCGGTGCGCGTCCGGGTCACCGCCGGGACGGGATCGGGCGACGACGGTTGAGCCGACCACGACGACGAGGTCCGCGGCGGACCCACCGCCCGCGGTCGCTCAGACCGCTCGGGAGACGGTGACCGGCGCTCTCGTGCGGGCAGCAGTGGCGTTGGCCGAGCGGTCAGGGTGGGCCGCCCGCGCGGCCGGCCACCGCAGGCCGAGTGCGACGAGGGTGGCCAGGACGATCGCCCCGTCGACAGCGGCGGCGGCCGGTGCCCCGGCCACGTCGTGGCGCAGCAGGAGCACGGCGGTCATGGTCATGGACGCCTTGTGGAAGACCACGACCACCCACAGCACGGCGGCCCCGGGCGGGGTGGCACCCAGGTAGCCGGCGAGGGCGGCGAAGACGAGCAGGCCGTAGGCCCGCCAATAGGCGGTGAGTTGGTACCCCGGGGTGATGGTGGGTGCCTCGAGCCCGGCGGCGACTCCCAGCCCCAGGGCCACCGCCGCGGTCGACAGGAGTAACGCCCGGTAGAGCAGGAGGCTGAGTCGGTCGGTCGCCATGAACCCGATACTCGCCGACCGGTGACGGCCGCACATCGGGGATTTCCCCGGGAGCGGACCTGATTCCCGCGGCTCGCGTCGCCCGCAGCCGGGGCGGCTCGCGGCTGCAGTAGCCCGACCCGCCCGGCCGCCCGACCCGCCCGGCCGCTACAGCATCGTCCCGGGGTTGAGGATGCCCTGCGGGTCGAGAGCGGACTTGATGCGCCGGCTCAGCTCCATGACGTCCTCCCCTAGCTGGGCGGGCAGCCACGGGGCCTTGAGCCGACCGACCCCGTGCTCGCCGGTGATCGTCCCGCCCATCCCGATCGCGAGGTCCATCACCTCACCGAACGCGATCCGGGCGCGTTCGGCCCGGTCCGGGTCGTCGTCCTCCAGGACGATGATGGGGTGGGTGTTGCCGTCCCCGGCGTGCGCGACCAGCGCGATCGGGATGTCACGACGGGCGGAGATCTCCTCGATCCCGGCGACCAGATCGGGCAGCGAGGGCAGGGGCACGCCCACGTCCTCGAGCAGCAGGGTGCCGGTCTTGCCGAGGCTGGTGAACGCGGCCCGGCGGGCCATGGTGAACTGCTCACCCTCGTCGGGGTCGTCGGTGGCGAACACGTCGGTGGCGCCGTGGGTGCGGAACGCCTCGGCCATGAACCCGGTCTCGGCCGCGCGGTCGGGACCGGTGAGATCGGACTGGGCCAGGAGCATCGCCCCCGCCGTGGTGTCCAGGCCCATCCGTAGGTCCGCCTCGACGGCCCGGATGGAGACGGTGTCCATGAACTCCAGCATCGCCGGGCGGATCCGCCGGGTGATGGCCAGCACGGCCTCACTACAGGCGACCACGTCGGGGAAGATCCCCACCACCGTCGAGCGCGGCGGCTGCTCCGGGATCAGCCGGAGGATGATCTCGGTGACGATCCCCAGCGTCCCCTCGCTGCCGACGAACAGTTTGGTCAGGCTCAGCCCGGCGGTGTCCTTGAGGCGCGGCCCGCCCAGGCGCACCGCCGTACCGTCGGCGAGCACGACCGTCATCCCCAGGACGTAGTCGGTGGTCACCCCGTACTTCACGCAGCACAGTCCGCCGGCGTTGGTGGCGATGTTGCCGCCGATCGAGCAGATCTCATAGGACGACGGGTCCGGCGGGTACCAGAGACCGTGCGCGGCGACGGCCCGTTTGACCTCGGCGTTGTAAAGTCCCGGTTGGACGGTGGCCGTCCGGGTGACGGGGTCGACGTCGATGTCGCGCATGAGTTCGGTGGACAGCACGATCCCGCCGTCGACCGCCGTCGCGCCGCCGGACAGGCCGGATCCTGCACCCCGCGGGACCACGGGGACGCCGTGCGCGCTCGCCCAGCGCAGGACCTCCTGCACGTCCTCGGTGGTGCGGGCCCGGACCACCGCCAGGGGCAGGCCCGGGTCGGGGGCCTTGGCCCAGTCCTGGCGGTAGCCCTCCAGAAGGTCCGGGTCGGTGAGTATCCGCGCGGTGTCGAGTCGGGCTCGCAGTTCATCCAGCGGGGCGGCGGGATCGGGGCCACGGGAGGCGGTCGGGGCGCTCATGGGATCGAACGTACGGTGTCGTGCCCGTGGGCGTCGGGGATCCGGGCAGTCGCTCGCCGGGGCGCGACGGAGCGGCGGATGTCGTTGTCCCCCCGGATTTTCGGGCAACGACGAGGTGCGGGCATAGTGTCCTGGTGACCACGAGCCGGGGACCGCGATCAGCGCCCGCGGCCCCGTCCGTCCCGGGGCCCGGCCCCGCCTGGTTCGGTGCCGTGATGGGCACCGGTGGTCTGGCGACGCTCCTGCAGATCCACGCGGTGCGGGTTCCGGGTTTCGCGCCGGCCGCGGTGGTCATGGTGATCCTGGGCTGGGTTCTGTTGCTGGGGCTCGGCGCGGGGTTCGCGCGATCGGTGGCGCGCGCCCCGGACATGTGGACGTCCTCGGTCCGGGATGCGGCGATGCTGCCGCTGTGGGGCATGGTCTCGATGGGGTTGCTCGCGGTGGGCTCCGCGTCCTTCGTGGTGGTCGATGCCCGCGCGCCGGCGCTGTCGACCATCGCGTTCGGGGTGGACGCGGCGTTGTGGGCTGCGGGGACCGTGCTGGGGTTGGCCACCGCGCTGAGGTTCACCGTGTGGCTGGTCACCGCCCGTCCCGACCATCCGTTGCCGACGTGGGCGTTGCCGGTGGTGCCGCCGATGGTGTCCGCGGGTGCGGGGGGCCTGATGTCCAGGCACGTCGATTCGGAGGCTGTCCGGTCGGTTCTGGTGGGCGCGTGCTCGGTGTGCTTCGTGTTGGCCCTGGTGCTGGGCGGCGCGGTGATCGCCAGGACGTATCACCACGCCTGGTTTCGGACTCCCGTCCCGGTGGAGTTGGCGACCACGACGTGGATCCCGTTGGGGATCGTGGGTCAGTCCGCGGCCGCCGCGCAGGTGCTGTTCGGCGCGACCCTGGGGGGTGTCGCCCGGGCCTATGCCGCCTCGGTGCTGGTGGCGGGGGCCGGGCTGGGCGCTTACGCGGTGTTCTCCACGATCAGGGGCTTCCTGGCGCGCATGCCGTTCAATCCGGGGTGGTGGGCGATGGCGTACCCGCTGTCGACGTGCGCCCTGGGGTCGTTCTACCTGGATTGGGATGCGGCGAGTGTGTTCACGGTGATGGTGCTGATCGTCATCTGGTCGCTGTGCGCGGTCGCCAGTGTGCGGGCGATCGCGAGGGCGCGGGCCGCCTGACCGGGGGCGGCTCACCGGAAGTCCCGACTGCGACCGATGGCCATACCCAGGTGCAGGCGTTCGATCTTGTCCGCCACCACGCTGACCGCGCCGGAGCGGTTCTCCACGGTGCCGCGGACGATGAGCGCCGGGGACGCGGAGACGATCGGCCGGTATCGCGCCCACAGTCCCACCGAGCACACGACGTTGGTCATGCCCGTCTCGTCCTCGAGGCTGAGGAAGGTCACGCCCTCCGCGGTGGCGGGACGCTGACGGTGGGTGACGGCTCCGGCGACCTCGACGCGGCTGCCGTCGGGGACGTGGGCGAGCCCGGCGGTGGTGCATACGCCGCGGGAGTCGAGCCACGGCCGGGCGTGGACGGTCGGGTATTCCTCGGGGCTGATCCCGGTGGCCGACAGGTCGGCGGAGGTGAGTTCGAGGACGCTCATGCCGGGCAGGGCCGGGGCGTCGACCTGGCTGAGCCCGGGCAGCATGCCGGGCTTCTCGCGGGCCGCGGTGGCCGCCGACCACAGGGCGGACCGACGGCCCCCGGTGCCGAGCGAGTCGAGCGCCCCGGCGGTGGCGAGTGCCTCCATCTGCCGGACGGACAGGCCGGTGCGGCCGGCGAGGTCGGCGGCGGAGGTGTACGGGCCGTGGGTGTCGCGTTCATCGGCGATCGCGGTGGCCAGGTCCTCACCGATCGCCCGGACCGACTCCAGTCCGAGGCGCACCTCGGCACCATCGTTCTCGCAGGTGGCCCCACCGAGTGAGCGGTTGACGCACGGGCGGTGCACGGTGACACCGTGCCGGCGGGCGTCGGCGACGAGCGACTGCGGCGAGTAGAAGCCCATGGGCTGGCTGCGCAGCAGCGCCGCGCAGAAGATCGCCGGGTGGTGGCACTTGAACCATGCGGAGTAGTAGACGATGGCGGCGAAGGACTGGGAGTGGCTCTCGGGGAAGCCGTAGTTGGCGAAGGCGCACATCTTCTCCCAGATCCGCTCCCCCACCTCCGGCCCGGTGACCGGGGTCCCGGGCGGGCTGGTGCCGATCCCGTGCAGGTCGCGCATCCCGTCGAAGAACCGTTCCTTCAGTCGGGCCATCCGTTCGGGTGACCGCTTGGACCCCATCGCGCGGCGCAACTGATCGGCTTCCGCTCCGGTGAAGCCCGCGATGACGGTGGCGATCTGCATGAGCTGCTCCTGGAACAGCGGGATCCCCAGCGTGCGTCCCAGCACCTCCTCCAGCGCGGGGTGGTCGAACACCACCTTCTCCCGGCCGTTGCGGCGACGGATGTAGGGGTGCACGGACCCGCCCTGGATGGGGCCGGGACGGATGAGCGCCACCTCGACCACCAGGTCGTAGAACGTCCGCGGTCGGAGCCGGGGCAGGGTGGCCATCTGTGCGCGGGACTCCACCTGGAACACACCCACCGAGTCGCCCCGGCACAGCATCTCGTAGACCTGCGGATCCGCGAGGTCCAACCGGGCCAGGTCCACGTCGAGATCCTTGTGTTCCGCCGCGAGGTCGATGGCGTGATGCAGTGCGGTGAGCATGCCCAGGCCCAGCATGTCGAACTTGACCAACCCGACCGCCGCGCAGTCGTCCTTGTCCCACTGCAGGACCGTCCGTCCCGGCATGCGTGCCCACTCGACGGGGACCACGTCCGCCACCGGGCGGTCGCAGATCACCATGCCGCCCGAGTGGATCCCCAGGTGGCGGGGCAGTCCGACGAGCTGCCGTGCCAGCGCGAGCACATCGGGCGGGACGGTGTGCTCGGTGGCCTCCCTCTCGTGGTTCTTCAACCCCGACCACCGGTCGACGCTCTTCGACCACGCGTCCTGTTGCCCCGGGGAGTAGCCCAGGGCCCGGGCCACGTCCCGCACGGCCGATCGTCCGCGGTAGGTGATGACGTTGGCGACCTGGGCGGCGTGGTTCCGGCCGTACCGGGAGTAGACGTACTGGATGGCCTCCTCCCGACGGCCGGACTCGATGTCCACGTCGATGTCCGGCGGGCCGTCGCGCTCCGGCGCCAGGAACCGCTCGAACAGCAGCTGGGCGCGCACCGGGTCGACGTTGGTGATCCCCAGCGAGTAGCAGACCGCCGAGTTGGCGGCCGAGCCGCGGCCCTGGCAGAGGATGCCCTCGCGGTGGCAGAACTCGACGATGTCGTGGACGACGAGGAAGTACCCGGGAAAGCCCAGTTCGGCGATCACCTGTAGTTCGCGGTCGATCTGCGCATACGCCTCCGGGGCCTCTTCGCGTGTCCCGTAGCGCCGGGCGGCGCCGGCGTAGGCGAGCTCGGCGAGCATCGTGTCCTCGGTGTAACCCTCGGGGACGTCGAACGGAGGTAGCTGCGGGGCGATGAGCCGGAGGTCGAACGCGCACTCCCGGCCCAGCCTGTCCGCCCCGGCCACGGCATCGGGCCAGCGGTCGAACAGTTCCGTCATCTCCTCGCCCGAGCGCAGGTGCGCCCCGCCCGCGGCGGGCAGGTGCGCTGCGTGGGTCTCCAGTGCGTCGCGCGCACCGAGCGCCGCCATGACCGAGGCCAGTCGCGCGTCCTCCGGCCCGGCGCAGTGGGCAGCGGTGGTCGCGACGACGGGCAGGCCCGCCTGCGCGGCGAGACCCGCCAACGCGTCGCATCGTTCCGTGTCCTCGGGAACCCCGTGACAGGTCAGCTCCACGACCACCCTGTCCTGACCGAACAGCTCGACGAGCTGGTCCAGGGCCGCACCGGCAGCGGGGATGTCGAAGTCGGACGCCCCCGTCCCGCCGCGCTCCAGGGACCGACGGACCCGGCCTCGACGACAGCCGGTGAGCACATACCAGTGACCGCCGGCCGCCTCCGCGAGCTCGGTCATCTCGTACCGCGGTTCGCCCTTTGCCCCACCCCGCAGGTGGGCGTGGGCGATCGAGCGCGACAACCGCCGGTAGCCCTCCTCACCCCTGGCCAGGACCAGCAGGTGCTCGCCGCCCGGTAGCGAGAGTTCCGCCCCGAACACCGTGGCCAGTCCCAGCTCGGAGGCGGCCTCGGCGAAGCGCACGACCCCGTACAACCCGTCGTGGTCGGTGATCGCGAGCGCCGTGAGCCCCAGTTCCGCCGCCGCCTCGGCCATGGCCTCGGGAGAGGAGGCCCCGTCGAGGAAGCTGAACGCGGTGTGGGCGTGCAGCTCCGCGTACGGCACTCGCCCCCGGGCGCGGGCCCGCGGAGGGGCCGTGTACCCGCCACGCTTGCGTGACCAGGCGGGGGCGTCGCTGCCGTCGCCGGGGTTCGGGTTCTCGGCCCCTCGCGGGCCCGGTCGTCCGGAGAGCACCCGTTCGAGTTCCGACCACGTCCTGGGTCCGTGGTACCAGTTCACCGGTGCTCACCCGCCCGGTGTCGGTGGGTCGATTCAGAGCAGGGTGAGGGACTCCACGACCCACGCCGAGGCCTCGCCGGCGGGCTTGCGGCAACTCTGCTGGCGTGGCGGGAGCGGTCGCTTCCCTGCCTCGACCCGCCAGGCGCGTCCGTCGGTGTGCCGGACGACGACCACGAGCGGGTCATCCGGGTCGACGTCGACGATGAGATCGTCGATCCCCGCCTCCACGCCGGACTCCCGGACGGCGACCTCTGCCACCTGCCCGGCCGGCGGCCATGTACTGCGACCCCGCAGGTGCTCGGTGACGACCCGACCGTCCAGTTCGGCCTCGACGATGCGGGCCGCGAGATCCGCCTCCGCGGGTCCGTAGGTGTAGCCGGTGCCGGGGAGCAGCAGGACCGGGGCGAAGCGGTGCCCGCCGGTGTGGGAGCACTCCCACACCGCGGCGTCCGGATCGAGCGCGGACAGGCGGGCTCCGACCAGCTCATCCAGTTCGGCCACGACCGGACGCCCCCGGACCGCACAGCACTGGTCACGCTTGGCGTGGGTGCACACCAGCGGCACCGGGGCCGAGATCTCGCGGGTACCCGCCACGTGCCCACCGGGCGAGAGGTCCAGGTCGAGCATGTCCGCGGGACGGTCGACACGGCCGACCCGGATACTCCGCCGGCCGGGCCTGGTGTCGCACAGGTAGAAACGGTGACGGTCGATGCGTTGGCCCTCGCGGCCCGGGCGCCGGATGAAGAGCATCCGGGATCCGCAGGCCGAGACATGTTCCTTGAGTCGCTCGGACAGCTCCTCGCCCAGGGCTTCGCCGTCGAAGATATCGCGTCCCCAGCGCGCGGGAACCTCCAACAGGACCCACGATTCCTCGTGGGCCGCGGTACCGGCGGGCGGCTCATCGGCCGACTGGAGGGAACACCAGGCAGTGAGTGGGGTGGGATCGATGACTGACACGCCCCCATGGTGCCCCACCGCGCGACGTGGTGTAACTGTAGCCACCTCGTGGGACAAAAGTGATGAGAGGGACTTAAGCTGGGGCCATGCGTACCCGACATCGCCGCCTCGCAGCGGCCGCCGCCCTGACCGCCGCCGCGTCCCTGGCCATGGCGGGCTGCGGGGCCGACACCTCGACCGACGCCCCCGCCACCAGCCAGACGACCACTGCGGGATCCTCCCCGGCCGCCCTGGCGCAGGCTCTGGCGCCGGAGGAGACCGAGGCCGCCGACCCCACCGCCGGCCCGACGGACTCCGCCCCCAAGCGCGAGGAGGCGGACGCTGCCGCCGGACGCGCAGAACTGGTGGTATCCGAGATCCGCATGGGCAATTTCCAGGGCAAGGACCGTGTGGTCTTCGAACTCGACGGCCGCGGGACCCCGAGCTATTCCGTGGACTATGTGGACAACCCGGCCCAGCAGGGCAGCGGCTTTCCGGTGGAAGTGCCGGGCGACTCCTTCCTGCAGGTGACGATCGGCGGCCAGGTCCTGCCCACCCAGACCGGCATGGAGGAGGTCCCCGTGGGCACCGTGGCCGGCGACGACGCGACCGGGGTGGCGGGCGTGGCGTTCACGGGACAGTTCGAGGGGCAGGCGCAGTCCGTGATCGGCCTCGAGGGCTCGGACCGGGCATTCTCCGCCTTCCTGCTGCAGAACCCGACCCGCCTGGTGGTCGACATCGAGCGCTGAGCCGCGCCGGGGGCGCCTCATCCGCGAACGGCTCATTCGTAGACTCCTTCCACGATCCAGTTCCCCTGTTCGTCCCCGAGCACGCCGCAGAGCAGCAATGCCGCCGCACGCTCGGGGACGACCTGTATGCGTGCCCGAGGGCGGCGAGGCTCGCCGTCGGGCGTCGGCTCCCACCAGGCCTCGTCGATCGGCCACGGCCGTGACCAGCCGAGCAGCGCGCAACGGCGACCGCCCACCTCGACCGCGGCAGGCCTGCCGCTGAGCAGACCCCGCGGGGTCACCCCCACGACATCTCCGGCTGCACTGCGCAGCACGACTCCCCTGACGAGGGCCACCCGCGCCGCGACGGCGGCTCCCGGGTCGCCGCTCTCGCGGATCTCCAACCGGTAGCCCGGCCCCGGCCACACCACCGACGGCGAGGGGGCGGGCAGCGCCCCCGGCCACGGCCCCTGAGCGGCGGGCTCGGCCGGGGCGTCACCGTACGGCAGTGACCGCACCCGCTCGGCCGGCCCGCGGCCACCCACTTCCACGGGCACACGGACCGCCTCGGGCCCGAGCAGACCCTGGACCCGCACCAGTGCGCGGTGGACGCGGGCCTCCGCGAGCCCGGCCTCGCCCCAGAGCCCCTCCTGTACGCGGCCGGCGGGGACCACCTCCACCGGTTCCAGGACGAGGGCGGTGACCGCGCCCCCGGCCCCACCGGCGATCGCGGTCCCGGTGAGCCAACCCTCGAGTTGCCAGCGGAGCCGATCGGCGGTGCCCTCCGGGGTGAGGGGCGATGAGCACCGCCACACCCGGTTGACCTCCGTACCGCCCTCCACCCGGGCGGTGATGGACAGACGCAGGCACGAGACGCCGGACGCGGCGAGCACGGCGTGCAGCTCCCCCGCCAGCCGCCGGCCGAGGAACGCGGCCTCGTCGACACGCTCCAGTGGCGGGTCGCACCGGTGCTCGACCGCCGACCCCGTGGGCACCGCGGACACCGAGGGCGGACGCCACGGGACGGCGCGGGCGATACGGTGCGCCACCGCACCCCCCTCCCCGAAGCGGGTGGCCACATCACGCGGCGGTAGCGCGGCGAAGTCGCCGAGCGTCCGCACGCCGAGGCGGTGCAGCAACCCGACCAACTCGGACAGCACCTCGGGGTCCCCCAACGCGGGTTCCACCACGAGTGCGTCCACAGGCAATCCGGCCAGGTAGTCAGCGTCCCCACCTGGTTCCAGCAGTGCCGAACCGCGGGCCCCGAGCACGGCCGTGGGCAATTCGTCCGCGAGGCCCACCTGACACTCCGCGCCGGCGGCCGCCACCGCGTCGACGACGCGGGTGACGACCTGTTCGACCCCACCGTGGAAGCGCAGGGCACCCGCTGCGGAGAACACGAACAGTCCGGGGCGCAGCACCTCGATACCCGGGACGACGGCATCGAGCGCCTGCACCACGGGCTCGAACCACGCGGCGTCCCGGGCCGGGTCGGCCGCGACCACCACGAGTTCGGGACAGCGGAACTGCGCCTCACGCCGGCGCAGACCACGACGCACCCCCACCGCGCGGGCGACGGCGTTGCACGCGAGCACCCCCCGGGGCCCGACGACCGCCAACGGAAGATGCAGCCCGTGCCCCTCGGCCCGTGCCGCCGCGACCGTCGGCCAGTCCGGGCACCACACCGCCATGACCCGGGCGCTCATCCCGCCGCCACCCATTCCGCGGTCCGGGCGGGTGCCGCCCGGCCGGAACAGCGCACCACCGTGGAGACCGAGGCCAGCCGACCCGCGCCCGCACCCAGTCCGCCGTAGCGGCAGTGCCGCCCCGCCAGTGTCAGCTCCGCCCCGGGCCACCCGGCGCCCACGAGCAACACCGCGCCAGCGGCTCGGACCCGCCCCGCCAGCACCCGCGCACGGGACGGGGCGACCGGGGCCACACCAGGCCCCAGCAAGACCAGGTCCAGCCCGTCGAGCAGGACGGACACCACCGCTGCGGGATCCGGGCCGGGATCCGGGACCAGCGCCAGACAGTCCAGTCGACCTCCCTGCTCGGCCACCGCGGCCACGCCGAGCTCCGGCCATCCGACCACCGCACACCTGGCACCGGCGGCCGTGGCCGCGGCGAGCAACCCCACCCGTAGGGTGGCGCTGCCGGACACCGCCGTGACGCGGCCCGCGGGCAGCACCCCACCCGGCAACAGGGGCGCCACCGACCCCGGAACCGCGACTCCGGGAACCGCGATCTCCGCCGCTTCCGCGGGGGCAACGGGGGCAACGGGGGCAGCCGGGGCAGCCGGAGCAGAGGGCGCAGAGACGACCGAAGCCGGCCCTGCCGGGGCCTGGGCGCGAACCGCGGCGGGTGCACCGCCGCCGGGCATCGCGGCCAGGCGGCGACGCAGCTCCGTGACACGCTCCTCCCGGCCGAGGCCGGACAGGTCGACAGGTGACGTCGCCATTACCATCATCCCCACCTCCCACCGGGTCCGACACGCCGGACAGACCATTGATCGAATGGCTTTTCGAGTACGCGATCAGTGAACACCACAGGTACGACATCGCGCAAGAACACCTGTTCGACAGACCGGAACGCGCTTCACCGTCGGACCCACCGGCTACGCTGTGTCCACCACAGAGAGGACAGCCATGGCCGGACTACGCTTCCGACTCCGACAGATCAGCCGCCGCTTCTGGTTTCTCCCCGCCGTGATGACCCTCGTCGCGTTGGGCCTCGCCCACCTGGGGGCGTGGTTGTCCACCAACCCGGGCACGAGTGACGAGGCGGCCTCCTGGATCTACGGCGGCGGCGTGGAGGGCTCCCGGAGCATCCTCGCCGCCGTGGCGAGCAGCTCGATCGGCGTCGGCGGCACCGTCTTCTCCATCACCATCGCCGCCCTCTCCTACGCCGCCGGCACCATGGGGCCGCGCCTGCTCCAGAACTTCACCGAGGACCGCGGCAACCAGATCACACTGGGCGTCTTCATCTCCACCTTCGCCTTCAGCCTCTACAGCCTCCGCACGGTCACCGGTGGCGACGAGGGGACCCCGTTCGTCCCCCAGTACAACGTCACCCTCGCCCTCATCCTGGCGCTCGGGTGCATCAGCGCACTCGTGTACTTCATCGGCCACGTCACCGGGTCGATCAACACCACCCGCGTCGTGAACCTCCTCACCACGGATCTACGTTCCTCCCTGCTCACCGCCACCGAACTGACGGATCCGGACCGCGATGTGCTGCCCCCACCAGAGGAGGAGTTCTGGGCGGACGCGGAGACTCTCCTCGTGGAGAAGGGCGGCTACCTGCAGCTCGTCGACCACGGGCGGCTCGTCGAACTCGCCGTCGAGACCGGGACGACGATCCGGCTCCTCGTGCGACCCGGGGATTATCTCTATCCGAACTCCCCCGTGGCCGAGGCCGTCCCCACCCTGCCCGAGGGCATCATGCCCGCCCTCACGGTCGGTGAATCCCGTACCCGCGAACAGGATGTCGAGCACGCCGTCCGTCTACTCGCCGAGGTGGGCACGCGTGCCCTGAGCCCCGGGACCAACGACCCGTTCACCGCCGTCGACGTCGTGGACCGCTTCGGGGACGCCCTGTGCACCCTCGAGGACAGGGAATGGCCGACCGGGGTGCACGCCAGGGACCGGGAGGTCCGCCTCGTCGTGGCGACCTCCGACTTCGCCGGCCTCGTCGCCACGATGTTCGACCAGATGCGGCAGTACGGTGCGGGTGCGCCAGCGGTCAGCATCAGGATTCTCGACGTCCTCGCCGTCGCGACGCAGGTCCTCGATGACCCCGACCGTCGTGCGGTCCTCACCCACCACGCCACGAAGCTCCGTGACGACGCCCTCGAAGCCACCCGCAACGCCGACGACCGGATCACCATCGAGCGTCGTCACCGCGCCGTGCTCGACGCCGCCGGATAGCGGGGCCGAGCCGGACGGCAGGGCCCACCGACGTTCCTCCGATACCCTCCGGGCGGCGACCCCACGCCTCTACCCTTGCGGGCATGAAGGCCTCCGTCGGGAATCGCATCGTGCTCATCGGCGCCGGGGACGTGGGTATCGCCTACGCCTACGCGCTCGTCAACCAGGGGCTGGCCGACCATCTGACCATCATCGACATCGACCACGACAAACTCGTCGGAGAGGTCATGGATCTCAACCACGGGGTCGTGTGGGCGCCCTCCCCCACCCTCGTCACCGAGGGCACCTATGCCGACTGCACCGACGCCACCATGGTGGTCATCTGCGCCGGCGCAGCCCAGAAACCCGGCGAGACCCGCCTCGACCTCGTGGGCAAGAACATGACGCTGTTCGAGAACATCGTCGGTGACGTCATGGCGACCGGGTTCGATGGCATCCTGCTGGTCGCCACCAATCCCGTCGACATCCTCACCCAGGCGTCGTGGCGCTACTCCGGGCTCCCCGCCGCGCAGGTCATCGGCTCCGGCACGATCCTCGACTCGGCGCGCTTCCGGTTCATGCTGGGCCAGTACTACGACGTGGCACCGATGAGCGTGCACGCCTCGATCATCGGGGAACACGGCGACACCGAGCTGCCGGTCTTCTCCTCCGCCAACGTCTCCGGGGTGCCGCTGCGCCGCGACCTGGCGGGCGACCCGGCCAAGCGGGAACGTCTGACGCAGATCTTCGACGAGACCCGGGACGCCGCCTACCGGATCATCGACTCGAAGGGGTCCACCAGCTACGGCATCGGGATGGGGCTGGCCCGCATCACCCGGGCGGTGCTGCGCAACGAGCAGGTCTCGCTACCGGTCTCCACCCTGCTGCGGGGCGAGTACGACCAGGACGGGATCTTCATCGGGGTGCCCGCGGTGATCGGGCGGACCGGCGTCCAGCGGGTGGTGGAGCTGGAGCTCGACACCACCGAACGCGAACAGTTCGCCCGCAGCGCGAGTGCACTGCGGGCGGTGTCCGAACAGTTCGAGATCCTGCGCTGACTCAGAGCGCGCCGGGGGGATCACTGGCCGGGAAGGACTCGTCACCCCACTCGTCGGCGACCGCGTCGTCGTGGTCGTACCGGGCCTTGTCCGCGGGCTCCTCGGAATGCTCGCCGACACGGTCAGGGTTCTGCGGACTCGTCATGATTCATCCTCCTGCCGCCGTACGGGGCGTACGACGAGAATCAGGTTACCGGAGACCATCACCTCACCGCCGGGACAACCGGACACCCGGGACCGCTACAGGAACAGAGGCGCACAATGCACACCACCCACTACACCGACACCCTGATCCTGCCCGCCCCGGACACCAGGGCCGTGGCGGCGACCGCCCCGCCCTCCGGGAAGGGGTCGGTCGCCGAGCTGCAGTACGAACGACTCTCGGGCGAGGACTACCGGTGGACGAGCGATGACCTGATATTCGACGTGTACTGCCAGCGCAAGGACATAGCCGAAGTCGACCGCGCAGCAGAACGCGAACGGTTCTTCTCCACGGGCCAACCGTGCCTGCGCACCTCCCCGCTGGCCAAGACCTACGGCTGGGCGCTGCACTTCGACTCCGACGGGCGCATCGCGCTGCTGCCGATGGACTCGACGCGCGTGGCCGAGCTCGAGGCGGACCCGACGGTGACGGTCAGGGCCGCCATGAAGAGTTCCCGTTAGTAACCCGGCTCGACATCCGGCAGGAGACGCAACCACTCGAGCACAGGACCGGAGATCACCTGGCCGAACTGCTCGTACCCGCCGGGCCCGGGGTGGGCGCCATCGCCGGCGGCGACCTCGCGCATCCACTGACCACCCGCCAGCAGCACGTCGAAGGTCGGCACGAACGGCACCCCGGCCTCGTCGCACACCTGCGCCATGGTCTCGGCCCGGGCGGCGATACGCTCGTTGACCTCGTCCCACACCACCGGCGGCGGCCCCACCACGAGGAACCGCCCCTCGGGCGCCTGGTCGATCATTCCGCGCAGCGCCGCGACGGTGCCCGCCTCGTCGACACGCAACGCGCCCTCGTGCTCCATGACGTCGTTGACGCCGAACTCCGCGATCACCGCGGTCGTGGGGAACGCGGCCCGCCGACGATCGACCTCGTCCCAGCGGGCCAGGATCATCTCGGAGGTGTCCCCGCCGATCCCGGCGACCGCGGCGTGGATGTGCACACCGGCCGAGGGGCCGGCTTCGATCAGGTGCGCGGTCCACCCGCGCCCCGTGTCATCGCCGTATCCGGCCACGAACGAGTCACCGATGATGCACACGGGCAGGTCGCGCGGTTCGCTCATACCGGTCACGCTATCGGTCCGGGTGGGTGCGCGGAGCCGACCCGGGCGAGAAGCCACTCCGGCCGGGCCGGGCGAGGGGATCAGTCCAGGTGTCGGGACTGCGCCCAGCGCGTCAGCGCGTGCCGGTTGGACTGCTGGGTCTTGCGGAGGACGTTGGAGGCGTGGGTCTCCACCGTCTTGACCGAGATGAACAACTCCTCGGCGATCTCCTTGTAGGTGTAGCCGCGGGCCAGCAGCCGCAGCACCTCCTTCTCACGCGGGGTGAGCGAGTCGACCTCGGGGTCGTGGACGGGCTCGCCACGATCGGCGGGGCCCGGGGAGGCGCGCGCGAACGCGTCCAGCACGAACCCGGCCAGTCGCGGGGAGAACACGGCATCCCCGTCGGCGACCCGACACACGGCGGCGGCCAGGTCCTCGCCGGTGATGGTCTTGGTGACGTAGCCGCGCGCGCCGGCCCGGATCACGGCGATCACGTCCTCGGCGGCGTCGGAGACGCTCAGCGCGAGGAAGGTCGGTTCCGGGGCGCGGGCGGGATCGGCCACGCCGCCCGGGTCGGCCCCCAGCACCGACCGCAGCACGGCCACGCCGCCGCCGTCGGGCATGTGCACGTCGAGCAGCACCACGTCGGGACGCGCCCGGTCGATGCCGGTCACGGCCTCGGCGACGGAGCCCGCCTCGCCGACGACCTCGATGGCCGACTGTCCAGCGAGTTCGGCACGGACCCCGCTGCGGAACACCGCGTGGTCGTCCACGAGGAAGACCCGGCACATCCCGCCGCCCCCCGCCGCCGACTCCTCCGACCCGTCCCGTGGCCCGTCCGTCATTCGCCCTCCAGCGGCATCTCGATCCCGATCTCCGTCCCGCGCCCGAGCGTACTGCGCACGCGCACGGTCCCACCGCGGCTCTCCACGCGGTGTCGGATGGACTGCGCGAGCCCGTGGCGGTCGCCGCCCACGGCATCGGGATCGAAGCCGCGTCCGCGGTCGCGGACGAACGCGCTGAGCGTGCGTCCGTCGTTCTCCACGAACACGTCGGCGGTGTCGACGCCGGCGTGCTTGGCGACGTTGACCAGGGCCTCGCGGACGGCGCCCAGGACCGCCTCCCCGGCGTCGCCGACCGGGCCGTCGCCACCCACCACGACCTGGTCCACCCGCAGTCCGTAGACGTCCTCGACGTCGCCGACCATCACCTCGACCGCCCCCGCGAAGGTCGCCGCGCCCGAGGACATCCGGGAGCCGGCGCCGAACAGCCACTGTCGGAGCTCCCGTTCCTGCCGGCGGGCGAGCCGCGCCACCTGGCCCGGGTCATCGGACCTCTTCTGGATGAGTGCCAGGGTCTGCAGGACGGAATCGTGCAGGTGGGAGGCGATGTCGCTGCGTTCGGACTCGCGGATCCGCGCCGCGCGCTCCTCCTCGAGGGACCGCCACAGTCGCAGTCCGACCGGCACGCTGAGCAGTCCCACGCCGACGAGGGTGGCCACGACCGCGAGGAGGGACGACCGCAGCGCGGCGAACTCGACCTGACCGAGGACCACGACGGCGAGCCCGACGACGACGAGGGTGGCCCCTGCGGTGACCCTGGCCCAGTCGAAGACCGACCGCGGCGCGACTCGTCCCCCACCGTCGTACTGCTGCCAGACCAGCCCGGCCCCCAGGGCCACGACGAGGACGGGGACGATGACGCTCAGTCCCGTGGCGGTGGTCACCATGAACGAGAGCACCGCGCCCGCCACCGCCACGACGGCCAGTGCCATGCCGCGTCTGCGCTCGCGCTCGTCGCCCCGGCCCGCGCCCGCCGACGCGGGCCCCGTCGGGGTGAGCGCCCACAGCGCCGAGTACAGGGCCACGCCGGCGCCCGAGAGCGTGGCCAGCAGAACCATGACCAGGCGCACGTGGACGACCCGCACCCCGAGGTGGTCGGCCAGACCCACGCACACGCCCGCGACCACGGATCCGTCGCTGCCGCGGGTCAACCGCGGGTACCAGCGGAAATCGGTCGTCGCCACGGCGGCGGACCGCGCCTGTGGTCCGGCGACCGGGGACGCCGACCGGACCGCGGTGGCCGGCGCGGGATCGGTCGCGTTCTCACTCATGGACGCCATCGTCACAGATCATCGCCCCGAGGGGAATCGGGAAGTACCCGGATATCCACGGCCACGCTCGCCGGCGAGACACCCCCCTCCCGCAATCCGGCGACCAGGTCCCGGGAGATGGCGTCCTTGACCGACCGCGCACCGTGACTGCCCACGACGAAGCGGACGGTGGCGAGGATCCCGTCCTCCTGCAGCGAGACGAACACCTGCGGCCCGAACTCCCGGACATCGACCGCGTACATGCGGCTCATCTGCTGCATGCTCGCCATCGCCTCGTCGCTCAGCTCCCTCGTGTGCCGGTCGGCGCAGGCGTGGAACACGGTGTCGACACGTCGGAGATCCACGTCGAACGGCAGCTTGAGCGACAGTTCCTCCCAGAGGAAGGGGAACCCGCGGGTGTAGTTGTAGACCGCCTCGTCGAAGATGACGCCGTTCGACACCGTCACCACCCGGCCGGTGAACTGACGGCTCGGTACCCAGTTGCCGGTCTCCGCGCCGGCCATCGACGACGGGGATCCCATCTCCATGACGGTCGTGCGCAGGAAACCGAGCGACATCACATCGCCCCGGACCCCACCCACGGCGATCCGGTCGCCGACCGCGAACACCCTCCCCCGGAGGATGACGAAGTATCCCGCGAGACTCGCGATCACCTTCTGCAACGCGAACGCCAGGCCCGCGGTGACGAGTCCGACCCCCACGGTCAGGTCGGTTCCCGGGGTCACCCAGATGGAGAAGAGCGCCAGCACGGCCACGACGGCGGTGAACAGCTGCAGACTCTGCTTCGTCCAGAACCTCGACGCGGACCCGGCGGGCCCGGTGATCGCCTGCATCACCGCCCGCGAGATCGACGTGAACAGCGACAGCAACACGAACAGCAGGATGCTGAGGAGCACCTTGAGAACGGTCCGCCCGCTGACCCCGACCAGCGTCACCCCGAAGAGCCGCAGCTGTTCGTCGGAGCCCAGGAAACCCATGACGGTGTCGACCATCCCGCCATCCTCCCTCCCCGGCGGCCTCGGGGTCGGAAATCAGGGTCGGACCCCGATGTGCCGCGGACTCCCGCCGAGCACGATGGGGTCATGTCCAGAACGAGCACCCCCGACCTCCCGTCAGAGCTCCGCTCCCTGTGGCGGACCCGTCCCGTCCGGACGCCGGACGATTCCAGGATCGCCGGCGTCTGCGGCGGCTTCGGTCGGCGCTACGGCGTCGACCCGGTCCTCTTCCGCGTCGCGTTCGTCGTCGCCGCACTGTGGGGTGGGGCGGGCGTGTTCCTGTACGCCCTGATGTGGCTGCTCCTGCGCTCCGCCGGCGACGAGGTCTCCTCCGGGGAGGCGCTCCTGGGGAAGGGCCGGGCGTCGGGCTCCAAGGTCACCGCGGTGGTCCTCGTCGTCGTCGTCCTCCTGTCCGCCCCCACCTTCGGCGGTTCCGGGGAGGCCCTCCTCCTCGGCGCCGGGTTCCTCATGGTCGCGGCGATGCTCGCCGGCTGGTACGGCCTGCACCGGCGCACCCCCGAACCGCCCGCCGGGTGGGCGGAGGTCTCCGCGGTGCGGCCCTCCGCCGCTCGCGGACCCGACGCGTCGCGCGGCCGGGCCCCGGCCACCGGCGCCGGACCGTGGCGCGCGACCGGAGCTCCCCAGGAGCCCGGCTCCGGCCCCGGAGCCCCCTTCGGGCCCCCTGTGCCGCCCTCGTGGGATCCGCTCGGCGCCGCCCCGTTCGCGTGGGACCTGCCCGAACCCGGCCTCGCCCCCGCCCCGGTCGAACCGACCCGGCCCCGGTCGCGGCTGACCAAGGTCACGCTCGGCCTGGCACTCATCGCGACCGCGGTCGCCACCGGGTTGTCGACGCTGGGCGGATTCACCTGGCTCGACACCACGCGCATCGCCGCGATCGCCCTGGCGGTGGTGGCCGGCGGGCTGCTCGTCGGCGCCGTCACCCGCCGCGGGTACGGGCTGCTCGTGGTGGCCGGACCACTCGTCGGGTTCGTGCTGCTCGCCCTGTCGGTCCAGGTCCCCACGGGTGGCTGGGAGACCTTCGGCGACGAGCGGGTGGAGATCACCTCCCCCGCCCAGCTCGACACGCCGGTCACCCACGAGGTCGGCACCGTCACCGTCGACATGCGCGAGCTCGAACTGGACCGCGACCGCAGCTACAGCATCACCAACGAGGTCGGTGAGGTGCGGGTGCTGCTGCCCGACGGGCTCGCCGTGCAGGCCGACTGCCGGACCGAGATCGGCTCCGTCGACTGCCCCGACCCGCCCGCCGACACCGACGGGCCGGTCCTGACCCTGGACATCACCACCGAGATGGGAAGCGTGAAGGTCACCCGATGAGTACGAACACGCCCGCAGACGACCGCCACCACTCCACCGCGGGAGCCCCGCCCGACCAGTCGCCGCGGTTCGACCCGCAGCTGTACGACCCGCTGCCCTACGGCACCGGATACCCGACACCCGAACCGCTCGGATTCGGGGTCTCCCCCGAGCCCGCGACCACCCCGGCCGGCGCCGTCGAGGTGGTGGAGCACCGGCGGTTCGGATCGCCGGTGCTCGCCCTGGCCGGCGTGACCTCGCTGGGAGTGGCGGTGTGGGCGATCCTGGGAGCGCCCGCGATCGCCCCGACGGCGTTGCTGGCCGCGGGACTCGTCCTGGCGGTGCTCGTGGGACTGATGATGGTCATCCGCCGCTGACGCCCGGCCCGCTCACTCCCACTCGATGGTGCCCGGCGGCTTGCTCGTCACGTCCAGCACGACGCGGTTGACGTCCGGGACCTCGTTGGTGATGCGGTTGGAGATCAGCGCCAGCGTCTCGTACGGCACGCGCGTCCAGTCGGCGGTCATGGCGTCCTCGGAACTCACCGGCCGCAGCACGATCGGATGACCGTACGTCCGGCCGTCGCCCTGCACGCCCACCGACCGGACATCGGCCAGCAGGACCACCGGGCACTGCCACACCGTGGAGTCCAGGCCCGCCGCGGTCATCTCCTCGCGCACGATCGCGTCCGCCGCGCGCAGGGTCTCCAGTCGGTCGCGGTCCACGGCGCCGACGATGCGGATCGCCAGGCCCGGACCGGGGAACGGGTGGCGGCCGACGATCGCCTCGGGCAGACCGAGCTCGCGGCCCACGGCGCGGACCTCGTCCTTGAACAGCAACCGCAGTGGCTCGACGAGCGTGAACTCCACATCGTCCGGCAGTCCGCCGACATTGTGGTGGCTCTTGATGTTGGCCGTACCCGCTCCGCCACCGGACTCGACGACGTCCGGGTAGAGGGTGCCCTGGACGAGGAAGTCGACGGAAGAGGCGGCGGCCTCACCGGAACCCTGGAGTTCGAGCGCCTGCGTCACCGCCCGCTCGAAGGACCGGATGAACTCGCGGCCGATGATCTTGCGCTTGGTCTCCGGGTCGGTGACATCGGCGAGGTGCCCCAGGAAGACGTCGGAGTCGTCCAGCGTGATGAGGCGGGCACCGGTGGCGGCCACGAAGTCGTTCTCGACCTGCTCACGCTCGCCCGCACGCAACAGTCCGTGGTCGACGAACACACACGTGAGGCGGTCCCCGATCGCACGCTGGACCAGGGCGGCCGCGACGGCCGAGTCGACGCCGCCCGACAGGCCGCAGATCGCGTGGCCGTCGCCGATCTGCTCGCGGACGGCCTCCACCAGCTGGTCGGCGATGTTCGACGCGGTCCACGTCGGCTCGAGCCCCGCCACCTCGGTGAGGAAGCGGCTCAGCACCTGCTGGCCGTGTGGCGAATGCAGGACCTCCGGGTGGTACTGCACTCCGGCCATGCGCCGCTCGGTGCACTCGAACGCGGCGACCGGGGCACCGGACGACGACGCGGTGACGGTGAACCCCTCGGGCGCGGCCGTGACCGCGTCCCCGTGGCTCATCCACACCGGGTGGTGCTCCGGCAGGCCGGCGTGCAGGAGGCCGCCGGACACGCTCACGTCGGTACGGCCGTACTCGCGGCTACCCGTGTGAGCGACCTCACCGCCGAGGGCACCGGCCATCGCCTGGAAGCCGTAACAGATGCCGAACACCGGCAGACCCAGCTCGAACACCGCCGGGTCGAGCGAGGGCGCGTCCTCGGCGTACACGCTCGCGGGTCCGCCGGACAGCACCAGGGCGACGGGATCCTTGGCGCGGATCTCCTCGATCGTCGCGGTGTGCGGGATCACCTCGGAGTAGATGCGCGCCTCGCGCACGCGGCGCGCGATGAGCTGCGCGTACTGGGCGCCGAAGTCCACCACGAGTACCGGGCGGGGCGCCACCGCCTCGGCGGCGATCTGGGAGTCGGTCTGTGCGTTCTCGGCCACGGGGTCGAGTCTAGGCCCCGCGGCCCATCCGCCGAACTCGGCCACATCCCCCGTGCCGGGGTTCACAATGAACCCCACCACGACCCCGGCCGGCCCGGGACCGAGAGAGCTGGAGCGCATCGATGGAGCGAATGACCGGTTTCGACGCGAGCCTGCTGTACATGGAAACCGCCCAGCAACCCCTCGTGGTGGGCGGAGTCCTCTTCGTCGACGTCTCCGGCCTCGAGGTCGGGTACTCCTTCGAATGGCTCCGGACCGAGCTCGGCCGCCGGATCAAGGAACTGCCCGAACTCCGCCGCAAGATCTACGACTCCCCGCTCAACCTCGGCCACCCCGCCTGGGTCGAGGAATACGACCTCGACATCACCGCACACGTCCGCCGCGTCGACGTGGACCACCCCGGTGACGACCGCGCGGTGTTCGAGATGTGCGGCACCCTCGGCAGCCGCCCGCTGGACAGGTCACGCCCCCTGTGGGAGATGTGGGTCCTCGAGCGGCTCGCCGAACCGGACACCATCGTCGTGTACTTCCGGGCCCACCACGCCATCCTCGACGGGGCCAACGGCGCGAACATCCTGCGCACGTTCGCCTCCGCCGGAGAGCAGCCCTCCGCCCGCGACCTCGACATGGTCCGCGTCGAGGCGGGCAACGCCAACCCCATCCGGCTCCTCGCCGGCGGGTGGTGGGATTTCTCCGTACGTCGCCCGCTGACCCTGGCCCGGCTGGTACCCGAGGTCGTCGCGCTCCCCTTCGCACTGCGCAGGGCCACGGCGGCCAGGAAGAAGTCGGACGATCCGGCCCCGGAGGAGACGGGCACGGCCGACGCCACGGACGACCTCGTCGTCGTCCCCAGGGCGGCACCGTTCACCGCGCCCCGCACCCGCTTCAACGCCACCATCACCCCCCACCGGGCGGTCTGGGGTGCCTCACTCGACCTCGGCGAGATCAGCGAGATCAAGGACGCCTTCGGCGTGACCGTCAACGACGTGTTCCTGGCGGTGATGGGCGGCGCGCTGCGGCGGTACCTGCGCTCCCACGACGACCTGCCCGACACGTCGCTCGTCGCCGTGGTCCCCGTCTCCACCCGCGACGCCGAGGACGCCCGGGGCAACAACCGCGTGACGGTCCTGTTCGCGTCCCTGGGGACCGACATCGCCGACCCGCTCGAGCGCCTGCGCGCCATCTCCGCCCGCACCAGCCGGGGCAAGAAGCAGTCGAAGAACGGCATGCGGCCGGACCTCATCCAGGACGTCGCCACACTCGCCCCCGCCCGGACCCTGCAGATGCTGATGCGGATCTACGGCGACTTCCACCTGGCGGATCTGCACCCGGTCGTGCACAACCTCGTCGTCTCCAGCATCCCCGGCCCCCGCGAGGAACTCGACTTCCTCGGCGCCCGGGTCACCCGCATGTACCCACTCGGGCCCCTCATGCACGGGTCCGGACTGTCCGCCACCGCCATGTCGGTCGACGGTCAGCTCGACGTGGGGCTCAACGCCTGCGAGCACCTGGTGCCCGACCCCGACCTGCTGGCCACCGGGATCCGTGAGTCCATGGCCAGACTGCTGGAACTCACCCGGGAGGCGGCGCGGTCGGCGGCCGCCGGGGAGCGCTGACACGTGGAACGGATGACCGGGCTCGACGCGAGCTTCCTCTACCTCGAGACCCCCGAGCAGATGATGGTGATCAACGGCCTCGTCCACCTCGACGTGACCACCGTCGAGGAGGGCTACTCGTTCGAACGCCTCCGATCCGGGCTCGCCCGCCGGGTCAAAGCCGTCCCCCCGTTCCGCCGCAAGGTCCACGACTCACCGTGGAACCCCGGCCACCCGGCGTGGGTCGAGGACTTCGACTTCGACATCACCCACCACCTACGCCGGATCGAACTCGGGCCGGCCGGCACCGAGGACGAGCTGCTGGAGACGTGCGGTCGGCTCGCCTCCACCCCGCTGGACCGCGCCCACCCGCTGTGGCAGGTCTGGATCATCGAACGGGGTGACCCGCACGCGCCGACCGTCAGCGCGTTCTGCCGGGTACATCACTCGGTGATCGACGGGATGCTGGGCGCCGAGTTGCTCTCCGCCCTCGCCGCGACGGACGCCACCACGCCCGACCAGGATCCCGCGCTCGTGCGCACGCACGTCGGACGGGCCAACACCCTGCAACTGATCGCCGGTGGCGCCCGCGACGTGCTGGGCCGGCCCCTGGCCCTCCTCCGTCTGCTCCCCGAGACGCTGTCGGTCCCCGCGGCCATGAGACGCGCCCGCGGCCGGGCCGGCCACGGGGAATCCATGCCGGCCCCGTTCACGGCGCCGCGGACCCTCTTCAACCACTCGCTCACCCCGCACCGCGCCGTGGCCACCGCATCACTCGACCTGGCGTCCGTCAAGCTCGTCACCGCCCGCCTCGGCGGCACCGTCAACGACGTCCTCCTCACCGTGGTCGGCGGTGCTGTGAGGTCCTACCTCGAGGCCCACGGAGACGCCCCCGCCTCGTCCATGGTGGCGATCGTCCCCATGTCCACGAGAGACGATCTGGCCACCGGTGGCGCCAACCAGGTGTCGGCCATGTTCGCCTCCCTGGCCACGGATGTGGCCGACCCGGTCGAACGGTACGAGCGGATCTCCGCCGCAGCGGAGACCACGAAGCGCCAGGCCGCGAGCATCCGGCCGGCCCTCCTGGACAACTGGGCCCGCATGGGCCCCCGTCGGCTGCTCGACATGGGCATGCGGGCGTACGAGGCGCTGAGACTCGCCGACGTCCACCCGGTGATCTACAACCTCATCGTCTCCAACGTGCCCGGCCCCCGTCACGCGCTCTACTTCCTCGGCGCGCGGATCACCCACATGCACCCCTTCGGCCCGCTGCTCCACGGTGCGGGGCTGTCCGTGACCAGCCTGTCGACCGACGGGCGGCTCGACCTGGGGGTGATCTCGTGCGACCACCTGGTGCCGGACCCGGACGCGGTGGCCCGCGGGATCGCGGCGGCGCTCGACGAGTTGCTCGAGCTCACCGCCCCCTGACCGGGCTCACCGCCTCCTGACCACGGGTAGACCGTCAGCTGACCTGGACGATCGGCAGCCGCAGGGCTCCCGGCGCGGCCTCCGGGACCATCGGCGACACGGGCGGGACCGGCGACAGGCGCCGGTAGTCCTCGCCCTGGGCCGGGCGCTGGTCGGCCTCACCCTTGTTGGGCCACAGCGACATGGCCCGCTCGGCCTGGGCGGTGATGCTGAGCGCCGGGTTGACACCGAGGTTCGCGGAGATCGCCGATCCGTCCACGATGTGCATCGTCGGGTAGTTCCACACGCGGTGGTACGGGTCCACGACCCCGGTCTCCGGCGAATCCGAGATCACGCAGCCGCCCAGGAAGTGGGCGGTGAGCGGGATGTTCGCGATCTCGCCCCACGTGCCCCCGGGCAGGCCGCCGATCTCCTCGGCGATCTTGCGGGTGGCCTCGTTGCCGGCGGGGATCCAGGTGGGGTTGGGCTCGCCGTGACCCTGCTTGCTGGTGACGTACCTGAACGGACCGAAGCGCTTGACGTAGGTCTGCAGCGAATTGTCCAGGTTCTGCATCACGAGCGCGATCACCGAACGCTGGCTCCAGCGGCGCAGGTAGAACAGCTGCATGAACATGCCCGGCTCGCGCCGGACCTCGTTCAGCAGGGTTCGCCACCGCGGGAGCGGCCCGTCGCCGTCCGTCAGCAGGGTCTGCAGGATGGCGATGGCGTTGGAGCCCTTGCCGTACCGGACCGGTTCGATGTGGGTGTCCGACCGGGGATGAAACGACGACGTGATAGCCACCCCCTCGGAGAAGTCCTGCTCCGGCTTGTAGTTCGGGCGCATCGCCCCGAGGATCGCCTCAGAGTTGGTCCGGGTGAGCCGACCGATCGCATCCGAGAGCCTGGGCAGGGACCCGGAGTCCTTGGCGTAGTGGAGCAGGTGCTGGGTTCCCCAGGTGCCGGCCGCCACGACAACCTGATCGGCGGTCACCGTGGTGGTGCGCTTACCGCGACGCGTCCAGGCGCCCGTCCGCTCGAGGGTGATCTCCCACGTGCCGTCGCCGCGCTCACGCAGGTCGCTGACCGTGGTCCGGTCCAGGATGCGGGCGCCCGCGCGCTCGGCGAGGGCGAGGTAGTTCTTCATCAGCGTGTTCTTGGCGTTGTGCCGGCAGCCGGTCATGCACTCGCCGCACTCGATGCACGCGTTGCGGTCCGGCCCCACCCCGCCGAAGTACGGATCGGGGACAAGCTCGCCGGGCTTGCCCTGGCCGCCGGTCTTCTCACCGAAGAACACGCCGACCGGGGTGTAGACGAAGGTGTCCTCCGCGCCCATGTCGCGGGCCACCTTCTTCATGACCTCGTCCGAGTGGGTGTGCGTGGGGTTGGTGACCACGCCCAACATGCGGCGGCCCTGGTCGTAGAACGGGGAGAGTTCGTCCTCCCAGTCCGTGATGTGGCCCCACTGCCGGTCCTTGAAGAACTGACCGGGCGGCTTGTACAGGGTGTTGGCGTAGTTGAGGGAGCCGCCGCCCACGCCCGCGCCCGCGAGGATCATCACGTCACGCATCATGTGGACGCGCTGGATCCCGAACAGCTTGAGTTTGGGCGCCCACACGTATCGGTGGAGTCGCCAGGACGTCTTGGGCAAGTCCGCGTCCTCGAAGCGGCGACCCGCCTCGATGACCGTGACGCGGTACCCCTTCTCCGACAACCGCAGGGCCGTCACGCTGCCACCGAAACCGGATCCGATGACGACGACATCCGTGTCCGTCGGCGTGGTGGGGGCGTCGGTCGGGGTCGACGGTGCGTGCGGCGTCATGGTGCAACTCCCAGGAGTGGTCGATGGTGGGCATCACAGTACCCGAGCACCACCGAACCTACCCGACAGTAGGCCCTAATTTGTCCAGAGAGTGGATGCGTCTGGCCCACGGCCGGGCGGTCAGGGCCGGACGGACAGGTCCACCTTCTGGAACCCCTTGACGTCGGAGTAACCGCACTTCGCCATCGCGCGACGCAGTCCGCCCATGAGGTTGCGGGTGCCGTCAGGGACGCTGGTCGGCCCCTCGAGGACCTCTTCCAGTGGCGCCAGGGCCGTCTCGTCCTCCACCTCGGACACATGCCCACGCGGCACCTTGGGGTGGGCGGAGACCGCGTCCCAGTAGACACCGCGGCCCGGGGACTCCAGCGAGCCGGCGAGCAGCGGCCCGAGAACCACCGCGTCGGCGCCGCACGCCACGGCGCGGGCGATGTCACCGGAGGTGTAGATGTCGCCGTCGGCCAACACGTGCACGTAGCGGCCTCCGGTCTCGTCGAGGTAGTCCCGCCGGGCCGCGGCCGCGTCGGCGATCGCGGTGGCCATGTGGACCTCCATACCCAGCACCTGGCCGGTGGTGGTGATTCCGTTGACCCCGCCGTATCCCACGATCACACCGGCGGCGCCCGTGCGCATGAGGTGAAGGGCGGTCTTGTAGTCGACCACGCCGCCGGCAATCACCGGGACATCGAGGCCACCGATGAACTCCTTGAGGTCGAGCGGGGCGTCCTCACCGCTGACGTGCTCCGCCGAGATGATCGTGCCCTGCACCACCAGCAGGTCGATCCCCGCCGCGACCAGCCCCGGGGTGAGCTCGCGCGCGTGCTGCGGTGAGACCCGCACCGCCACGGTCGCACCCTCGTCGCGGATGCGGTGAACCGCAGCGGCGAGGAGCTCACGGTCGATCGGGGCACGGTGCAGCTCCTGCAGTCGCGCCACGGCCCGGTGTCCGGTCACGTCCTCCAGCGCGAGCTCCCGCAGCTCGGCGATCACGGCATCGGGATCGGCGTGACGGGCCCACAGTCCCTCTCCGTTGAGCACGGCCAGACCACCGAGCCTGGAGAACTCCACCGCCGAGGCCGGGGAGACCACCGCGTCGGTCGGGTGGGTCATCACCGGGATGTCCATCTGGTAGGCGTCGATCTGCCAGGAGGTGGACACCTCCTTGGAGCTACGGGTCCGGCGGGAGGGGACGATGTCGACCTCGCCCAGCCCGAACATCCGACGGGCCTCGCGACCCAGGCCGATCTCCACGACATTGCGCACGCGACTTCAGTCCTTGACGTTGTAGTTGGGGGCCTCGACCGTCATCTGGATCGCGTGCGGATGGCTCTCCCTGAGCCCCGCGGCCGTGATCTGGACGAACTGGGCACGGTGCATCTCCGGGATGGTGGCGGCTCCGGTGTAGCCCATGCCCGCGCGCAGCCCGCCGGCGAGCTGGTGGAGTACCTGACCGACGTCTCCCCGATACGGGACCCGCCCCTCGATGCCCTCGGGCACCAGCTTCTCCTCGGACAGCACGTCGTCCTGGAAGTACCGGTCCTTGGAGAACGACTTCTCCTGCCCGGGCTTGCCGCGCCCGCGCATCGCGCCCAGCGAACCCATGCCGCGGTAGACCTTGTACTGCTTGCCGTCCACGAAGATCAGCTCCCCCGGCGATTCGGTGCACCCCGCGAGCAGGGACCCGAACATGCAGGCCGAGGCGCCGGCGGCGATCGCCTTGGCCACGTCACCGGAGTACTGCATACCGCCGTCGGCGATGACGGGGATCCCCGCCGCATGCGCTGCGACCGAGGCCTCGAGGATCGCGGTGATCTGGGGAGCACCCACGCCCGCGACCACCCGGGTGGTGCAGATGGAGCCGGGGCCGATGCCCACCTTGATGGCGTCCGCACCCGCGTCGATCATCGCCTGTGCGGCACCGCGGGTGGCGAGGTTGCCCCCGATCACCTGCACGCGGTCGCCGAGTTCCCGCTTGACCCTGGCCACCATGTCGAGGGCGTTGCGGTTGTGGGCGTGGGCGGTGTCGACCACCAGGGCGTCCACCCCGGCGTCGGTGAGGGCCCCGGCACGCTGCCAGGCATCCTCTCCGGTACCGATGGCGGCGGCCACGCGCAGCCGGCCGTCCGAGTCCTTGGTGGCGTCGGGGTGCTTCTCCGTCTTGACGAAGTCCTTCACCGTGATGAGTCCGGTCAGGCGCCCGTCACCGTCGACGATCGGCAGCTTCTCGATCTTGTGCCGGCGCAGCAGGCCGAGCGCCGCCTCCGCGGTGACACCCTCCCGCGCCACCACCAGGGGCGCCCGGGTCATGACCTCGTCGACCCGTCGGGACTTGTCCATCTCGAACCGCATGTCGCGGTTGGTGATGATGCCGACCAGCTCACCGCGCTCGTCGGTCACCGGCAGTCCGGAGATCCGGTAGCGGGCGCACTTCTCGTCGACCTCCGCCAACGTGTCGCTTGGCGCGCAGGTCACCGGGTCGGTCACCATCCCGGCCTCGGACCGCTTCACCGTCTCGACCTGGGCGGCCTGGTCCCCCACGGAGAGGTTGCGGTGAAGGACGCCGATCCCGCCCTGCCGTGCCATGGCGATGGCCATGCGGGCCTCGGTCACGGTGTCCATCGCCGACGAGATCAGCGGCACCCGCAGGGTGATGTCCCGTGTCAGGCGGGTGCTGGTGTCGACCTCACTCGGGACCACCTCGGACGCGGCCGGGAGGAGGAGCACGTCGTCGAACGTCAGGCCCACCAACGCGACCTTGGTCGGGTCGTCGCCGCCGGTGCGCACGGGGCCATTCGACTCGCTCATCTGCCGTCCTCCTGGGGGGTCGTCTAGGTGCTGACTTTCGAGGATAGTGGTTCCGGGGGCCACGGCTCGAACCGTCGACCACGTGAGACCGTGGTCACGGGTACGGTGGAGGCCGTGGACGATCCCCTACGGCACGGAATGCCGCCCGACCCGTTCGCCGGAGATCCGGATGATCCGGCCGCGGAGCTGGCCGAGCTCGACCCCGTCGATGACGACATGCCCACGGGCCCGCTCGACGCGGACGAGCGGCGGGCGATCGAGGAGGACCTCGCGGATCTCTCGGAGTTCCGTCGGTTGCTGGCCCCGATCGGGGTGAAGGGGGTCGCGGTCCAGTGTGACGACTGCGCCGAGGAGCACTACCACGAGTGGGACATGCTCCGCGCCAACCTCATGCAACTCCTCGAGGACGGCTCCCTGCTCCCCCACGAGCCGGCCTTCGACCCGATCCCGGACGACTACGTCACCTGGGAGTACTGCCGCGGTTACGCGGACGCCGCCCGCGCCCTGCGCCCCCGTCGACTCAACTGGCGCCGCTGAGCAGAGGCGGTCGCCGCGCGCGGGTGCCGCCCGTTCGGCCCGGCCCGGCCCGGCCCGGCCCGGACGACTCGATCCCCGTCCCTCCGAGAGGGGCGGGGATCGAGTCGTTTCCCGGGGTCAGTTCGTCGGCCGGACCGACTGCGAGGTCTGTTGTGAGTCGGTTGGCGCCGGCTGCGTGGGAGTCGGGACCTGGGTCACGGTGGTGCGGCTCGGCGTCGGCGCCGGCACCACCCGGTCGTCATCCGCCTCGTCACCCTGTCGTCCGGTCGTCGGTGACAGGAAATCCTGGATCCGCTGGGTGTCGATCGGGATCTGCAGCGTGGTCGAGATCCGCAGCCCGTCGAGCGGGAGCGGGATGACCGGCATCCCCGGAGGCGGCGGGGGGACCAGGTTGGACGGCAACGGCACGGGGAGGCCGGGAACGAGAGTCGCCACACCCGAAGCGGGCGGGGGCGACGGGGCGGGCGCGGGTGCCGGGGCGGGCGACGGGACGACGCTCGGGGTGACCCGACTGAGATCGCGCTTGATGGCGTCCCGACGCTTCATCAGCTCGACACGTTCGGAGGCGTCGGAGACCTCGTCGAGCCGCGCGCTCACCTCATCGAGCAGCCGCTCGGCCTCGTTCCGGTCGCCCTCTCGGGCGGCGAGGTCCGCGGCGGCGAGGTCCTCGCTGAGATCGCTCACGAGCTCTACGTTCCCGGCACGGTCGGAGAACATCGTCTTGGACACGCCCCAGAGCGGGTCGCCCGGCATCGCGCTGTGCGCGGCCACGGACAGGCCGCCGACGATCACGGCCGCCACTGCGGCAGCGCCGGTCACCGCCTGCCACAGGGCCGGACGCTGGCCGTGGTGGTGCTCGCCCGAGCGCACCCACCCGCGGCGCGGCCACAGCCGGGAGACGTTCGGGGCGAGGGCCACCTCGATCTGCTCGTCGCTGGGCAGCTCCGGCAGTCCGGCCGAGTCCACCTCGGCGCGCCAGTCCGCGAGCAGCGCGACGAGAGGCTCATCCCCCTCGGGACGATCGCCGCGTCCGAGCGCGTCGAGGAGCTCGTCGTCGCGATCCACCTCGACCCGGTCCTCGTCGACCCGGTCCTCGTCGTGGCCGTCCACGTCATGCACGTGGAGCGAGGCGTCATCGTCCCGGGTGCCGGGATCGACTTCGTCGTTCATCGCCATCGCTCCTCTCCGTCCTGCTCGATCCTCGCCCGGAGCTGCTTCATCGCCCGGTGTTGGGCGACGCGCACGGCCCCGGCCGTACTGTCGACGATCTCCGCGGTCTCCTCCGCGGAGAGTCCGACCACCACACGTAGCCGGATGATCTCCCTCTGCTTCTCGGGCAGGGTCTCGAGGAGGCGGCTCACCGCTCTCGACACCTCGCCGTCGAGGACGTGGTCCTCCGGCCCCGTGTCGGTCGAGAGCACCTCGGGGAGGTACTCCACGGGGTCGGACTTGTTCCGCGCGGCGCCACGATGGGCGTCCGCGACCTTGTGGGCCGCGATCCCGTACACGAAGGCCATGAAGGGACGTCCCTGGTCCCGGTACCCCGGCAGAGCCGAGAGAACCGCGATCAGAACCTCCTGGGCGACATCGTCAGCAGACAGGTTGACCCTCTCCGAGCCGCCGACGCGGGAACGGCAATACCGCACCACACCGGGCCGCACGAGCTCCAGCACCCGCGTGGCAGCGATGCGGTCACCCTTGACCGCCTCGGCTACGGCGAGTTCCAACTCGTCTGCTGTACCTGTCATCGGATTACGGGGGCCCCGTGTTACACGGATGTGTTACGGGGCACGGCCTTTCTCTCGGGTCGCGACGCACGTCACGACGGATCCCACGTCCCGGCCCGTCAGCGGCCGATGCGGCTCGGGCTCAGAACAGGCGTGTGACCCCTGGGTCGTGGGACCACTGCTGAGCGCCAAGCGTAACCGCTGGGGGGCGTGCGGGACCACGTGACCGGCCCGGAACGGGGCCGGGCCCCGTCCCCCGCGGCGCGGAGAGCGGGGCCCGGGAGGCCGGACGCGATCAGTGCGAGTGACCGGCGTGCGAGTGGCCGCCGGCGCCCTTCTCCTCGGGCTTCTCGACGATCGCCGTCTCGGTCGTGAGGACCATACGGGCGACCGAGCAGGCGTTGACCACGGCGGAGGAGGTGACCTTCACCGGGTCGATGATCCCGGCGGAGACCAGGTCACCGTACGACCCCACGGCGGCGTTGAAGCCGTCGCGCGGGCCCATCTCGGAGACCTTGCTCACCACGACGGAGCCGTCCTCGCCGGCATTGGCGGCGATCCAGAACAGCGGGGCGGACAGCGCCTTGCGGACCACGTTCACCCCGACCGCCTCGTCGGCGTCGGCGGTGTCGGCGGCCAGCCGCTCGAGTGCCGCGGCCGCCTGGACCAACACGGAGCCACCGCCGGCGATGACGCCCTCTTCCACGGCCGCCTTGGCCGAGTTGACGGCGTCCTCGACGCGGAGCTTGCGTTCGGTCAACTCGGTCTCGGTGGCCGCACCCACGCGGATCACGGCGACACCGCCGGCGAGCTTCGCGACGCGCTCCTCGAGCTTCTCGCGGTCCCAGTCGGAGTCGGTGGCCTCGGCCTCGCGGCGCAGCTGCGCGACGCGGGCGTCGACGTCCGCCTGGTCGCCGGCACCGTCCACGATGATCGTGTCGTCCTTGGACACGGTCACCCGCCGGGCCTGACCGAGCACGTCCAGGCCGCACTCCGACAGCTTCATGCCCAGGTCGGGGCTGATGACCTGCCCCTTGGTGACGATCGCCAGATCCTCCTGGAAGGCCTTGCGCCGGTCGCCGAAGAACGGCGCCTTGATCGCGACGACCTTGAGGGTCTTGCGGATCGAGTTGACCACGAGGGTCGACAGCGCCTCGCCGTCGACGTCCTCCGCGATGATGAGCAGCGGCTTGCCGGTCTCGGCGACCTTCTCCAGCAGCGGCAGCAGATCCGGCAGGGAGCTGATCTTCTCCCGGTGGATCAGGATCAGCACGTCCTCGTGGATGGCCTTCTGCTCGTCGGGGTCGGTGACGAAGTACGGCGAGAGGAAGCCCTTGTCGAAGGCGATGCCCTCGGTGACCGACACCTCGGTGTGCAGCCCCTGGGACTCCTCGACGGACACGACGCCGTTGACTCCGACGGCGTCCATGGCCTCGGCGACCATGCGACCGATCTCGGGGTCACGCGACGAGACGGTCGCCACCTGCGAGACGGCGTCCGAGCCGGAGACCGGTGTCGCTGCCGCGCGGAGGAACTCCACGACAGCGGCAGAGGCCTTCTCGATGCCCTTGCCCATCGCCATCGGGTTGGAGCCGGCGGCCACGTTGCGCAGCCCCTGGCGGATGAGTGCCTGGGCGAGCACGGTGGCGGTGGTGGTGCCGTCGCCCGCGACGTCGTTGGTCTTGGTGGCGACACTCTTGACCAGCTGTGCGCCGAGGTTCGCGAACGGCTCGGAGAGCTCGATTTCGCGGGCGATGGAGACACCGTCATTGGTGACGGTGGGCCCGCCGAAGGCCTTGGCGAGCACGACGTGACGGCCCTTCGGGCCGAGCGTGACCTTGACGGTGTCGGCGAGCTCGTCGACACCGGCGAGCATGCCCTTACGGGCCTCCTCGTCGAACGCGATCAATTTGGACATCGATGGAACTCCTGGAGGGAAGTGGGTGGTCGTGACGGGCGGGTACCGCGGGGTGAGACACCTCCGCCCCGGTGGTGCCTGGCTCTGGCCGGCGCCGCCGGGGCGGGGGTCAACAGCTCACGTCAGTCGATGACCGCGAGGACGTCACGCGAGGAGAGGATCAGGTACTCCTTGCCCTCGTACTTGATCTCGGTGCCGCCGTACTTCGAGTAGATGACCTTGTCCCCCTCCTTGATGTCCATGGGGATGCGGTCGCCGTCCTCGTCGAAGCGGCCCTTGCCGACCGCGACGACGGTGCCCTCCTGGGGCTTCTCCTTGGCGGTGTCCGGGATGACGAGACCCGACGCCGTGGTGGTCTCGGCCTCGAGGGCCTGGACGAGAATCTTGTCCTCAAGCGGCTTGATCGCCACGATGATCCTCCCGTATGGGGTGTGGCCGCCCGGATGCCGGGCGACTCGGAGTGTGGTTGGACAGATCGGGACGCCGGAAGGCGGCCCGTGGTTTATGTACGACCCGGGCTGCCGCGTGCACCGTCGCGGGTGGCGCCCTCGGAGCTCCGTGTCTATTGGCACTCTACACAGGCGAGTGCCAGCACTCAAGGAAACCGCGTGCGGGTTCGCCGCCATCGGGGTCCGACGGAGATCGGAGAACGCTCGGCGCGGGCCTGCGCCGCGGGTAGGCTCACCCGCACCGCTCGGACATCAACCGGACCACCCCCTCTGCCCGACCCGATCCCGATCGAGTACAGCGAGGCCCAGAAATGACCGCAGTCGCGCCCCCGGACATTGTTACCGCCGCAGTCGAGGGCGGGGAGGCGAAAGCCGACGCCCCGGGGTGGATCCTCGCCATCTGGCTGCCGATCCTCACGTTCTTCGCGCTCTATTACGAGCACGCGGTCGTCAACCACTTCACGATCCCCGCGGGCATGATGCCCGGGGCCGATGTGAGCATCGCCGACTGGCTGCTGTGGAACCAGATCCCGGTGCATGTCGGTAACTTCATCGGCGGGATCACCCTCGCGGGGTTGGGACTGTACTTCGCGCAACGGACGCGGGTCGACCGCTCCCCCGGGGCACCGGCGGGCCACACCCACCCACCCCAGGAGTGACCTCCTCGTATGCACCCACCCGAGAAGCCAGGGGATCGGCCCGACGGGCCGCGCCGCCGAACCGGGTCCGACGGCACGCCGGGATCGTTCCACCCTCCCGGGACCAACACACTGGCCGTCGTCGCCCTCGTGATCGCCGTCGCGAACGTGGTGTTCGGCTCGTTCCTCGGCCTGTTCGTGCCGCTGGTCCCGGCCGCCGTCGCGGTCGTCGTGGTCGCGATCGGACACACGTCCCTCAGGCAGATCACCCGCAGCGGCGAGGCCGGAAGGGAGATGGCCGTGTCCGCCCTCGTGATCGGCTACCTCTGCCTGGCCGCGGTCGCCGCGTTCCTGCTGATGGCGTTCACGTTCACCACCGTGGGGATGGCACTCCTCGGCTACTAGGCGACCTGGGTGACCTCGACCGGCAGCCCGGGGTCGGCCGCCACGGTCAGGGGGCTGGGGTCCGCGTCCGCGGCGAGGAGCGCGGAGGCGACCCCCACCACCATCGCGCCGTTGTCGGTGCACAACCGCGGCCGCGGGACGCGCAGGGTCAGGCCCGCGTCGGCACACCTGCTCGCGGCGAGATCACGCAACCTCGAGTTGGCGGCGACCCCGCCACCCACGAGCAGGGTGTCCACGCCCAGGTCGGTGCAGGCCCGGACAGCCTTCATGGTGAGCACGTCGGCCACCGCCTCCTGGAACGAGGCCGCGACGTCCGCCACGTCGAGCTGCTCGCCGTCGCGTTCGGCGGCCTCGATGCGTCGGGCGACCGAGGTCTTGAGCCCGGAGAAGGAGAAGTCGTGCCGGGCGTCGCGTGGTCCGGTCATCCCGCGCGGGAACGCGATCGCCGTGGGGTCACCGGTGCCCGCGAGCCGATCGATCACGGGCCCGCCCGGGTACCCCAGGCCGAGCAGCCGGGCCACCTTGTCGTAGGCCTCCCCGGCCGCGTCGTCGACGGTCGACCCCAGTTCGACGACCGGCTCGGTGAGCGAGCGGACGTGCAGCAGCTGGGTGTGCCCACCGGAGACCAGCAGGGCCACGCACTCGGGAAGCGGGTCACCGTCGAAGCCCGCGACGGCGACGTGGCCGACGAGGTGGTTGACGGCGTAGAACGGGGCCCCCCACGCGGCCGCATAGGCCTTGGCGGCGGACGACCCCACGAGCAGCGCCCCGGACAGGCCGGGTCCGATGGTGGCGGCGACGGCGTCCGGCCGCTCCAGCCCCGCCTCGGCGAGGGCGGCGCGAACGGTCGGCACGAGCGCCTCGAGGTGGGCGCGGGAGGCGATCTCCGGGACGACCCCGCCGAACCGGGCGTGCTCGGACATCGACGAGGCGACCACGTCGGACAGCAACTCGGCGCGGCCGTCGTCGTGCACGCGCGCGACGGCGACCCCCGTCTCGTCGCACGAGCTCTCGATCCCCATGACGGTTCTCACCGGTCGCTCACCTTCCCTCCGTCGTTCTGTCCTCGCGCTCCCGCCGGCCGCACCATGAGGTGCGCGTCGGCCCTGCTGGGCCGGTAGTACCGGGGACGCAGCCCCACCACCTCGAACCCGTGGGCCTCGTACAGGGTGCGGGCCGGGACGTTGTCGGTCCGCACGTCCAGCACCACCGGCGCCGCGTCCGCGTCCGCCACGTCGAGCATGCGGCGCAGCAGCGTGCGCCCGATCCCCCGCCCCTGGTGGGCCGGATCGACCCCGATGGTGTGCACCTCGTACTCACGATCCCCCTCGGGTCCGAGCACGGCCAGCACGGCGTAACCGACGAGGACCCCGTCCGCCCGCGCCGCGAAGCAGTGGGTGTGCCGGGAGCCGATCTCCGACAGGAACGCGGCGGCCGACCACGGACCGTCGGCGGGGAACAGCACCCTCTCGAGGTCGGCGCAGCGCATGGCGTCGTCGGCGACCAGATGGTCGTGCACGATCGCGTCCGGCGGCGTCCCGGTCACCGCCGGACCCCCCGCAGCGCGGTCGAGGGTGCGGCGCGCCGGGGCGGGACGGCGTCGGGCCGACGCAGGTAGAGCGGTTCCAGCGGCGCCGGGGCCGTGCCCGCGAGGAGGTCGGAGGCCGCGACGGTGACGAGGCCGGCGGGGTCGGGCGCGGTGACCGCCTCGAGGATCCCCGCGGCGGGGTGGCCGGCGGCGGTGACCTCTCCCAGGCGTACGGGGTCGCCGACCAGGTGGTCGACGCCGTCCGCGTCGATCCCGGCGGCGGGGCCCACCATGGGGCCCGAGGTCCGTGCGCCGTCCGCGGAGTAGCGGGCGTGGTAGGCCTCCCGGCGGCGGGCGTCGGTGACGACGACGAGGTCTCCGGTCGCCCCGGCGGCGCGCGCGGTGGCCGCGAGCCCGTCCAGCGAACACACCCCGTGGACCGGCCTGGAGATGGCGTCGGCGAATGCGGCCGCGGTCGCCATCCCGACGCGCAGGCCGGTGAACGGTCCCGGACCGATGCCCACGACCACGGCGTCGAGCTCGCCCGGCGTGAGGCCCGCGGCGGTGAGGCACTCGAGGATGTGCGGGGTGAGCAGCTCCGCGTGGGCGCGGGCATCCTCGGTGACCCGGGTGGCCAGTGCATCCACCTGCGGGTCCCGGTCGCCGGGCACGAGTCGGCACACCCCTGCGGTGACGAAGGGCGTGGAGGTGTCTACGGCGAGGACGAGCACGGGGTCAGGGTACCGCCGGGCCGGGTGCGGGACCGTCCGAGGCGTCCCAACGCCAGCTCGCCGTCCGGACGTCGGTGCCGTCGGGCCGTCGCAGGGTGACGACCAGTGGCGCCTCGACGAGGGAGTCGACGAATCCGGCGCCCCACTCGACGACCACCACGTCGCTGTCGAGTGCCGTGTCGAGATCGAGCGATTCCAGTTCGTCAGCCAGGTCGCCCCTGGTCGGTTGCGGACCGTCCGGGTCCTGGCCGCCGAGCAGTCGGTAGGCGTCGACGTGGACCAGCCCCGGACCGCCGGGCGTCGCCGGGGCGTGGCGACGGGCGATGACGAAGGTCGGCGAGGTGACGCGCCCGCGTACCCCCAGGCCGGCGGCGATCCCGGTGGTCAGCGCGGTCTTGCCGGCGCCGAGGGGGCCGTCGAGGATCACCACGTCGCCGGCCCGCAGGAGGCCGGCGAGCTCGGCGCCCAGTGCCCGGGTGTCCTCCACCATCGGCAGGTCGCGCTCCCCGGGGACGCGGATCGTCACGAGGCCCGGTCGTGGTCGGTGGACGGGGCCGTCTCCCCACCGGCGCCCCGGTCCGGCGGGGGCATGGCGGCGCGGCCCACGCCGTCGGCGCGACGCTCCCGCTCCCGCCATTCGATGATCGCGTCGGCCACCAGGTCCCCCAGCACCTCGGACACGTGGGCGGGCTCCTCCAGCATCACCATGTGCCCGGCACCCGGGACCACCACGAACTCGGCGTCCGGCAGTTCCTCGACGATGTCGACCGACCGGTCGAGCGGGGTGAGCAGGTCGCGGTCACCGCACAGGACGGTCGTGCGGACGTCCCGCAGGACGGGCACGGCGGCCGACTCGTCGTGCTGGGTGAGGGTCTCGAAGAAGTTGGCGATGGTCAGCACGTCGGTCGAGCCGATGAGTTTGTCCACGAACCGGGCGACGGTCGGGCTCATCGTGGCGGGGTCACCGAACGAGCCGCCGTAGATGAACGGCGAGATGAGCGCCCCGAGGGCCCGCCGACCGTTGGTGAACACCCCGGGACTCCGGCCTGCGAGACCGGCGAGCCGCGCGACGGATTTGTTGTCGAGCACCGCGCCGAGCCCCGCCTCGGAGAGCTCGGCCATGGCGGTGGAGACCAGCCCGGCCCCCAGGACGCGCTCCCGTACGGTCTCCGGGTGGCGCGCGGCATATCCCATGACCGTCATCCCGCCCATGGAATGCCCGATCACCACCACCGGACCGGTGGGTGCCGTCGCCGAGATGACGGTGTCGAGGTCCCGGGACAGCTGGTCGATGGTGGAGTTCTTCCGCGAACTCATCCCGCTCAGCCCGTGTCCACGCTGGTCGTAGAACACCATCCGGATCTCCGAGCCGAACCGGTCCGCCAGATGCCGCCGCTGGAAGTGCCAGCTGTCCATCGACAGGGTGTAGCCGTGGGCGAACACGACGGTCATCGGCGCATCGGTGGGCCCGGCCTCCCGCACCGCGAGCGGTACGCCGTCGGAGGCCGCGACCATGGAGCCACGGTCCACTCCGAGTTCCCACATGTCTTCGCCCGCCCACGGGTCGTTGGCGCGTCGACCGGGCAGCAGGGTGACCACCGAACCGAGCGTGGCCGCACCGAGGGCTCCCAGGCCCGCACGCAGCCCTCCCGGGGTCCGGATATGCTCCCTGATCGCCTCGAGATCCCCGGGCGCGCCCCCTACGACCTCGGGTGGTCGGATCTCCACCGGCTCCTCGGCCGCGGACCGGTCCGGGCGTCTGGGCAGACGGATCCGGGGCCTTCCGCTGCGACCGGTCACCTCGCCGTCGTCGTCCTCGCTCATATCGCAGCCTCCCGCCCCCGGTCGGCACCGTGTGACGCACGAAGGACGTGGTGCCTCTCGGCACGCCCCCGCACGGCGGTGACCACCTCGTAGTGGATGGTGCCGACCGTCCTGGCCCACTCGGCGGCCGTCGGGCCGCCGTCGGCCCCGTTCCCGAACAGCACCGCGGTGTCCCCCACCCGGACCGGCGTCGCGGGCTCCGGGCCGAGGTCGACGACGAACTGGTCCATGCAGACGCGGCCGACGTTCGGATACCGGCGTCCGCCGATCGTGACGTCCATCCGGCCCGACAGCAGCCGCCACACCCCGTCGGCGTAACCGGCAGCGATCAGGGCAACGGTGGTGTCGTGCGGGGCGTGCCACGTGTGCCCGTAGCTCACGCCCTGACCGGCGGCCACGCGCCTCACCAGGAGGACCTCCGCCGAGAACGTCATGGCCGGGACCAGGTCGGCCTCCAGGCCCTCGACCGGGTTGAGACCGTAGAGCGCGATCCCCGGACGGACCATCTCGAAGCCGTCCTCGGGGCGGGTCAGGGTCGCCGCGGAGTTGGCGTGGTGGTTGACCGGGCACTCCAGCCCCCGGGCACGCGCGAGGGACACGCACTCGTGCAGCCGGGCCACCTGCAGGTCGATCACCGGGTTGCCCGGATCATCGGCGTGGGCGAAGTGCGCCATCAACCCCGTCACCTCGACGAGACCGCCGGCGGTCGCCGCGACCAGCCGCTCGAGCACGGCCGGCCAGTCCTCCAACGCGATGCCCGACCGGGCGAGACCCGTGTCGATCTTGGGGGTGATCCGCGCGCGGCGGCCGGTACGTCGGGCGGCCTCGAGCACGGTGTCGAGGTGGCCCGGGCTCGGGACGGCGAGGTCGATGTCGGCCTCCAGGGCCGACCGGACGTCATCGGACGCCGAGTAGAGCCACGCCAGGATCTCGGCCCCGATCCCCGCCGACCGCAGCTGCATCGCCTCCGCGATCGTCGTCACGCCGAGTGCGTGCGCCCCACCGCGCAGCGCGGCCAGGGAGACCGGGACGGCCCCGTGACCATAGGCGTCCGCCTTGACCACGGCCATGACCCGCGCCCCGCGCGCAGCTCGGACCAGGACGCGACTGTTGTGCTCGATCGCGTCCAGATCGATCTCGGCGCGGCACGGCGCCGGGGGGACAACTGGACCCATTTCGTCAATACTGCCAAAAAGCACCACCGGTGGGCGATTCACGCCCCCCGCAGGGCGGAGATCGCTCCCGGCACTGCTGCCAGCAGATCGGAGGCCCCGATCGGCGCACCCTCCACTCCCTGGCGGTGCGCGGCCCGCCGCGCGGCCTCCCCGTGCGCCGTCGCGGCCGCGACCGCCGGCCACGCCAACGACTCCCCGGGAACGGAACCGCCCACCCCCCTGCCACCGACACCCCTGCCACCAACCCCCGTGCCACCGACACCCATGCCGCTCGCCAGCAGCGCGCCCGCCATCCCGGCCAGGACATCGCCCGAACCCGCTGTCGCGGCCCACGAGGAACCGACATCCACGGCGAACGTCGTCTCGCCGTCGTCTATCAGGGTGACCCGCCCCTTGAGCAGCACCGTCGCCCCGATCCCGCGCTCGCGCAGACCCGCGACGAAGCGGCGCAGCGCGCCGGGGCGGTCCCCGCGGTCCCATCCACCGGTGAGGCGGTCGAACTCGCCGGCATGCGGGGTGAGCAGTACGGGCGCGGTGGCGCTGCGCAGCAGCACGGGGTGGGTGGCGATGCAGGTGAGGGCGTCGGCGTCGAGGACGGTGGGCCGTCCCGTCGACAGGACCGCGTCGATGTCGGCCACCGCGTCGGTCCCCGTCCCGCAGCCCGGCCCCACCACCCACGCCTGGGCGGTGCCGGCCTCGGCCACCGTCGGGTGGCACACCACCTCCGGTCGGGCCGCGAGCACCGCCCCCGCGGCGGATCCGACGTACCTCACCATCCCCGACGTCGCCGCCACGGCGGCGGACGCACACAGCACCGCTGCCCCCGGATACCGGTCGGATCCAGCGCGCACGGCCACGACGCCCTGGGTGTACTTGTCGTCGGCCGGGCCGGGCACCGGCCACGTGCGCCCCACCTCGGCGCGGGATTGGGCGGCGACAGTGTTCGGACCGGCGCTCAGATAGTCCGGCACGCGCTCCTGCATCTGCAGACGACGCGCCTGCACGGGATCCGTGGGATCGATGAGGCCGATATCCACCACCTCGACGCGGCCGCACACCGGCGAAGCCAGCAAGTGGGCCCGCCGCAGCAGCCCGAACGTCACGGTGAGGGTGGCGGGAACGTGGGCGTCGTGGACGGTGCCGGTGTCGGCGTCGACCCCGCTGGGCAGATCCACTGCCACCCACGGAACCCCGGCCGCGGCCAGGCCGTTGACGATCCGGTCGGCCGGCTGGCGCAGCGGTCCGCGTCCGCCCAGGCCCACCACGCCGTCGACGGCGACATCCGGGACCGGAAGACGAGAGCCCACCGACTCCGTGTCGTGGATCCGCCCGCCGACACGGCGCAGGGCGACCAGGCCGCGAGCGTGTGCGCGGTCCGGGTCGAGCATCACGGCGTCGACGCGACAGCCACGGGCCCGGAGCATCGCGCCGGCGTAGAGCGCGTCGCCCCCGTTGTCGCCGGCACCGACCAGCAACTGCACCGTCCGGCCATAGAGGCCCCCGGTGCGCTCCCTCAGTAGGACGGCGGTGTGGTGGGCCACCCCGGCCGCGGCACGGCGCATCACCGCATCCGGGTCCCCGGAGGCTGCGGCGGCGGCGATGAGCGGGCGCTCGGCATCCCTGATCTGCCCGACCGGGTGAGCGCGCCTCATTGCCGTGGCCCCCGCCGTCCTACTCGACCGTGACGGACTTGGCGAGGTTCCGCGGCTTGTCCACGTCGTACCCCCGCGCGGCCGCGACCTCGGCCGCGAACGCCTGGTACGGGATGGTGGCCAGCAGCGGCTGCAGGAGAGTGGTCGACGCCGGGATCGGGATGAAGTAGTCCGACAGCGGCCGGACGACGTCGTCACCCTCCTCGGCGATCACGATGGTCCGCGCGCCGCGGGCCCTGATCTCCTGGATGTTGCTCACCAGCTTCGAGTGCAGCACCCCGCGGCCCTCGACCGGCGGCATCACGATGAAGACCGGCAGGCCCTCCTCGATGAGCGCGATGGGCCCGTGCTTGAGTTCGCCCGCCGGGAAGCCCTCGGCGTGCATGTACGCGAGCTCCTTGAGCTTGAGCGCGCCCTCGAGGGCCGTCGGGTAGCCGACGTGGCGCCCCAGGAACAGCACCGACTTGGCGCCGGCGAGCTCCCGGGCGATCCCGCGGACCGGGTCGAGGGAGTCCACGACCTTCTGGATCTCGTGCGGCATCTGCTCGAGTTGACGGAACTCGGCGGCCACCTCGTCCGGGTACTTGGTGCCGCGGGCCTGCGCGAGCGCGAGGCCCACGAGGTAGTTGGCGGTGATCTGCGCCAGGTACGCCTTCGTCGACGCCACACCGATCTCGGGACCGGCGTGCGTGTACAGGACGGCGTCGGCCTCGCGCGGGATCTGCGAGCCGTTGGTGTTGCACACGGCCAGGACGCGCGCCTTCTGGGACTTGGCGTGGCGGACCGCCTCGAGGGTGTCCGCGGTCTCGCCGGACTGGGAGATGGCCACCACCAGCGTGGAACGGTCCAGGACCGGGTCGCGATAACGGAACTCCGAGGCGATCTCGACCTCGCATGGCAGGCGCGTCCAGTGCTCGATCGCGTACTTGGCGACCATTCCGGAGTGATAGGCGCTGCCGCAGGCGACGATGAACACCTTGTCGATGTCCCTCAGGTCCTGGTCGGTCATCCGCTGCTCGTCCAACACGATGCGGCCGTTCTGGAAATGGCCCAGCAGCGTGTCGGCGACCGCCTGCGGCTGCTCGGCGATCTCCTTGAGCATGAAGTAGTCGTAACCGCCCTTCTCGGCGGCGGCGAGATCCCAGTCGATGTGGAAGGGGCGCCCCTCGCTGGGCTCACCGGCGAAGTCGGTGATCTCGTAGGAGTCGGCCCGCAACACCACGACGTTGTCCTGGCCGAGCTCGACCGCCTCGCGGGTGTGCTCGATGAACGCCGCGACGTCGGAACCGAGGAACATCTCGCCTTCGCCGACGCCCAGCACCAGCGGGGTCGAGCGGCGCGCGGCCACCAGGACGTCCGGGTGGGCCGCGTGACTGAAGACCAGGGTGAACGCGCCCTCGAGGCGGCGGAGCACCGTGCGGCACGCGGCGACAAAGTCGCCGCCGCTGCGGCCCGACTCCATCTCACACCGCACCAGGTGGGCAGCCACCTCCGAGTCGGTGTCGGACTCTAGATCGACCCCGGCGGCCTCGAGCTCCGCGCGCAGCGGGGCGAAGTTCTCGATGATGCCGTTGTGCACGATCGCGACGTCGCCCGAGACGTGCGGGTGGGCGTTGCGGTCGCTCGGGCGACCGTGGGTGGCCCAGCGGGTGTGGCCGATGCCGGTGGTACCCGGGAACCCGTCCCCGCCCGCGGCCGTGAGCTCCGCCTCGAGGTTGGCGAGCTTGCCCTCCTTCTTCTCGACCCGGGAGGTGCCCGCGCCGTCGAGGACGGCGACACCAGCCGAGTCGTAGCCGCGGTACTCCATCCGCCGCAGGGCCTCGACGACGACAGGGAGGGCGGGCCTGTGCCCGACATATCCGACGATTCCGCACATGGCCGCTAAGTGTAGCCACGCAGTCCGGGGACCCTCGCCCCTTCGTCGCCCCCGAGGCGATACTGTGGCCATCGTGGCCAAGAAGACGAAGGAACTGCTCGCCCGGGTGTCCCGACGCGGCCCCTACGGTGTCGACAGGGGCGACCTCGGTTTCACCGGGACGCCGGGGGTCGTGTTCGTCCCCCGCGGGGCTCCGTCGCCGGCCCCGCTCGTGGGTTGGGCCCACGACTGGACCAGGGGGCCCGAGCACTACGTCGACACCCTCAAGCATCTCGCGTCGTGGGGGTTCGTGGTGGTGGCGCCCGCCTCGGACCGCGGCCTGAGGCCGAACCACCAGCACTACGCGGATCACCTGTCCGCCGCGCTGGAGGACGTCCTCCAGGCCACCCTGGGCCGCGGGGCCGTCCGGGCCGATCCACACCGGATCGCCGTGGCCGGGCACGGTCTCGGCGGCGGGGTCGCCGCGCTGCTGGCCTCCCAGCGCACCGACATCGACGGGGTGGTCATGGTCTTCCCCACCGAGACCGTCCCCTCGGCCGCCGATCGGGCGATGACCGTCGACGCCCCCGCCCTGCTGCTCTCGGGTGCGGGCGGGGTCCACTCCGAGGACGCCCGCGAACTGCAGCGCCTGTGGCGCGGCGACCTGGTACACCGACGCCTGGAGAAGGCGATCGAGACGGGTCTGGTCGAGCGCAACCCGCTTCTCGAGCGGGTCGGGCTGGCGGACCCCGACCTCCGCACCCATCGGGCCGTGCGCCCGCTGCTGGCGGGGTACCTGCTGGCCACCCTGACCGACGACGACACCTATGCCGCGTTCGCCGATCCGGAGGCGGAGTTCAAGGGCACCGTCACGGTCACCCACGAGATGCTCGACGAGGAGGCCGACGACCTGCTCGCCAGCGCCCCGCCGATGCTCAAGCTGGTCAAGTCCTTCACGGGCGGCTGATCGCCCCCCGGTGCCCGGTCGCCGGGGCCCGGCGCCGGAGAGCGCACGGGCCCGGACGGTCACACGGCGGCGACCACGCCCGCCAGGCGCTCGGCGACCTCGCCGGCCAGGTTCGCGTCCTCCGCCTCGACCATCACGCGGACGAGCTGCTCGGTGCCGGAGGGACGCAGAAGCACGCGGCCTGTGGAGCCGAGCCTGCGCTCCTCCCCCACCACGGCGTCACAGACCGCCCCGGATGCCACGACTGCGGCCTTGTCCTCGACCGGCACGTTGACGAGGACCTGCGGCAGCACGGTCATGACCCCGGCGAGCTCGGCCAGCGACTTGCCGGTCTCCGCCATGCGGGCCATGAGGCGCAACCCGGTGAGCACGCCGTCACCGGTGGTGGCGTGGGCGGGCAGCACGAGGTGCCCGGATTGTTCGCCGCCGAGGCTGTACCCACCCTCGCGCAGACGCTCGAGGACGTAGCGGTCGCCCACCTTGGTCTCGGTGATCTCGATCCCGGCCTCCCGCATGGCGACCTTGAGCCCCAGGTTGCTCATGATGGTGGCCACCAGCGTGTTGCCGACGAGCTCCCCGGAGTCGCGCATCGCCAGGGCCAGGATCGCCATGATCTGGTCGCCGTCGACAACCTCGCCGGAGGCGTCGATGGCCAGACACCGGTCCGCGTCGCCGTCGTGCGCCAGGCCCAGGTCGGCGCCGTGCGCGCGCACCGCGGCGCGGACGTCGTCGAGGTGGGTGGAACCGCAGTTGTCGTTGATGTTGTAGCCGTCGGGGCTGGCGTGGATCTCGATCACCGTGGCGCCGGCCTCGCGGTAGGCACGCGGGGCCGCCGCGCTGGCGGCGCCGTTGGCGCAGTCGACGACGACGACGAGCCCGTCCAACCGGCCCGGCGTGGCATCGAGCAGGTGCCGGACATAGCCGTCCAGGGCGTCCTCCTGCGTCGCCCGCGAGATACGGCCGATCGCTGAGCCGGTCGGTCCGGTGATGGCACCGTCGGTGAGGGCGGCCTCGACACGGTCCTCCACCTCGTCAGCCAGCTTGTGGCCCCCGGCGGCGAAGAACTTGATGCCGTTGTCAGGCATCGCGTTGTGCGAGGCGGAGATCACGGCACCCAGCTCGGCCTCGTGCTGGGCCGTGAGGTGGGCGACGGCCGGGGTCGGCAACTCGCCCACGAGCAGGACATCGACGCCCTGACTCGCCAGGCCGGCGGCCAGGGCGGCCTCGAGCATCTCCCCGGAGACACGGGGGTCACGGCCGACGACGGCGACGGGCCGGGATTCGGCCCGGCGGGGCGACGGCTCGGCCTCGGTCGCCAGGACCGCCGCGGCGGCCGCCCCCAGGCGCACGGCCAGGTCGACGGTGAGGGTCCGGTTGGCGAGTCCGCGGACCCCGTCGGTGCCGAACAGTCGCGTCATATCGTGTGGTCCTCCGGGGGTGATGGTTCGCCCCGCCGCGGACGGTGGGCGTGAATGGCCGGGTCAGGATAACCCCGACCGACAGTGCAGTGGGCAAATGGACCGGAGCAGGCCCCGCATACGCAGGGGCCTGCTCCGGTGACGCGACCCGGGTGGATCAGCGCTTCGAGTACTGCGGGGCCTTACGGGCCTTCTTGAGGCCGGCCTTCTTGCGCTCGACGGCACGGGCGTCGCGCGTGAGGAAGCCCGCCTTCTTGAGCGCCGGACGGTCGTCCGGCGAGTACTGGATGAGCGCCCGGGCGATGGCCAGACGCAGCGCGCCGGCCTGACCCGAGGGGCCGCCACCGTGGAGCAGTGCCACGATGTCGAACTGCTCGTCGCGCTCGACGAGGACCAGCGGCGACTTGACGAGCTGCTGGTGCACCTTGTTCGGGAAGTACTCCTCGAGGGTGCGGCCGTTCAGGGTGAACTGGCCGGAACCGGGGAGCAGGCGCACGCGGGCGACGGCTTCCTTGCGACGTCCGACGGCCTGGGCCGGCCCGGAGGTGACGGTCGACCCCAGCTGGGCGTCGGCGTCGGCGACGAAGTCGGTGCCACCGGCGTAGTCGGCCTCACTGTAGTCCTCGGCGACCTCGGCGGCGAGGTCCGCCACCACGTCGTCGGCGACCTCGGCCTCGGGGGTGATGTTCTCGTCGGTCACTGGGCCACCTGCTTGATCTCGAAGGGCACGGGCTGCTGGGCGGCGTGCGGGTGATCGGGACCCGCGTACACCTTGAGCTTGGAGGCGACGGCACGGCCGAGCTTGTTGCTCGGCAGCATGCCCTTGACGGCCTTCTCGACGACGCGGTCGGGACGGGTGTCCATGGCCTTGCCGAGCGACTGCGTCTTGAGCCCACCCGGGAAACCGGAGTGGCGGTGATGCATCACGCGCTCGCGCTTGTTGGACGAGATCGCGACCTTGTCGGCGTTGATGATGATGACGAAGTCGCCGGTGTCGGCGTTCGGGGCGAACTGCGGCTTGTGCTTGCCACGGAGGATGTTGGCGACCTGGACGGCGAGTCGACCGAGAACCACATCAGTGGCGTCGATGACATACCAGGCGCGCGTCACGTCCCCGGGCTTGGGGGTGTACGTGGACACAGGCGATACCTCTGTCTGTCTAGTGGGCTGCCGGCCGGGCGGGCGCCCTCCCCCTCGAACGGCGGCCGGTGGTGACCCGCGCGAGGGGGTCCACCGCCCCACCAGGGGACGACATGGACGCCGACGGTCAAGACTACCGGCCGGGACCACTCACTCCAAGTCGGCGATCACGATCCCCCGCCCATCGGTTAGACTCTCCCCGGTTCCCGCCCTCGTAGCTCAGTGGATAGAGCACGGCTCTCCTAAAGCCGGTGTCGGAGGTTCGATTCCTCTCGGGGGCACCACCCACAGCGGCCGGCCGTCACGGCCGCCGCGTGCGCGTCATCGCCGGAGAGTGGCGGAGAACGCGCTGGTCAGCGCCAGGATCGGCAATCCGATGAACAAGTGCACGATCGCGGCCGCCAGGCCGTCGAGGAACGGCACCGTGACCAGCAGCGGCAACGCCACGGCGGCGACGATGAGCAGCCCGACGGTCCAGGAGTAGAACTGCTGGGGGTTGGCCGTGCCGACGAGCAGCAGGTACCAGAGCAGCCCGGCGAGGAGCGCGGCGACGGCCCCGTAGACCGCGTACATCGTGGGCGTGTTCCCGCCATTGGCCCACTGGTGGCCGAAACGCGAGAACACCGCTTCCACGATCCAGGCGATCAGCCATCCGGCGATGGCCGCCACGAGGGCGGTCGCGACCACGCTGCCCGCGAACTTGCCCACGTCGAGGGCGGGGCCACGGCGCTTCGCCGCGGGCGCGCCGGCGTATCCCCCGTCGGCTCCGTAGCCGTCGTCATAGGCGGGGTCGTAGGCCTGGTCGTCGCCCATCCGCGAGTAGGCACGCGAGTCGGGCTGCTGCCCCATGCGTCGGGTCTGGTCGTCGTGTCCGGGATACATCTCTACCGCCTCCGAATCGGTGTGGTGCCCACCGAGGGTAGTCCCTCCCGGCCCACGACGAGGCCCGCCCGGTCGTCCGAGGACGACCGGGCGGGCCCGGCGGGGGCCCGTAGTGGTGGGCCCGCCGAGGAGACGTCAGTGAGCGATGGTCTTCTCCACACCGACACCGGTGAGGGAACGGACCTCCATCTCCACCCGCTTCTCCGGGAACTCGTCCTTCTTCCCGATGAACGTGCCGACGATGCCCAGCAGGAAGGCCAGCGGGATCGACACGATGCCCGGGTTCGAGAGCGGGAACAGGGAGAAGTCGACACCCGTGATCATCGACTTCTCGCCACCGGAGACCGCCGGAGAGAGCGCGATCAGCACCAGGGTGCTGATGAGCCCGCCGTACATCGAGAACAGGGCGCCGGTGGTGTTGAACCGCTTCCAGAACAGCGAGTACAGGATCGTCGGCAGGTTCGCCGACGCGGCGATCGCGAAGGCCAGGGCGACGAGGAAGGCGATGTTCTGCCCCATGGCGCCGATACCCATGACGATCGACAGGAGCCCGATCACGACGACCGTGATCCGCGAGACCCGGAGCTGCGACTTCTCGGTGGCCTTCCCGTGCTTGATCACGCCGTTGTAGATGTCGTGCGCGAACGATGCGGACGCCGTGATCGCCAACCCGGCCACCACCGCGAGGATCGTCGCGAAGGCGACCGCGGAGATGATGCCGAGGAAGATCTCACCGCCGAGGGCGAATGCGAGGAGCGGTGCCGCCGAGTTCACGCCACCGGGCGCGGCCTCGATCACCTCCGGGCCGACCATCGCCGCGGCACCGAAGCCGAGCACGAGGGTGAACAGATAGAAGCCGCCGATGAGCGCGATCGCCCAGGTCACGGAACGGCGGGCCTCCTTGGCCGTGGGGACCGTGTAGAAGCGCATGAGCACGTGCGGCAGGCCGGCGGTACCGAAGACGAGTGCGATCGACAGGGAAACGAAGTCGAGCTTGCTGGTCTCGGTGGCGCCGTACTGCAGACCGGGCTGCAACAGGTCCTTGCCCGAGTTGGCGACGGCTTCACCCAGGAGCGCGGAGAAGTTGCCGCGCGCGGCCACGAGGACCATGAGGCACATGATCAGGACACCGCCGACGAGCAGGACCGCCTTGACCATCTGGACGTAGGTCGTGCCCTTCATCCCGCCGACCAGCACGTACAAGATCATCAGCAGCCCCACCGCCGCGACGACGATCGCCTGCCCCGTGGAGTCGTTGATGTTCAGCAGCAGCGCTACGAGGCCACCCGCACCGGCCATCTGGGCGATGAGATAGAACAGGCACACCGCGAGGGTGGCCAGGGCCGCCGCCATCCGGACGGGCCGCTGATTGAGGCGGAAGCTGAGCACATCGGCCATCGTGAACCGGCCGGTGTTGCGCATCAGCTCGGCGACGAGCATCAGGGCGACGAGCCAGGCGACGAGAAATCCGATCGAGTAGAGGAAGCCGTCGTAGCCGTTGATCGCGATCGCGCCGGCGATGCCGAGGAAGGATGCCGCCGACAGATAGTCACCGGCGATCGCGAACCCGTTCTGCGGACCGGTGAAGGTGGACCCGCCGGTGTAGAAATCCTTCGTCGACTTGGTCGACTTGGACGCCCTGAGGACAAGCGTCATCGTGATGACGATGAAGACGCCGAACACGACCATGTTGAGCAGCGTGCTGCCTACCTGCTCACCCGGCGTGAGTTCATTGATGTTGAGTAGCCAATCCATCAGACAGCCTCACCTTCCAGCTCGAGGCGGATGGATTCCGCACGGGGGTCGATCACGCGGTTGGCGAACCGGATGTAGAGGAACGTGATGAGGAAGGTGGTCACGAACTGCCCCAGCCCGATGATCAGCCCCCAGGTGATGTTTCCGAAGACCTTCGTGGCCATGAAGTCCGTGGCGTAGACGGCGAGGATGACATAGAGGAAGTACCAGATGAGGAAGGCGACGGTCATGGGGAAGACGAACGCCCGGAACTTGCTGCGCAACTCCTGGAAGGCGGGGCTGGACTGCATCGCCGTGAACTCCGCCGTTCCTGGGGTTCGCCGCGATGCGCCCCCCGTCGGCGGATCAGTTGGTTGGGACACGGAGGTCCTCCGTTTCGGGTTCTCATCAGCGCACCCCTGTAGTGATGCGCCTCACAGATAGTGACGGAGGAAGTGTGACACGTAACACAAGTTCTCGGCGGAGACTCTCAGGCAACGCGGTCGATTCCCTGGAAACCGGAGGATGCCGCACCCCCATCCTAGGGGGCAGCTACCTCTATCCGGGGTTAAGCGAGTCAGGCGCCGGGCGCCGCTCCGCGACGGCCCACCGCGTCGGCGAACACCCGCACGATCTCGTCGGGCGTCCGCGCGACGTGGCTGCTGCCGCCGGTCACCCGGGAGATCTCCGCCAGGGTGCCCGACGCGGCGTCGTCGAGCAGACTGATCGTCACGACGATCACCGGGCGCGACGGGGTGACCATGTCGCGTAGTCGGGCGAGGAACTCCCCTTCGTCGAGGTCCGAGGTGGCGTCGTCGGCCCCGTCGGAGATCACGATGATCGAATTGACCATGTTGGGGTCGTAGCCGGAGCGCACCTGGGCGTAGGCGTCGAGTACGGACCGGTAGAGGTCGGTTCCGCCGCCCACCAGACCGGGCAGGGCCGCCAGCGCGCCGCCGAGGGCCTCCCGGTGCGAACCGTCGGCGCCGGCCTCGTCGAGTCGTCGGAGTGGCGCGACCTCCGCGTAGGGCCTGCCATCCCGGCCGGCGGCCCCGCCGAACGCCCACAGCCCGAGAGCCGCGTCGTCGGGGAACTGCCCGAGGCCGGCGCCCGCCGTGGCGACCAGTGCCTCGATCCGGGTCCGGTCCGTACCCGGTATCCCGAATCCCATCGATCCCGAGGTGTCCACCAGGACGAGGGACCGCCCGGGCATCGCCAACACCCGCCACCGTCGGAGGACGCCGTGGAGGCGGTCGGGGTCGCGGACGACGAGCATCTCGATCTCGCCCACCCCTGACCCGTCCGCGAGGGGCGCGCGGTCCGCTTTCCGGAAACCGTCCGCCGAGAGGCCGTCGCGGTGTGCGGGCGAGGCCGTGGCGTCGCGGAGTGCTTCGGCGGCACCGGCGACTTCGGCTCGCCGGGCCGGGTCCTGGGTGGTCACCGCCAGCGGGTACCCGAGGAACACCGCCCCGGTGGCGGGAGCGGCGATCTGGAGTCCCGCGTGCGGGGCCTCACGCCGGGCGAGCACCGCCTCACGCTCCGTCACGATCGTCGCGCCGCCCCCGGAGACCACCCTGTCCAGCATCTCGCGCGATGTCGGGGGAACCTCCATGCGGCTCATCTGCCCCTGCGCCAGGATCGCCATGGACGCGCCCAGTGCGTCCGCGGTCGACCGCATGATCTCCACCTCGGACGCGGCGGCGAGGATCGGCGCGTCCGCGATCCCGGACCGGACGGGATCGCCCATCATCAGTCCCGGGGTCGCCAGGGCGGAGGTCCACGTCGACATGTCGACCGGGGTGTCGCGGGACGCGATGACCACCGGGGTGGACGCGAGCGAGTTCACCACCGTGTCGAAGGGGATCTGCACGTCCCGCGACAGTTGCGCGAGCCGCACCGCCGAGTCCGGGACCCAGATGTCGGGGAGCGCCTCACGGGAGGCGACACGCCCGGCGAGGTCAGCCGACGAGACAGGGGCGACCTCGAAGGAATAGCACCCGTCGGCATCCTCGGCCAGGGCATCCACGTGGTCGGCGATCTCGGGCTCGGCGGCGACACTGATCCGGAGGTCGTCTCCACAGAATCCACCGACACCGGCCCGGGAGAGCCCGGCGAGCACCAGTACCGCGACGAGCACGACCGCGAGGAGCGCGGCTCCCACGAGGACGACCCTGCGGGCCGTCGGATTCCCACTCTGCGGCGACGCACTGTGCCTGGCCATCGCTGGCGTTCCCCCTGGATGTCATTTACCCGGGGCCGTGCCAGACGCCCACGTCAGGCGGATCCGGGTCGGGCGCTGGAATCGTACCCGGGCCGGGGTCCACGTGGGGCCGACACGTGGGAGCCGCCGCGGCGCGCCCCACCGCTGGTGTGGCGCGTCAGCGTCCGCGGAAGACGGGGGGCCTCTTCTCGGCGCGCGCGGCCCGGGCCTCGGCCATGTCCTCACTGCCCCAGGCCCGGAGCTGGAGCTCGGTGTGCTCGTCCCGCGGGAGCAGCCGGGCGTCGTCGTCGTTGATGACGGTCTTGATGTGCCGCAGGCTCAGCGGCGCCGAGCGGGCGAGCTCCGCCGCGAGCTCCATCGCCGAATCCATGTCACCGATCTCGTTCGCCAGGCCGATCCGGGCCGCCTCCTCCGCGCCGACGGGGCGCGCGGTCATGAGGACCGAGCGGGCGTGCCCGCCGCCGACGACGTTGGCGAGCCGCTTGATCGTCCAGTTGTCGAGCGCCAGCCCCACCTTGACGACCGGGACGGCGAAGACCGCGCCCGGTGCCACCACCCGGAGATCCGCGGCCAGCGCGAGCTGCACACCGGCGCCCACGGCCGGTCCGTTGACGGCTGCGATGACCGGCACAGGAGCCGATTCGACGGCCCGGAGCATCCCGGCGTGGCAGTCGTAGAAGTTCGAGTTGTACACCCCGCCGGACAGGTCGGCCCCGGCGCAGAACGCGGTTCCCGCGCCCGTGATGACGATCGCCCGGACCGGATCCTCGGACTCGGCCTCAACCCCGGCGGCCTCGACGGCCTCCCGCAGCGCGGTACACACCTCGGCGTCCAGGGCGTTGCGGGTCTCGTGACGGTCGATGGTGACGACGACGACTGCGCCGTCCCTGCGGGTGACGATCATGGCGACGGGGCCTCCTCTGTGGGACGGGGGGTGCGGCGGCGCACCCCTGCGCCGAGGATACCGGCTGGTAGTCGCCCCCACCGTACGATGCGGTCATGGCGCGAACGGGAGCACTGCAGATCCTCGACCTGGTCCTCGATGACGGTTCGTTCCGACCGTGGGACGGCGCTCCGGTACGCCCGCCCCACGTGGACTCGGTGCCCGGGTACGAGGACTCCCTGCGGCGGGCGGCGGAGAAATCGGGAGTGGACGAGTCCGTCATCACCGGCGAAGGAACCCTGCTGGGTCGACGCGTGGTGCTCATCGCGTGCGAGTTCGACTTCCTCGCCGGCTCCATCGGGATCGCCGCCGCCGAGAGGATCGTCTCGGCGATCGAACGGGCGACCGCCGAGGGCCTGCCCATCCTCGCCTCCCCCACCTCCGGTGGGACCCGGATGCAGGAGGGCACGATCGCATTCCTGCAGATGGTCAAGATCTCGGCCGCGGTGGCGGGACACAAGACCGCTGGCCTGCCCTACCTCGTCTATCTGCGGCACCCCACCACCGGCGGCGTGTTCGCGTCCTGGGGCTCACTGGGGCACGTGTCCGTCGCGGAACCCGGAGCACTCATCGGGTTCCTGGGACCCCGCGTGTACGAGGCCCTCTACGACGCCCCCTTCCCCGACGGCGTCCAGGTCTCGGAGAACCTCGCACGCCGCGGGATGATCGACGGTGTCCTCCCTCCCGAGGGCCTGCGGGACCTCACCGCGCGGGCGTTGCGGGTGCTGTGCCAGGACCCGCCCTCCGACGACGAGCCGGCCCCACCGCCCGGCCCCGTACCCGAGCCGGAGCCCGACGACGGCACCCCACCCGACGCCTGGGACGCCATCACCCGGTCCCGTCGGCACGACCGCCCGGGCGCCCGCGCCTTCCTCGACCGGGTCGCACCCACCCGCGTCCCGCTGTCGGGGACGGGGCAGGGAGAGGACAGTGGGTCCCTCCTGCTCTCCCTGGCGCGCTTCCGGGGCCAGTCCGCGGTCGTCCTGGCCCAGGACCGCGATGCGGAGAACGAGACGAGCCCGCTCGGTCCGTCCGCGTTGCGGTCGGCCCGCCGTGGGATGCGGATCGCGGCGGAGATGGGCGTTCCGCTGGTGTTGCTCATCGATACCCGGGGGGCCGCGCTGTCCCGGGAGGCGGAAGAGGGCGGCCTCGCGGGCGAGATCGCCCGGAGCCTCGCGGACCTGGTCACGCTGTCCAGCCCGACCGTCTCGGTGATACTCGGCCAGGGCACCGGCGGGGCCGCCCTCGCGCTGCTCCCGGCCGACCGGGTCCTGTGTGCACGGCACGGGTGGCTCGCACCGCTCCCGCCCGAGGGCGCCAGCGCCATCCTCCACCACGAGACCTCCCGGGCGCCGGAGGTCGCCCGATCGCAGGGGATCACCTCCGCCGACCTGCTGGGAGCCGGGATCGTGGACGTGGTGGTCCCGGAGAGGCCCGACGCCGCCGACGAACCGGAATCCTTCTGCGACCGGATGGCCGATGCCGTCGCCGCGGCCCTCCTCGAGGTCCGCAGGCGCCCCCCTGAGCGGAGGTATGCCGAGCGGATGATGAGGTATCGGGAGCTCGGCCTGCCACTAGAGTGAGTCCTGTCACAGCCCGTCGGCCCGGCCGGCGGGCACGCTCCCACCTGTGAGGGGAACTTCCGATGTCGGACTCCACCGCCTCGTCCTATGCCGCCGCCCACCGGCTTTCGATCAGCGATCCCGACGCGTTCTGGCTCGACGTCGCGGCGGATATCGACTGGACCACGCCTCCGACCACGGCGGTCGACCGCTCTCGCCCGCCGTTCTACCGCTGGTTCCCGGACGGGGAGCTGAACACCTCCTACAACTGCGTGGACCGCCACGTCGAGGCGGGCCGGGGGGACCAGGCCGCGTTCATCTACGACTCCGCCGTGACCGGGGTGAAGGAGACCATCACCTACGCCCAGCTGCTGGACCGGGTCGAGGAGTTCGCCGGAGCGCTGGCCGCCGAGGGCGTCGGGCGGGGCGACAGGGTCGTCATCTACATGCCCATGGTTCCCCGCGCGGCCGTCGCGATGCTCGCGTGTGCCCGGCTCGGTGCGGTGCACTCCGTCGTCTTCGGGGGCTTCGCCGCCCCGGAGTTGGCGATTCGTATCGACGACGCGCGCCCGAAGGTCATCGTCACCTCCCACGGCGGGATCGAGCCGACCCGCAAGGTGCCGTACTTCCCCATGGTGACCAAGGCTCTCGAACTCACCCGGCACACCCCCGGCGCCGTGATCGTGGCCCCGCGTCACGAGCAGTTCCCCGACGAGGCCTTCCCGGAGACGCCGGGCACCACCTGGAGCTACTGGGATGACGCCGTCGCCGCGTCCGAGCGGGCGACCCCGGTGCCCGTCAAGGCCACCGATCCCCTGTACATCCTCTACACCTCCGGTACCACGGGCCTGCCCAAGGGCGTCGTGCGGGACAACGGTGGCCATGCGGTCGCGCTCGCGTGGTCGATGTGGAACGTCTACGGGGTCCGGCCGGGTGAGGTGTGGTGGACCGCCTCGGACGTGGGCTGGGTGGTCGGCCACTCGTACATCGTCTACGCACCGCTGTTGATCGGTGCGACGTCCATCATCTACGAGGGCAAGCCGGTCGGCACGCCGGATGCCGGTGCCTTCTGGCGGGTCATCTCCGAGCACCGTGCCACCGCGCTCTTCACCGCCCCGACCGCCGTCCGCGCGGTGCGCAGGGAGGATCCGGAGGGCGCCGAGGTCGACAAGTACGACCTGTCCTCCCTGCGCACGCTGTTCTGCGCGGGTGAGCGCCTGGACCCTGACACCTACCAGTGGGCCACCGACAAGCTCGGCACGCCGGTGGTGGACAACTGGTGGCAGACCGAGACCGGGTGGCCGATCGCGTCCAACCTGCGTGGTCTGGAGCCGATGCCGATCAAGGCGGGCTCGCCCACCGTCGCCGTGCCCGGGTACGACCTGCACGTTCTCGACGGCGAGGGCAACCCGCTGCCCGCGGGCGAGGAGGGCAATCTCGCGATCAAGCTGCCCATGGCACCGGGGACGCTGGCGGGGCTGTGGGAGGACGAGGAGCGGTTCGTCTCCTCGTACATGTCGGTCTTCGACGGGTACTACTCGACCGGGGACGGCGGGTACATCGACTCCGACGGCTACGTCTACGTGATGGGCCGGACCGACGACGTGATCAACGTGGCCGGCCACCGCCTGTCGACCGGGTCGATGGAGGCCGTCATCGCGACCCACCCCGCCGTGGCGGAGGCCGCCGTGATCGGGGTCAGGGACGAGCTCAAGGGTCAGCGGCCCGTCGGGTACGTGGTCCTCAAGTCCGGCCAGGTCCGGGACCCCGAGGAGCTGCGGGCCGAGCTGGTGGCGATGGTGCGTGACGAGATCGGCGCGGTGGCCACGTTCCGGGACTGCACGGTCGTCCAGGGTCTGCCAAAGACCCGGTCGGGCAAGATCCTGCGCAAGACCATGCGGCAGATCGCCGACGGACAACAGGACGTCGTGGTGCCCTCGACGATCGAGGACCCGGCCGTGTTGGACGCGCTGGCGCCTTTCCTGCGACCGAGGAAGTAACCCGGACCTACGCGCCGGTTCTGCACGGCTGCGCGGGGGTGCGCGTCCGCCTGGGACCAGTCCGGGCGCGTAGCCCCCGTCTATGCGGGCAGAACGGGCACACACCCCGGGCTCCCCACGGTGCGCGTCAGCCCGGGGGAGGCGTGCGACGTCCGCCCCGCCATCTCCGCCCTGCCGGCCCCCCTACCGACGCCGATCGCCCCGCCCTCCGTGGGGAGGACGGGGCGATCGGGTCTCCCGGCTACGGGAGGAGGGCTCAGGCGTTGAGCAGGTCGATGACGAACACCAGGGTCTTGCCGCCGAGCGGGTGCAGCGCCGCGGAGGTGCCGTAGGCCTTGTCCGGCGGGATCACCAGCTGGCGGCGACCGCCGACCTTCATCCCCGGGATCCCCTCCTGCCAACCCTGGATCAGGCCGTTGAGCGGGAAGGTGATGGACTCGCCGCGGTCCCAGGAGGAGTCGAACTGCTCACCGGTCTCGTAGTCGACCCCCACGTAGTGGACGGTGACGTTGCCGCCGGCGACCGCCTCGGCACCGTCCCCCACCGTGATGTCCTCGGCGACGAGGTCGGTGGGCGCGGGGCCCGTCGGCATGTCGATCTCGGGCTTGTCCATGGTGTCTCCTCCTGGAGTCAGGTTCCCGGGTTCAGCGCTGGCTGATCGGGGTGAAACTCCGCTCGGCCGGGCCGGTGTAGACCTGACGCGGGCGGTTGATCTTGGTGGACGGATCCTCGCGCATCTCGCGCCAGTGCGCGATCCACCCCGGCATACGGCCGAGCGCGAACAGCACGGTGAACATCTCCGTCGGGAAGCCCATCGCGCGGTAGATCAGGCCGGTGTAGAAGTCCACGTTCGGGTAGAGCTTGCGCTCGACGAAGTAGTCGTCGGCGAGCGCCGTCTCCTCGAGCTTGAGCGCGATCTCGAGCAGCGGGTCGTTGCTCTGCGACAGCAGCGCGTGCGCGTGCTTCTTGGCGATCTGCGCGCGCGGATCGTAGCTCTTGTAGACGCGGTGGCCGAAGCCCATCAGCTTGACGCCGTCGACCTTGTTCTTGACCCGGTCCATGTAGTCGGTGGCGTCGCCGCCCTCCGAGTCGATCCGCTCGAGCATCTCCAGCACGGCCTGGTTGGCGCCACCGTGCAGCGGACCGTACAGCGCGTTGATGCCCCCGGTGATCGAGGCGTAGAGCGGGGCCTCGGAGGAACCGACCATGCGGACGGTGGAGGTGGAGCAGTTCTGCTCGTGATCGGCGTGCAGCACGAGGAGCATGTCGAGGGCGTCGGCGACCTCGTCGGTGACCTCGTAGTCCGGGCCGAACGTCATCCGCAGGAAGTTGCGGACGTACCCGAGCGACGGGTCCGGGTCGATGGCGTCCTTGCCGCCCCGGATGCGCTCGATCGCGGCGGCCAGGGTCGGGCCGCGTCCGAGGAGTCGGGCGGTGGCCAGGTCGACGGCCTTCGGGTCGTCGATGTCCAGGTCGTCACCGTGGGTCCCGAAGAGGCTCACGCCGGCCGACAGGACGGGCATCGGGTGGGTGTCCCGGGGGAAGGCCTGCAGCAGCGGCATCATCTGGCCGGGCAGCGTCGTCTCGGCGAGCACCTTCTCGGTGAACTCGGCGAGCTGGGCCTCCGTGGGGTCCTCACCGTAGATGAGCAGGTACGAGACCTCCAGGAAGGACGCGTTGTCGGCGAGCTGGTCGATCGGGTACCCGCGGTGACGGAGGATGCCCTCGTTGCCGTCGATGTAGGTGATCGAGGAGGTGCAGGCGGAGGTGTTGACGAACCCGACGTCCAGGGTCGTCATCCCCGTCTTCGCCAGCAGGGAACCCAGCTGCACCGCGTCGCTTCCGCAGGTCGCTTCCACCACATCGAGTTCGAGCTCACCGCCGGGGTAGGACAGTGTTGCATTGCGGTCCGAACCGTTCGAGCCTGCGGTCACGCGATTCCCTCTCCGACGACTGGTCCCGGCGGCCTGAATCCCGCCACGAATGTGCTGTGCCACACCCTACCGTGAGGGCGGACCACGGTTCGAAGGGAGTTCTCAGTCGCTCCCCCCACGGCCCCACAGCCTGTCTGGACGCGGGTGGTCAGGGCTGGAGCCTGCGGGCCGTCCACGTCTCCCCCGCCAGGAGGCACTCGACGCGGTCGTGGAAGCGGTCCGGACCGCCCTGCCAGAACTCGACCCGTTCAGGCACCAGCCGGAACCCGCCCCATCTGTCCGGCATGGGGATCTCGTCGACGCCCGCCAGTCGCCGCTCCGCGGTCGCGTACAGCGACTCCAGCTCCTCGACGGATTCGGCCGGTCGGGACTGCTCCGAAGCCCACGCCGAGACCTGCGACCCCCGGGGCCGCGTGCGCCAGTAGTCGAGGCTGTCCGCCCGGTCGACCGGATGGCACGGACCCTCGATGTGGACCTGACGCTCGGCGACCAACCACGGGAAGGTCACCGACGCGTACCCGGTCTCCGCCAACTGCGTGCCCTTGCGGGACGTCGTCGTCGTGAAGAACGTCACCCCCCGCTCGTCGGCGCCCTTGCACAGCACCGTCCTGGTCGAGGGCCGGCCGTCGGCACCGACGGTGCCGAGCACCATCGCGTTGGGCTCACGGACACCTCGGCGCCCCGCCTCCTCCAACCACGCGGTGAACAGCGGCAGCCACCCGTCGTCCAGGTCGGCGACGTCCAAGCGCGGATGCAGGCCGTACCCGACCCGCATCACGTCGAAATCGGCCGGTTCCAGGGCGGGTTCCTCCATGACCCAGACGGTACTCCGGGCCACGGACGGGCCGGACTACGATGGACCACGTCCCACACCCCGACCGAACGGCACCCCAAGAGCATGAGCGATCAGCTGCCCACCATCCCCGCCGACCTCAAGCCCGCCGACGGCCGCTTCGGCTGCGGCCCGTCCAAGGTCCGTCCCGAGCAGATCGCGGCCGTGTCCGACGCCGCCACCACCGTGATGGGCACCAGTCACCGGCAGGCCCCGGTCAAGGATGTCGTGGGCCGCGTGCGCGACGGCCTGTCCTCGTTGTTCTCCCTGCCCGACGGCTACGAGGTCGTGCTGGGCAACGGCGGCACCACCGCGTTCTGGGACGCCGCCGCCTTCGGACTGGTCCGCGAGAAGTCGCTTCATCTGACCTACGGTGAGTTCTCCTCCAAGTTCGCCAAGGTCACCGGCGGTGCGCCGTTCCTGGCCGACCCGATCGTCATCTCCGCCGAGCCCGGTTCGGCCCCCGAGCCGACCTCGGACCCGTCGGTCGACCTCATCGGCTGGGCCCACAACGAGACCTCGACCGGCGTCATGCTCCCCGTGAGCCGTCCGGCCGGCTCGGACAACGCGCTGGTGGCGATCGACGCCACCTCCGGCGCCGGCGGGCTGCCCGTCGACATCGCCGACACCGACGTCTACTACTTCGCCCCGCAGAAGTCGTTCGCCTCGGACGGTGGCCTGTGGGTGTCGATCATGAGCCCGGCCGCGCTCGCGCGGGTCGACGAGATCGCCGCCACCGACCGCTGGTGCCCGGACTTCCTGTCCCTGCCGACCGCGGTGGACAACTCGCGCAAGAACCAGACGTACAACACCCCGGCCGTGGCCACGCTGATCATGTTCGCCGAGCAGATCGAGTGGATGAACTCCCAGGGCGGTCTGGACTGGTGCGTCGCGCGCACCAAGGACTCGTCCTCGCGCCTCTACGACTGGGCCGAGGCCAGCGACTACGCCACCCCGTTCGTCACCGAGGCGGCCCACCGCTCGCAGGTCGTGGGCACCATCGACCTCGACGAGAAGATCGACGCCGCGAAGGTCGCCAAGACGCTGCGCGCCAACGGCATCCTCGACACCGAGCCGTACCGCAAGCTGGGCCGCAACCAGTTGCGCATCGGCATGTTCCCGGCGATCGAGCCGGAGGACGTCACGCAGCTGACCCGCTGCATCGACCACGTGGTCGGCCAGCTCGCCTGATCGGCGTCCTCCGGGGCCACCCGCGCAGCATCGTCTGCAGTTTTCCGCAGCCCACCCGGCCCGTCCGCGCGCCGGGTGGGCTGTGCTGACCTACCATGTGGATCAACGCCCAGGACCCGGGTGCGCGCCACTCGACCCCTCGAGCCGCCCACGGGACCGCGAGGAGTCGAGGAGGCGGCATGCGGAAGCTGAGGATCGTCGGTGTGGACACCGAGTCGTCGGTCGTCGATTGCGAGGTCCCGGACTCCGGCGAGAAGTTCTCCCTCCCACTCGATGATCGTCTGCGGGCGGCCGCCCGTGGTGAGTTCGTGCCCGGTGGTGGGTCCGGTCGGGCTCCCGTGACCGGTACGCTGCGCCCCCGCGAGATCCAGGACCGCATCCGGCACGGCGCCTCCCCGGAGGAGGTCGCCGCCGACGCCGGCGTGTCACTGTCGCGGATCCAGGGGTTCGCCGTGCCGGTGTTGTTGGAACGCGCCAACGCCGCCGACATGGCCAAGGGCGCCCATCCGGTGCTGCCGGACGGCCCGGCCCTCAACACGCTCGCCGACCGGGTGGGTGCCGCCCTCGACCGCCGTGGCGTGGACCCGGACCTGGTCGTCTGGGACGCCTGGCGTGACCGGTCCGGTGGGTGGGTCGTCCGTACCTCCTGGCCGGCGGGCCTGTCCGACGACGCCAGTGCGACGTGGTCGTTCGTCCCCGACTCGCACGGCGGTTCGGCCCGGGCCCTCGACGACGAGGCCGAGAACATCCTCGACCCCTCGCGCGCGACGGCGCTGCGCTCGGTCTCGTCTCCTCCCCCGCTGCCGCCGGGCCCGCCGCCGATCCGCGCGGTTCCCGCGCCGTCCGCCGCGCCGGCCACCCCAGCCGGATCGTCGACACCAGCCGGACCGTCCACCCCCGCCGCATCCGCCCCTCCCGCGGGGACGGGACCGGTGGCGTCCGGGCGGTCGGAGCCGACGTCCGGCGCCTCGCGCCCCGCGGGGGTGCGAGGCGGGAACGACAACGACAACAACGACAACACCGACAACGAGGACTTCCTCCAGCCCACGCCCACCGAACCCGAACGACGCCCCTCGCGCCGTCATCCCACGATGCCCTCGTGGGAGGACGTCCTGCTCGGGGTCCGCGGTAAGGACGACTGAGTCCGGTCATGGGACACCACGTCGCAACCTTCTGGTATCTGGCCACGGACGATCCCGCCGCACCGATCCGGGCGGGACAGCCGTCCGACCCCGGTTTCGCGCGACGTCTGCTGTCGCGGCTGTTCCCCACGGTCACGGTGGCGTCCCTGGGCGCGTTCCCGCTCAACCGCTCGGCCTCGGCCGGGCCGGGGGAGATCTACGTGGGCTCGTTCCCGGGACTCACCGTCGTCCAGACCCCGATGGAGGGGCCCATCACGCCGTCCGCCACCCCGGAGTCGTGGCTGAAACTGGTCGAGGCGCCCACCATCCTGCTGTTCGCCCAGGATGCGGAGGACGGGGTGAGCGGATTCGCCCGGTGGGAGTCGGGGCGGCTCGTGCGGGCGTTCGCCGGGGCCGACGACCGGATCGTCGAGGACGAGGGCATGCCCCTGCCGTTCGAGAGGCCCTACTGGGCCGGCGAGTTCCCGCTCGACACGGCGACCGACACCCCCTTGGCGTTGCCGTTCTCGCCGTCGTCACTCCTCCACGCCGCCCACCGCGACTGGCTCGGCTTCGACCTGGAGCCGGGGGGTCTCGACGTGCCGGTCCACGGGTTCGCCACCGACGGTCGCCGCGAGGTACGCCAGCACACCCCGCTCTCCGGGCCGGCACTGCACGTCGTGGGGATGCCGGGCCGCGCCGAGCTCCACGCGGCCGCGAGGCGTGCCGCCGGCGTCGGGTCCGACACGGACGCCGATGGCGACAGCGCCGCCGGCGGGCCCTCCCCCTATGCCGACGACGACTACGAGCGGCTCCCGTCCGGATCCCGCGGGCCGGGCGGGGGTGCGCGCGGCGGCCGGATACGGAGCATCGCCGGCCTCGTCGGTGACGCCGTGCGCCGGGGCGCGGACTCGGTGTCCCGCCGCCGTCGCGACGGCGGATCCCGCTAGCGGGTCGACGCGGCCCGTCGCGAGCGGGTCAGTCCCGGCGGGACCGCTCGTAGAACGCGACCGCCGCGGCGGTGGCGACGTTGAGCGAATCCGTGCCGTCGGTCATGGGGATCGCGGCCCGCACATCGCAGGCACGCATCGCGTGCTCGGTGAGCCCCGGGCCCTCCGCGCCGAGCACGAACGCCACCCTGTCGGCGTCGACGGCCCGGGACAGCGGGGTGTCGGCGGACGGCGTCAGGGCGACGGTCCGGAAGCCCCGCTCCCGCAGGTCCTCGAGCGAACGCTGCCAGGTGGTGGGCGTGCCGGGCAGGTGGGCGAACGGCAGGCGGAGCACGTGTCCCATCGACACCCGCACGACCCGCCGGTAGAGCGGGTCCCCGGCCGCCGCCCCGAACAGCACGCCGTCGACCCCGAGGGCAGCGCAGTTGCGGAAGATCGCGCCGAGGTTCTCGGGGTCGTTGACGCCCTCGAGCACGACGAGCGTCCGCGCGCCGTCCAGCACCTCCTCGACCGGCAGTGGTGCGGGCCGGTCCGCGGCGGCGAGGATGTCGCGGCTGGACCGGAAGCCGATCACCTCGCTGAGGACGTCCTTGGTGGTGCGCAGGTACACCGCGTCGCCCGCGCGCTCGTCGGCGTCCCACCCCTCGGCGGCGGCCTCCCTGCGCAACTGGTGCAACCGCGCGTCGGTACCCAGGAGGACGTGTGGCCGGAAGCGCGAGAGCAGCATGCGGCCCACGACGTACGTGCCCTCGGCGATCACCAGTCCCCGCCCGCCGGGCAGGTCGGGCCGCCGGTCGGAGTTGTTGAGGTCGCGGAGGTCGTCCAGCCTGGGGTCGGCGGGGTCGGAGACGTCGACGACGTGCACGGTTCGGTCGCTCCTCCCGCCGGCCGGTCAGGCCAGCGCGTCGGTGATGGGACCGATCGCGAAGTACACGACGAACGCGACCGCGACGATCCAGAGGATCGGGTGCACGGTGCGGCCCTTGCCGGTGGCCGTTGCCATGACGACCCAGGCGATGAAACCGATCCCGATGCCGTTGGCGATGGAGTACGTGAACGGCATCGCCACGATCGTGAGGAATGCCGGTAGCGCGACCGCGAAGTTGGTCAGGTCGATCGCCTTGATCTGCGAGATCATCAGCGCACCCACGATCACCAGCGCGGGCGCGGCGGCCTCGACCGGGACGACCTCGTACAGCGGGGTGAAGAACATCGCCAGCAGGAACAACCCGCCCGTGACGACGTTCGCCAGGCCCGTCCGGGCTCCCTCGGCGATGCCGGAGGCGGACTCGAGGAACACCGTGTTCGACGACGACGAGGTCAGACCGCCGGCGACGGCACCGAATCCCTCGACGACCAGCGCGGCCTTCATGTTGGGCAGGTTGCCCTTGTCGTCCATGAGCTCGGCTTCCTTGCCGAGGCCGGTGAAAGTGCCCATGGCATCGAAGAAGTTGGCGAGCAGCAGGGTGAAGACGAACAGTCCCGCGGCCAGCGGCCCGATGCGGACGAACGCGCCGATGAGGTCCACCTGGCCGATCAGCGACAGGTTCGGGATGCCCCCGAGAGAATCGGGGATGCCGGGGACCGCGAGGCCCCAGCCGGTCGGATTGGGCTCACCGTCGACGAAGGACGGGCCCGCGTCCGCTAGGGCCTCGACGATCACCGCGAAGACCGCGGTGACGACGATGCCGATGAACAGGCCGCCGCGGATCTGGCGTGCGACGAGGATTCCGCAGAGCAGGAGACCGACGACGAAGACGAAGGTGGGCCACGAGGCGATCGACCCGTTGATGCCGAGCCCCACCGGGACGGTGGTGCCGGCCGCGTCCGGGAGGCGGCGGACGAAACCGGAGTCGACGACACCGACCATCGCGATGAACAGGCCGATGCCGACGGCGATGGCCGCCTTGAGCTCGCCGGGCACCGCGTTGAACACGGCGGTGCGGAACCCGGTGACGGCGAGGATCACGATGATGATGCCCTCGATGACCACCAGGCCCATGGCCTCGGCCCAGGTCACCTGCTGCGCGATGGTGACGGCGACGAGCGAGTTGATCCCCAGGCCCGTGGCGAATGCGAAGGGGTACCGCGCGATCGCACCGAACGCGATGGTCATCACGCCCGCCGTGAAGGCGGTGACCGCGGCGATCTCGACGATCGACAGCTGGTTGCCCTCGACGTCGGTGCCCGAGCCGAGGATCAGCGGGTTGAGGATGATGATGTAGGCCATCGCGAAGAAGCTGACGAGCCCGCCGCGGACCTCGCGGGACACCGTCGAGCCGCGCTCGCTGATCTTGAAGTAGCGATCGAGCGCCCCGACCTTGGTGGGGGGCTGCGACGGGGCCCCGGTGCTCTGCGACATCTGGTGACCTTCCTGAGCTGTGGGTGAGGAACCGTCATAGAGTAACCGCCCCGCCGCCTGCGGTAGCGTCGCGGTCATGACGGACGAGTCGACAGACCCGGGGGTCCCCCGGATTCCCGCCTACCTGCTGGACCCCCGACCCGTCGTCATCATCGGCACCCTGGCGTGGACGTTGGCCCTCCTGGCCCACATGCTCATGGAGGAGGTCGACATGCGTTCGGTCATCCTGGGCGCGGTCGGCGTCGGCGTCGGGGCGGTCGGCACGATCGTCTACGCACTGCAGCGCCGGGCCGTACTACGCGGCAGCGCGGGTGCCCAACAGGGCCTGGACTACGACCTGGACTGAGCGGGTCAGTCCGCGGACGTGGGCTCGTCGACAGACGTCTCGGCGTCCCCACCCTCGTGGGGGGCGGCCGCACCGGACGCGGCCTGATCGTCCGTGCGGTCATCGGCGGCGGAGCGGGCACGTGCGGTCGCGGCGAGCTGCTGGGGCAGGACCACCACGTCGACGGCGGCGTCGTCGTACGCCTCGGCAACGGCCGGCCCGGTGTCGGAGGGGATCTCGACCTCGCTGTGGGCGCCGCAGCCGTACTCGAGGTGGACGACCTGCCCGTCGGCGGAGAACTCGTTGGCGCAGACGCCGAACAGGGCGCCCAGGGACCCGGCCACGGGCACCAGGAACCCACAGGTCCCACAGTGGTGCTTGGCGGCCCGGGCGATCTCGGTGTCCGGTCCGCGCTCGACCGTCCACCGGTCGGCGGCGGCGGCCCGCCCCTCCCAGCTCAGGTGATGCGGTCGGCCGAGACCGATCGGCCCCGCGGCGTCGTCCAGCTCGTCGTCGCCGTTCAGCGTGTAGCCGGGGACGAGCCGGTCGTCGTCCTCGGGCGGCGGGAGCAGATCCCCGGCGCCGAGGTCCCCGGGCCGGATGCGCCGATCCCACGGCACCCACTCGGGGGCGACCAGCGCGTCCGCTCCCGGGAGGAGCGCGATCTCGTCGACGGTCAGGTCACCACCGGGCACGAGCGCGAGGACGCAGGCCCAGTACCAACCTCGGTACCCGGGCAGCTCGGAGGCGAACCGGTGCGTGGTGGTGAACTCCGCCTCGACGGTGCTGCCGAGGTGCTCCCCCACACCCTCCGCGGCGAACTCCTCGACCGCCGACCGGGCCACGTCGACGCCGGAGGCCAGCCGCTCACGCAGCGCGCCGTCGAAATCCGACCCCTGATCCGTGCCTACCTCGGTGTTCACCCCTCCCATTATGCGCATCTGCGCGTGGAGGTCACGGCCCGGCCCGTCGTGCGGCATCCTGGGGGGCATGCGCAGCGCCCTCGGCCCGGTCGGCCCCCTCGTCGTGTCCCTGAGCCTCGTCGCCGCACTCACGGCGTGTTCCTCGGACGACGGAGGAGCACCGCCCGCCACCACCTCCGCCGGCGCTTCCCTGGCCTCGTCGAGCGTCCCCGCCGGCTCGGCCGCCGGGAGTTCGGCGGCCCCCCGGGTGCCGGTCGGGCCGTCGGACCCGCAACCCGCGCGCGGCTCGGTGGAGGTCGTGCGCACGCTCGAGCACGACCCGTCCTTGTTCACCCAGGGGCTACAGGTGGTGGGCGACGAGATCTACGAGTCGACGGGGCGGGTCGGCAGTTCCGTGGTCCAGCGTCGACCGCTGGGGGGTGGCGAGCCCGCGGTGACCGTCGCCATGGCGGGGGACGAGTTCGGCGAGGGCCTGGCCGTCACCCCCGACACCCTGTGGACCCTCACCTGGCAGAAGGGCATCGCCCACAACCGCGACCCGCAGACCCTCGAGGTGCGCTCCGAGGTCCCGTACGAGGGCGAGGGCTGGGGCCTGTGCTCCGACGGCACGGCGCTGGTGATGAGCGACGGCTCCGACACCCTGACCTTCCGCGACCCGACGACCTTCGAGCCGACCGGACGCGTGTCGGTGACCTCCGGGGGCACGCCGGTCACCCGGCTCAACGAGCTGGAGTGTGCGGACGGCTCGGTCCTCGCGAACGTGTGGATGACCGACGAGATCGTGCGGATCGATCCCGCGACGGGGCAGGTCACCGCGATCTACGACGCCGGGCAGCTCCAGCAACCGCGGCCCGCGGACCCGGATGCGGTGCTCAACGGCATCGCGGCGCTGCCGGACTCCGGGAACGTCCTGCTCACCGGCAAGCTGTGGCCGACCATGTACGAGGTGCGCCTCGTTGGGTGAGCGTCACACCGGACCCGCGCGCCGCGCCGTCTCCTCCGCCGGACGGGGCGTGCGCCGGGTCTTCCACGCCGACGGCGCGGACCGCTCGGGGCTCGCTCCGCTCAGCTACGTCACGGTCGCCAACTTCGCGTGCGACGCGATCCTCGCCGTGGCCCTGGCGAACACCCTGTTCTTCTCCGCTGCGACCGCGGAGTCCCGCGCCAGCGTGGCGCTGTATCTCCTGGTCACGGTCGCGCCGTTCGCACTGATCGCGCCGGTCATCGGCCCTGCGCTGGATCGCCTGCACCGGGGCCGACGTCTCACCGTCTCACTGACGTTCACCCTGCGTGCGGTGCTGGCGGTGGTCCTCGCGCTGAACTTCGACTCCTGGCTCCTGTACCCCCTCGCGCTGGGCATGCTCGTGTTGTCCAAGACGTTCGGCGTCGTCAAGGCGTCCATCACCCCCCACGTGCTGCCCCCGACCCTGGACCTGGTCCGCACCAACTCCCGCCTGACCGTGCTGGGGCACGTCTGCGGCAGCCTCATCGCAGGGGCGACAGCCGGCGCCGTGGCATGGCTGTGGGACTCCGACGCCGCCCTGTGGTTGCTCGCAGCGGTCGCCCTCGTCGCGGCCTACGTCGCCGTGACCATCCCCGCGCACGCCGAGGCGTCCCGGGACGAGGAGTCCGCCACCCTGCGGATGGAGCGGGGCCCGAGTCTGACCGGTGACCTCCGGGCGGTCCTCACGCGGCCGCTGGGCAGGAACGTCCTGGCGAACCTGTGGGCGGTGTCGCTCCTGCGTTTCATGACCGGCTTCCTCACCCTGTTTTTGGCGTTCATGGCCAAGGCCCAGGAGGACGCCACCGCGATCGAGCAGGCCGGCCTCCTGGCGATGGCGGGCGCCGCCGGCGGGCTGGGTACCTTCACCGGCAACGCCGTCGGTGCGCGGCTCCCGCTGGGCCGGCCCGAACGGATCGCCGGCACGGCCGCGGGGGCGGCCCTGGCGACGGCCGTCGTCGCCGCGTTCCTCGGGACCATCTGGGCCGCGGCCGTCCTCGCGCTCGTCGCGGCGGTGTGCAGCGCCCTGGGCAAGGTCGCCCTCGACGCGTCGGTCCAGACGGACATCCCGGACGCCGCACGCTCCTCGGCCTTCGGTCGCTCCGAGACCGCCCTGCAGGTGGCGTGGGTCCTCGGCGGAGCACTGGGCGTCCTCCTGCCGACCGACTTCACCGTGGGGTTCTCGGTGATCGCCGTGGTCGGCGCCCTGATGTTCGCCCAATCGAACCTGACCGGCCGCGGGTCGACCCTCGTCCCCGGCCTCGGCGGCAACAGGCCGCGCTTCCCGGGCCCGCCGCGTGACCCGGGTGTGGCCGACACCCGGCCCCTCGGCAGAATGAGGGAGTGAGTTCCCGCAACGAAACCCCGTCGACCGGCTCCCGTATCCGTCCCATCACCTGGGCGATCGCGGCGTGGATGATCATCATGATCGCCGCGATCGTCGGGGCCTGGCAGGGTTCGGAGGCCCGTTACGGCGCACTACCCGAGGTGACCGTCGCGAGCGATCGCAGCCAGGTGACCGTGCTGCCGTTCACCGCGACCGACCTGGACGGGAACACCTTCACCAACCCGGTGGGCGAGTTCCGGGTGCAGGATGAGGACGTCCTCACCGTCCGGCTGCCCGGAGAGCTGCGCGCCTCGACGATGGACGTCTACGAGATCCGCGCCGACGGGTCCCGCGACTACACCGTCGAGGCCGGCGGCCCGGGCCAGCTACTGGTGCCCGTGACCACCCCCGAGGAGGGCCGGATCGAGGGCCTCGCCATCCGTGCGGTGGCGATCGTCTACGCCGGTGACGGGTCGGAGTCGATCCTCAACGGCGAGTGGTCGGTGCGCTTCACCTACGACGACTGATCGGCGGGTCAGGCGTCCAGCTCGCGCGCGACCGCCCGGAGCACCGACGCCACCCGGCCCGAGACCTTGGCCTCCGGTCGGTGACCACGGCGCAACTCGGGCTGGACGGTCGACTCGAGCACCTTGATCATGTCCTCGACCATCCCGTGCAGCTCGTCCGCAGAGCGTCGCGGCCCGCTCCTCGGGGCCCGCTCCTCCGCGACCGTCGGCTCGTCGTGGACCACCACGCGCAACGCCTGGGGGCCGCGGCGCCCGGAGACCATGTCGAACTCCACGCGCTGGCGCGGACGCAGCGTCTCGACCCCTGCGGGCAGCGCCTCGGAGCGCACGTAGACGTCCTCGCCACCCTCCTGGGACAGGAAGCCGAAGCCCTTCTCCGCGTCGTACCACTTGACCTTGCCGCTGGGCACCGCGAACCACCTTCCGACCGGACGCGGGATACGCGTCCGACAACCATGACTGATGCCCCGAGACTACCCTCGTGCGCGTTGGTGCCCACCGCGAGGCGAGCGGTAACCTCCCCGTGTGACCGCCGACGATCGACGCCCTGCCGACGACCCCTGGACACCTGACGCCGCGGCGCCCGCCCGGGCAGCCGACCCTCTGAGGCCACGACGCCGGGGCCTGTTCGTGACGGCGCTCGTCATCTTCACGATCGGGGTGTTGTTCACCGTCGCGGCGGCGCTGACCCCGTTCGTGCTCGGCCGCGACGCGCCGACCATCCTGTATCTCGGCGCGATGCTGTTCACGCCGGTCGGGTTCCTGCTGGGGCTGCTCTACGCCATCCTCGGCTCGCGACCGCCCTCGGTGTGATCAACCACACCCTCCCGCGAACACCGCTGGTAACGAGCCGATAACGGCGCGCTTGTCAGACCTGCACTGCCTCGGTTTATTTCAGAATGGTGACGATCCGGCATCGGACCGCTACAGTTTCGTAGCAGACTCGTCAGCGAGTCGGCATCGGACGCACCTACCGAACCCCGCCCAGCGGCCGATGCCACAGTGACCATTACCCGGGCGGGGACGGGGGACCCGACAGGGCCCACCACGGGCCCGGCGGCCGCAGGTCGCCTTGGGGTGAAGCCGCCACCGGCGGCCGGACGCACTCGTCCGAACCCGACAGCTCACCCCGTAGGCACAGAGTGAAAAGGACTGACGACATGACCTCTTACACCGGACGCCACCGTGCCGCCGCCCCCTCCTCAGCGCCCAAGAACGCTGTGAAGGTCGTGCTCGCGGGCACCGCATTCTCCGCCGCCGGCCTGGCCCTCGCGCCGGCCGCCAACGCCGCCCCCGACTCCGACTGGGACCGCCTGGCCCAGTGTGAGTCCGGCGGCAACTGGGGCATCAACACCGGGAACGGGTACCAGGGCGGCCTGCAGTTCTCGCCGAGCACCTGGGCCGCCTACGGCGGTACGCAGTACGCCCCGACGGCCAACCAGGCCACGCGCGAGCAGCAGATCGCGATCGCCGAGAAGACCCTCGCCGGTCAGGGCTGGGGCGCCTGGCCCGCCTGCTCGGCCAAGTTGGGCCTGAACTCCGCGCCGACCCCGCGGAACCTCTCCGAGCCGGCTCCCGCGCCGGCCCCGCGGGCCCATGCCCCGGCTGCGCCCGCCGCGCCGGAGGTGGTCACCGCCGCCGAGCACGTGGCGACCCTGTCCTCGTTCGCCGAGGGCCGCGGCGTCGCCCTGCCGATCGTCGAGACCTACGAGGCCAACCGCGACGTCGTCGACACCGCCTACGCGGACAACCAGGATCTCGTGGACGGATTCTTCGCCACCTACCTGGCCAACTGACGCGTCACCCGCGCAGACCCGGCCCACGGGCCATGAGGAAGGGCCGCCACCCCCTACAGGGAGTGGCGGCCCTTTCTCGTGTGCGTGAGTGCGTCGCGCTCAGCGGGTGCGGACGGTCTTGTTGACGACCGTCTCCGGGTGGAGGTAGCCCAGCCGGTGTTGCGGCAGCGGGAAGGTCTCCTGCCCGAAGGGGGACAGGCCTCCCGCGACCAGCGCGGCGAGTTCGGTCACCGGGTGCTCGCCGAACGAGGCGTCGGGCCATCCCGGGTTGTCATGGGTCAGATTCTTCTTGGCAGCCACGTGTCCAGTGTCTCACCTTCCGCGCGTCCCGTCAGCAACCGGGTCGGATACCACCCGGACGGTCGTCACCGCCGCCCAGATCTCACTACGCTGGGACGGATCATGCCGAGTTCCCGTCCCACCTCCCGCCGTGCCGCCCCCGGCGGTGCCGGATCCCCCGGCGCCGCCGGCGACCAACCGGACTTCCCCGCGTGGCTGGCCGGGTTGTCCGATGACGCACTGGTCCGCGTGTGCGAGTTGCGCCCGGACGTGGCCACCCCTCCCCCGGCCTCCGTCGACGTCCTCGCGTCGAGGCTGCGGTTGCCGGCGTCCACCGCCCGCGCGCTGGGGACCCTGACGTGGCCGGAACTGGTGGTCCTGGCCACCGCCGCCGCGGTGGGCGCCGACTCGGGGTCGGTGCCGCTGGGTGCGGTGTCGGGCCGGTTGGGTGTCGACGACGACGAGCCCGTCTTCCACGCCGCCCTCGCCCGTCTCCGCGACCTCACCCTGCTCTGGGGCGGAGGGGACCATGTCCGGATGGTGCCCGTCACGGCGGTGGCCGTCCGGTCGGCCCCGGTGGTGGCGCCGCACCCCGGCGAGCCCGCGGGCGCCGACCTCGACGTCGCCTGGGGCGGCCTGTCCGCTCCGGCGGTCGGGGTGCTCGAGGCGATCGCCCGCGGGCGCACCCCCGTCGGGGCTCTCGGCGCCGGGGCGTCGGAGCCGGTGCGTGCCGCCGCGACAGAGCTGGCCGGCGCGGGACTCGCGGAGGTGACCGGTGGGGACGACGGCGAGGTCGTCGTCCCCCGTGCCCACGCGCTGGACCGGGCCCGCCACGGCGCCCGGGACGAGGGATCGTCGCTGCTCCACGCCCCTGCGTGGGCCGCCCCGAGGGCCGGGGCGGCGTCGGGCGGGGCGGGCCGGGTCGACGCCTCCGGCGGTGTCGCGGCCCTCGAACTGCTGCACCGCTGCGACTCGGTCCTCTCCGCCCTGTCGACCGCCCCGGCCGCCACCCTCAAGGCCGGCGGTGTCGGGGTGCGCGAACTGCGGCGGGTGGCCCGCGCCTCCGGCCTCGTCGAGCGCGAGCTCCCCCTGCTGCTCGAGGTCCTCGCGGCCGCGGGACTCATCGCGGTCGGCGACGCCGACGTCGGCGACGTGGCCTTCGACTCGGTGTGGGCGCCCACCGAGGCCGCCGACGTGTGGTCGGCCCGCGAACCCGCACGCCGCTGGGCCGAGCTCGTCCTCGCGTGGTGGTCCATGCCGCGGACTCCCTGGAGGGTCGGGTCCGAGATCGAGGGCGGCGGCACCGTGCCGGCACTGGGTGAGCCCATCGGTCCGCCCGGTCCCACAGAACGGGTCCGGGTCCTGAAGGCGCTGGCCGCCCTGGACCCCGCAGCGGAACCCGACGCCACACTGCTGACGGAGGTGGTGCGCTGGTCCTCGCCGGTGTGGTTCTCGCGTGCGGGTTCCCGGCCCGTGGAGGAGACCGTGGCGGAGGCGCGCCTGATGGGACTCGTCGTCGGGACCACCGCCACCAGCGCGGCCAGGGCCCTCGCCGGCGACACCCACGCACCCGTCGCCGGAGCCGCCACCCACACCGCCACCACCCATGACGGCACCCCCGCCCCCGGCGTCGAGGACCTCGAACCGGTCCTCGTCGCCGCCCTGCCAGACCCGGTCTCGGAGGTCATCGTCCAGGCCGACCTGACGATCCTCGCCCCCGGCCCGCTCGTGCCCGAGCTCGCCGCGGAGTTCGCGCTCCTGGCCGACGTCGAGTCGGCCGGCGCCGCCACCACCTACCGCGTCACCGAGACCTCCGTGCGTCGCGCACTCGACGCCGGGCGCACGGCGGCGGGGATCCGGGACCTGCTCGCCCGGACCTCCGTCACCCCCGTCCCGCAGTCGCTGGACTACCTCATCGAGGACGTGGCCCGTCGTCACGGTCGGCTGCGGGTGGGTACCGCCCTGTCCTTCGTCCGGTGCGACGACCCGTCTCTGGTCGCCCAGGTGCTCAGCTCCCCGGTGGCCGAGAACTGCGCACTGCGGACCGTCGCGCCTACCGTCCTCATCTCCCAGGCCCGGCCGTTGGACCTGGTGGAGGCCCTGCGCGAGCACGGGTTCGCCCCCGTCGTCGAGGACACGACCGGCGCCGTCGTCGCGTTGTCCCGGCCGGTGGCCCGTGTCCGGGAGAGCCGCATCACCCGCGCGCCCCGGGTCCCCACTCGCACGGCCACCCCCTCCGAACTGCGTGCGGCCGTCGCCGCGATGCGTTCGGCCGACCGGGTGCGCTCGGCGCGGGGCGCCTCCGGGGGCGCGTACACCGGCGAGGCCGCCGTCGCCCGCCTGCACGACGCGGCGAGCACGGGCACCGCCGTGACCGTCTCGGTCGTCGACGCCCAGGGCCGGTCCACCGCGCGACTGCTCGTGCCGGCCTCCGTCGGTGGGGGTCGGATCGAGGGGATCGAGCCGGATTCCGCCGAGCCCGTCACCCTGCCGCTGCACCGCGTGATCTCCGTCTCCGACGTCGACCCGACCCGCTGACCCGGATTCCTGGACAATGGAGGGTCGGACCCACGCGGGTCCGGTGAAACCCCGAGGAGGGCCGAAGTGAGTGGTGGACCGCTGATCGTCCAGTCGGACAAGACCGTGCTGCTGGAGATCGACCACGAGCAGGCGAACGACGCGCGCCAGGCGCTGGCCCCGTTCGCCGAACTGGAGCGCGCCCCCGAGCACGTCCACACCTACCGGATCACGCCGCTGGCGCTGTGGAACGCCCGGGCCGCCGGGCACGACGCCGAGCAGGTGGTCGACGTGCTGGTCAACTTCTCCCGCTTCCCGGTCCCGCAGCCGCTGCTGGTGGACATCGCCGAGACCATGGCCCGCTACGGCCGGCTCCAGTTGGTCAAGAGCCCGGTCCACGGACTGACCCTGGTCTCCCTGGACTCCGCGGTGCTCGCCGAGGTCAAACGCCACAAGAAGATCGCCCCCATGCTCGGCGCCGACATCGACACCGACACCGTAGTGGTGCACCCGTCCGAGCGCGGCCGCCTCAAGCAGGAGCTGCTGAAGGTGGGCTGGCCCGCCGACGACCTGGCCGGGTACGTCGACGGTGAGGCCCACGACATCGACCTGTCCACCGAGTCCGAGCCCTGGGAGCTGCGCGACTACCAGCAGATGGCCGCCGACTCGTTCTGGGCGGGCGGCTCGGGTGTCGTCGTGCTGCCCTGCGGCGCGGGCAAGACGATGGTCGGGGCGGCCGCGATGGCCAAGGCCAAGGCCACCACGCTCATCCTGGTGACCAACACGGTCGCCGGTCGGCAGTGGAAGCGGGAGCTGCTGGCCCGCACCACGCTGACCGAGGACGAGATCGGTGAATACTCCGGTGAGCGCAAGGAGATCCGCCCGGTCACCATCGCCACCTACCAGGTGGTCACCCGCAAGACCAAGGGCGTCCACCGGGCGTTGGAGCTGTTCGACTCCCGCGACTGGGGGCTGATGATCTACGACGAGGTGCACCTGCTGCCCGCGCCGGTGTTCCGGATGACCGCGGACCTGCAATCCCGGCGCCGACTCGGGCTCACCGCCACCCTGGTGCGCGAGGACGGCCGCGAGGGTGACGTCTTCTCCCTCATCGGACCCAAGCGGTACGACGCCCCGTGGAAGGACATCGAGGCGCAGGGCTGGATCGCCCCGGCCGACTGCGTCGAGGTACGGGTGACGCTCACGGAGAACGAGCGGATGCTCTACGCCACCGCCGAGGCGGAGGACAAGTACAAGCTGTGCTCGACCGCGCGGACCAAGATCCCGGTGGTCAAGAGCATCCTCGCCAAGCACGCGGGCGCCCCGACCCTGGTGATCGGTGCCTACCTCGACCAGCTCGAGGAACTCGGCGACGAGCTCGACGCGCCCGTCATCCAGGGCTCCACCTCCAACAAGGAGCGCGAGAAGCTCTTCAACGCGTTCCGCGCCGGGGAGATCTCCACGCTCGTGGTGTCCAAGGTCGCCAACTTCTCGATCGACCTGCCCGAGGCCAGCGTGGCCGTGCAGGTGTCGGGGACGTTCGGCTCCCGGCAGGAGGAGGCGCAGCGGCTGGGCCGGCTGCTGCGGCCCAAGCACGACGGCGGCCAGGCACACTTCTACTCGGTGGTCTCGCGCGACACCCTCGACGCCGAGTACGCCGCGCACCGGCAGCGGTTCCTCGCCGAGCAGGGGTACGCCTACCGGATCATCGACGCCGACGACCTGCTGGGGCCGCCGATCCCCGAGGTCGGCTGACGCCGGCGGCCACCCGCGGGTCCGGTCCGGACGGTTCCTGGGATACTGGACCCATGGCCGCCGATCGCACCCCCCGCGCCCCGCACGAGCAGTACCGCCTCGCCGACATCCCCGTCGACGACGCCTGGGTCCGCAAGCACAACGAGAGCCTCGCCGAGGTGCGGCGGCTGCAGTGGTCCGCGGGCATCCTCGGTGTGCTCGTCCTGGCCGCGGCCGTGGGCCTGCTCATCTACTCCGGCTTCGAGGCCTGGGCCTGGATCGTCGCCGCGCTGGCCGGGGTCTTTGCTCTCGGATGCCTGGCGATGATCGGGTACATCCCGCGCAAAATGGGCTCGATGCAGCGCACCTACGCCACCTCGGAACTCGTCCCGGCCATCATCGCCGAGGTGCGCCCCCGCGGGCTGACCCTCCTGGCGCTGGTCGACCGTGCCGTCGACCGCTCCGCCGGAAAGCTCCCCGCGCTGGCCGTCCGCAGCTGCGAGAAGCTCCCGGGTCACGACGTTCGCGTGGGCGAGCGCGTGCCGTGCGTGGCCGTGGTCGGCAACCGCAGCGCCCGCGGCGGCGACAACCTGTACCAGTTCATCTCACCCATGCCCGTCGCATGGGCGACCTCCGACAAGGCCGTCCTGCGCCGACTCGAGAAGGAGATCCCCTCCGGCGAGTGGGAGCGGGTGCGCCAGAACCTCGACCGGGTGGACGAGGTCTCGGCCACGCCGACGAGCCTGCTCCCCCTCGACTGAGCGGCCCCCCCTCCCCCGGCATCTCCGCAAGCGACCGCCCTCACCCGGTTCCCGGCATCCGCGCGCCCTCGGCACGCCCGCACCCGTAGCCCGTCCGCGGCCTCACCCGCCGCCGGGCCCCCTGTGAACTAAGCGTCACGGGACCGTGATCTGACGCCACAGTTCCGCAACACCGCCTTCCTAGCCTGATCGGTACAGGCTCGAAGGAGGTCCAGGAATGACTGAGCACATCGTCGTCGTCGGGCACGGGATGGTCTCCCACCGATTCGTCTCCACCCTCGGCTCGCGGTACGCCGACACCGACCTGGCCGTCACGGTGATCGGCGAGGAACCCGATCCCGCGTACGACCGCGTGGGCCTCTCGGCCTACGTCGGCGCCTGGGAACGTGCGGCCCTGCACCTCGAGGACGCCCGCCACTCCGCCGACCCGCGGGTCACCGTCCGTTCCGGCCACCTCGTCACGGCGATCGACCGGGCGGCGCGGCAGGTCGAACTCGACTCCGGCGAGCGCATCTCCTACGACGCGCTGGTCCTGGCCACCGGCTCACGCGCGTTCGTCCCGCCCGTGCCCGGTCACGACCTGCCCGGCTGCCACGTCTACCGCACCCTCGACGACCTCGACGCGATCCGCGCGGCCGCCGAGACCGCAGGGCCCGGCGCGCACGGCGTCGTGATCGGCGGCGGGCTGCTCGGCATCGAGGCCGCCAATGCGTTGAGCCTGATCGGGCTGACCCCGCACGTCGTGGAGCGCAACGACCGGCTCATGCCCGTCCAGGTCGACGGTCGGGGCGGCGCGCTGCTGGGCGACCTCATCCGCGACCGTGGCATCGAAGTGCACCTGAGCGTGACCGACACGGTGATCGAACCGCGCGACGGTGCGGACGGTGACGGCGGGGTCCGGGTGACCCTGACCGGCGACGACGGCGAGACGACCGCGGTCGAGGCAGCGGTCGTGGTGTTCTCCGTCGGTGTGCGCCCCCGTGACGAGCTCGCCCGCGGGGCCGGGTTGGCACTGGCCGAGCGGGGCGGCGTGCTGACCGACCGGGCGTGCCGCACCTCGGACCCGCACGTGTTCGCGATCGGCGAGTGCGCGGCCATCGAGGGCACCTGCTACGGCCTGGTCGGACCCGGGTACGCCTCCGCCGAGGTGGTCGCCGCCCGGCTGGGCGACGGTCCGGGCGCCGACGCCGAGTTCACCGGCGCCGACCTCGCCACCAAACTCAAGCTCATGGGGGTCGACGTGGCCAGCTTCGGCGACGCCCACGGGCGCACGCCCGGCTGCCTCGAGTTGGTGGTGGACGACCCCGTCACGCGGACCTACTCCAAACTCGTCCTCAGCGACGACGCCCTGACCCTGCTCGGCGGGGTGTTCGTCGGGGACGCGGGCCCGTACCAGCTGCTCAAGCCGCTGCTCGGGCGCACCTTGCCGTCGTCCAATCCCCTGTCCCTCATCACCCCGGGCGCTGCGGCGGACGGCGGGGGTGTCGGCGTGGAGTCGCTGCCCGACGACGCCCAGATCTGTTCCTGCAACGCCGTCACCAAGGGCACGCTGCGCGACGCGATCTGTGGCGGGGCGTGCGACGTCCCGGCACTCAAGGCGTGCACCCGCGCCGGCACCTCGTGCGGGTCGTGCCTGCCGCTCATGCGGCAGGTGCTCGAGGCCGAGGGGGTCGAGCAGTCCACGGCACTGTGCGAGCACTTCGACCAGTCCCGCTCGGAGCTGTTCGAGATCGTCACCGTCACCGGGATCCGGACCTTCTCCGGCCTGATCGGGCGCTTCGGCCGCGGCTCCGGCTGCGACATCTGCAAGCCCACCGTCGCGTCGATCCTCGCCTCGACCAGCTCCGACCACGTCCTCGACGGCGAGCAGGCCTCGCTGCAGGACACCAACGACCACTTCCTGGCCAACATCCAGAAGAACGGCACCTATTCGGTGGTCCCGCGGATGCCCGGAGGGGAGGTCACGGCGGATCAGCTCATCGTGATCGGCGAGATCGCGCGCGACCACGACCTGTACGTCAAGGTCACCGGCGGCCAGCGGATCGACCTCTTCGGCGCGCGTGTCGAGGAGTTGCCGCAGATCTGGCGACGCCTGGTCGACGCGGGCATGGAGTCCGGTCACGCCTACGGCAAGTCGCTGCGCACGGTGAAGAGCTGCGTGGGTACCTCGTGGTGCCGTTACGGCCAGCAGGACTCCGTGGGGATGGCGGTCCTGCTCGAGACCCGGTATCGCGGGTTGCGGGCGCCGCACAAGATCAAGATGGGCGTCTCCGGCTGTGCCCGTGAGTGCGCGGAGGCGCGCGGCAAGGACGTCGGGGTGATCGCCACCGAGACCGGGTGGAACCTCTACGTCGGTGGTAACGGCGGCGCGACCCCGCGGCACGCCCAGCTGCTGGCCGGGGATCTCACCGACGACCAGCTCATCCGCTACATCGACCGCACGGTGATGTTCTACGTCCGCACCGCCGAGCGGTTGCAGCGGATCGCGCCGTGGCTCGAATCGCTGGAGGGCGGCATCGACCACCTGCGGGAGGTCGTGTGCGAGGACTCGCTGGGGCTCGCGGCCGAGCTCGAGGGCCGGATGGAATCGCATGTCGAGGGGTACGTGGACGAGTGGGCGGCCGTCCTGGACGACCCCGACAAGCTCGGCCGGTTCGTCTCCTTCATCAACGCCCCCGAGGCGCCCGACCCCACCGTGCAGTTCGAGGAGCGCGACGGCCGCAAGGTGCCGGTCCTGCTCGGTTCGCCGTCCATGCCGGCCCGCGTCTGACGGTCCCGCGCCGGACACCGGCCAGCTCTGCCGGCCACCCCGCCCACGACTCCTGCTCACCAGCTCCGCCCACTACTTCCGCCCACGACTTCCGCTCACCAGTTCCGCCCACCAGGAGGAGATCCGTCATGACCACCACCCAGCTGTTCACCGCCACCCGCCCCGCTCCCGCATCGGGCGCCGCGCGCCCCGCCGAGATCGCCGTCTGCCCGGTCGGCCGCCTCATCCCGGGGCGTGGGGTCGCCGCCCTGCTGCCCGACGGCCGCCAGGTGGCGGTCTACAAGATCGACGACGACGAGGTCCGCGCCCTCTGCAACATCGACCCCGTCGCCCGGGCCGCCGTGATGAGCCGCGGCCTGGTGGGCGACCGCGCCGGCGAACCCGCGGTGATCTCACCGATCGGCAAGCAGGCCTATGCGCTCGCCGACGGTCGCGGCCTCGACGACCCCTCGCACGGACTCTCGGTGTTCCCCGCCCGGGTCGCCGCCGATGGCACGGTGTTCGTGGCTACCCAGCCCGCCGTCCGGCATGCCCGCGTGATCGCGGCGTAGACGCCGGCCCGCTCGCCGCCGGCCCCGGCCCGGCCCGTTCCCGAACCAGGGGCAGCGCACCCACTCGCGGATGCGCTGCCCCTTCTGTGTGCCCCGCCCCGCTGGCGTGCGATGGCAATATGCACATTCACTGGCGGGTTACGCTGCGGGTGTGGACCATTCAGGGCGCGTACGTCGAGGAGTCCGCAGGGCCGGCGGCGCCTTTAGATGCTGAGTCGGTACCCGCGCTTGACGACGGTCGTGACGAGGTCGGGAACGCCGAGCGCGCGCCGCAGGCGACCCATCGCGGTCTCGACGGCGTGCAGGTCGGTGCCGTCTCCGGGGAGAGCAGTGAGCAGGTCATCGCGGCTCACGCAGGCCCCGGGGCGCCGGGCGAGGGCCCGCAGCAGCGCGAGCTGGGCCGGGGTGAGCTCCACCGGTTTGCCGTCGACCAGTGCGGCCGCCGCACACACGGTGAGCTCGTGCCCGGCGACCTCGATCGGCGCGGTCCGGGCGGCGAGCTCGTCGGTGGTGTGCCGCATGAGTGACCCCAGCCGCATCCGGTCCGGGCTGGTGAACGGCACACCGAGCTCGGCCAGCGGCGCCGCGGTCACCGGCCCCACGCACAGCGCGGCGACGGGCCCGTCCAGCGCCTCGAGCAGGTCGTCGAACACGCCCAGTGCCTCGGCACGCTTGAGCACCGCCACCACCGCCGGGGCCGCGGTGAAGGTCACGCCGTCGACGCCCTGCGCCGCGATGGTCCGCACCAGATCGTCGAGTGCCGCGAGATCGTCGGGCAGCTCCCAGCGGTAGACGGGCACCTCGATCACGTCGGCACCCGCCTCGCGCAGACCGTCGAGCAGCACGGACATCGGGTTCCACCCGGAGCCGGCGCCCTGGATCTGGACGCCGATCGTCAGTCCCTCCACGCCGCGCTCGAGCAGCATCTCCAGCAGCTCCGGGCTGGCCTCGCTCTTGGCCGAGGCGTGCTCGCGCAGGCCGGCGGCACGGATCGCGCCGGTGGTCTTGGGTCCGCGGGAGTACAGCGGGACCGCGCCCATCAGCTCGAGCAGGTCGTCGGCCAGGCCCCATTCCTCGCACACCTGCATCCACCAGCGCACGCCGGCCGCGGTGGTGAGCACCATGAGGTCGGCGGGCGCGGCGAGCAGGCGCCCGGTGGCCTCGCGCACCACCGTGTCCTCGGCGATGGGGATCATGTGCATCGCCGGGGCGTGCAGGACGGTGGCCCCGCGCCGCTCGAGGAGGGTGCGCTGCTCGGAGGCCCGCCGGGCGGCGGTGACGGCGACAGTGCGTCCGAGCAGCGGGAGATCGGGTTCGGAGGTGGTCACGTCGGAATCGGTCACTCCCCCATCATGAACGAGGCGTGTGTCCGGCAGGTTTCCCTCCACCGCCTCGTCCGCCCCCGCCGCAGCACCGCACGCCCCCGCCGCCGCGTCCCGTGACCGCTCGTCCCCCGTCATCCAGCCTCCTGTAGCCATCCGCATATCCCTTCGACCGCCGACGAGCACCCACCGCAGCCCGTCCCGGCGCGGGTCCGCTGCGCCAGGGCATCGTTGTCGCGTGCCCCGTCGGCCCAGGCCGCGACCAGGTCTCCCTTGCTCACGCCGTTGCAGCGGCAGACCACCGCCGCGGCCGGCATCGTCGACGGGGTCTGTGCGGCCACCGCCTCGGCGCGTCCCAGCACCACCGACACGACGTCGTCCGGCACGGGAAGAGCGTTCTCGAATAGCTGCGTGAGCATCCCGACCGGCTCCGGGTGTCCGATCAGCGCGGCTCCCACCACGCGGCCCCCCGCCACGTCGACGCGCGCATACCGGCCGCGGGCGGGTTCGCTCAGGGTCGTGACCTCGATGGGCGCACCGGTGTCGGGGCACCGCGATCCGTAGACGTCGGTCGCGAGCGAGCCCAGGGCGACCACGTCGAGCCCGTGGGCCTTGAGCCTGGTCACCTCCGCGCCCCCGAGGTATCTCGCCTGCGGGTCCGCGCCGCTGAGCCGGGCGGCCAGCGCCACGGCCTGGTCCCAGGCGGGTGCGACCAGTCCGCTGACGACGCCCCGGTGCTGCGCGCAGTCGCCGATCGCGGAGATGGCGGGATCGCTGGTGGCCAGCTCGTCGTCGACGACCACGCCGTGGCCCACCTCCAGCCCGGCGTCGCGTGCGAGGTCTGTCCGCGGCGCGGACCCGGCGGTGAGTACGACGGTCCGGCAGCGCACCTCGCCGTCGTCGAGCGTCAGGGTGGCCCCGTCCCACCGCATGGCGCGCACGCCGGTCAGCACCCGCACCCCGAGCGCGGCGAGGGCGCGGACCAGTACGGCGCCGGCGCCGGCGTCGAGGCACCCGTTCATGGGCCGGTCGCGGGGGTGGACGACGACGACGTCGTGCCCCGCCCCGGCGAGTGCGCAGGCGATCTCCAGGCCGATGAAGCCCGCACCGACGACCGCGACCGGGCCGGGGTGTGCGGCGAGATGAGCGGTCAGTTCTCGCTGGCCCGCGGCATCCCGGAGGGTGAACGCGCCGGGCGCCAGGCCGCCGCTGGGACCGCGGATGCCGTCGACGGGCGGGATGCGGGGTGCGGCGCCCGTGGCCAGGACCAGGTGGTCGTAGCCGATGCGTTCGCCATCGGCGAGTTCCACCTCGCGGCAGGCGCGGTCGATCGCCGCGACAGGTGTAGAAGTTCGGACCGTGATGTGGTGCCGTTCCCACCAGGCCGAGGGCTTGAGCCGGGCAACCGGCGCTGGCGCGACGGGGGCGGGGGCCGCGGGAGCCGCTGCGGGCGCGTCGGGGGCGTCGGGGGCGGCGACCGGCCGGGCCGCGACGGCGTGGGACAGCATGATTCGGTTGTACGGTTCCTCCGCTTCCGCGCCCAGGACGGTCACCGACAACCGCTCCGGGTCCGGCTCGCCGACGCGCAGTTCCTCCGCGAGCCGGGCGGCGGCCATCCCAGCGCCCACCACGACGACGCGGCGCGCGCTCATGCCGCCTCCAGCCGGACCGCGCACACCTTGAACTCGGGCATCCGGCTGTGCGGGTCGAGCTCCGGCAGGGTGAGCAGGTTGGCCCGGCCGTCGCCCGGGAAGTGGAACGGCAGGAAGACGGTGTCGGTGCGCATGTCCTCGTCGCAGCGGATCACGGCCTCGACCGCGCCCCGCCGCGACACGATGCGCGCGGGATCACCGTCGACCAGGCCGGCCGCGCGTGCCACGACGGGGTGGACCTGCACCCACATGTCCGGTTCGGCGTCGGCGAGCTCGGCGACCCGGCGGGTCTGCGCGCCGGACTGGTAGTGCGCGAGCAATCGCCCGGTGGTGCCGAGCAGCGGGTACTGCGAGTCGGGTGGTTCGGCGGGTGCGCGCGGTTCGTCCACGACGAACCGGGCGCGGCCGTCGGGCGTGGCGAAGCGGTCGAGGAACAGGCGGGGCGTGCCGTCCGGCGAGTCGGCGCCGCACGGCCAGTGGAGTGCCTCGCCGGCGTCGAGTCGGTCCCAGTCGATCGCCGAGTAGTCGGCCTTGCCGCCGGCGGAGGCGCGGGCGAGCTCGCCGAACACCGCTCGCGCGTCGGGCGGGAACCGCTCGGGTCCGCGGTCCAGGCGGCGGGCGAGTTCGTGCCAGATCCACAGTTCGTCGCGCACGCCGGCGGGCGGGGTGACGGACCGGCGTCGCCGCAGCACCCGGCCCTCGAGACTGGTGAGCGTGCCCTCCTCCTCCGCCCACTGGGGCACGGGCAGGACGACGTCGGCCAGCGCGGCAGTCTCCGAGAGGACGAAGTCGGCCACGACGAGCGTGTCGAGCGCGCGTAGCCGCTCGGTCACCCGGTCGGCGTCGGGCGCGGAGACCACCGGGTTGGAGGCGTGGAGCAGCATCGCGGTGGGCCCGCCCGGCCGGCCGAGCGAGTCGAGTAGTTCGAACGCCGACAGACCCGGCCCGGGAATCTGCTCCGGGTCCACTCCCCACACCCCGGCGACGTGCGCGCGGGCGGCGGGGTCGGTGATCATCCGGTACCCGGGCAGCTGGTCGGCCTTCTGCCCGTGCTCGCGGCCGCCCTGCCCGTTGCCCTGCCCGGTGAGGGTGCCGTAGCCGCTCCCCGGACGTCCCGGCAGTCCCAGCGCCAGGGCGAGCGCGATGGCGGCGCCCACCACGGCGGTGCCGTCGGCGTGCTGCTCGGCGCCCCGGGCGGTGAGGATGTACGACCCCGCCCCGGCGTCACGCGCGCGGGCGAGCAGGGCGACCGCCCGCTCGAGGTGCGCGACAGAGACACCGGTGACGCGCTCGGTGCGGTCGGGAAGCCAGGCGGCGGCGTGCGCCCACGCGTCGGAGAACCCGCTGGTGCGCTCGGCGATGTACCGCGTGTCGACCGCGCCGGTGACGACGACGAGGTGCAGCAGTCCCAGCGCGAGTGCCGCGTCCGTGCCGGGGCGCAGTCGCAGGTGCACACCGCCCCCGTCGAGGGCGCGCCGCGCGGTCGCGGTGAGCCGGGGGTCGGCCACCACGAGCCCGCCGGCGCGTGCTGCCGTGTCGAGGTGCTGGAGGAACGGAGGCATGGTGTCGGCGGGGTTGGCACCGATGAGCATCACGGCCCGGGCGTCGGCGAGGTCGGTGACGGGGAACGGCAGTCCGCGGTCGAGGCCGAAGCTGCGGTTCGCGGCCGCCGCGGCGCTCGACATGCACCAGCGGCCGTTGTAGTCGATGAGCCGGCTGCCCAGCGCGAGCCGGGTGAACTTGCCCAGCTGGTAGGCCTTCTCGTTGGTGAGCCCGCCGCCGCCGAACACCGCCACCCCGTCGGGCCCGCCCGCGGCCTGCGCCCGGCGGATCCCCTCGGCCACGCGGTCCAGGGCGGTGTCCCAGTCGCACGTTTCCAGGCGCCCGTCGCGCCGGATGAGCGGGGTGGTGAGCCGGCCCGGGTGATCGAGCAGCTCTCCCGACGTCCACCCCTTACGGCACAGCCCGCCACGGTTGGTGGGGAACCACGCGGGCGCCACCTCGACCGCCTCGGCCGGGTCCGCCGCCGGCGTCACCGTCATCGCGCACTGCAGGGCGCAGTACGGGCAATGCGTGTGGGTGGGCCGGTCCCCGCCGGGGCCCGCCTCAACGGGCTCGGGCACCGTCGTCAGGTTCGGCGCCTCCGGGCTGCTGCGAACGGTCGTCATGGTGCTCTCCTCGTCGTCGTCGTCCCCTCGTCCCTTTCCCGTCAGCGCGCGGCCGGCACCGGACGTGCGGCCCGGCCCTGTTCCGACGCGGTGCGGGATGCCGCGGCCCCGGCCCCCGTCGGCGCGGCGGTCGGACGCCGGAGGTACACCGCCCGCGTGACGAGCGCCGCCACCACGTAGAAGACCGTGAACGCCACGAACGCCCAGGTCGCGGACCCCGACGACTGGTAGGAGCTGCGCAGGGTCATGTTGATGAGGAACCCGCCGAACGCGCCGACCGCGCCGGCGACCCCGATGAGGGCGCCCGAATGCGCTCGCGACCACGCCGCCCGGGCGGCATCCGGCAGGTCCAGACCGCGGCTACGGGCCTCGTAGACGGTGGGGATCATCTTGTAGACCGAGGCGTTGCCCATCCCGGTGAGCGCGAACAGGGTGAGGAACGCCGCGAAGAACAACACCAGCGCGCCGCCCGACAGTCGGCCGCCGTCGGCCGCCTGCATGCTCGAGGTGACGATCAGCGCCACCGTCGTCGCGGCCATGCCGAGGAAGGTCACCAGGGTGACCCGGGCACCGCCGAAGCGGTCGGACAGGCGGCCGCCCAGCATGCGGGTCAACGAGCCCAGCAGCGGGCCGAGGAACGTGATCTGCGCGGCGTGGAGAGCGGCGTCGGCCGGGGACTGCCCGTTACCGGTGAAGGTCATGGTGAGCATCTGCCCGAAGGCGAAGCTGAACCCGATGAACGAGCCGAAGGTACCGATGTAGAGCAGGGACAGCACCCAGCCGTCGCGGTCGCCTGCCACGTCGCGCATGCTCGCGACGTCCACGGTGTGGTGTTCGAGGTTGTCCATCTTGCATGCCGCGCCGATCCCCGCGACCACCAGCAGGACCAGGTACACCGCGATCACCCAGTGCGGCGAGCGGTTTCCGGCCGCGGCGATCACCACGAGCCCCACCACCTGGATGGTCGCCACACCCAGGTTGCCGCCGCCCGCGTTGAGGCCCAGCGCCCAGCCCTTCATGCGCTGCGGGAAGAAGGCGTTGATGTTGGTCATGGACGAGGCGAAGTTGGCGCCGCCCAGGCCCGCGAGGGCGCCCACCACCAGGTACAGCCACAGCGGCTGCCCGGGATTGGCCATGATCCACAGCATCGCCCCCGCCGGGATGAGCAGCACGAACGCGGAGAACATCGTCCAGTTGCGGCCACCGAAGGTCGCGGTGGCCAGCGTGTAGGGGATGCGCAGGAACGCGCCGGTGAGGGTCACCACCGCGGAGACGAGGAACTTGTCCGGCGCGTCCAGGCCGTAGACGTCCGCAGGCATGAACAGCACCATCACGGCGAACAGGGTCCACACCGAGAACCCCACGTGCTCGGCGAACACCGACCAGTACAGATTGCGCATCGCGGTGCGCCGGCCTCCGGACTCCCACTGGGCCGTGTCCTCCGGATCCCAGTCCTCGATCACGTGCGAGCGCGTCATCGCTTCACCTCTCCCCGGTAGCGGGCGCCCCGCCGGCGCCCTGTGCCACGCCACCGTAGGAATCCGCTGTTTCCCCTGCGCTACCCGTCGTGACGGTCCCGTCACGGTGTACTCACGTCTGGCGGTTCGGCCTGTGAGGGTGCCGCTCGCGTGGTCGACTGGGTCCATGTCACGCACCGTCACACAACTCCGCCGCGTCGCTCTCGCCGCGGTCCTCCTGGCCACGCCGCTGCTCGGCCCCCTCGCGACCGCGCCCGCCGCCCTCGCCCAGTCACTCGACGATCCCGCCTGGCCCGCCGACCGCCCGTTCCCACCCGCCACCGACGGCCCGTTCGGATGGGCCGAGCTCTCGTACTGGCCCTACGCCGTCGCGCCGTCGGATCCGCAGTTCTGGGCCCCGAACGGAGCACCCATGCGCGTGCTCTCCCCGTTCGGCACGGACACGGAGATCTGGTGCTCGAACTACGTGTCCCAGGGATCGGACTGTTGGCAACGTGACCCCTCGGGGACGCCGCACCGGCTCCACCGCATCACGGTGCTCTCGGACGTGATCACCGGATCGACGGGGTCCGCGGCCGACGGGAGCGTCCGGGGCGCCTACGACCTGGCCTACGAGCGGGAATGGCCCACCACGTCGGGCGGTATCGGAATCCCCGCCGGCACCGTCCCCGGCTCGACTACCACCACGTGGGTCTCGCTGATGCCGCTCTCCCCGTTCGGCGCCGACTCCCGGGACTTCGACGTGTGGGTGCACCCGGGGTTCGTGCCCGGCAGCTGAGTAACCTGGGACGGTCGAACCCGCTGCGAAAGGATCCACCGCCGTGCCGTTCCCCCTGGATGTCCCCGAGTCCGAGCTGCGTAGACGGCGGAGCCAGAAGTGGGTGGCCTACCCCGAGGACGTCCTGCCGCTGTTCGTGGCCGAGACCGACGTCCTGCTCGCCCCGGCGATCCGGGAGCGCCTCGCCGCCGCGGTGGCGGACGGCGACACCGGCTACTTCGCCGAGATCGAGCGACTCGCCGGTGTGTGCGCGCGGTACTACTCGCGCTTCGGGTACGACGTGCCGGAGGACGCGGTGGTGCCGGTCAACGACGTCGGCGTGGGCGTGCGGGAGACCCTCGCCCGGACCATCCCGGCCGGGAGCGGCGTGGTGTACACGCCGCCGGTGTACATGCCGTTCGGACCGTGGATCCGGCGCGTGGGGATGACGCCGGTCGCGGTGCCCCTGGTCGACCACGACGGCGAGGACCCGCGACTGGACCTGGCGGGCATCGAGCAGGCGTTAGCCGACGGGGCCCGGGCCGTGCTGCTCAGTCACCCGCACAACCCCACGGGCGTTCTTCACGGCCAGGCAGAGTTGGCCGAGCTCGCCGACCTGGCCGCGCGGCACGACGCCGTGGTGGTCTCCGACGAGATCTGGGCGCCCCTGGCCATGCCGGAAGTCGAGTTCACCTCGTTCCTGGCCGCCTCCGACACCGCGCGCGAGGTGGGGCTGGCCATCTCGTCGGCGTCCAAGGCGTTCAACCTCGCCGGACTCAAGTGCGCGTTCGTGATCAACGGCAACCCGGAGCGGTTCCACGTCCGGCGCTCGGCGCTGTCGGGCGCCGTGGGGCACTTCGGGGCGTTGGCCGCGGAGGCCGCGTTGACCGGGTCCCTGGACTGGCTCGATGAGCTGCGTTCCGCGCTCGCGTCGAACCTCGATCTGATGGGGCGGCTGCTGGCCGAGCACCTTCCCCGCGCGCGGTGGCGTCGGCCCGACGCCGGGTTCGTGGCATGGATCGACCTGCGCGGCTACCCGGGCCTGGGCGACGACCCGGCCGCGGCGTTCCTCGACGAGGGGCGGGTGGCGCTCAGCCCCGGGCCGGCGTTCGGCACGGAGGGCGAGGGCTTCGCCCGGGTGAACTTCGCCTGCTCCGCCGAGCTGCTCACCGAGGCGTTCGTGCGGATGGGCCGGGTCGCCGCAGAGCGCGGCTGACGCCGGATTCCACGCGCTCGCGCAGATCGGGTTCGGGTCCGGCCCCGCCGTCACCCGCCGGCGGCGCCACCGTGGCCGCGGCGCCACAGGAACACCGTCATCGTGGCGGTGAGGACGGTCCGTGCGTCCTGATCGTGCATCTCGATGTCCATCCCCACGCGGCCCCTCGTCTCGTCGAGGCTCACCTCGGTCACGGTGACCGAGCCCCTCAGCGTGTCGCCCGGACGCACCGGTGCGGTGAAGCGCAGGCGGTCGAATCCGCGCCCGGCGATCACGGCCGCCCGTGAGTAGAACGCCTCCACGCTGAGTTTCTGGAGGACCGCCAGGGTGTGGATACCGCTGGCGATCACGCCTCCGTGGTGCCCGGTCGCCGCCGCCGCCGGATCGGTGTGGAACCACTGGGGATCCCACGCGGACGCGAAGTCGACGATCTCGTCCTCCGAGAGGGTCATCTCCCCGAGTCGGATCAGATATCCGCTATGCAGATCGTCGGCTGCGATAAGCCCAGACATCTCGCGTTCCCTTTCTGCGAATCGGCCATGGGGACAACGGCCCCGAACGCCCTCCCGCGCGAGGTGGTGCACACGTTCCGTGACACCGAGAGGCGTTCGCACGCGCCGGGATGCTCGTACGGCGGCCGCCCCGGTATCCCCGGGACGACCGCCGTACGGGCCGTGTGGGAGGAGGTCAGCCCTGCTCGGCTGCCAGCTTCTTCAGCGACTCGGTGGGCGCGAAGCGCTCGCCGTACTTAGCGGCCAGCTCCTCGGCGCGGGCGACGAAGCCCTTGTACCCGGTGGCGACCTTGGCCCCCGGCTCGGAGTAGTTCTTCGCGTACTGGCGGGTGCCGCCGGTCCACGCCGGGAACCCGATGCCGATGATGGAGCCGATGTTGGCGTCCGCGTCGTCGACGATCACGCCCTCGTCGACGCACTTCTGCGTCTCGAGGACCTCGGCGAAGATCATGCGATCGACGAGATCCTGCAGCGGGGGTGCGTTGTCCGGGGAGGTGCTGAACGCCTCGCGCAGGCCCGACCACAGTCCGGCGCGCTTGCCGTCGGCGTAGTCGTAGAACCCGGCGCCAGCGGCGCGACCGGAGCGCTTGATCTCCTCGACCATCTTGAGGATCACCTGGTCGACGGCGTCGGGGACGAACTCCACACCAGCGGCCTCTTCGGCGTCGCGGGTCGCCTGCCGGATCTTGACCATGAGGTTGAGATTCAGCTCGTCGGACAGCTGCAGCGGGGCCGCCGGGTAGCCGGCGATGCGGCCGGCCTGCTCGATGGTGGCGGGCTCGATGCCCTCGGCCAGCATCCCGATCGCCTCGTTGACGAACGTGCCGATGACCCGTGAGGTGTAGAAGCCACGCGAGTCGTTGACCACGATCGGAATCTTGCGGATGGCCAGCGTGAGATCGATCGCCTTGGCCAGCGTCTCCGGGGTGGTCTTGTCCCCCTTGATGATCTCGACCAGCTGCATCTTGTCGACGGGCGAGAAGAAGTGCAGGCCGATGAAGTCCTCGGGCCGCTTGACGCCCGTGGCGAGATCGGTGATCGGCAGGGTCGAGGTGTTGGAGCCGAGCAGCGCGTCGGGGGCGACGATGTCCTCGATCTCCTGAAACACCTTCTTCTTCAGCTCGGGCGACTCGAAGACGGCCTCGATCACGAGGTCGCACCCCGCCAGGGCCTGCGGGTCTGTCGTGGGGGTGATGCGGGCGAGCAGGGCGTCGGACTTCTCCTGCGTGGTGCGACCGCGCTCGAGGGCCTTGGCCTCGATGCTCTCCGAGTACGCCTTGCCCTTGTCGGCGGAGGCCTGCTCGACGTCCTTGAGCACGACCTCGATGCCGGCCTTCGCGCACACGTACGCGATGCCGGCGCCCATCATGCCGGCGCCGAGGACACCGACCTTCGTGAACTGGGTGCGCGGGATCTCCGAGCCGTCGGCGGCCTTGGGCCGGGCCCCGCCCGAGGAGCAGTGCTGCATGTCGAAGAAGAACGCCTGGATCATGTTCTTCGCGATGGGGCCGGTGACGAGGGACACGAAGTAGCGTGCTTCGATCTTCTCGGCGGTGGCGAAGTCGACCTGCGAGCCCTCTACGGCGGCGGCCATGATGGCGCGCGGTGCCGGGGAGGGTGCGCCCTTGGTCTGCTTGCGCATGTTCGCCGGGAACGACGGCAGGACGCCGGCCAGCGCCGGGTCACTGATGGTGCCGCCGGGCAGGGTCCAGCCCTTGCGGTCCCACGGCTGGCTCGCCTCGGGGTCGGTCTTGATCCAGGCCTTGGCTGCGTCGAGGAGCTTCTCGGGCTCGACGACCTCGTCGACCAGGCCGGCCTTGAGAGCCTTGTCCGGGGCGAAGGACCGGCCGGACATGAGAATGTTGGGCACGGCCTGCGCGAGGCCGAACATGCGGACGGTGCGGACGATGCCGCCGCCGCCCGGCAGCAGCCCGAGGGTGACCTCGGGCAGGCCGACCTTGGCGCCGCGGGCGTCGGCCATGACGCGGTGGTGACAGGCGAGCGCGAGCTCGAGGCCACCGCCCAGGGCCGCGCCGTTGAGGGCGGCCACGACCGGAACGCCGCAGGTTTCAAGAGCGCGCATGCGGCCCTTGATGCTCATGGACCGCTCGAAGAGCTCGTCGGCCTGGTCGGGACCGGCCTTGATCATGGACTTGAGGTCGCCGCCGCCGAAGAAGCTCTTCTTGGCGGACGTCAGCACGACGCCCTTGATGGACTCCTTCTCGGCCTCAATGCGGTCGACGGTGGCGGAGAAGTCGTCGATGAACCGGGCGTTCATCGTGTTGGCGCCGTGGTCGGGGTCGTCCATGGTGAGGGTGACGATGCCGTCGCCGTCCTGCTCCCACCGGAACATGTTTTCGCTCACTGGTTTTCTACTCCTATGCCTGTGGTGTCGGTGCGGGTCAGACGCGTTCGATGATGGTGGCCACGCCCATGCCGCCACCCACGCAGAGGGTGATGAGGGCGCGCTTGCCGCCGGTGCGCTCGAGCTCGTCGAGCACCGTGCCGGTGATCATCGCGCCGGTCGCGCCGAGGGGGTGCCCCATGGCGATGGCGCCGCCGTTGACGTTGAGCTTCTCGTCGGGGATGTTCATGTCCTTCTGGAAGCGCAGCACGACGGAGGCGAAGGCCTCGTTGAGCTCCCACAGGTCGATGTCGTCGGGGGTCAGGCCGGCGGTGGCGAGCGCCTTCTTGGCCGCCGGGGTGGGCCCGGTCAGCATGATGGTGGTGTCGGCACCGGAGGTGGCCGCGGCGACGACGCGGGCGCGCGGGGTCATGCCCATCTCCTGCCCGGCCTTCTCCGATCCGACGACCACGAGTGCGGCGCCGTCGACGATGCCGGACGAGTTGCCACCGTGGTGGACGTGGTTGATCTCCTCGACCCAGTGGTACTTCTGCAGCGCCACCGCGTCGAATCCGCCCATGTCGCCGACCATGGCGAAGGACGGCTTGAGCTTGGCCAGGGCGTCGACGGTGGTGCCCGGGCGCATGTGCTCATCATGGTCGAGGATGGTGACGCCGTTGATGTCCTTGACGGGCACGACGGACTTGGCGAAGCGCCCCTCTTCCCATGCGCGGGCGGCCAGGCGCTGCGAGCGCTCGGCGTAGCGGTCCACGTCCTCGCGGGTGAACCCCTCGAGGGTGGCGATGAGGTCGGCGCCGATCCCCTGCGGGGAGAAGTAGGTGTCGTAGTTGGTGGCCGGGTCCAGAGCCCAGGCGCCGCCGTCGGAGCCCATCGGCGCCCGGGACATCGACTCGACACCACCGGCGAGGACGACCTCGTCCCACCCGGAGCGGATCTTCTGCGCTGCCATGTTGATCGTGGTCAGACCGGAGGCACAGAAACGGTTGATCTGCACACCCGCGACGGTGTCGGGCATCTTGGCGGCCAGCGCGGCGATCCGCGGCAGGTCCATGCCCTGATCCCCCGTCGGGGTGACGATCCCGTAGATGATGTCGGAGATCCGGTTCTCGTCGAGATCGGGGAAGCGCCGCCGCATCTCCTCGATGAGGCCGACGACCAGGTCGATCGGCTTGACCCCGTGCAGAGCGCCGCCAGGCTTGCCCTTGCCTCGCGGAGTCCGGATGGCGTCGTAGATGAATGCCTCGGTCATGGGTGGTCCACGGCCTTTCTCTGGGCGAGCTGATACGTGTTCCGCTTCACACTACGTTGTGCCCACCGGACGGTTCGGACTGCGGTCCGTTTCTGCACGAGACTCACCGGGCTCGCTCCGGTGGCACAGTGGGTCCCGTGACCGAGAACCACGCCGTATCCCCTGCCCTGGCCGAGCTCGCCGACGTCTGCGGCGTCGCATCGAGTTACGAGGACGCCGACGGCGTCCGTCGCGAGGTCCCGGCCTCGACCCTGCGCGCGGTGCTCGCCGCGATGGGCGTCGAGGTCGGCGACGACGACGAGGGCGGCGTCTCCGAACGTGAGGCACTCGGTGCTGTTCGTCTGCGCCCCTGGCGAGGTGTGCTGCCACCGACGCTGGTGGCGCGTGAGGGCACCGCCATCGGGTGCCCGGTCCACGTCCCGCGCGGCGCGATCGTGAATGTCGAGGTCCTTCTCGAGGACGCCGACGTGCCGTCGACGTTGCTCCCCCTTGACGAACCCCGGATCGCCCGGGATGTCGACGGGGTGGCGATGGAGCGGGTCACTCTGGCGGTCCCCGATGATCTGCCCGTCGGATGGCATCGCGTCACCGCAGTGGTCCGAGCCCCGGACGGCACCCGCCACTCCAGTGAGTGCACCCTGCTGGTCCATCCCCGCGCAATCCCCGTGCCCGCCGGACTCGAGGAGCACCGTGCAGTCGGGTTGGCGGCACAGATCTATCAGGTCCGGTCGGAACAGTCCTGGGGCGTCGGCGATCTGGCCGACCTCGGGGACCTCGCCGAGTGGGCGAGCCGCGACTTCGGCGCGGACTTCGTCCTGGTCAACCCCATGCATGCGGGTGAGCCGTTCGTGCCGGTCGGTCCGTCGCCCTATCTCCCGACGACCCGCCGGTTCGCCTCCCCCCTGTACCTGCGCCCCGAGCTCGTGCCGGAGTACTCCGCCCTGTCAGCCGCCGACCGCCGTCGCGTGGATGACCTGGCCCGCACCGCGGCTGCGACCAACACTGTGGACACGATCGATCGCGACAGTTCGTGGACCGCGAAGCTCGAGGCGTTGCGGATCCTGTTCATGGTCCCGCTGGCCCGCGCCCGGGCCGACTCGTTCGACCGGTTCGTCGATGAGCATCCCGGGATTCTGGGCTTCGCCACGTGGTCCGCGCTGGCCGGTGACCACGGCCCCGACTGGTCCACCTGGCCGGAGGAACTCCGGGATCCGGGCTCGGAGGCCGTCGCGGGTTACGCCGACGAGAATCCGGAAGAGATCCGTTTCCACCTGTGGTTGCAGTGGTTGGTCGCGGAGCAGCGGGCGCACGCCCAGCGCGAGGCCCTTGCCGCGGGGATGCGTCTCGGGGTCCTGCACGATCTGGCGGTGGGGGTCCATCCCACGGGCGCCGATGCGTGGTCGCTCCACCATTCACTGGCCCGTGGGGTCTCGGTGGGTGCTCCCCCGGACGCCTATAACCAACGCGGTCAGGACTGGTCGCAGCCGCCGCTCCGTCCGGACGCCCTCGCCGAGGAGGGCTACCGTCCCTTCCGCGACATCGTCCGCGCGGCATTGCGGGATTCAGGCGGCGTCCGGATCGATCACATCCTCGGCCTGTTCCGGCTGTGGTGGATTCCCCGGGGCGCGGCTCCGACCGAGGGCACATATGTCCACTATGACCACGAGGCGATGCTCGGAGTTCTCGCACTCGAGGCGTCACGGGCCGGCGCGGTCGTGGTGGGCGAGGACCTGGGAACGGTGGCTCCGGGGGTCCGCGAGACGCTGTCCGAGCTCGGGATCCTGGGCACGTCCGTGATGTGGTTCGAGCAGGACGAGGACGCCCCGATCCCGCCTGAGGACTATCGACGGCTGTGTATGGCGTCGGTGACGACCCATGATCTCCCGCCGACCGCCGGCTACGCCGACCTCGTCCATGTGGATATCCGCGAGGAGTTGGGACAGTTGACGGGCGACAGCGCCGAGGAACGTCGTGGTGCCGAGGCCGAGATCGCGGACTTCACTGCTGTCGTGCGGGAGCGTGGCCTGCTCGACGGGGACTCCCCCGAGGATCTAGTCGTGGCACTGCATCGATTCGTGGCCGAGTCGCCGTCGCTGTTGTTCGCCGTGTCGGTGGCGGATCTCGTGGGTGATCGCCGTGCGGTGAATGTTCCGGGGACGTCGGATGAGTATCCGAATTGGCGGGTGCCGTTGTCGGGTCCCGGTGGTGAGGTCGTGGGTGTGGAGCAGTTGCGGGGTTCGGCGTTGGCGCGTCGGGTGATGGGTGCCGCCGGCGGTCGGCTGGCCTGATGGCCGGGTCGGCCTGATGGCCGGGTCGGCCTGGTGCGGGCCGGCCTGGTGTGGGCCGGCCTGGTGTGGGTGAAATGACGAGAGCCCCGAGTCACCGGTGAGGGTGATTCGGGGCTCTCGTGTGAAGTTGTGTTCGGCGGTGACCTACTCTCCCACACCCTCACGAGTGCAGTACCATCGGCGCTGGCAGGCTTAGCTTCCGGGTTCGGAATGGGACCGGGCGTTTCCCTGCCGCTATGGCCGCCGTAACTCTGTGAAACAAGGCCCACGTGTTTTTGCGTGGGTGTGTTGTTTCAGATACTGCACAGTGGACGCGTTGCGATTCTTTAGGGGCTGTTTGTGTGTAAGCCCTCGGCCGATTAGTACCGGTCACCTGCACGCATTGCTGCGCTTCCAGTTCCGGCCTATCAACCCCATGGTCTGTGGGGGGCCTTAACCACGCGAAGGTGGTGAGAAACCTCATCTTGGAACAGGCTTCCCGCTTAGATGCTTTCAGCGGTTATCCCTTCCGAACGTAGCTAACCAGCGATGCTCCTGGTGGAACAACTGGCACACCAGAGGTTCGTCCGTCCCGGTCCTCTCGTACTAGGGACAGCCTTCCTCAAGTTTCTTACGCGCGCGGCGGATAGAGACCGAACTGTCTCACGACGTTCTAAACCCAGCTCGCGTGCCGCTTTAATGGGCGAACAGCCCAACCCTTGGGACCTACTCCAGCCCCAGGATGCGACGAGCCGACATCGAGGTGCCAAACCATCCCGTCGATATGGACTCTTGGGGAAGATCAGCCTGTTATCCCCGGGGTACCTTTTATCCGTTGAGCGACACCGCTTCCACTTGCCGGTGCCGGATCACTAGTCCCGACTTTCGTCCCTGCTCGACGTGTCAGTCTCACAGTCAAGCTCCCTTGTGCACTTGCACTCAACACCTGATTGCCATCCAGGCTGAGGGAACCTTTGGGCGCCTCCGTTACTCTTTAGGAGGCAACCGCCCCAGTTAAACTACCCACCAGGCACTGTCCCTAACCCAGATCATGGGCCGAGGTTAGACGTCCAATACGATCAGAGTGGTATTTCAACAACGACTCCACACACACTGGCGTGCATGCTTCACAGTCTCCCACCTATCCTACACAAACCGAATCGAACGCCAATACCAAGCTATAGTAAAGGTCCCGGGGTCTTTTCGTCCTGCCGCGCGTAACGAGCATCTTTACTCGTAGTGCAATTTCGCCGAGTCTGTGGTCGAGACAGCAGAGAAGTCGTTACGCCATTCGTGCAGGTCGGAACTTACCCGACAAGGAATTTCGCTACCTTAGGATGGTTATAGTTACCACCGCCGTTTACTGGGGCTTAAATTCTCAGCTTCGCCTTGCGGCTAACCGGTCCTCTTAACCTTCCAGCACCGGGCAGGCGTCAGTCCGTATACATCGACTTACGTCTTCGCACGGACCTGTGTTTTTAGTAAACAGTCGCTTCTCTCTGGTCTCTGCGACCACCCCCAGCTCAGATCGCAAGGATCGTCACCGGGCGTGGTCCCCCTTCTCCCGAAGTTACGGGGGCATTTTGCCGAGTTCCTTAACCACAGTTCTCTCGATCGCCTTGGTATTCTCTACCTGATCACCTGTGTCGGTTTGGGGTACGGGCCGTGTATGAACTCACTAGAGGCTTTTCTCGGCAGCATAGGATCACTGAATTCCCCACAACGGGTATGCATCAAGTCTCAGCCTTGATGTGACACGGATTTGCCTATGTCACGGCCTACACTCTTACACCAGTACAACCACTGACTGGCCCAGCTACCTTCCTGCGTCACCCCATCGCTTGGCTACTACCAGTTCAGGTCCCGCGCATCCGGTCCACGTCATCCCGAAGGATGCTCTAGGACGTTCAGGGCGGTTAGTATCACTGATTCACCATGGGCGCGCATACACGGGTACGGGAATATCAACCCGTTGTCCATCGACTACGCCTGTCGGCCTCGCCTTAGGTCCCGACTCACCCTGGGCAGATTAGCTTGACCCAGGAACCCTTGATCATTCGGCGGACGAG